>NZ_JBISCE010000004.1:0-164421 GCF_044385685.1 Streptomyces sp. ALB3 | reverse complement strand
GCCACGCCGGGCCTGCTCACGCAGCGCCAGCAGTTCGGCCACCCGGCCACGCGTGTCGCTCGGCTCGCCCGGGATTTCGTCCACAACGGTCATACGTCGACCCTACGAACTCGACCACGCAAACCCTGCCGTCGACTCCGGACAGTCTCCTGCCCCGTTTCCTGGTGGCACCTGACAGAAGCACTGCGCCATGTAACCCATCCGCCAGCTCACAGAGCTTCGGCATTGTAGGTCTCCGACAAAGCCGTACATGTGGCCCCGGCCACACAGGAGCGCGCGCGCCACGCCGCGGATGTACCGGGCCGGACGACTGGACGTACCGCAATGGCAGGGGTCGGCACCGGACGGACCCCTCCCACGGGCGGTCCCGCACGGCGACCCCCGTCGACACGCCGGGCGCATGCCCGTCCTCCCCCGGCGGGACCGGAGCGACCCGCACGCACCCTCCCACTCGTCGGACGTCCCGCGATCGACGGAGCTGCTCCTCCGCCCGTCCCGCCGATCGAGAGTTCCGGATACCGCCCTGCCGCCCTCCGTCAGGAGGCGTACCGCAGGCGCGAGCATACGGCCGTCCGGCACCGGGCGCGGTGCCCGGCCGGTCGCGTACGTCACCGGCTGCCGCCCGGACGTCAGGACCGGCTCCGGCGCGGCAGGGCTTCCGTCCGAGTGGGCGCCGACGGCCGGTGATGCCGCGACGGCGCGCGCCCGCCCCCCTGACCCGGTCGGCCCGGCACCCCGCCAACTGCCCCGGGCCCTGCGCTCGTCGCGTTCAGTTCCTGTTCACTCCGCGCATGCGGTGATCGACCAGGAGTGGCCAAATCCCGGTTCGACGCGTCGAGTTGTGAAGAACGGCAACTTCTTGAGAGCGCTCTCAGTCATAACTCTTGACGCTCACCGGAGGCGTCGCAAGAGTGGTGCGCACCGCAGGCAGCCCCCCTTGTCCCACCTCCCCACAGCATTCCCTGACCCCTGCCTGCGTCCCCCCACACTCCGGGAGTTACTCCGTGATTTCGCGCAGAATGTTCCTGACGGGCGCCGCCGCCTCCGCGACCGCGCTCACCTACCCGGTCTGGGGCAGCGCCCTGAGCCCGCGCACGTCCGCGGCCCCCGCGACGTGCGAACTCGCCCTGGAGAACCGCTCCCTGCCCGGCACGGTGCACGCGTACGTCACCGGCCACGAGCAGGGCACGGACCGCTGGGTGCTCCTGCGTCCCGACGGCAGCGTCTACCGCCCCGACTCCCCCGGCGCGCCGCAGACCCCCCTGCCGGTGGACTGCGCCATCCCCCTGAAAGCCGCAGGCGCCGGGCCCGTCGTCCTGACCCTGCCCCAGATGTACGGGGCGCGCGTGTACTTCGTGCGCGACGACAAGCTGGACTTCTACCTCAACCCGGGGCCGTCCCTGGTCGAGCCGGCGTTCGCGACCCCCACGGACCCGAACTACGGCAGGACCTGGTCGTTCTGCGAGTTCACCTTCAATCCGCAGCAGCTGTACGCGAACATCAGCTACGTCGACCTGGTGACCGCCCTGCCGATCGGGCTCACCCTGGAGGGCGACGGCACGCACACGGTGGCCCCCCTCCCGGACGGCGCGGTCCAGCGCATCGCCGACGACCTCACCGCCCAGGCGGCCTCCGACGGGCAGCCCTGGGACAAGCTGGTCACCCGCGGCCCGGACGGGCAGGTCCTGCGGGTCGTCTCGCCCCAGAACCTGATGGCCCCGTTCTTCGACCGGCCGGACCAGATGCCGTTCAGGGATCTGTTCACCGCGCAGATCGACGAGGTCTGGGAGAAGTACCGCTCCACCGACCTGCGGATCGACCTGCAAGGCGGGCGGGGCACCCTGGCTGGCCGCGTCAGCGGGGACACCCTGACCTTCGAGGGCGGCCACACGTTCGTCAAGCCGACGTCGAAGGACGTCTTCACCTGCAATCACGGCCCCTTCACGAACAACCCCGGGGACTCAGACGACAAGAAGGCGCTGCTGGCACGGATCGCGGCGGGGTTCAACCGCTCGATCATGCTCAGCCACCCGCAGCAGCCCAACGGGACCACGGTGGCGGACTACTACAAGGGCGCGGTGACGAACCACTGGTCGCGCGTCGTCCACGCCAACGCACCGATCGGCTACGCGTTCCCCTACGACGACGTGCGCCCTGACGGTGAGCCGGACGTGTCGGGGGCAGCCCACGACGGCAACCCCCGCCGCTTCACGGTGAGCGTGGGCTCCTGACGTCCCCCACCGCCCACGATCCGCCCCGTCGTCCGCTGCCGCGGCCGGCGGGGCGGATCCTTGTGCCGTGCGCGCGACGCCGCGCGCCGGTGGCCCGTAGGCACGCCTCTCCCACGGCGCCGGCTCAGCTCCGTGCCGTCAGAGCCGTGCGCGCGGTGGTGAGGATCTCCTCGGAGAGGGGCGAGCCCTTGGTGGCCCGGGCCAGGACGAGCGCGCCGAGCATGGTGCACAGCCGGGTGACGCCCTCCTGGTCCTCGGTGGCGAGCCACTCGGCGAAGTCACCCACCCCCTCGGTGTACGCGCGGCGGGCCTCGAGGGCTCCCAACTCACGCGCCATGTCGGTGGCGAGCGCGGCAGCGGGGCACCCGTCCGCCGCACTGTCGCGGTGCTCCACGGAGAGATAGGTGTCGATCAGCGCCCGCTGGGCGTCCTCGCGCCGCCCGCCGTACTGCTCGAGTCCGTCGTCGCGGCGCCGGGTGAGTTCGCCGAACGCGTGGGCCGTGGCTTCGTCGACGAGTGCCTCCTTGGAGGCGAACTGCTTGTAGAAGCCGCCGTGGGTCAGACCGGACGCCTTCATCAGGTCGGCGACGCTGACGTGGGTGCCCTGTTCCCGGAACAGCCGGGAGGCGGTCTCCACGACCCGTCGGCGGTTCTCCTCCGCCTGCGCCTTAGACACGCGGCCCATCAGCCACCTCCCATTTCGATGTCGTTTGCAATCTATCCTAGGCCAGGCTTAGATTGCAGTCATCATCTAACAGGGCTCCACGCCCGCAGCACCGGGAGCAGACATGGAACTGAAGGACGCGGTCGCGGTGGTCACCGGCGCCAACCGGGGGCTCGGGCGGCATCTGGCAGCCCAGCTCGTCGAGCGGGGAGCGACGGTCTACGCGGCGGCCCGCCGCCCCGGAACGGTGAACCTGCCGGGTGTGATCCCCCTGCTGCTGGACGTGACGGACGAGGAGTCGGTCCGGGCGGCGGCCCGGACCGCGTCGGACGCGACCCTGCTGGTGAACAACGCCGGCATCTCCACCGCCACGCCCCTGATAGCGGGCGACCTCGACGCGGTGCGCCTGGAGATGGAGACGAACTTCTTCGGCCCCCTCGCCGTGACGCGGGCGTTCGCCCCCGTCATCGAGCGCAACGGCGGCGGCTCCGTGCTCAACGTGCTGTCCGTCCTCTCCTGGCTGCACCCCGCCGGCCTCGGGTCCTACGCGGCGGCCAAGGCGGCGGCGTGGGCACTGACCGACGCGTCCCGGGAGGAACTCGCACCCAGGGGCATCGCCGTCTCGGCGCTGCACGTCGGCTACATGGACACCGACATGGCCACGGGTGTGCCCGCCGACCAGAAGACCGACCCCGCCGGCGTGGCGGCGCAGGCGCTGGACGGTGTCGAGGCCGGACTGTCCGAGGTCCTCGCGGACGAGACCACCCGGTACGTCAGGCGGAGCCTGGCCGCTTCGCCGCACGCGGCGTAGGACGCACGCCACCGGACCGCTGCCCGCCCCGGCCGCCCCGGCGGGTGGATCCAGGGAGCGTGACGGTCCCGCAGGCAGCCCCGCCCCCAGGCCGCGGCACACAGAAATGCCCCCGTCCGGTGGACGGGGGCGTTTCTGTGCGCGCGGGGAGCAGCGCAGGGCGCCGGGTCACCGGGTCAGCAGCCGCCGCAGTTGTAGTACGTCACGTCCCAGTGGTTGCCCTCGTCCGCGTAGACGTTGCCGGAGCCCGACCGGTACTGCGGGGCGCCGTCGCCCCGTACGCCGATGTAGGTGAACGTGCCCTTCACGTAGTTGGTCAGGCAGGTGGTCTTGCCGAAGTCCAGCTTGTAGCCGTTCCAGTGCGAGTAGGTGCCGCCCGCGTGTCCGGTCTCGGTGCCCCCCGTGATGTTGAGCCCGCAGCCCGTGGCGCTCCTCAGCGTCTGGGCGCCCTGGGCGCTGGTCAGGTTGAGCTGGTCGAACGAGGTGCAGGTGGGGACGTTGCGGTTGGAACAGCCGCCTGAGGACGACCAGGTGATCCCGGACGAACTGAAGCGGGAGGTCGCCTGGGAGTGGGTCAGCTTGGTGACGGCGTGCGCCTCGGTGGCGCCGCCGCCCAGGACACCGACGCCGGGCGCGAAGAGCGCGCCGAGGACCAGGGCGAGGGCGGTGAGGGCCGAGCGGAGTCTGGGACGGGTCAGCATGGGGGGAATCCTCCTGCTCATGACAATTTTGGGGGCAGGGAGATAGTGCCCCAGCTCTACGCGCGTCCGCCAGGGGGTGACGCGCCCCGGCAGCGCCCCTTCCGCGACTTCCGGAAGGGCCTGGACCCTTGATGTTGAACTTTGAACAAAATGGGTCTACAGTCAAACTCGTTGAAGGTTAAACAAGAACGTCGACGGCCATCCGTCTGGACACGTCCCCCGAGGAGGAGCCATGGCTCTGTTCAACCGCAGGAACACCGCCCCGTCCACCACCGCCACCCTCGCGGTGGACCCCGCGCTGGCCGCCCTGACCGGCACCTACACGATCGACCCGGCCCACAGCAGCATCGGCTTCACGGTGCGCCACGCCATGGTCACCAACGTGCGCGGTTCGTTCGGCGAGCACGAGGGCACCCTGCACCTGGACGGCTCCGACCCTTCCAGCTCCTCCGCCTCCATCGACGTCAGGATCGCCAGCGTGGACACCGGCATCGCCGACCGCGACGGCCACCTGGTCAGCGGTGACTTCTTCGACGCCGAGAAGTTCCCCCTGATGACGTTCCGCTCCACGCGGGCCGAGCAGCTCGGCGGCGACACCTACCGCGTCACCGGCGACCTGACGATCAAGGACGTCACCCGTCCGCTCTCCATCGACCTGGAGTTCCACGGCTCCGCCACCGACGTCTACGGCAACGAGCGCGTCGGCTTCGAGGGCAGCGCCGACATCCTGCGCTCCGACTGGGGCCTGACCTGGAACGCCGCCCTGGAGACCGGCGGTGTGATGGTCAGCGACAAGGTCCGGCTGAACCTCGACATCTCCGCCGTCAAGGCCGCTCCGCAGGCCTGAGCCGCTGGACCGAGCGCGCCCGCCGGCTCTCCCCTTCGGGGGAGGACGGCGGGCGCTCGGCTGTTCCCGGCGGGACCGGAGGCACTTGTCATCCCTGGCCGGAAAGCGTCGCCGTTTCCGCGGCCGGGGCCGAGCCCGCGATGCGCCCCGGTCACCGCAGGCGGCGGACCTTCAGCGCGTTGTCGGTGCGGGTCGTGGGGTTGCCGTCGGGATCGTTCTGGATGCGCTCGTGCTCCTCGCTGAGGAGCACCTCCCACTCGCCTTCGGGGAGTTCGAGGGACGCGAGCACCTGGTCGGTGGTCGGCAGCTCCATGTCCGGGTGGTCGTGCTCCCAGGACGGGAAACCGGCGTGCCCGACGATCAGGAGCACACCGCCGGGGGCGACGGCCGCGGCGGCCCTGCGCAGAATTTTCTCGCGGGGCAGGTCGCCCATCGAGTGCAGGAACTGGGCGGACACCAGGTCGTACTCCCCCTCGGGGAACGAGGCCCCCAGGTCGTGCCACTGCCAGTCGACCCGGTCGGCGACACCGGCCTCGGCGGCGTGCACCGCCGCCCGCTCCAGGGCGACACGTGAGATGTCCGTGGCGGTGACCGTCCAGCCCTGCCCGGCGAGCCAGACGGCGTCGGCGCCCTCGCCGCACCCCAGGTCGAGGACGCGGCCCGGCGTGAGGCCCGCCACCTCGCGCACGAGGGCGACGTTGGGGTCACCGCTCCAGATCCGGTCGCTCTCGCGGTAGCGGTCGTCCCACATCTCGGCGTCGGTGCGGGTGCTGTCGGTGGTCATCGCATCTCCTGAAGTCCGTGACGGCGGTCTCCGAGCACGCGCTCGGTGACCTGGCGCTCGGCGTCGGCCGAGAAGGGGGCGCGGCGGGCTTCGACCGCGCGCCGGGTGTCGTCGGTGACGAGGTCCATGTTGATCATCGAGGCCGCCTTCAGCCCGGCTGCCGCCGCTCCGACGACCTGCTCCATGAGGTTGGCGACGTTACCGGCCACCCAGACGCCGGGCACGTCGGTGGCCCCTGCGGGGTCGGCCGCGACGTAGGTGCCGATGACGTGGTCGCCCATCACCATCTCGGTGGGCACCAGCCCGAGGCTCTCCAGCACCGCCGACCGTGCGGTGAACCGCGGCTGCACGACGAGCGCCTCGCGCGGGATCACCTTGCCCCCGGCCAGCCGCACACCGGTGACCCGGTCCTCGGTGATCTCCAGCGCGGTCACCTCGCCGTCGACCACGGAGACGCCCCGGGCCGCCAGCTGTTCGTACTCCTCGTCGGTGAAGTCGGGCCGGCCGTCGCGGAACAGCACCACGTCATCGGTCCACTGCCTCCAGAGCAGCGCCTGGTGCACCGCCATGGGACTGAGCGCCAGAACACCGACCGGCCGGTCCCGCACCTCCCAGCCATGGCAGTACGGGCAGTGCAGCACTTCCCTGCCCCAGCGCTCGGCGAGGCCCTCGACCGCCGGCAGCTCGTCGACGATCCCGGTCGTCACCAGCAGCCGCCTGGCGTGGACGGTACTCCCGTCCTCCTGCACGACCCGGAAGCCGTCGGGCAGCTTCTCCGCCGAGACGGCGCGGCCCTGCACGATCTCGGCGCCGTAACCCGCCGCCTCGCCCCGGCCGATGGCCAGCAGTTCCAGGGGCGGCACGCCCTCCCGGCCCAGATAGTTGTGCGCGTGCGCCGCGGGGGCGTTGCGCGGGCTGCCCGCGTCGATCACGAGCACGGAACGCCGCGCCCTGGACAGCGCGAGCGCCCCGCTCAGCCCGGCGGCCCCACCGCCGATCACCACTACGTCGTACCGCTGGTCGGTCCCACTCATGCGGATCACCTCCTGTTGGGGGAGATGGTGCGCCCGTGGGACCAGTTCGACAAACTTACTTGCCGAAGCGGCAAAATCGAGCCCGGGGCTGCTGGTGCGTCGCGGTCTCCGCGCATCCCGACGCCGTGCGCCTCCGCGACTCCGAGCTCCCCGGCGGCCACGCACCCGGCCGCCCGGAACGCGTTCGCCGGCACCGATCCACGGCCGGCACCGCGCCCGCTCCCGGTGAGCGGCTTCGCCCGCGTGTCCGCTTATCGGCCGCTCAGCGCGGGAGAATTCCCTGACGGTCCGTCCGGCGCGGATCGACCGGCACGGTGAGCCCTTCGACGGATATCCCGACCGGCGGCGCTGAATTCTCCGGCACATCGGCGACGGTCGCTTTCCCGGGCAGTTCCGCTATCGACACGCGCACGGCCGTCGACGGCAGCACGGACGAATGCGTGCCGGCTCCGATCGATATCCGCACGGCTGCCGCACTCCGCGGTTCACCCCTTTCCGCCGGCTCTTCGGTCACGGGCCGCGAGGTGTCCTGGCCCTTCCGGTCACCGGGGTCCGGGGAGGGGGAGGCCGCGCGGGAACGTTCGGCCGGCCCCCGGGGAGCGGGAGGGTCCACGGCTCGCGGGGCGGCGCGCTCGGGCCTGTCCGCCGGAGGCCGGGCTTCCGCCCGCAGGGAGGGGCCTGCGGGCAGGGCCACACCCACCACGGCGGCCGTCGCCGCGGCCGTCGCCGCCACCGCCTGCCGGCTGACGCCCGTGCGCGGGAACCTCCGCACGGCCGGCCACAGGGTCAAGGCCAGGGTGAGCCCCCCGGCCAGAGCGTGGCGCAGTGCGCGCCTGGCCCTGGCGAGCAGCGACTCGGTGGCCCGGTAGCTCAGCCCCATCGCCCGGGCCACCTGTCCGACGTCCAGCTCCTGGGAGTGCAGCCGCAGCGCCTCAGCCTGCCGCGCGGGCAGCAGTTCCTCGCTGCGGGCGGCCAGCCACCGGGCCTCCGCCCGGTCGCATGCCACCTCCTCGACCAGGAGGGGCTCGACCGGAGCGGCGTGGAGGCTCCGGCTCAGCTCCGCCTCGCGGGCGACCTGCCGGTGCCGTTCGGCGCACGCGCGCAGGGTGGCGCGTCTGAGCCACGCGCGTACCCGGCCGTACTGGACGCCGGGGTCCTCCACCGCACGGATCATCGCTTCCTGGACGGCGTCCTCGGCCTCCTCGGCACTCGCCGAGCGACTGCGCGCGATCTCCAGCAGTTCGTCCCTGTGGCTCCAGACGAGCTCCCAGCGGTTGCCAGGTCCGCTCGGTCGACGCGCGGTACGCGGGTCCCTCACGTGCAAAGCCCTCTGGTCCTCGGTCTCAGGGTGGGGTGTGCGCCTGATCATGCCGCCCCACGGCCCGTACGCCCCGCGGCCTGGTCGGCATCGGGGCATACGGACACACGGGCCGTGCGTCGGATCAGGCCGACAGCGTGGCCGCGGAGCCGAGCCCGGCGACGCCCAGCACGTTGGCGCCGACGGCGCCGGAGAGCGACGCCACGTCCAGCAGGTCGGCACTGACGCCACCCGCGACGCCACCGACGAGCGGCGCGTCGAGGGACACCGCGCCGGCGAGGCCACCGGACACGTTGTCCAGGTCCGCGTCGGAGATTTCCTGGGTCTGTACCTGGGGGGCGGAGCTCATGAGGTGAATTCCTTTCGCTGCAATTCTGAAATGGCCCGGGACGGCTCCGTCAGGAATTCCGGCCCTTGCCGCTTTCGCGGTTGCCGCCGGTTCACCGGGTCCCACCTGGGGACGCGGCCAATTGTCGTGCGGCTTCCGCGATATGGAAGATGTAAGCACGTAAGCGTGCCGACAGGCCACCCGCCCGGCTTCCCCTCGTAAAGCATTCGCGGCAGAAGGGCCCGTGCGGTCACACAACTCCTGGGGACCGGTACAGCTTCTTCACCTGATCGACCGACGGACGTTCCGGCGGCCGGTTCCTCAAGACGCCGCGAAAGGGACATGCGCGGCTACGGGCGTGCTGGATCGAGGCCGGGCGTGGGCAGTCGCCGGGGGCCGCGTGCCGCCTGCGTGCACGGTGTGCAGATCTGTCGCAGGAGGGGGCGCGGCCCCGCCGGGAGCTAGGCCGGGGACCCTTGGCCCTCAGCTCGGGTTCACGTCCCCCGCCCGCCGTCGGCACCGCATCGCGCACGGCACATCGGCCCCGGAGACCCCCGTCGCGAACTCCGCGCCCCGCTTGACCAGGCTCTGGAGGCCAGGGCTTCCCGCCGATGGCCCGGTCGCACCGGCCCGCCGCCTTCCGCAGGTGTTCCGCCGAAGCCCGTCGCATGTCTGTACGCACATCGGCGCACCGTGTACGGTCTCGGGCCGATGGGATTGGGAGCGCTCCCACCCCCCACCGTGTCCACTTCGCACGAGGAGGAACGCCATGAAACGCCTGTGTGCCTTACTTGCCACCCTCGCGACAGTTCTGGGTCTCACAGCAGCACTCAGCCCCCCGGCGGCGGCCGCCGCCGGCTGCAAGGTCGACTACACGGTCACCAGCCAGTGGACCGGCGGCTTCCAGGCCGGAGTGAAGATCACCAACCTGGGCGCCCCCGTCACCGGATGGACCCTCGGCTTCACCATGCCGGACGCGGGACAGAGGGTCGCCCAGGGCTGGAACGCCACCTGGTCGCAGTCCGGCTCGGCGGTCACCGTCGCCGGCGCCGACTGGAACCGCACCCTGGCCACCGGCGCGGCGGCGGACGTGGGGTTCACGGGCACCTTCACCGGCTCCAACCCGAAGCCCACGGCGTTCACGCTCAACGGCGTCGCCTGTACGGGCTCGCTCGAGGAGGAGCCCCCGCCCGTCCCGGCCGACGGCACCCCCGTGGACGTCAACGGCCAACTCCACGTGTGCGGCGTGAACCTGTGCAATCAGTACGACCGCCCCGTGCAGCTGCGCGGCATGAGCACGCACGGCATCCAGTGGTTCGACCGGTGCTACAACGCAGCGTCCCTGGACGCGTTGGCGAACGACTGGAAGTCGGACCTGTTCCGCATCGCCATGTACGTGCAGGAGGACGGCTACGAGACCGACCCCGCAGGGTTCACCAGCCGCGTCAACAGCCTGGTCGACATGGCCGAGGACCGCGGCATGTACGCGGTGATCGACTTCCACACCCTGACGCCGGGCGACCCGAACTACAACCTCGAGCGCGCGAAGACGTTCTTCGCCTCCGTCGCCGCCCGCAACGCGGGCAAGAAGAACGTGATCTACGAGATCGCCAACGAGCCCAACGGTGTGAGCTGGTCGGCCATCAAGAACTACGCCGAGCAGGTCATCCCCGTGATCCGGGCCGCCGACCCGGACGCCGTCGTCATCGTCGGCACCCGGGGCTGGTCCTCGCTGGGGGTTTCGGACGGCTCCAGCGAGAGCGAGGTCGTCAACAACCCCGTCAACGCCTCCAACATCATGTACGCGTTCCACTTCTACGCCGCGAGCCACAAGGACAACTACCGCTCCGCGGTGAGCCGGGCGGCCTCACGACTGCCGTTGTTCGTGTCGGAGTTCGGCACGGTGACCGCCACCGGCGGCGGAACGATGGACCGGGCGAGCACCACGTCCTGGCTGGACCTGCTGGACCAGCTGAAGATCAGCTACGCGAACTGGACCTACAGCGAGGCCCCCGAGAGCAGCGCGGCGTTCAGGCCGGGCACCTGCGACGGCGGTGACTACAGCAGCAGTGGCGTCCTGACCGAGTCCGGGGCCCTGCTCAAGAGCCGGATCAGCACTCCCGACAGCTTCCCCACGAGCTGACCCCGGGCGGGGCTCCGGCCGGTCCGGAGCCCCGCCTCGACACGTCGCCCCGAGCTACCTCGACGGCTCCGCCGACGAGAGGACGTCGCGGAGGAGGACCCGGCGCTCCGTCGACGTAGGAGCCTTCGAACCCGAGCCCGAACCCGAACGGGAGCGCAGCCGCAGCCGCAGGCCCTCGTCCTCCCGGACGCCCTTCGTCACCGACAGCGGCCGTAGCACCCACGCCCCCGCCAGCTATGCCGAACCGGAGTGGGACGAGGACTTCCCGTACGACGGCTTCGCTCCCGCGCCCCGCCGGGAGCGCGGGCGCCGGTGAGGCCGCCCCGTCCAGGGGAGGGCCGCGCACGAACGTGTGCCATGGGACGACCGGGGACGGGAAGACGAGCAGGCATGGACATCACGGCGTTGGCACGCAGACGGCGATGGGCACCGCTCCTGGCGGCCGTCCCCCTCCTGGCCGCGTGCGGCGGGGGCGGCGACCCCCGGCGCACGAACCGGCGCGGCACCGCCTGCCCTGGGCCGGGGAACGCACCTGGTGCTCACGACGGACAACGGCGTGCGCCTGCGGCCGGCCGATGGCGACCGGGCGGTCACCGGTGCCCGGATCGTCAGCCGCTGGTCACACCGGGACGACACCTGGGTGCTCGATCTGTCATGTCCGCAGCACGAGGGGCATGAGGATCGCGACGGGGGGCCGTGTCCGCGCATGCCCGCGATCGGCGTTCCCGCCGGCGTCTCCGTCACGGTCACGGCCAGGAACGCGGGCATCGACGCGGTCGGCATAGCGGCGGGTCTGGACCTGACCACCGTGAACGGGGACGTGACCGTCACCCGTTCCGGCTCCGGCGACGCCGCGATCCGCCTCGCGACCCGCAACGGCTCGGTGCACACGGGCGCCCTGCGCTCGGAGCACCTGCACGCCGAGACCGTCAACGGGGACGTGACGCTCGGCAGCGCGACCTCGCCGTCCCGTCTCACCGCCGCCACGACCAACGGCTCGGTGCGGGTGGCACTCCCCCGGGACGCGCCCGGCTACGACGTCGATGCCACGTCGCGCAACGGCCGGACCACGGTGGCCGTGCCCGCCGCCGGGAAGGGCAGCGGGCACGGCATGACTCTGGCCACCGTCAACGGTGACGTCACCGCCACACGCGGCTGAGACCCCTCAGGGGTGCTCCCCCGGACCCTCGGCATTCGGCACGAGGCGGGTGGGCGAGAGAGCGGTGTCCTCCTCGCCCGGCTCCAGCAGGGTGGCCGCCGCACCCACGATGAGGGGGTCCGGTTTGTCGACGACGTCGCTGTCCTTCGCCGTGTAGTCGATGCGCGCGAGCAGGCTGCGCATCGCCTCCAGGCGCGCCCTGCGCTTGTCGTTGCTCTTCACGACGGTCCACGGCGCGTGCTCGGTGTCGGTGGCGCGGAACATGTCGATCTTCGCCGTGGTGTAGTCGTCCCAGCGGTCGAGGGAGTCGACGTCCGTGGGCGACAGCTTCCACTGACGCACGGGGTCGACCTGCCGGATCGCGAAACGGGTGCGCTGCTCGGCGCGGGAGACGGAGAACCAGAACTTCACCATGATGATCCCGTCGTCGACGAGCATCTCCTCGAACGCCGGGCACTGCTTCAGGAAGAGTTCGTACTCCGGCTGGGTGCAGAAGCCCATGACGCGTTCGACCCCGGCGCGGTTGTACCAGGAACGGTCGAAGAAGACTATTTCGCCGGGGGCGGGCAGGTGGGCCACGTACCGCTGGAAGTACCACTGGCCCCGCTCACGGTCCGTGGGCTTGTCCAGGGCCACGATGCGCGCGCCACGCGGGTTGAGGCGCTCGGTGAAGCGCTGGATGGTGCCGCCCTTGCCGGCCGCGTCCCGCCCTTCGCAGACCACGACGACCCGCGCCCCGGTCTCCTTGGTCCACCGCTGGAGCTTGAGCATCTCGATCTGGAGGATGCGCTTGGCCCGCTCGTACTCCCCGCGGCGGATCTTGACGTCGTACGGGTAGTTCTCCCGCCACGTCTTGATCGGCCTGCCCGCCTCGTCCAGCAGGATCGGCTGCTCCGGCCTGCTGGTGTCGACGGTCAAGCCGTCCAGCAACTGCTTCTCCACCCGGTCACGGTCCATCTGCTCCAGCCTCCCATCCGTTCGCGCCCCTCGCCACCAGGTGGCGCGCGGCACGAAGTGGTTCCCCTCGCCCACCTCGTCTTCTCCGCCACGAGCGGAACAACCTCCTCCGGGCGAAGACGGTCGACGGTGGCGGACCTGTGGCCTACGCCGTGGCCGCCCCCGGGGCGGGGCACAGCCGCTCACATGAAATAAGGTGACCCTAACAACGCCAGGTCAGCGATACGCCGCTGCGCCCCACGAGGTTCGGAGCAACCCCTTGTCGAACGCCGCGCCCGCGACCGTCACGGCCGCCCCCGTCGACACCACGGGCCCCCTGGCCGGGGCCGTGCCCCTCCGGTCGGCCGAAGAGCTGCGCGAGATCCTGGGCGAACCGTGGCCGATCGTCATCGAGAAGGTCCACGACGAGCTCACCGAGGCCGACCTCGGCCTGCTGGCCCGCGCGCCGTTCTGCGCCGTGTCCACCTCGGACGCCGACGGCAACTGCGACACCTCCCCGCGCGGTGGGGAGCCCGGCTTCACCCGGGTCCTGGACCCGCGCACCCTCGTGCTGCCCGACCTGCCGGGCAACCGGCGCGGTGACAGCTTCCACAACATCCTGTCCAACCCGCATGTGGGCCTGCTGTACCTGATACCGGGCGTGATGACGGTCCTGCGGATCAACGGCCGGGCCCGCATCCTCACGGACGCTCCGGTCTTCGACGAGATGAAGGTCAGGGGCCGCCGTCCCGACCTCGCCCTCGTCGTGGACATCGACGAGATCTACCTGCACTGCCCGGCGTCACTCAAGCGCTCGGGCGTGTGGGCTCCGGACACCTGGGAGAAGCAGGCCGGAGCGGGGACGGGCCGCTAGAACCCGCCGCCGTCGAAGCCTCCACCGCCTCCGAAGCCACCGCCGTCCCCGAAACCGCCTCCGCCGAAGCCGGACGAGTCGAAGTCGGAACCGGAGACGTCGCCGCCGCCCCAGTCGCCTCCGCCGCCTGAGCCGAAGTCACCGCCGCCGTACTCGCCCGCGTAGGCCGGGGTGGCGAGCATCGAGCCCAGCATGGTGCCGACCAGCAGGCCGGGGAGCAGTCCGCCGCCGAAGTAGCCGCCTGCCCAGGGGCCGTAGGCAGGGCCCGCCTCCCAGTAGGGGCGCCGTCGGCCGTCGCCGACGTCGACCGTGCGGCTCATGGGGTCCTCGCCCTCGCGCAGCCGCACCTCGTCGGCGCCGCACACCGGGACCTCGCGGGCCGCGCCGCCGGACGGCGTCCACAGGACGTCCGCGACCGAGGGGCCGTGGCGCGGGTCGAAGAAGCAGGGCGGCCGGCGCGCCGGGAGCGCCCGGCCCTTACGGCGGGCCTCCAGGACGGCCAGGGAGAACCTGCCGTCCTCCAGGGCCTTGGTGACCCCGCGCACGTCGGAGGGGTGCTGCGCGTTCCCCATGCGGGACTTGGCGTCCTCGTAGGAGTCGAGCGCGCGCTCGTAGTCGATGCGCATGGCGTCGTCCGCGCCCTTCTCGGCGGGATGGAAGTCCAGCCGGTCCAGGGTCTCGCCGTAGGCGGTGATGTCCTCGTCCACGACGACCCTGAGCTTCTCCAGGGCGGCCCGGTCCTCCTCCTCCTTCCGCCTCCTGTTGCGGCGGGCCACGGCGAGGGCGGTGCCTCCGCCCACGAGGACCACGCCTCCGAGGACGACCAGGCCGGCCACCGGGACGCCCGTCCCCGCGCCGTCGTCCGCTCCGCCACCGGACCAGGAGGCGGGGGCGCTCCCCCGGGCCTCGTCGACGGCACGGTCGACGAAGGCGTTGAGCTGGGCCGCGGCATCGGTGTCCGTGCCGGGTTCCCGCACAGCGGTGGCGAGGTTGTCGACGGCCCGGGTCGGCATCACCTGCGGGTCGGCGCCCGCGTCGAAGCCGTCACCGAGCCGGACCGCGTAGACGCCGGTGACCCCGGTGTCCGTACGCAGGTTCTGCAGGAGGTTCTCGGGTGGGTACTCGGACGTCGCGGGCAGCACGGCCACGAAGACCGGCTTGTCGGCGTCGATGATCTTCTTTTCCAGGGCGGCCTCCTGGGACGCCGAGAGCTGACCGGACGCCGCCGGGTCGACGTACACGGGGCCCTGGCGCAGGGCGCTCGCCGCGTCGCCGATCGTGGAGGGGGCGGCCTGGGCAGCCGGGGACATGGCCAGCAGTGCCGCCGAGAGCATCAGCAGCAGGCAGGCCCACAGGGGAGCGAACAGCCTCTTCCGCATACTCCGAAAGTAACCCGAACGGGCGAATAATGCGTCGCCCGCCCGGGTCCTTTCATGCGGTTGTGCGCGTTCAGTGCTGCGACGCGGCGCGGTACGCCGTACGCAGCTTCGCCACCGCTCCGGTCAGGTCACCGGTGAGCAGCAGGTGATCGGCCTCGGCGAACGGCTTGGACACCGCCTCGCCGAGCTTCCCGCCGGTCCTCTGCTGGACCAGGAGCCTCGCCCGGTCCACGATCTCCTTGCCCGTGGCGGTCCTCCCGAGACCCGCCCGCTCGGCGAGCTGCGCGGCGACGGCGAGGCCGGTGAGAGTGGCTTCGCCGCCCGACGGCGCCTTGCGCAGGGTGGTCAGTCCCCACCCGTAGGGGAACTGCGGGTCGTACGCGGCGTCGCCGACGTTGACCGGCAGCTGCGCCTCGGACTTCGGCCAGGTCACCGGGAGCTGCCCGGTGAAGGCCCGCTTGCCGTAGAGGACGTCGGCCACGCCGTCGCCCTCGGTGCCCGGCAGCCAGGAGGCGACCAGGGCGTCCATGTCGCCGAGCCGGTCGCCGATGAGCTGGGGGCGCCCCGAGACGACGAGCACGGCGCACTTCATGGCGGCGCAGACCGTGTCGACGGCCGCCTTGTCGGCGTCGGTGAGCTCCAGGTCGTGACCGTTGCCGACGTCTCCGATGCCTTCGGCGTACGGCTTCTCCCCGACGACCACGACTCCCACGTCGTACCCGTCGGTCGGGGCGGAGGCGTCCTTGGAGTAGGTGGCCGACGAGGTGTTCTTCTCGATGCCCTCCAGGATCGTCGTGCCCGTGGTGGTGGCACCGGAGGCACCCTGCCAGCTGATGGTCCAGCCGCCGGCCTGGTTGCCGAGGTCGTCGGCGTTGGAGCCGGCGACGTAGACCTTCTGCGACGCCTTGAGGGGCAGCACCGCACCGTCGTTCTTCAGCAGCACCTGGGACTTGGCGGCTGCCTCGCGGGCGACCGCGCGGTGCCCGGCCGAACCGACCCGGTCCAGGTTCGACGTGTCCGCGTACGGCTTCTCGAAGAGGCCGAGGCGGAACTTCTGGGTGAGGATGCGGGCGACGGCGTCGTCCACGCGGGCCTGTGCGATCCGGCCGGCCGTCACTTCGTCCTGGAGGGTCTTGGTGAAGTCCTGGTAGGCGGTCGGAACCATGATCATGTCCAGCCCGGCGTTCACCGAGGTGCGGACGTCGCTCGGGTAGTCACCGGGGATCTGGTCGATGGCCTGCCAGTCGCTGATGACGAAGCCCTCGAAGCCCATCCGGTCCTTGAGCACGCCGTTGATCATCTCGGCGTTGGCGTGCATCTTCACCGGGCCGGCGTCGTCCCCGAGGACGTCCAGCGAGGAGTACGACGGCATGACCGTGCCGACGCCCCGCTTCACGGACTCGGCGAACGGCGAGAGGTGGACCGCTTCGAGTTCCTTGCGGGTGACCTTCGTGACGCCCTGGTCGATGGTGTACGAGCCGGTGGCCGACGAGCCGAACTCCGTGCCGCCGTCACCGACGAAATGCTTGGCGCTGGCCAGCACCTTGTCGTTGCGGTCGAGGTCCTTGCCCGACGGGTGGCCCTGCATGCCGGTGATGACGGTCTCCATGGCCTCGACCAGGGCCGGGTCCTCGCCGTACGCCTCGTAGGAACGGCCCCAGCGCTCGTCACGGGTGACGCACACACAGGGGGCGAAGTCCCACGGGACGCCGGTGGCGCGGACCTCGCTGGCGGTGACGGCTCCCGTCCTCTCCGCGAGCTTCGGGTCACGGCCCGCGCCGATGCCGATGTTGTGCGGCATGATCGTCGCGCCGATGACGTTGTTGTGGCCGTGCACCGCGTCCACGCCGTAGATGAGCGGGATCTGGAAGCGTGTGGCCTGCGCGCGCAGCTGGTAGGCGTCGGTCATCCTCGCCCAGGCCTCGGGCGTGTTCGGGGTGGGCACGGAACCGCCGCCGGAGAGGAGCGAGCCGAGGTCGTACGTGGCGATGTCGCCCTGCGACCTCAGTGCGTTGCGCTCCGCCTGGGTCATCTGGCCGGCCTTCTCGGCCGGTGACATCCGCGCCAGCAGGTCGGCGACGCGCTTCTTCACCGGGAGCTTCGCGTTCAGGTACGGCAACCCGTGGGCGTCGATGACGACCTGGGGGTTCTCCTTCGGCGCCTTGGCCCCGGTGACGGTGAGTTCGAGCGGGATCGTCTCGGCCGACTCGGCGCCCCTGTCCTTCGCCGTGGCGACGGAGACGGTGTGGGCCGTGCCGGAGGCGGTGCCCGCGGGGAAGGTGTGGGTGCCGGTGACCGGTGTGTAGTCCTTGCCGGCGCCGGCGCTGCCGCCCTTCGTGGTGTACGCGACGGTGACGGGCTCCTCGATGGGGAGCGAGCCGGTCGTGGCGACGGAGATCCTGATGTCCGCCGTGCCGCCCTCCTCGACCGGGTGCACGGCGGAGTCGACGACGACGCTCGACTTGAGGGCCGGGTCGGCCTTTCCGTACAGCTCGACGGCGTCCATGGCGAACGAGCCGGGCGCGCCGGTCGGGAGGGTGAGGGCGTAACCCCACATCTCGTTCAGGCCGAGGACCTGGTCGATGCCTCCGACGGGCTGGTAGTCGGCCCGGTAGACGAAGTCGGCGAAGGGGATCTCGACCTGGTGCCAGCCCTCCCAGTCGTCGGTGAAGGAGGTGGTCCACAGTTCGGAGGCGCCACCGTTCGCCCCTCCGTCCTTGATCTCGAAGCTGATGCGCTTGCCGGAACCGGGGGGCAGGGGCGCGGTGTTCTGCCCGTACCACCAGAAGCGGATGCCCTTGTGGGCGGTCCAGTCCTTCGGGGGCTGGTCGACGGCGAACTCGTGGCTGAGTCCGCCCCAGGCGCTGATGTCGTACGTGCCCTGGAGGACCTTGGATCCCTCGGGTGCGTCGGCGCGCTCCTCGAACGCCAGGGCCGGGTGGTCGTCCGCGTCACCGCCCCAGGTGAAGAGCGAGTCGGCGGGCGGGCCACCGAGCGGGACCTCGCCCTCGAAGCGGTCGACGAGGACGGGTGCCGGGTCCTCGGCGCCGGCCGCCGCGCTGGGGACGGCCCCGGCGAGCAGCGAGGCGAGGACGGTGGCGGCGGCGAGCGCGGCGGTCGCCGGTCTCGCTCGGTGGCGTGCGCGGGCGTGCGGTGTACGGGGCATGTGCGGCTCTTTCCTTCTCCGGTGGCTGGTGGCCCGGGGGGGCCGGTGGCTACTTCTGCTCGACGCGCACCCAGTCGATCTCCGCCTTGATGCCGCCCTGCGCGACCCGGTCGACGCTGGACTGCGGGAGCCCCCAGTAGGGCTGGGTGACCTTGTTCCACCCGGCGGGGTAGGCGCCGCCGAGAGCCAGGTTGAGGATGACGTACTGGTCGTGGTCGAAGACCCACTTGCCGCGGGTGGACTCCAGCTTCTGGCGGGAGGTCTGCTGGACGACGCGGTCGTCGACGGTGAACGTCATGCCTTCGGGCGTCCACTCGACGCCGTAGGTGTGCCACTGGTCGGCCCGGCCGCCGTTCGGGTAGGTCTGCTGCCTGCCGACGTTGCCGTCGGCCGAGTACCCGGGGCCGTGCAGGGCGGAGCTGGTCCAGTCGCCGTAGCCGATGTTCTCCATGATGTCCGTCTCGCCGGAGCCGGGCCAGGAGACCGCCGGGTCGTCGACGTCGCTGCCCAGCATCCAGAAGGCCGGCCAGTAGCCGTCACCGACCGGCAGCTTCATGCGGGCGCTGACCTTGCCGTAGGTGAAGTCGAACTTGGTGTTGGTGTCGACGCGGCCCGAGGTGAAGTCGAAGGTGCCGTCGGGCGTGGAGGTGCAGCCCTTGCAGTACTTCGACTCCAGGACGAGGGCGCCGTTCTCGGTGCGGATGTTGGCGGGCGAGTCGACGTAGGCCTGCGACTCGCCGTTGACGGGGCCCATCTCCGTGCCGGTGCGCACCACACGCCACTTGGAGCGGTCGAGGCCAGGGCCGGTGAAGTCGTCGAAGAACTTCGTGGTGTAGGCGCCACCGGGGTTCCTGGGCAGGGCCGGGTAGGCGGCGCTCGCGCTGCCGCCGGTGCCCCAGACCTGGAACTCGTAGAGGGAGTAGCCGAACTGGGCGGTGGAGGGCGCCGGGTTGTGGAAGGAGCGGCGCTCCTTGCCGAGCATGCGGACGTAGCGGCCGGTGGCCGGGGTCGGCAGGGTGATCGTGTCGTGGCGCCCGACGGCGTCGCCCGGTGCCTCGACGTCGGCGCGGCGGGCGGCGGCCTCGGCGGCGGACGGGCGGTGCACCGTGCGCCAGGTCCTGTTGTCGTCGGAGACCTGGATCTCGTAGTCGACGGCGTAGGCCGCCTCCCAGTAGAGGTCGAGGCTGCTGATGGTGGAGGTGGCGCCGAGGTCGACGCCCACCCAGCGGTCGGCGTTCCAGTCGGACGCCCAGCGGGACCTGTCCGCCTTGAGGTCGGCGGGCCAGCCGCCGTCGGTGACGTAGGCGGGCGAGTTGCCCGCGTGCTGGTAGAGGTTGCCGAAGGCGGGGTGGTTCAGGGCCAGGTTGGTGCGGGTCGTCGAGGCGGGAGCCGGCTCACCGCCGTACACCTGGAAGGAGAAGAGGGAGTAGCCGTAGGGGGTCGCGCGCTCCACTCCGCGCATCCGGACGTAGCGGCCGGTGACCTCCTGGGGGTAGGTGTGGGCGGTGACGGTGCCGCCCGCGCCCTCGGTCTCCGTGTAGAAGGGCGTCCAGCTCGTTCCGTCCTTGGAGACCTCCAGGACGTAGCGCTTGCCGTAGGCCGCCTCCCACTCCAGTCTCACCTGGTTGATGCGGATGGTGGCGCCCAGGTCGACGCGTATCCAGGCGTCGTCGGCGAAGTTGCTGGACCAGCGGGTGGCCGGGTTGCCGTCGGCGGCGGCGCCGGGCTGGACACCGGCGTTCTCGCTGCCGGACGCGGTGACCGCGGCGGGGTCCGCCGTGTGGGCGGACGCGGCTCTGTCCGTGTCCCAGGCGGCTGCCGCGGCCGTGGCGGCGGGGCCGGGGGCGGGTGCCGCGACGGCCGCGGGGACGGCGAGTGCGGCGAGGGCGGCGGTGGTGGCGATCAGCATCGTGCGGGAGGGCATGTGGGGGTGCTCCTGTGCGAGTCAGTCGGACCGGCTGTTCCGGGTGAGGCGGATCGTGTCGCGGTACCACTTCGCGCTGTCCTTGAGGGTCCGCACCTGGGTGTCGTAGTCGACGCGGACGATGCCGAACCGCTTGTCGTAGCCGTAGGCCCACTCGAAGTTGTCCATCAGCGACCAGGCGAAGTAGCCCCGGACGTCGGCGCCCTGCGCGCGGGCCTCACGGACGGCCTCGATGTGGTCGGCGAGATACGCGGTGCGGTCGGTGTCGGGTACGGAGCCGTCGGCGGCGACGGTGTCGTCGAAGGCGGCGCCGTTCTCCGTGATGACGGTCGGCAGCGCGTAGTCGCGCTGGAGCCGCAGCAGCAGATCGGTCAGTTCACCGGGGGTGATCTCCCAGTCCATGGCCGTACGGGGCAGGTCGCGCTCCACCCCCCGGACGACGGGGAGGCCGTCGGCGCCGGTGGGCGATCCCTCCTCGGTGACGCCGGAGAACAGCGCGCCCCGGTAGAAGTTGACGCCCAGGACGTCCAGGGGGGTGGAGACGGCGTCCAGGTCGCCGTCCTGGACGGGCAGTTCGATGCCCTGGGCGGCGAGGTCGTCCACCACGTCCTGCGGGTAGCGCCCGTGGACGATCGGGTCGAGGTAGAGGCGGGTGCCCATGCCGTCGGCACGGCGGCAGGCCTCCCGGTCGGCCTCGCTGTCGGTCTCCGGGGTGGCGGTGCCGAGGTTCAGGGTGATGCCGAGTTCGAGCGGACGCGTGCCCGCGGCCTCGCGCATCTGCCGGGCGGCGAGGCCGTGGCCCAGGAGCAGGTGGTGGACGGCCCCCATGGCGTCGCCCATGTCGGTGCGGCCCGGGGCGTGGGCACCGTAGGCGTATCCGAGCATCGCCGAGCACCACGGCTCGTTGAGCGTCGTCCAGTGTTCGACCCGGTCACCGAGGGCCTCGTAGGCGAGCATGGCGTAGTCGGCGAACCGCAGCGCGGTGTCGCGGGCCGGCCAGCCGCCCGCGTCCTCCAGCTCCTGCGGCAGGTCCCAGTGGTAGAGGGTGATCCACGGGGTGACGCCCTTGCCCTGGAGCTCGTCGACCAGCCGCTTGTAGAAGTCGAGGCCCTTGGCGTTCGCGGGGCCCCGGCCGCCCGGCTGGATGCGCGGCCAGGCCAGCGAGAAGCGGTACGTGTCGACGCCGAGGCCCGCGATCAGCTCCACGTCCTCGGGCATCCGGTGGTAGTGGTCACAGGCCACGTCGCCGTGCTCCGCGTTGTGCACCGCACCCGGCACGCGGCAGTAGGTGTCCCAGATCGATGGCGTACGGCCGTCCTCGGAGGCCGCGCCCTCGATCTGGTACGCGGACGTGGCGACGCCCCAGCGGAAGCCGGCGGGGAGTCCCCGGACGACGGCGGGCTGCAGGCTGCTGCGGGGCGTGACGAGATTCATGGGACTCCGTAGATCCGGGTGGTCTGGGGGTGGTGAGCGGCGGTGCGGAGGGTCAGTGGTGCAGCCAGCAGGCGACCTCGCGGGGCGCGCCGGCGTCCGGCGCGGCGAGCACCGGGACGCGCTCCGAGCACGGCTCGAAGGCCTTGCCGCAGCGTGGGTGGAAGGCGCAGCCGGCGGGCATCGCGGACAGGTGCGGGGGCGACCCGGGGATGCCGGAGAGCTCGCGGCGGGGGCCGTGCAGCGCGGGGAAGGAGTGCAGGAGGCCCTCGCTGTAGGGATGGCGGGGGTCGCGGTAGATCTCGGCGGCGCCCGCCTGCTCCACGATCCGTCCGCCGTACATGATCGCGATCCGGTCGGAGAACTCGATCAGCAGCGAGATGTCGTGGGTGATGAAGACGACGGAGAAGGAGAGGCGCTCCCGCAGCTCCACCAGCTTGCGCAGGATCTGGCGCTGCATCACGACGTCGAGGGCGGTGGTGGGCTCGTCCATGATGACGATCTCGGGTTCCAGGGCGAGTGCCATCGCGATCATCACGCGCTGGCGCATGCCGCCGGAGAGCTGGTGCGGATAGGCGGCGAGCCGGTCGGCGGAGATGCCGACGAGGCTCAGCAGTTCCTCGGCCCGCGCGGTGCGTTCGGCGGCCCGCATGCCGGGGCGGTGCGCGGCGAGGACGTCGGTGAGCTGGCTGTGGACCGTGTGCACCGGGTTGAGGGAGTTCATCGCCCCCTGGAACACGATGGACAGCTCCTGCCAGCGGAAGGCGCGCAGCTCGTCCGGGGTGAGGGAGAGGATGTCGATGCTGTCCCCGCCCGGCCGGTGGTAGTGGACGTCGCCGCCGGTGATCACCCCTGGCGGGGAGAGCAGCCGGGTGACCGCGTACGCGAGCGTGGACTTCCCCGAGCCCGACTCGCCCGCCAGGCCGAGGACTTCACCGCGGTGCAGGGTGAGATCGATGTCCCGCAGGGCGCGGACGCCGCTCGCGCCGGTGCCGTAGTCGACGTTCAGGCCGCTGATGGTGAGGATCGGCTCGGCGGTCATGCGCTGGGCTCCTTGCTGGGCGTTCCGGGCGACTCGGGGGTGCCGGACGGCGAGGGCTCACCGGACGGCTGGACTGCGCCGGCACGGTCGACCGGGGTGAAGCCGGGCGACGCGGGCTCCTTCGGCGCGGCGGTGCGGGCCACGGGGGTGAAGCCCACCCGCATCCGGACCTTCCGGGAGGCGCCCGTCGCGGTGCGCAGACGCGGGTTGACGAACTCGTCGATGCCGAAGTTGATGAGGGAGAGAGCGGTCCCCAGCAGGGCGATGCACAGCCCGGCGGGCACGAACCACCACCACGCGCCCTGGGCCAGGGCCTGGTTGGACTGGGCCCAGAAGAGCACGGTGCCCCAGTTCCAGTGGGAGATGTCGGCGACGCCGATGAAGGCGAGGGTGATCTCCGAGAGGACCGCGAAGATGACGGTGCCGACGAAACCGGACGCGATGACGGCGGTGAGGTTGGGCAGGACCTCGAACAGGATGATCCGCCAGGTCGACTCGCCGGTGGCCCGTGCCGCCTCCACGTAGTCACGGCGCCGGAGCGACAGCGTCTGGGCGCGCAGCACGCGGGCCCCCCAGGCCCAGGAGGTGAGGGCGATGACCGCGGCGATCAGCAGGTCCCCGGTGTCCTCGACGAAGCTCGCGATGATGATGATCAGCGGCAGGCCGGGGATCACGAGGAAGATGTTGGAGAGCATCGAGAGGATCTCGTCGGCGGCTCCGCCGAGGAATCCGGCGCTGACCCCGATGAGCACGGACAGCACGGTCGCCAGGATGCCGGCGAGGAACCCCACGAGCAGCACACCGCGGGTGCCGACCAGGATCTGCGAGAGGACGTCCTGTCCGGTCTGTGTCGTACCGAACCAGTGGTCGGCGGAGGGCGGCTGCAGGAGCTGGTCGCTCATCGCGTCCGGGTCGTACGGGGCGAGCCAGGGACCCGCCACGGCCAGGACCACGAAGAACGCGAGGATCAGCAGCCCGGTACGGGTCTTCCCGCCGCGCAGGAAGCGGAACTTCGCACGGCCCGCGGCGGCCGGGGCGGGAGGGTCGTCGAGTACGGCGACGTCGGTGGCGGTGACGGCCATCGGGATCAGGCCTCCTTGCGGGTGCGCGGGTCGAGGAGGGCGTAGGCCATGTCGGCCAGCAGGTTCGCGGCGAGGACGGAGAGCGTGATGATCAGGAAGACGCCCTGCATCAGCGGGTAGTCCTTGGCTCCGACGGCCTGGAACAGCTGGAAACCGATGCCCGGGTAGGAGAAGACCATCTCCACCAGCAGGGTGCCGCCGACGATGAAGCCCAGCGAGAGGGCGAAACCCGAGATGTTGGGCAGGACGGCGTTGCGGGCCGCGTACGAGAACATCACCCGGCGCTCGGACAGCCCCTTGGCCTGCGCCACCATGACGTAGTCCTCGGAGGAGACGGTCACCATCATGTTGCGCATGCCGAGGATCCAGCCGGCGATGGCGCTGAGCACGATCGTCACCCCGGGGAGCACCCCGTGGTAGAGCGCGCTGGAGATGAACGGCCAGTCGAAGGCCGGGACCAGGGAGTTGTCGTAGCCTCCGGCGGCCGGGAAGATCTGCCACTTCACCGCGAACAACGCGATGGCGATGAGGCCGAGCCAGAAGTACGGGATGGCCGAGATGAAGGTGGTCACGGGCAGCAGGCCGTCAAGCCAGGAGCCCCGCCGCCAGCCGCTGTAGACGCCGATGCCGGTGCCGAGCAGGAAGCTGATCAGGGTGGTGATGCCGACCAGCGCCAGCGTCCAGGGCAACGACTGGGAGATCACCTCGCCCACCGGGGTCGGGAAGAAGGTGAAGGACAGGCCGAGGTCGCCGTCGAGCAGGTGTGACCAGTAGTCGGTGTACTGCGACCAGACGGACTGGTCCTCGTCGAGTCCGAACAGCGCCTTCAGGGAGGCGATGGCGGTGGTGTCGAGCTGCCCCTGGTAGCGGCTCATGAGGGCCTCGACCGGATCGCCGGGCATCAGGCGCGGGATCAGGAAGTTGATGGTGATGGCGGCCCACGCGGTGACCGCGTAGAAGGCGAGCCGCTGGAGGATGTACTTCACTTCGCTGCTCCCTCGGCGGTGGTGCCCTCGTACAGCCAGCAGGCGGCCCACTGGCCGTCCGCCAGGTCGAAGCGCGGCGGCAGTTCGGTGCGGCAGCGCTCCATGGCCTTCGGGCAGCGGGGGTGGAAGCGGCAGCCGTCCGGCGGGGCGATCAGTGAGGGCGGCTCGCCGCTTCCGGTCTCTTCCTGCGCTTCCTCGTCGGCCACCCGGTCGGGGTCCGGCGCGGAGGCGATCAGCAGCTGGGTGTAGGGGTGCGCGGGGCGCTGGGTGACGGTCTCGCTGTCACCGCCCTCGACGATCCTGCCCGCGTACATCACCAGGGTCGTGTCCGCGAAGTAGCGGGCGGACGCGATGTCGTGGGTGATGTAGAGGATCGCGAGGTGCAGGCGCTCCTTGAGGTCGCGCAGCAGGTTGAGGACGCCGAGCCGGATCGACACGTCCAGCATGGACACCGGCTCGTCGGCGAGCAGGACCTGCGGGTCGGCGCCGAGCGCGCGCGCTATCGCGACGCGCTGGCGCTGTCCGCCCGACAGCTCGTGCGGGAACTTGTCCAGGAACTGATGAGGAGGGGTCAGCTGGACGCGTTCCAGCAGGGCGGCCAGGTTGCCGTCCAGGTCCGCGTCCCCGTTCCCCGCCCTGTCGTGGATCCTGAGGGCACGGGTCAGGTGGTAGCGCACGGTGTGCACCGGGTTGAGCGAGGCGAAGGGGTCCTGGAATATCAGCTGGACCTGCTTGACGTACGTGCGGAAGGACCGGCCGCGCCCGGCCTTCACCGCCGTGCCGCCGAGGTGTATCTCCCCCGAGGTGAGCGGGTACAGCTGGGCGAGCAGCCGTGCGACGGTGGACTTTCCGGAGCCCGACTCCCCCACCAGGGCCGTGACGGTGCCGCGCCGGAGCTTCAGCGAGACGTCGTCGACGGCGTGGACGGTGCGGCGTCTGCGGGCGAGGAGGTCGCCCGCGGTGCGCCGTACGGGGAAGTGCTTGGTGACTCCGCGTGCTTCGAGCACCACGTCGTTCTCGGTGCGCACGTCTGCGGACTGTTCGGTGGTCATGGTCGGTTCTTCCCCGGGCTCAGAGGGTCCGGCAATTGGGGGGTGGGACGAGGAGCGGGTTCGGCCGCGTGCGGCGGCGAGAAGGACGAAGGCGGCGACGGGGGGCGGCCGGGGCCTCCCCCTGCCCGGACGGAGCCGGGGGCTCGGTGGGCGTGTGTGCCCGCCCCCGCTCCGCCGCCCCCCGGTCGCCGGTCCCTCACTTGGCGGGCTTGAGGTTCAGCACGACTTCCAGCGCGTCGGGCTGGGTGTGCTGCGGGGCTGCGTACGGGTCCTTCTCCGTCGGCCAGCCCACCCAGTTCTTCGTGGAGTACTCGGCACCGATGGGGGCCGCGGCCGTCGGGACGACCGGCGCCTGCTCGACCATGATCTTCTGGAGGGTGTTCATGGCCTTGGTGCGCGTGGCGTCGTCGGTCGCGTTCGCGTACTCCTTCAGCGCGGCGGTGGCCTCGGGGCTCTTGAAGCGTCCGAAGTTGCCGAGCTGCGAGCTCTTCCCGATGGGCTGGAGGATCGCCCCGTCCATGATGTTCTGGTACATGTCGTACGGCGTGGCACCGCTGTTGGTCCAGTGCAGGGTGGCGTCGAAGTTGCCGGTGGCGACGTCGTTGCCCCAGGCCTCGGCGGTCTGCGTCTTGACTTTCGCCTCGATGCCGAGCTGCTTGATGTTGTCCTTGATGATGGACAGCCCGGTGATGTAGTCGTTCCAGCCGGCCGGGTCGGTGAAGGTGAGCTCGACGGGCTTGCCGGCCGGGTCCTTCAGGACTCCGCCGCTGAGCTCGAACCCGGCCTCGTCGAGGATCTTCTTGGCACCGGCCACATCGGGCGCCGTGGTGGCGCTCTTGTACTCGGGTGCGAGGAAGGGCTCCCCGGCGGGCAGCGGGATCCCGGTCGGGTTGCTGATCTCCGGGTAGAGGGTCGCCTGGGCCTGCACGTGGATCGCCTTGCGGTCGATGACCATGGCCATCGCCTTGCGCAGGGCCGGGTTGTCGAACGGCTTGCGTGCGGTGTTGAACCACAGGCCGTGGATGCCGAGCCCCGAGGGGAACCACAGCTTGTGGTTCTTGGGGTCCTTGGCGATGTACAGCTGCTTGTAGTTCGGCATGAAGACGAACGACCACTCGAGCTTGCCGTTCGCCAGGGCCGTCGTCGCCGCGCTGTTGTCGTTGTACGCGGAGTAGCGCAGCTCCTTGACCTTGGTCTCGCCCTTCCAGTAGGAGGGCGTGGCGGTCAGGGTGGTGGTCTGCGGTGTGAAGGTCTTCAGCTTGTACGGGCCGGAGCCGACCGGGTTGCGGTTGGGCCAGGTCTCCGGGTTCTCGACCTTCTCCCAGATGTGCTTGGGCACGACGTACGTCGTGATGATCTTGTTCTGGTTGACGAACTGGGATTCCTTGAAGGTCAGGACGACCTTCTCGCCCTCGACCGCGATGCCGTCGTAGGGGATGCCGTTCCCGTTGAGCGCCGGGTGCTTCTTGAGCAGCTCGAAGGTGAAGGCGACGTCGGCGGCGGTCAGCGGCTTCCCGTCGGCCCACTTGGCCCGCTTGTCGAGCGTGAAGGTGAGCTTGGTGAAGTTGGACTCCCAGTCCCACGCGGTCGCGAGCCAGGGGTCCGCCTTGTCGGTCGGGCGGATCTGGTTCGTCATCGCCAGCGGCTCGTAGATCATGAACCGGTATCCGAGTGTGGCACCCGCCGAGGTGGCGAGGAACGGGTTGCTGTTGTTGGTCTGCGGCCCGTCCGGCTTGCCGAGGGTCAGCACGCCGGAGGCACCGGCGCCACCTCCCTTGTTGGCGCCCGAGTTGGCGGACGAACAGCCGGCGGCGAGCGCGACCACCGCGATGGCGATTGAGAGCGCTCTCACGGTGTGACGACGGCGTACGGACATGGCTACTCCAGGAGGACTGCGGGTCTGGGAGATCCGGTGGCGTGGCAGCGCTGGACGCGCCTGGGGCGGGCGGTGCGGGTGCGGCTGGTGCGGGGATGCGGACGGGTGACCGGCGGGGCCGGGTCCCTTACGGCGCCGAGTGGCGCACGACCAGTTCGGTGGGCAGCACGACCGGGCCGTCCGGTACGGCGGTGCCGCCGAGGTGGGAGAGCAGCAGGCGGGCAGCCGCCTCGCCCATCTGCCGCGTGGGCTGATGCACGGTGGTCAGCGGCGGTTCGGTGTGTTCGGCCATCGGGATGTCGTCGAAGCCGACCACCGCGATGTCGTCGGGTACGCGCCGGCCGGCGGCCCTCAGGGCGCGCAGCACCCCGGCGGCGCTGATGTCGTTGTGCGCGAAGACGGAGTCGAACTCGGTTCCCGACGCGAGGAGTTCCTCCACGGCGAGGCGGCCCCGGCGTTCGGTGAAGTCTCCGTCCACCACCAGCTCGGTGGGCAGGACCGAGCGGAAGCCGGCGAGCCGGTCACGCACACAGCCGAAGTGTTCCGGGCCGGTGACGACCAGGGGTCTGGTACGCCCGGCCGCCCGGAGATGACGGGCGGCGGACGCGCCTCCCTCGTGGTTGGTGGTCACGACGGAGGGGAACTCGGGGTGGTGGCCCCTGTCGTCGATCAGGACGATCGGCAGGCCGGAACGGTGCAGTGCGGTGAGCTGGTCGAGCGTGTTCTCCGGTTCGACGACGACGAGCCCGTCGAAGGCACGCGCCGACACCTGGGTGGTGAAGCGCTCGACGGACTCGGCGCCCCGGTTGCAGGTGAAGAGCAGCAGCCCGTAGTCGGCGGCCTCGACCGTGTCGACGACTCCCTGGAGCACCTCGCCCATCCAGGGCCAGGTGAGCGAGGGCACCAGCATGCCGACCGTGCGACTGCTGCCGCGGGCCAGTCCGACGGCTCCCGAACTGGGTACGTAGCCGAGGTCTGCGATCACTTCACGAACGCGGGCGGCCGTCGAGACGTCCACTTCGCCCTTGAGGTTGATGACCCGCGACACGGTCGTCTTGCTGACACCGGCCTCGCGGGCGACATCGGCGATGGTGACACGCAACGGGGCCTCCATGGGCCGGACAGGGCAGGGTGACGGGACGGGCTCGGTACCGGTTCCGCAACCGGTACCGGAACCGGTACCGGCGTTGCGGCTGGAGTTAACCGCGCCGGAACAGAGGCGTCAATACTTCACGTCGAGATTGGTCCGTACCCATGGCCGAGGCACGTCCCACCGGGCTTGTGTTCACTGCTTGAACGCGCTCTCGCGCCAGGGGACTCACCTCGGCGGTCCGACGGGTGGCCCCCGTGCGGCGCGCTCCGACCCCGGTGGCGTACCGGTGGTCCGCTTCGCGCCGGCTTCTCGATCGCACACGGCACGAGGAAGGTGCCGCCGCCCCCCGGGCAGGCCGCGCGACCCGGCCAGGGCTTGACGACGGCCGAGGGACCGGGAGGGTTCCGGGCCCGCCTGCCGCCCCCGGACACGATCCACTGCCGGGACTCCGTCAGCGGCGCCCGGATCGCCTGGTCGTGGTCCCGGGAACGAGGGCGACGGAGCAAAGGCCCGGCTGCACACCTGCAACGGTCCGGGGCGGCGCGGCCGGGGCTGGGCCGGCGCGGCGGCGCACGCGTGCCCGGGAGCGACGGACCGGGCCACGGCGGACGGTGCCCGTGTCCGGAGGTGTCCGGAGTCCTGCGTACACGGGCGCGGGCGCGTGGAGGGGCGGCCACGGCGGGAGTACGCGGACGGCCGCTCGTGCCGCCCCGGCAGGAGTTCCGGGGCGGCACGAGCGGCCGCGGCGGTCCCAGGGGTGTCCGCACCGTCCCGCCCGGTCCGCCGTGTTCCCCGGCGTACGACGGGACTTCGCGGCGGGCCCCTAGTCGGTCGGCTCCACGCCCACACGCAGCAGCCCGTAGGTGTACGCGTCCTCGAGCGCCTGCCAGGACGCGGCGATGACGTTCTCCGCCACTCCGACCGTCGCCCAGTCGCCGGTTCCGTCCTTCGTGGTGATGAGCACCCGGGTGGTGGACTCCGTGCCGGTGCGGCCCTCGAGGATGCGGACCTTGTAGTCGACCAGCTCGAACTTGGCGAGCTGCGGGTAGATCCGCTCCAGGCCGACGCGCAGCGCCCGGTCCAGGGCGTTGACCGGGCCGTTGCCCTCCGCCGTGGCGACGATCCGCTCGCCCTTCGCCCAGAGCTTCACGGTCGCCTCGTTGGCGTGGGTCCCGTCGGGGCGGTTCTCGACGATGGCCCTCCAGGACTCGGTGCGGAAGTAACGCCGGGGCCTGCCCTCGACCTCGGTGCGCAGCAGCAGCTCGAAGGAGGCGTCGGCAGCCTCGTAGGTGTAGCCCTTGAGCTCTCGTTCCTTGACACGTTCGACGACCCGCTGGACGAGTGCGCGGTCCCCTCCCAGGTCGATGCCGAGCTCCTTGCCCTTGAGCTCGATGGAGGCACGGCCGGCCATGTCCGAGACGAGCATCCGCATGGTGTTGCCGACGCGTTCGGGGTCGATGTGCTGGTAGAGGTCCGGGTCGACCTTGATCGCGGAGGCGTGCAGTCCGGCCTTGTGCGCGAAGGCGGAGACGCCCACGTACGGCTGGTGGGTGGAGGGCGTGAGGTTGACGACCTCGGCGATGGCGTGGGAGATGCGCGTCATCTCCGCGAGCGCGCCCTCGGGCAGGACGGTCTTGCCGTACTTGATCTCCAGGGCGGCGACGACCGGGAAGAGGTTGGCGTTGCCGACCCGTTCGCCGTATCCGTTGGCCGTGCACTGCACATGGGTCGCGCCGGCGTCGACGGCGGCCAGCGTGTTGGCGACGGCGCAGCCCGTGTCGTCCTGGGCGTGGATGCCGAGCCGGGCGCCGGTGTCGGCGAGGACGGTGGCGACGACGGCCTGGACCTGGGCGGGAAGCATCCCGCCGTTGGTGTCGCAGAGGATGACCACGTCGGCGCCGGCCTCGTGGGCGGTGCGCACGACCGCCTTGGCGTACTCGGCGTCGGCGCGGTAGCCGTCGAAGAAGTGCTCGCAGTCGACGAAGACCCGGCGGCCCTGCTCCCGGAGATGGGCGACCGTGTCGCGGACCATCTCCAGGTTCTCCTCCAGGGTGGTGCGCAGGGCCAGTTCCACGTGACGGTCGTGGGACTTGGCGACCAGCGTGATCACCGGGGCGCCCGAGTCCAGGAGCGCCTGGACCTGCGGGTCGTCGGCGGCCTTGCCACCGGCCCTGCGGGTGGCGCCGAACGCGACGAGCTGTGCGTGCTCGAAGGTGATCTCCTGCTGGGCACGGGCGAAGAACTCGGTGTCACGGGGGTTGGCGCCGGGCCACCCTCCCTCGATGAAGCCCACGCCGAAGTCGTCCAGATGCCGGGCAATGGTCAGCTTGTCCGCGACCGTCAGGTTGATGCCTTCACGCTGCGCACCGTCGCGCAGGGTGGTGTCGAAGACATGGAACGTGTCGTCGGGGACCTTGGCCTTGGTGGTCATGCTGATCTGACTCCTGTCGGGTGAGCGGATCCGGACGAATCGGCTCCACTTGCCCCCATCCTCTCGCGTGCCTCGCTTGCGGCCGTGGTGTGGGCCGGAAAACGAAAAAACCCCTCGCGGGTGCGAGAGGTCTGCGCGCGGGTCTGGGGCACGATGTCCGTTCCGTACGTGGTGGTACAGGACGGTCACTGCGGACCGGCGCGCCTGCTGCCGGTAATCATGGCGAACGAGGACACGGCAGCAGTGTGGCACAACGGCCCGCCCCCGTCCCGGGGTGTCTCAGGATGCGGGCGGGATGCCCGTCGCCCCGGAGGCCTGCCCGGGCAGGAGCGTCTCCTCCACGTACCGGCGCGCCTCGTCCAGGACCTGCTCACGGCCGGTTCCGGGGATGCCGACGGTGACGTGGACGCTGAACCCGTCGAGCAGCGCCCGCAGCCGGGTCGCGGCCCGGTCGGTGTCCACGGCGCGGAACTCACCGCGTGCGATGCCGTCGGACAGGAGTCCGACGAGGTCGCGGTGCCAGGCGTCCTCGATGGCGGCCTGGCGGGCGTGGGCGTCCTCGTCGGCTCCCTGGGAGCGGTTCCAGACCTCCAGCCACAGCGTCCAGTGCGGGTCGCGGTGACCGTCGGGGACGTACAGCGCGATGTAGGCGCCGAGCCGCTCGCGTGCGCTGCCGGGCCCGGCGAGCAGGGCCCGGCGCTCGGCACCGAGCCGCGCCTCGCTCCACTCCAGGGTCTGCAGCAGCAGTTCGTCCCTGGTACGGAAGTAGTAGAGGAGGTGCCCGCTGCTCATCCGCACCTCGCGGCCGAGCCCCGCCATCGTGAGCCCGTCGAGGCCCCGCTCGGCGACGGTGGCCATGACGGCGGCGAGCACGTCCTCGCGGGGCGGGGCGATGTTGCGACGGCGCGGGCTACGGGGCACGGTCTCAGATCCTGGGCTGTTGCTGCGTGATGCAGTGGATGCCTCCACCACCGGCAAAGATCGTACGGGCGTCGACGGGTGTCACCGTACGGTCGGGGAACAGGTCGGCGAGGACGGCGGCCGCCTCCTCGTCCCTGGGGTCGTCGAACGCGCAGAGGACCACGCCGTCGTTGCAGAGGTAGTGGTTGATGTAGGAGTAGTCGTTCCACCCGCCGTCGGCGTCCCTCAGCGCCGTGGGAGCGGGGATCTCGACCACCTCCAACGGGCGGCCCTGCGCGTCGGTGGCGGCGCGCAGGATGCGGACCGTCTCACGGGTGACCTCGTGGTCCGGGTGGGAGGGGTCGGGCTGGACGTGGGCGACGACGACTCCGGGACGCGCGAACGCGGCGACGATGTCGACGTGGCCGAGAGTGCCGTAGGTGCCGTAGTCCCCGGTCAGGCCCCGTGGCAGCCAGACGGCCTTCTCGGTGCCGAGGCGGGCGTGGATCTCCTCCTCCACGGCACTCCGGGTCCAGCCGGGGTTGCGTTCCTTGCCCAGCTGCACGGTCTCGGTGAGCAGCACGGTGCCCTCGCCGTCCACGTGGACGGCGCCGCCCTCGTTGACCAGCGGCGAGCTGTGCACAGGCACTCCGGCCAGCTCGGCCACGCCCCGCGCGATGTGCCGGTCGTGTTCCCAGCGGGCCCAGCCCTGGGCGCCCCAGCCGTTGAACGTCCAGTCCACGGCCGCGAGTTGCCGGGCCTCGGGGTCGACGACGAAGGTCGGGCCGATGTCCCGCATCCAGGCGTCGTCGAGGGGGCGTACGGCTGTCTCGACGTCCGGCCCGAGGAGCGCCCGCGCGCTGTCCTCCTGCCCGGGTCCGACGACGACGGTGACCGGTTCGAAGCGGCGCACGGCGCGGGCGACGGCCGCCCAGGCGCCGCGCGCCTCGTCCAGCTCGGCCGCCGTGGTGAAGGTGGGGTTGGGGCCCGGCCAGGCCATCCAGGTGCGCTCGTGGGGGGCCCACTCGGGCGGCATGCGGAAGGTCATGGCGGTCCTAGAGGAAGTAGAGGCGGTTGAGGGAGACGGATTCGGCGGCCGGTGAGCGCAGCGGGTCGCCGTCGAGGGTGACGAGACCGGTGTCGCCGTCGACACCGACCTGCCCGGTACGTGAGTTGAGGCGCAGGTCCGCCGGCCCGATGCCGCGCGTGCCGCGGACCGCGACCCTGCGCCGGCGGGTGGGCATGAGGTCGGCGCCCAGCTGGGTGGCGGCCTCCGCGACGAAGGCGACGGACAGATCGGCGGCCGTGGCCCCGTAGGAGCCGAACTGCGGTCCCAGGACGAGCGGTTCGCAGGTGTCGGTAGCGGCGTTGGGGTCGCCCGTGACCCCGTAGGCGGGGAAGCCCGACTTCAGGACCAGCTGGGGCTTCGCGCCGAAGAACTCGGGTCGCCACAGGACGATGTCGGCGAGCTTGCCGGTCTCGATCGAGCCGACCTCGTGCGACAGGCCGTGCGCGATGGCGGGGTTGACGGTGAGCTTGGCGATGTAGCGCAGCACCCGGGCGTTGTCGTCACCGGGACCGTCGCCGTCCATGGGACCGAGCTCGGCCTTCATCTTCGCGGCCATGGCGAAGGTGCGCCGTACGGTCTCGCCCGCCCGGCCCATGCCCTGCGCGTCGGACGAGGTGATCCCGATGGCGCCGAGGTCGTGCAGCACGTCCTCGGCACCCATGGTCCCGGCCCTGATCCGGTCGCGGGCCATGGCGGCGTCGCCGGGCAGGTCCGTCTTGAGGTCGTGGACGGAGACGATCATCCCGTAGTGCTCGGCGACCGCGTCACGGCCGAAGGGGAGCGTCGGGTTGGTGGAGGACCCGATGACGTTGGGCACTCCCGCCATCTTCAGCACGTTGGGCACGTGCCCGCCGCCGCAGCCCTCGATGTGGAAGGCGTGGATCGTGCGGCCCTCGAGCACGCTCAGGGTGTCCTCGACGGACAGGCACTCGTTCAGCCCGTCGCTGTGCAGCGCGACCTGGACGTCGTGGTCCTCGGCCACCCTCAGGGCGGTGTCCAGGGCGCGGGTGTGGGCTCCCATGTCCTCGTGGACCTTGAAGCCGCAGGCGCCGCCCTCGGCGAGGGCCTCCACCAGCGGCGCCTCGTGTGAGGAGGAACCGCGGCCGAGGAAGCCGATGTTGACGGGCCACGCGTCGAAGGCGTTGAAGGCGTGGCGCAGGGCCCACGGGGAGTTGACGCCGACACCCCAGACCGGGCCGAACTCCTGGCCGATGATCGTGGTGACACCGGAGGCCAGGGACGCCTCCATGATGCGCGGGGAGAGCAGGTGGACATGGGGGTCGACGGCACCGGCCGTCGCGATGAGGCCCTCGCCGGAGACGATCGTCGTGCCCGTGCCGGTCACCACGTCCACCCCGTCGAGGGTGTCCGGGTTGCCGGCCCGTCCCACCGCGGCGATACGGCCCTCGCGGATACCGATCGAGACCTTGCGGATTCCCAGCACCGCGTCGATGACCAGGACGTTGCTGATGACGACGTCGCAGGTCTCCCGGACCGCGGCGGCCTTGAGGTGCAGGCCGTCCCGGGCCGTCTTGCCGAATCCGGCGAGGAACTCGTCCCCCTGCCTCTGGGCGTCGGACTCCACGCGGACGGTCAGCCCGGTGTCGCCGAGCCTGACGCGGTCCCCGGCACGCGGCCCGTGCACGGAGGCGTACTCGTACGGATCCATCAGTTCCCCTCCCCCGCTCCGAGGTAGCCGCAGGCCGCCGCCCTGCGCAGCGCCTCCTCCTTCGCGCCCGGCGCGTCCAGCGGTCCGTCGACGAGCCCCGCGAACCCGATCGCGATCCGGTCGCCGCCGATCGGGACCAGAGGCGCTTCGGCCGTCTCCCCCGGGCCGAAGCGGAGGGAGGAGCCGGCGGGCACGCCCAGCCGCATCCCGTAGGCCGCCGCGCGGTCGAAGCGGAGCCGGGGGTTGGCCTCGAAGAAGTGGAAGTGGGACGTCACGCTGACCGGGACGGTCGCGGTGTTGCGGACGGTGAGCCGCACGGACGGTTCCGGGGCGGCCGTGGGAGGGCCGGGGAGGAGTGCGCCGGGCGCGTCGTCGCCCAGCGTGCCGCCGGAGAGAGGGTGACTGACCACCGCCAGCCGCGAGCCGTCGTCGAACACGGCTTCCACCTGGACCTCGGTGACCACGTCCGCCACACCCGGCAGCACGTCGTCCGGCCCCAGCACGGCGTGGGCGGCCGCGATCGCCTCGGCCAGCCGCCGTCCGTCCCTGGCGGCCTCGCAGACGGTGTCCGCGATCAGCGCGGTCGCCTCGGGGACATTGAGCCGCAGGCCGCGGGCGCGCCGGGCCCTGGCCAGCTCGGCCGCGCCGAAGAGCAGCAGCCGGTCACGTTCGGTCGGGGTCAGTCGCACGTCGCCGCACCTCCTGGTTGGAGCAGCACTCTAACCAGGTTTTGAGCGGCGCTCAAAACTCGGACCCGGAAACGGCGAAGGCCGCGCCCCGGGGAGGGGCGCGGCCTGGCGGGTACGGCCGGTGACTAGCCGAGTTCGTGCATCCAGCCGTGGGTGTCCTCGGCGATGCCGCGCTGGATGTCCAGCAGGCGCTCGCGCAGCTTCAGGGTGACCTCACCGGGGGTGCCGTCGCCCTGGGTCCACTCGCCGTCCGCGGACTTCACGGTGCCGACGGGCGTGATGACGGCGGCGGTACCGCAGGCGAAGACCTCGGTGAGGGTGCCGTTCTCCGTGTCGGCGCGCCACTGGTCGATGGAGACGCGGCCCTCCTCGGAGGTGTAGCCGAGGTCACGGGCGACGGTGAGCAGGGAGTCACGGGTGATGCCGGCGAGCAGCGAGCCGGTGAGGGTGGGGGTGACGATCCGCTTGCTGCCGTCCTCCTGCCCGTACACGAAGTAGAGGTTCATGCCGCCGAGCTCCTCGACCCACTTGTGCTCGACGGCGTCGAGGTAGGCGACCTGGTCGCAGCCCTGCGCCGCGGCCTCGGCCTGGGCGAGCAGGGAGGCGGCGTAGTTGCCCCCGGTCTTGGCGTCGCCGACGCCACCGGGGACGGCGCGCACCCGGTCCTGGGAGAGCCAGATCGAGACCGGCTTCACGCCGCCGGGGAAGTAGGCGCCGGCGGGAGAGGCGATGACGATGAAGAGGTACTCGTTGGCCGGCCGGACACCGAGGCCCACCTCGGCGGCGATCATGAAGGGCCGCAGGTAGAGGGACTCCTCGCCGCCGTGCGGCGGGACCCAGGCCTGGTCCTGCCGGACCAGGACGTCACAGGCCTCGATGAAGGTCTCCACGGGGAGCTCCGGCATCGCGAGCCGGGCGGCGGACCGCTGGAAACGGGCGGCGTTGGCCTCGGGACGGAAGGTGGCGACCGTGCCGTCGGGCTGCCGGTAGGCCTTGAGGCCCTCGAAGATCTCCTGCGCGTAGTGCAGCGTCATGTTGGCCGGGTCGAGCGACAGCGGGCCGTAGGGCACGAGCTGCGCGTCGTGCCAGCCGCGGCCTTCGGTCCAGCTGATCGTCACCATGTGGTCGGTGAAGTGCCGGCCGAAGCCGGGGTTGGCCATCGCCGCCTCGCGCTCCGCGTCGGACAGCGGGTGCGAGGAGGGCTTGAGCTCGATCGTGGGCGTCGTCATGAGTGCGTGTCCTTCACCGGTCTTGTGTGTGATGGACCGCGCTCACGTCTGCCCCTGTCCGGCAGCGCCGGGCAGGTTGTAGGACGTCCGAGCTCTACGGCGAGCCGCGGTCCCGCGTTCGATTATCTCCCGGGGGCGGCCCTGCACGAAATGACTCGTTTGCGGTGACGTCCACGGTGACGCTCACGCGACGCGAGAACGCGGTCCAGGGGTCGATGGTGGCACCCGGGGACCGCGAGGTGAAGCCGCCGGGTGCGGTTGCGACCCGGCGGCTTCGAAGTGGAGACGTCGGGTCAGCTCGCTACGCGTTCCACGAGTGCGTCGCCGATCTCGTCGGTGGTGCGCGCGTTCTTCCCGTCACGCTCCGCGAGGTCGGCGGAGACCGCCTCCTCGATGCGCACGGCCTCGGCCTCGTAGCCCAGGTGGCGCAGCAGGAGTGCGACGGAGAGGATCGTGGCCGTCGGGTCGGCCTTCCCCTGGCCCGCGATGTCGGGCGCGGTGCCGTGCACCGGCTCGAACATGGACGGGAAGGCACCCGTCGGGTTGATGTTGCCGGACGCGGCCAGGCCGATGCCGCCGGTCACGGCCGCGGCGAGGTCGGTGAGGATGTCACCGAAGAGGTTGTCGGTGACGATGACGTCGAAGCGCTCCGGCTGGGTGACGAAGAAGATCGTCGCCGCGTCGACGTGCAGGTAGTCGGTGGTGACCTCGGGGAACTCGGCCGCGACCTTGTCGAAGGTGTTCTTCCACAGGTGCCCGGCGTGCACGAGGACGTTGTTCTTGTGGACCAGCGTCAGCTTCTTGCGCGGACGGGCGGCGGCACGCGCGAAGGCGTCCCGCACCACGCGCTCCACACCGTGGGCGGTGTTGACGCTCACCTCGGTGGCGATCTCGTGCTCCGTGCCCGTGCGCAGGGAACCACCGTTGCCCGTGTACGGGCCCTCGGTGCCCTCGCGGACGACGACGAAGTCGATCTCGGGCCGTCCGGCCAGCGGGGTGGCGGTGTTCGGGAAGAGCTTCGACGGCCTGAGGTTGATGAAGTGGTCGAAGGCGAAGCGCAGTTTCAGCAGCAGCCCGCGCTCCAGCACGCCGGACGGCACGGAGGGGTCTCCGATGGCGCCGAGCAGGATGGCGTCGTGGCCCTTGAGGGCTTCGAGCTCCGCGTCGGGAAGGGTCTCACCGGTGCGGTGCCATCGCTGGGCGCCGAGGTCGTACTCCTTGGTCTCCAGCTTCACATCCTGCGGGAGAACAGCGTTGAGAACCTTGAGGCCCTGGGTGACGACCTCCTGGCCGATACCGTCGCCGGGGATCACTGCGAGATCGATGCTGCGAGACATGGGGGAAGCCTAGCCGCCGTCCCACCCCATGACACTCGACGTCCACGATGCGGACGCTCCGGGATCCGTCCGACAGTGCGCGGGACGGACCCCGGAGCCGGGCTCGCGCCCTCAGTGACCGGTGGACCCGCCGTTGTCGCGGCGGTCGAGGGCTCGCTGCAGAGCTGCGGCGGCGGCCTGGCGCTCCGAATCGGCGGGGCGGGCGGTGTGACGGACGCGGCGGACCGTGGTCTGGGCCATGAGGGATCGACTCCTTGAGATCGCGTGGATTTCGGGATCGGGACTTCGCGCAACGGATGTCGAGATCGGGATTTCGAAGCGCCTGAAGGGGCGGGGAGCGGATGCCGCAGGGATTGCCTGCATCGGGCACGCTCACGCACACCGGTCGCTGGATCAGCGATTCGTTCGGCTCCTACAAAGCTAGGACAGCTCGAGCCATCTGTCTCCACAGTTACTCGGACTTCCTACTATCTGAGACGGCCGGACACCCGGACCTCTCCGGCCAGGTCTCAGAACTCGACGGTGAGCTGTGCCTCGATGTGCGCGCGCAGGACGCCGGCCATGTCCGTCGTGCAGTCGCTGAGCAGCCACTGCACCTGGAGCCCGTCCATCAGCGCGATCAGCTGGCTGCCCGCGGCGTCGGGGGCGATACCGGCTCGCAGGGCGCCGTCACGGCTCGCCTGCGCGTACGCGAGCCGGGCGCCCGCCACCGAGTTCTCGTAACGCCGCACGAAGTACCCGTGGGCCGGGTGGTCGGCGGCCGTCGCCTCGGTGGAGACCACCGAGAACAGCTCGACGATCCCGCGCCGTGCGGAGTTCAGCGCGGCCAGCTCGGCGAACCGCCGCAGCCGTGCGACACCCGTGGTGCCACCGAGCGAGAGCCACTCGCCGTCCACGTCGTCGCGGTGCTCCAGCACCGCGAGCAGCAGCGCCTCCTTGGTCGCGAAGTGGTGCAGCAGACCGGTGTGCGAGATGCCGCACCGCGTCGCGATCACCCGCAGCGACGCGCCCCGGTAGCCGGCCTCCCCGAACAGGGACATGGCCTGGTCGAGGATCTCGCGCCGCTTGGCACGGCCCTTCGCGTAGCCCCGCCGCACTTCGGCCGTCACTCGGCACTCTCCCGGTCCGCCGGTCCGCGTCCGGCCGGCACTTCGGTGCATCGGATACCCATGGAACTCCCTGCCGGAGCCGGCACCGGAGATCCGACCCCCGAAGATACTTACCAGGTGGTCGGTATTGACTCTATGGTGAAGGCGAACCGTGTCGCGAAAGGACCCTCCGTGTCCCCCTCCCTGCCCTACCTCGACCCCGCGCTCCCCGTCGCCGAGCGGGTCGACGACCTCCTCGGCCGGATGACCCTGGCCGAGAAGACCGGTCAGATGCTCCAGCTGAACGCCAAGGAGGGGGTACGCCACCTCGTCGAGGACCTGCACGTGGGTTCGGTCGTCCACGCCTCGCCCGAGCGCGTCCTGGAAGCGGCGGAGCTGACCGCTCGGACCCGGCTGCGCATCCCCCTGCTGGTGGCGGAGGACTGCATCCACGGCCACTCCTTCTGGGAGGGGGCCACGATCTACCCAACCCAGCTCGGTCTGGCCGCCACCTGGGACCCGGACCTCGTGGAGCGCGTCGCCAGGGCCACGGCCGTCGAGGTGTCGGCGACGGGTGTCCACTGGACCTTCTCGCCGGTGCTCTGCATCACCCGGGACCTGCGCTGGGGCCGGGTCAGCGAGACCTTCGGCGAGGACCCCTTCCTGATCGGGGAGCTGGCCTCGGCCATGGTCCGCGGCTACCAGGGCGACGGCCTGAGCGACCCGACGGCCGTCCTGGCGTGCGCCAAGCACTTCGCGGGCTACTCCGAGACCCAGGGCGGCCGTGACGCGAGCGAGGCCGACATCTCCCGGCGCAAGCTGCGCTCCTGGTTTCTCCCGCCGTTCGAGCGGGTCGCCCGCGAGGGCTGCCGTACGTTCATGCTCGGCTACCAGTCCATGGACGGGGTGCCGATCACCGTCAACGACTGGCTGCTGGGCGAGGTGCTGCGCGGTGAGTGGGGCTACACCGGCACGCTGGTCACCGACTGGGACAACGTCGGCCGCATGGTGTGGGAGCAGAGGATCTACGCCGACCACACCCAGGCCGCCGCGGCGGCGGTCCGGGCGGGCAACGACATGGTGATGACCACCCCGCAGTTCTTCGAGGGCGCGCAGAGCGCCGTCGCCCAGGGCACTCTGGACGAGGCGGAGATCGACGCGGCGGTGCGACGGATCCTGACCCTGAAGTTCGAGCTCGGACTCTTCGAGGACCCCCGCCACCCGGACCCCGCCCGCCAGACCGCTGTCATCGGCGGCAGCGGGCACACCGCCCTGAATCTGGAGGCCGCCCGCCGTTCGCTGGTCCTGCTCACCAACGACGGCACCCTGCCGCTGGCCGGCGGGTACGTGGCGGGCCGGGACGGACGCGCCGTCGCGGAAGCCGGCTCGGCCCCGCGCACGGTCGCCGTCATCGGGCCCAACGCGGACGACGCGCAGACCCAGCTGGGTGACTGGGCGGGTTCCTCCGGCCAGACGGACTGGATGCCGGACGGTCAGCCGCGAGCCATGATCCGCACCGTGCTCGACGGCTTCCGCGACCATGTGCCGGAGGGCTGGGACGTCACCTACGCGCGGGGCGCCGAGATCCTCTCCGTGGGCCCCGACCCGGAGGGCGCGTTCTTCCCGGACGGCCAGCCCCGCCCGGACGTCGTCGTCCCGGCGGAGCCCTCCGGGACCCTGATCGCCGAGGCCGTCGCCGCGGCCGAGGCCGCCGACCACGTCGTCGCCGTGGTGGGTGACCGTATCGAGCTGGTCGGCGAGGGGCGTTCGACGGCGACCCTGGAACTCGTCGGCGGGCAGGTCGCCCTGCTCGACGCGCTCGCCGCGACCGGCAAGCCGCTCGTCGTCGTGGTCATCAGCTCGAAGCCCCTGGTGCTCCCGCCCTCCGCCCTCGGCGCGGCGGCCGTCGTGTACGCCGCCAACCCGGGCATGCAGGGCGGCCGGGCGGTGGCCGAGGTGCTGCTGGGTCTCGTGGAGCCCTCGGGCCGGCTGCCCGTCTCCTTCGCCCGGCACGCGGGGCAGCAGCCGACGTACTACAACCAGATCCGCGGCCAGCACGGCTCGCGCTACGCCGACCTCACCCAGCGTCCCGCCTTCGTGTTCGGGGAGGGCCTGACGTACACGACCGTCGCCTACTCCGGCCTGGAGGTCCTCACGGCGAGTGTCGGGGAGAGCGACACACTGCGGGCGCGCGTCACCGTCCACAACACCGGAGCGCGGCCCGCCCTGGAGACCGTACAGGTGTACATCAGCGACACGGTGACGTCCGTGACCTGGGCCGACAAGGAGCTGAAGACCTACCGGCAGGTGTCCCTCGCCCCTGGTGAGGCGCGCGAGGTGGTGCTTGAGCTGCCGGTCTCCGAGTGCACCCTGGTGGACGCGGCGGGCCGCCGGGTCGTGGAGCCCGGCGCGTTCGAGCTGCTGGTGGGCCCGTCCTCGGCCGACGACGTCCTCCTGCGGGCGGGCTTCACCGTGAAGGGCTGACCCCACTCGACGCCCGTCCGGCGGTCCCGGCCGGAACGGGAACCGCCTCCCGGCCGGCGGGGGGAGCCGGTCGGGAGGCGGAGTGCGGGGCGGGGCGCCCGGCACGGGCGCCCCGGAGGGCGGTCAGCCCTGGTGGGGGTAGGTGTAGTCGGTCGGCGGGACCAGCGTCTCCTTGATGGCGCGGGTCAGCGTCCAGCGCTGCAGGTTCTGCGGGGCGCCCGCCTTGTCGTTGGTGCCCGAGCCACGGCCACCGCCGAAAGGCTGCTGGCCGACGACGGCGCCGGTCGACTTGTCGTTGATGTAGAAGTTGCCCGCCGCGTAGCGGAGCTTGTCCATCGTGTAGGCGGCAGCCGCGCGGTCGTTGGAGATGACCGCGCCGGTCAGCGCGTAGTCCGAGACCGACTCCATCTGCTCCAGCATGGCGTCGTACGTGTCGTCCTCGTAGACGTGGACGGCGAGGATCGGGCCGAAGTACTCGGTGGTGAACACCTCGTTGGCCGGGTCGTCACACACGATGACGGTCGGGCGGACGAAGTAGCCGACGGAGTCGTCGTAGGTGCCGCCCGCGACGATCGTGCAGGCCGGGTCGGCGGCGGCGCGGTCGATCGCGGCCTTGTTCTTCGCGAAGGAACGCGCGTCGATCACGGCGCCCATGAAGTTCGACAGGTCGGTGACGTCACCCATGGTGATGCCGTCGACCTCGGCCGCGAACTCCTCCTTGAACCCGGAGTTCCAGATGGAGGCGGGGATGTACGCGCGGGAGGACGCGGAGCACTTCTGGCCCTGGTACTCGAAGGAACCGCGGGTCAGCGCCGTCTTGAGGACGGCACGGTCGGCGCTCGGGTGGGCGACGACGAAGTCCTTGCCGCCGGTCTCGCCGACGAGCCGCGGGTAGGTGCGGTAGTTGGCGATGTTGTTGCCGACCGTCTTCCACAGGTGCTGGAAGGTGGGGGTCGATCCGGTGAAGTGGACACCGGCCAGGTCGCGGTGGTTCAGCGCCACCTCGGAGACGGCGATGCCGTCGCCGGTGACCAGGTTGATGACGCCCTTGGGCAGCCCGGCCTCCTCCAGGAGCTGCATCAGCAGCACGGCGGCGTGGGTCTGCGTCGGGGACGGCTTCCACACCACGACGTTGCCCATGAGGGCGGGCGCGGTGGGAAGGTTCGCCGCGATGGCCGAGAAGTTGAACGGCGTGATCGCGTAGACGAAGCCCTCGAGCGGGCGGTGGTCCATGCGGTTCCACACGCCGGGGGAGTTCGCCGGCGGCTGCTCCGCCAGGATCTGGCGCGCGTAGTGCACGTTGAAGCGCCAGAAGTCGACGAGCTCGCAGGGGCAGTCGATCTCGGCCTGCTGGGCGGTCTTGCCCTGGCCGAGCATCGTGGAGGCGGCCAGCGTCTCGCGCCAGGGGCCGGACAGGAGCTCGGCGGCGCGCAGGATGATGGCCGCGCGGTCGTCGAAGGACATCGCGCGCCAGGCCGGGGCGGCGGCGAGAGCCGCGTCGACCGCGTCCTGGGCGTCCTGCTCGGTGGCAGCGGCGAAGGTGCCGATCACGGACTTGTGGTTGTGGGGCTGCACGACGTCGACGCGCTCGCCACCGCCCATGCGCTTCTCGCCACCGATGGTCATCGGCAGGTCGATGGGGTTCTCGCTGAGCTCCTTGAGCTTCGCCTCCAGACGGGCTCGCTCGGCGGTGCCGGGGGCGTAGGAGTGGACCGGCTCGTTGACCGGCGCGGGGACCTGGGTGACAGCGTCCATGAGTGCCTTGTCTCCTTGGTTGAGGTGGGTGGTCGGCCGGGCAGGTCAGCCCTGGTTCAGCCCTTGGTTCAGCCCGCTGGTTCAGCCCTTGGTGAGCACGGAGCGGCCGAAGAACAACAGGTTGGCCGGCTTCTCCGCGAGGCGGCGCATGAAGTATCCGTACCAGTCGGTGCCGTACGCCGTGTAGACGCGCATCCGGTGGCCCTCGGCCGCGAGCCGGACGTGCTCCTCGCTGCGGATGCCGTACAGCATCTGGAACTCGTACTCATCCAGTTTGCGCCCGGCCTGGCGTGCGAGCTCCTGGCCGATGGCGATGAGACGCGGATCGTGGGAGCCGATCATCGGGTAGCCCTCGCCCCGCATCAGCGTCCTCAGGATGCGGACGTACGCCTTGTCGATCTCCGGCTTGTTCTGGTACGCGACGGAGGCGGGCTCCTTGTAGGCGCCCTTCACCAGGCGGACCCGGCTGCCCGCGGCGGCGAGGCGGCGGGCGTCGGCCTCCGTGCGGAACAGGTAGGACTGGATCACGCAGCCGGTCTGCGGGAAGTCCTTCCGCAGCTCCTCGTGGATGGCGAACATCGAGTCGAGGGTGGTGTGGTCCTCGGCGTCCAGCGTGACCGTGGTGCCGATCGCGGCGGCGGCCTCGACGACGGGGCGGACGTTGGAGAGGGCGAGCTCGTGTCCTCCCTCCAGCGCCTGGCCGAACATCGACAGCTTGACGGACATCTCCGCGCGCTCCCCGAGCCCCAGCTCCTCGAGGCGGCCGACCAGCTCCAGGTAGGCGTCGCGCGCCGCGGCGGCCTGCTCCGGAGTGGTGATGTCCTCGCCCACGACGTCCAGGGTGACCTCGAGCCCCTTGGCGGCCGCGTCCTGGATGACGGGGACGACCTGGTCGACGCTCTCGCCGGCGATGAAGCGGTCGACGACCTGCTTGGTGCCCGGCGCGGCCGAGACGAAACGACGCATTCTGTCGCTGCGGGACGCGGCGAGAATGACGGGACCCAGCACGGGGCACCTCCACGGAGTACGAACGAGGCCGGACCGGTACACAGGTGAACAGACCGGGACGGCACGGAGAACCACTGTGAAATCTAGGGATCCCGGCCGGCTCGTGCCATCGACAGCTGTCACGCGTCCGTGCACTGGATCTCAGACATATGTCTGAAGGGGTGCGAGAATGGCGGAGTGAAGGGCGATTACCAGGAGCTGGTCGACGAGATCTCCACGCTGCTCGGCGCACCCGCGACCCTGGAGGACCGCGACTTCGGGCTGGTCGCCTTCGGGGCACACGACAGTGACGACGACACCGCCATGGACCCCGTCCGTACGCGTTCGATCCTCACCCGGCGCTCCACCCCGGCGGTCCGCGCGTGGTTCGAGGGCTTCGGCATCACCCGCGCCACCGGGCCGGTCCGCATCCCGGCCGCCCCGGAGGCCGGCGTCTTCCGAGGCCGCGTCTGCCTTCCGGTACGCCATCGGGGTGTCGTTCTCGGCTATGTGTGGCTGCTGGACGCCGACCCGGGACCGACGGACGAGCAGCTGACCGCGGCGATGGACGTGGCGTCCCGGATCGGCGCCCTGCTCGCCGACGAGGAGCGGGCGGGGACGGACCTGTCGCGGGAGTTCGGCGCGGTGCTCGTCGCCGGGCGCGGCTGGCAGCGGGACATGGCGGTGGCCGCCCTGCACGACGCCCTGGGAGCCGACGCGGAGGGGCTGCACACCGTGGTCTGCGTGCTCCCGTGGCCGGGCGGGATCCCGTCCGTGCGTACGGTGCCGTCGGCGGCGGCCCTCGCCACGGTTCCCGGCGCGGGCGCCCAGGCCCTGGCCGCCCTGGTCCGGCTGCGCTCCCCCGAGGCCCTCGACCCGGCGGCGACCGCGGCCAAACGGCTGCGCAGCGCCGCCGGGACGGCCGCGACCGGAGGTCTCGCCACCGCCCGCCGGGGCCTGGCCGGGCTGGCCGAGTCCTGGCACGAGGCGCTGTCCGCCGCCCGCGCCGCCTCGGCGGAATCCCGCTTCGGCCCGGTCGCCGACTGGTCGGCCATCGGCCCGTACCGGCTCCTGACGGCGCTTCCCCCGGCCCCCGAGACGGCGCCCGACCAGGCCGTCCGCCCCTTGCTGGCCCCGCCCCACGCCGAACTGGCCCGCACAGCCGAGATGTTCCTCGACCGCGCCGGCCAGGCGAGCCGGACCGCCACCGAGCTGGGCATCCACCGTCAGACGCTCTACTACCGACTCGCCCGGGTCCAGCAGCTCACCGGCCTCGACCTGAACGACGGCGAGGACCGGCTGCTGCTGCACATGGCGCTGAAACGGGCCAGGCTCTGAGCCGGCCGGGCCCCCCGGCGCCGTGAGGAGCCGGCAGACGCCGGCTGAGGTCCTGGGCGCGGGAACCCCGGCACCACGCACGACCGCGCCCGGCCGACGGATCGGAATCCGTCGGCCGGGCGCGGTCGTCGTACGGGCGGGGATCAGTCCGTGAGGTTGACCGAACGCGCCGAGGCGGCGCCGATCTCCTCGGCGATCTCCGTGAGCACCGACTGCGGGATGGTGTCGTCGACGGTCAGTACGACCAGCGCCTCGCCGCCGGCGTCCTTCCGCGAGACCTGCATGCCGGCGATGTTCAGACCGGCCTCTCCGAGGATCTTGCCGACCGCGCCGACGACGCCGGGACGGTCCTCGTACCGCAGGACGACCATGTGGTCGGCGAGCGCCAGGTCGACGTCGTGCTCGCCGATCGCGACGATCTTCTGGAGGTGCTTGGGGCCGGCCAGCGTGCCGGAGACCGCGACCTCCTCGCCGTTGGCCAGCGTGCCGCGGACGGTCACCACGTTGCGGTGGTCCGGCGACTCGGAGCTGGTGGTGAGGCGGACCTCGACACCGCGTTCCTGCGCGAAGAGCGGGGCGTTGACGTAGCTGACGGTCTCGTCGACGACGTCCTCGAAGACGCCCTTGAGCGCGGAGAGTTCGAGCACCTTCACGTCGTGCTGGGTGATCTCGCCGTAGACCTCGACGTCGAGACGGGCCGCGACCTCGCCCGCGAGGGCGGTGAAGATCCGGCCGAGCTTCTCGGCGAGCGGCAGGCCGGGGCGGACGTCCTCGGCGATGACGCCGCCCTGGACGTTGACCGCGTCGGGAACGAGCTCACCGGCGAGTGCGAGGCGGACGGACTTGGCGACCGCGATGCCGGCCTTCTCCTGCGCCTCGTCGGTGGAGGCACCGAGGTGCGGGGTGCAGACGACCTGGTCGAACTGGAACAGCGGGGAGTCCGTGCAGGGCTCCTTCGTGTACACGTCCAGCCCGGCGCCGGCGACCCGTCCCTCCTTGAGAGCGGAGGCCAGCGCGTCCTCGTCGACGATGCCACCGCGCGCGGCGTTGACGATGCGCACCGAGGGCTTCACCTTGTGCAGCGCGTCGTCGCCGATCAGGCCGAGCGTCTCGGGGGTCTTGGGCAGGTGCACCGTGATGAAGTCGGAGACCTCGAGCAGCTCGTCCAGCGTGAGGAGCTTGACGCCCATCTGGGCGGCGCGCGCGGGCTGCACGTAGGGGTCGTACGCGACGATCTTCATGCCGAAGGCCGACATGCGCTGGGCGACCAGCACGCCGATCCGGCCGAGGCCGACGACGCCGAGGGTCTTCTCGCTGAGCTCGACACCCGTGTACTTGGAGCGCTTCCACTCGCCGTTCTTCAGGGCGGTGTTGGCCTGGGGGATGTTGCGCGCGGTGGCGACGAGCAGGCCGCAGGCGAGCTCGGCGGCGGTGACGATGTTGGACGTCGGCGCGTTGACGACCATCACGCCGGCCTTGGTGGCCGAGGAGACGTCGACGTTGTCCAGACCCACGCCCGCGCGGGCGACGACCTTGAGCTGCTTGGCCGCAGCGATGGCCTCGGCGTCGACCTTGGTGGCGGAGCGCACCAGGATCGCGTCGACGTCGGCGATCGCGGGGAGGAGTTCGGCGCGGTCCGCGCCGTTGCAGTGCCGGATCTCGAAATCCGGACCCAGGGCGTCAACCGTGGCGGGCGACAGCTCTTCGGCGATGAGTACGACAGGTTTCGAGCTCACGTGTGTCCTCACAAGTCCAGTGCGGACGGCCGTCCCGACGGCCGCAGGCGGTGGAGGGGCTAGCCGCGTGGAAGACGCACGACACTGTGGGCCCTGACGCGTGTATGTGTTGTTGAGAGTGTAGTCATGCGGCCGAGCACACGGTGTGCCCCGGTGGAAGGATCACCCGCACGGGGTGGACGGCGTGTACAGACGTACGGCGCCGCCTCCTTGCCGCCTTCCTCGTCCCGCAGTGACACGGGGTGTGAGGCCGGCCGTGTGCCGGGGGCGGGCCCGTGCGGGCCCGCCCCCGGCGAGAACTCAGGCTTCCTCGTTGTCGACCCAGCTCATGAGCTTGCGGAGCTCCGCGCCGGTGGTCTCCAGCAGGGACTCGCTGTCGGCCTTCTTGTACTCGTTGTACTTGGGCAGGCCGTTGTGGTACTCGGCCATCCAGTTCTTGGCGAAGGTGCCGTCCTGGATCTCCGCGAGGACCTTCTTCATCTCGGCCTTGGTGGCGTCCGTGATGATGCGCGGGCCGGTGACGTAGTCGCCCCACTCGGCGGTCTCCGAGATGGACCAGCGCATCTTCTCCAGGCCGCCCTCGTACATGAGGTCGACGATGAGCTTCAGCTCGTGGAGGCACTCGAAGTACGCGATCTCCGGCTGGTAGCCGGCCTCGGTCAGGGTCTCGAAACCGGCCTTGACCAGAGCGGCGGTACCACCGCAGAGGACGGCCTGCTCGCCGAACAGGTCGGTCTCGGTCTCCTCGGTGAAGGTCGTCTTGATGACGCCGGCGCGCGTGCCGCCGATGCCCTTCGCGTAGCTGAGGGCGAGCTCCAGGCCCTTGCCCGTCGCGTCCTGCTCGACGGCCACGATGCACGGGACACCGCGGCCTTCCTCGTACTGGCGGCGGACCAGGTGGCCCGGGCCCTTCGGGGCGACCATGCAGACGTCGACGTTGGCCGGCGGCTTGATGAAGTCGAAGCGGATGTTCAGGCCGTGGCCGAAGAACAGCGCGTCGCCGTCCTTGAGGTTGTCCTTGACGGACTCCTCGTAGACCTTGGCCTGGATCGGGTCCGGGACGAGGATCATGATGACGTCGGCCTCGGCCGCGGCCTCGGACGGGGTCACCACGCGCAGGCCCTGCTCCTCGGCCTTGGCCTTGGACTTCGAACCCTCGTGCAGACCGACGCGGACGTCGACACCCGAGTCCCGCAGCGACAGCGCGTGGGCGTGTCCCTGGCTGCCGTAACCAAGGACCGCGACCTTACGGCCCTGGATGATGGACAGGTCGGCATCGTCGTCGTAGAACAGCTCGGCCACTGGGTCTTCTCCTTGGTGTGCAGGTGTTGCGTCCCACCGTACGGCGGGGTGCGTGGGGTACGTTGCCGGGTCTCGCCATGCGAGCGGCGAGATGGCCGGAAGGGGTTACGCCGTACGGTCGAGTGCGCGCAGGGAACGGTCGGTGATCGAGCGCGCGCCGCGCCCTATGGCGATGGTGCCGGACTGGACGAGCTCCTTGATGCCGAACTGCTCGAGCATCTTGAGCATGGCCTCCAGCTTCTCGGCGCCCCCCGTCGCCTCGATCGTGACGGCCTCCGGGGAGACGTCCACGGTCTTGGCGCGGAACAGCTGGACGATCTCGACGATCTGGGAGCGGGTCTCGTTGTCGGCGCGGACCTTCACCAGGACGAGCTCCCGCTGGATCGCTGCGGCGGGCTCGAGTTCGACGATCTTCAGGACGTTGACCAGCTTGTTGAGCTGCTTGGTCACCTGCTCCAGGGGCAGGCCCGCGACGTTCACGACAATGGTGATGCGTGAGATGTCGGGATGTTCGGTGGTACCGACCGCGAGCGAGTCGATGTTGAAGCCGCGCCGGGAGAACAGGGCCGTGATCCGGGCGAGGACACCCGGCTTGTTCTCGACCAGGACGGAGAGCGTGTGCTTACTGGACATTGGAGTCGGTCTCTCTCTGTCTCTCAGTCGTCTTCGTTGTCGCCGAAGTCGGGGCGGACACCGCGCGCCGCCATGACCTCGTCGTTGGAGGTGCCGGCGGCGACCATCGGCCACACCATGGCGTCCTCGTGGACGATGAAGTCGATGACGACCGGGCGGTCGTTGATCGCGTTGGCCTCGGCGATGACCTTGTCCAGGTCGGCCGGGTCCTCGCAGCGGATCGCGTGGCAGCCCATGGCTTCGGACAGCTTGACGAAGTCCGGCACGCGCGTGCCCCTGGCGGCGTTGCCGTCGGCGTCCGGGCCGGAGTGCAGCACGGTGTTGGAGTAGCGCTGGTTGTAGAACAGGGTCTGCCACTGGCGGACCATCCCGAGTGCGCCGTTGTTGATGATCGCGACCTTGATCGGGATGTTGTTGAGCGCGCAGGTGGTGAGTTCCTGGTTGGTCATCTGGAAGCAGCCGTCGCCGTCGATCGCCCAGACGGCGCGGTCGGGCATGCCCGCCTTGGCGCCCATCGCGGCCGGGACGGCGTACCCCATGGTTCCGGCGCCGCCGGAGTTCAGCCAGGTGGCGGGCTGCTCGTACTGGATGAAGTGCGAGGCCCACATCTGGTGCTGGCCGACGCCCGCCGCGAAGATCGTGCCCTGGGGGGCGAGTTCACCGATGCGCTGGATGACCTGCTGCGGCGAGAGGCTGCCGTCCTCCGGCAGGTCGTAACCGACCGGGTAGGTCTCGCGCCAGCGGTTGAGGTCCTTCCACCAGGCGCCGTAGTCACCGGTGTTGCCCTCGGTGTGCTCGGCCTGGACCGCCTGGACCAGGTCGGCGATGACCTCGCGGGCGTCACCGACGATCGGGACGTCGGCCGCGCGGTTCTTGCCGATCTCGGCCGGGTCGATGTCCGCGTGGACGATCTTGGCGTACGGCGCGAAGCTGTCCAGCTTGCCGGTGACACGGTCGTCGAACCTGGCCCCGAGCGCGACGATCAGGTCGGCCTTCTGCAGCGCGGTGACGGCGGTGACCGAGCCGTGCATGCCGGGCATCCCCACGTGCAGCGGGTGGCTGTCGGGGAAGGAGCCGAGCGCCATCAGCGTGGTGGTGACGGGCGCTCCGGTGAGCTCTGCCAGGACCTTCAGCTCGGCGGTGGCGCCGGCCTTCATGACGCCGCCGCCGACGTAGAGCACGGGCCGCTTGGCCTGTGTGATGAGCTTGGCGGCCTCGCGGATCTGCTTGGCGTGCGGCTTGGTGACCGGGCGGTAGCCGGGCAGGTCCATCGTCGGCGGCCAGCTGAAGACCGTCTTCGCCTGCAGCGCGTCCTTGGCGATGTCGACGAGGACCGGTCCCGGGCGGCCGGTGGAGGCGATGTGGAAGGCCTCGGCGACCGTGTGCGCGATGTCCTCGGCGCGGGTCACCAGGAAGTTGTGCTTCGTGATGGGCATCGTGATGCCGCAGATGTCGGCTTCCTGGAAGGCGTCCGTGCCGATGGCGGCGGACGCGACCTGGCCGGTGATCGCGACCAGCGGCACGGAGTCCATGGCCGCGTCGGCGATCGGCGTCACCAGGTTGGTGGCACCGGGACCCGAGGTGACCATGCACACGCCGACCTTGCCGGTCGCCTGTGCGTAGCCGGTGGCCGCGTGACCCGCACCCTGCTCGTGGCGGACGAGGATGTGACGGACCCGGGTGGAGTCCATCAGGGGGTCGTACGCCGGCAGGATGCAACCGCCGGGGAGGCCGAATACCGTGTCGGCGCCGACTTCCTCGAGAGAACGGATGAGGGACTGCGCGCCCGTGAGGTGCTCAACGGAGGCGGAGGACGGTCCGCCGTTACGGGCCCGCGGCTGCGGGTGCTGGGCCCCGGTGGCCTGCTCGGTCATCGGCATTCTCTTCTCGAAGCTGAGGGTTTATGCGGTGTTTTTGCGGGGTTTTGAGAGGTCCCGGTGCAACAAAAAACCCCTCGTGCCGTGAGGCAAGCGAGGGGAGCGCGCCGGTGCGGTCTGCAAGGTGTCCATGAGTGACCCTGCTTCAGCCGACGCGCTTTCCAAGTACGAGAATTCGGGTGCGCATGGCATTGACCCTCTCTCCGGCACACACGCGGTGTCAAGTGGGTGGGACGGACGTCTCATCATGTGAGCAGCCCTGGGGCGGGATCACACCCCCCGCGAGCACCGGCTGAGCGGCCGTGCCCCTGCCCGGTACGGGGTACGTCCCCCGGACGAGGGTGCGCCGCAGCCGGTACTCGTCCAGGGGGCCGGCGAAGGCCATCCCCTGGCCGTGCGTGCATCCCATGGCGCGTAGCGCCCGTACCTGCTCGGGCACGTCGACGCCGTCGGCCACGGACTGCATACCGAGATCTCCCGCGATGCGGAGCAGACCGCTGGTGATCTTGTGCAGTCTCGCCGACTCGACGACCCCCTCCACCAGGCACCTGTCCAGCTTCAGTACGTCGATGGGGAGCCTGCGCAGGGCGTTGACGGCGGCGTACCCGCTGCCGAAGCCGTCGAGGGCGATCCTGACGCCGAGCCGGCGCAGCGCGACCAGCCGTTGTTCCAGCTCGTCGAAGGAGATCCGCGGGTCGCTGTCGGCCACTTCGATCATCAGGGCGCCGGACGGCAGCCCGTGCCGGGTCAGGAGCGCCTCGACGGACTTCGGGGGCAGGGCCCGGTCCAGGAGCCGGGCGGCGGAGACCCGGACGGAGACGGGGACGGGATGTCCGGCCCTGGACCGTTCGGCGGCCTGCGCGACCGCCTCCTCCAGCATCCAGGTGCCCAGCTCGGCGGCACGGTCGCTGTCCTCGGAGACACGGAGGAACTCGGCGGGGGTGAAGAGGATGCCCTGGGCGGAGCGCCAGCGGGCCTGGGCGGCGACGGCCGCCACCGAGCCGCTGGCCAGGTGGACGACGGGCTGGTGGAGCAGGGCGAACTCACCGTCGCGCAGAGCCGTGCGCAGCCGTGTCGCGAGCTCCGAGCGACGTACGACGTCGGCCTGCATCTGAGGGGCGTACAGCTCGACCCGGTCCTTGCCGCCCGCCTTCGCCCGGTACATGGCGAGGTCGGCGTTGCGCATGAGGTCCTTGGGCGTGATGGAGGGCTCGGCGAAGGCGACTCCGATGGAGGCCGCCACCCGGACCTCCCCGGTGCCGATCCGGTACGGCTGGGAGAGTCTGAGCCGCAGCCGGTCGGCGATCTCGTGGACCTGGTCCTCCCGGGCGGCCTGGTCGCGTGTGCCGTCGCCGACGATGAGCGCGGCGAACTCGTCGCCGCCGAGTCGCGCCGCGGTGTCCGTGGCGCGTACGGACTCCTGGAGGCGTCGTGCCGCCTGGACGAGGAGCTCGTCGCCCGCCTGGTGTCCGATGGAGTCGTTGACCGCCTTGAAGCCGTCCAGATCGATGAAGAGCACGGCGGTGCCCGGATCGCCGGCCCGCCGGCCGCCGAGCGCCTGGCCGACCCGGGTGGTGAAGAGGGCGCGGTTGGGCAGGTCGGTGAGCGGGTCGTGCTCGGCGTTGTGCTGGAGCTGCGCCTGGAGCCTCACCCGCTCGGTCACGTCCCGGCTGTTGAGGAGCAGTCCTCCCTGGTGACGGTTGACGGTGGACTCGACGTGCAGCCAGTCACCCGTGCCCGACCTGAAGCGGCACTCGATGCGGGTGGTCGGCTCGTCGCGGGACGGTGCGGCGAGGAAGCGCCGCAGTTCGTGGACGACTCCCCCGAGGTCGTCGGGATGGATGATCGACGAGAGCGCCGCACCCTCGAGGTCCTCGGCGTCGCGCCGGTACACCCCGGCCGCCGCGGGGCTCACGTAGCGGAGGACGCCACTGGGCTCGGCGATCATGATGACATCGCTGGATCCCTGCACCAGGGAGCGGAAGTGGTTCTCCTTCTGGGCCAGTTCCTGGGTGAGCGCGATGTTGTCGAGGAGCATGATGGCCTGCCGCAGGACCAGCGCGAGCACGACCGTGCAGCCGGTGAGGACCACGACGCGGTCGACCCTGCGGCCCTCCACGACGTTGTACAGGATGCTGAGGGTGCAGACCGCGGCGGCCAGATAGGGCGTGAGCGCGGCGAGGGACCCGGCGATGGGGCGGCTCACGGCACGCGGGTCGGGGCCCGGGCTCTCGACACCGTTGTCCTGGCTGCGGCGTGCCCCCCAGGGGGCGTACGCGAGGAGCAGGGAACCGGCGAACCAGCCCGCGTCCAGCAGTTGGCCGGAGTGGTAGGACGAGCGGAGCAGCGGGGCCGTGAACAGGGCGTCGCACAGCACGGTCAGGGCGAGTCCGGCGATGGCGGTGTGCACTGCGGAGCGATTGGCGCTGACCCGCCGGAAGTGCAGTGCGAGGACCATGGAGACCAGCACGATGTCGAGCAGCGGGTAGGCCAGCGAGAGCGCGGCCCGGGCGACGCTCTCGCCGGCGGCGTTGGCGGCGTGCGCCGTATGGGCCAGGGCGAGGCTCCAGGAGAGCGTCAGCAGGGACCCCCCGATGAGCCACGCGTCCAGCACCAGGCACACCCAGCCGGCCCGCGTGACGGGCCGTTTGGCCAGGACGAGCAGACCCACGATGGCGGGTGGCGCGAAGCAGAGGAAGAAGAGGTCAGCCAGGGAGGGGGTGGGCACCGAGCGGCCCAGCACCACCTCGTACCACCCCCAGACCGCGTTGCCTCCGGCGGCCATGGCCGAGGAGAGCGAGAAGAGGAGCCAGGCGGGACGGAACCGGCTGCCGCTGGTGCGGGCGTAGAGGAAGCACGACACCGCGGCGATCAGGGCGGCGATACTGAGGCCGAAGTCACCCATGAACGTGGCGACTCCGGGAGATCCCCAGCCGAAGGCGGCGCCCACCGCGTAGCCGGCGCACACGGCGGCGAGGACGAGCTGGGAGCGCGGCCCCAGGGTCCGCCCGGAGGCGGGCCTCCGGGAGAGCAGGGCCCCGAGTGCGCTCACCGGAGAGCCTCGCGGACAGGGCCGGGCGCCCTCGCTGCCGCCGACCTGTCGTGTACGCCCTGCCGCGTCGGATCGTCTCTCCACTGGCCGAACATCGCCCGTCGCCCCCTCGCGTTCCGCTTTCTCCCCGGCGCCATCCCTTCCACGGCGCAGCCCTGTTGGGGACGATACACCAGAGTCGTCACTCAGGGACATAGTCGGCCTACTCTCCGTTACCACCTGGGGCGTTGCCGGTACACAGTGCGCCCGGTCGGTTCCGGAGCGTGCTCAGACGGTGGTGAGCACGAGGTTGCCGACCGGCTCCCCGGCGGCGAAGCGGCTGAGCTGTCCGGCCAGCAGGCGCTTGGCCCGTGGCAGGAACGCGGAGGTGCTGCCCCCCACATGGGGAGTGATCAGAGTGTTCGGAGCATGCCAGAGAGGATGACCCTCGGGCAGGGGCTCGGGGTCGGTCACGTCGAGAGCGGCGCGCAGTCGCCCGGACTCGAGTTCGGACAGCAGGGCCGACGTGTCGACGACGGCGCCCCGCGCGACGTTCACGAGCAGGGCGCCGTCCCGCATCGCGGAGAGGAAGCCGGGGCCCACCAGCCCTTGTGTGGAGGGGTTCAGCGGAGTGGACAGGATGACGACGTCGGCCTCGGGGAGCAGGGCGGGAAGCTCTTCGATCGCGTGTACGGGGCCGCGTGCGGTTGCCCGTGCGGAGCGCGCGACGCGCATCACCCGCGCACACTCGAAGGGCGCGAGCCGGTCCTCTATGGCAGCGCCGATCGATCCGTAGCCCACCACGAGGACGGACTTGTCGGCGAGGGCCGGATAGAACCCGGACCGCCACTCCTCCTTGTCTTGGCCGTGTACGAAGCCGGGCAGTCCGCGGAGCGAGGCGAGGACCAGGGCGAGTGCGAGCTCCGCCGTCGAGGCCTCGTGCACGCCCTTCGCGTTGCACAGCCTCACCCCCGCGTGCAGCAGGCCGAGCCCCGGCTGCACGTGGTCGATGCCCGCGGACAGCGTCTGGACGACCTGGACCGCGTGCATCCCCCCGAGCGGACGGACCGCGACCTCCGGCCCCTTCATGTACGGGACGACGTAGAACGCACAGTCGGAGGGGTCCGCCGGGTAGTCCCGGCCGCCGTCCCAGAAACGGTAGTTGAGACCCTCGGGGAGACCCTCGATCTCGGCGGCGTCGAACGGCAGCCACACGTCGGCGGCAGATGCGGAAGTCATGGTCAGGAGGCTATGCGAAGGACGCGGAACCGCAGAGGTTACTTTGGGGTGCTGGTGGTCCCGTGATCATGGGGCCGAGGGAGGGTGCGGGGAGTTGGAGCGCAGGACTATCGGTGCGGCGGCGCTCGCCGTGGGCGCGGTCGGGCTGGGCTGTATGCCGATGAGCTGGGCCTACAGCACGTCGCAACAGCGCGGTGACCGCTCGGTGCGGACCGTGCACGCGGCGCTGGACGCGGGCGTCCAACTGCTCGACACGGCCGACATGTACGGGCCCTTCACCAACGAGCTGCTCGTCGGGCGGGCGCTCAAGGGCCGCCGGTCCGAGGCCTTCCTCTCCACCAAGTGCGGGCTGCTGGTGGGTGATCAGCACATCGTGGCCAACGGGCGTCCCGGTTATGTGCGGCGGGCCTGCGACGCCTCGCTGCGGCGGCTCCAGACCGATGTCATCGATCTCTACCAGCTGCACCGCGCGGACCCCGAGGTGCCGGTCGAGGAGACCTGGGGCGCGATGGCCGACCTGGTGACGGCCGGCAAGGTGCGGGCCCTCGGCCTGTGCGCGGTGGGCGCCAGGGCCGGCCGCGGGCCGGGGGCGCGGATGCATGACGCGACCATCCGGCAGCTGGAACGGATGCAGCAGGTCTTTCCCGTCAGCGCGGTACAGGCGGAGCTCTCCGTGTGGTCGCCCCAGGCGCTGGAGGACCTGCTGCCGTGGTGCGCGGCCCGGGGGGTGGGGGTGCTGGCCGCGATGCCGCTGGGCAGCGGCTATCTCACGGGCACGCTCAAGCCCGGCCACGGCTTCGAGCCGGACGACCCGCGGGCGAGACATCCCCGCTTCACCGCGGAGATGATGGCGGCGAACCAGCCGGTCGTGGCGGAGCTGCGCAGGATCGCGGAGCGGCACGGCGCCACTCCGGCGCAGGTGGCTCTGGCGTGGGTGCTGCGGCAGGGCCGTCATGTGGTGCCCGTGCCCGGCACGAAGCGCGAGCAGTGGGCCGTGGAGAACGCGGGGGCGGCGGAGCTGAGGCTCACGGACCGGGACCTGGCCGCGATCGCCGGGCTGCCGCGCGCCCGGGGTTCGTGGGACTGATGCCCGTGGGTCCGCGGGACTGATCTCCGTCCGGCTGACCGAAGGACACGCGTCCCGCGTCGTGGGACCGGCTCGGCGGCGGGAGAATCGACGAGGACCGGGAACCCGGGGCGGGGCACCGGTGTATGAACAGTAGTCGTGCGACCGTCGAAAGGATCGGTGCTGTGCAAAGTCCCGTGCTGCGCAAAGGGGCGGTGGCCCTGCTCGTCTCGGCCTCCCTCCTGCTGTCCGCCTGCTCGTCCGACGACGGCCGGGCGGCCGGTGAGGACGGCTCCTCTCCCCCGGCGGGCGCCGCGTCCGCTCCCCCCGCCTCGGTGAGCCCGTCGGCGGACCTGCCGCCGGCCAAGGGCTCGGTCGAGGTGGTGAAGACGCTCACGGACGGCCTCGCGTCCCCCTGGGGCCTCGCGGCACTGCCCGGCGGTGACCTGCTGGTCGCCTCACGTGACGAGGCGACGATCACCCGGATCGACGGAGAGACCGGCAGGAAGACCCTGCTGGGTTCCGTGCCGGGGGTCGCGCCCGCGAGTGAGGGCGGGCTGCTGGGCCTCGCGGTCGCCCCGACGTACGCCGCGGACCATCTCGTCTACGCGTACCTCACCACCGAGTCCGACAACCGCGTCGTCCGCCTCCAGTACGACGAGAAGAGGCCCGCCGGCCAGCAGTTGGGGGCTCCGGACACCATCCTCCGGGGCATCCCGAAGGGCTCCGTGCACAACGGCGGGCGGATCGCGTTCGGCCCCGACCGCATGCTCTACGCGGGCACCGGCGAGACGGGTGACACGGGCCTGTCCCAGGACAAGGCGTCGCTCTCGGGCAAGATTCTGCGCATGACGCCCGACGGTGAGCCGGTACACGGCAATCCCGAAGCCGACTCAGTCGTCTATTCGTACGGGCACCGCAACGTGCAGGGCCTGGCGTGGGACGGCGGGAAGCGGCTCTGGGCGGCGGAGTTCGGCCAGGACACCTGGGACGAGCTGAATCTGATCGAGCCGGGCGGGAATTACGGCTGGCCCGATGTCGAGGGCAAGGGGAAGAAGGCGGGGTTCGTCGACCCGGTGGCCCAGTGGAAGACCTCCGAGGCGTCGCCGAGCGGGATCGCCTACGCGGCGGGATCGATCTGGATGGCGGGGCTCCGGGGCGAGCGGCTGTGGCGGATCCCGCTGTCGGGCGAGGCGGACGGGGAACCGCTGGCCGCCCCCCAGGCGTTCCTGGAGGGGAAGTACGGCCGCCTGCGCACGGTGCTCGCCGCGGGTGGCGACAAGCTGTGGCTGGTCACGAGCAACACGGACGGACGCGGCACCGTGAAGCCGGGCGACGACCGCGTGCTGCTTCTGGAGGTGCGGTAGCCGGCGGGTGCCATGCCGGAGGGAGCACAGCGGGTGTGCGACTTCTTCGAGGAACTGTTCGCGCAGGAGTCCGCGCCGGCCCGTGGTTCTCCGGCCGGTCGTGCCCCCCGGCGCTCCCCGCCGGCGCCCGGGGCCCCGGCTCACCCCACGGTGTACAGCCGGAACCGGTGTGCGAGAGCGGCCGCCTCGCCACGGCTGGAGACGCTCAGCTTGGCCAGAATGTTGGACACATGCACGCTGGCTGTCTTCGGGGAGATGTACAGCTCCTCCGCGATCCGGCGGTTGGTGTATCCCGCCGCGACCAGCCGGTGCACTTCCCGCTCCCGTGACGTCAGCCCGAACGACTCGATGGCGTCCACCGCCGGGACGGGTGCGGCCGGCCGGGCTGCTCCGTCACCGGCCGCACCGCCGGGGACCGCGAGGGTGATACGGGCCCGGCCTGCCAGCAGTTCGATGCCTTCGGCGAGCGGCCGGGCACCGAGCCGGACCGCCACCGTGTGTGCCTCGCGCAGGAGTCCGGCCGCCGGCTCCCGGTCGCCGGAGGCGGTGAGGACGGCTTCCGCCCAGCGGTGACGGATCTGGGCCAGCTCGTAGGGGCGCTGGAGCGGAGCGAAGGCCGTCGCGGCACGGCTCCAGTGGTCCGGGGTGTCCAGGCCTTCCGCGCGTGCCAGTTCCGCCTCTATGAGCACCCCGTAGGCGGCCCATACGGGCACCAGCATCGGCAGCCGCCTGAGATGGCCCCGGATCCGTGCGAGGACCGCCGGGCGCCCGGGATCGGTGGCAGGCAGCCCTCGGGCGTCGCCCTCGATCGCGGCGGCGGCGTGGAGCAGCGGCAGGGAGTAACGCTGGGTCCCCGCCGGCAGGCCGATGTCGGACTGCGCCTCGAACATGGCGCGGGCCTCGAGGAGCCGGCCGTGCTGGGCAGCGAGGGTCATGGCATGCCGGACCGGGCAGATCAGGTGCTGCGGCTGCGGGTCGTGAAGGCCGAGATGGCGGCGGTTCAGGGCGAGTTGCTCCTCTGCCTCCTCGAAGTCCCCGCGAGCCAGAGCGAGATCGGTGCGGCGGGCGGCCACGAGTCCGTTCGACTTGCGGGACCGGGCCAGCGGGGCCGCCGCGTCCGCCGCCGCCCGGCTCTCCTCCCAGAGCCCCAGCGAGAAGTACGACTGCGCCTGGTTGGCCCGTACCCACGCCTCGGACTCGGGAAGGCCGTGGCCGTGGCAGATGTCGATGCCGTGGTCGGCGGCCGACACCGCTTCGAGGGAGCGGCCGGTGGATTCGAGCGAGGAGGGCAGGTTGATGGCGGCCCGGCTCATGACGCCCACCAGGTGCAGTTCCTCGGACCGGTCCCGGACGGCGCACATCTCGGCGATGCCCTCCTCCACGTCGCCCGCGTCGATCGTGAGCCACCCGCGGGTGAGCCGGGCGTGCAGTTCGATGGACTCCTCGCCGACGAGCCGGGCGTACTCCACGGCCCGGTCGGCGGCTACCAGGGTCTCCGGCCCGGGTTCGTGCAGGGCGCCCCAGCTGGCGACGGCCGCCAGGACGTCGGCGTGCACCGCGGACGGCTGGAGACCGCGCACCAGGTCCTCGGCGGTGGCCAGCTCGGCCCTGCCGTCCCCCCGGGAGAGGCCCTGCATCAACAAGGACCGCTGCACCCAGAACCAGGCCGCGCGCAGCGGGTCCGTGTCCCCGTCCAGGATGCGCAGGGCTTTCTTCGCGATGGCCAGGGACCGTTCGCGGTCTCCGCCGAAGCGGGCGGCGACCGTCGCCTCGGCCATCAGGTCGAGGTAGCGCAGCGGATCGGCCGGCTCGCAGCCGCACCCCGGATAGGCCTCGGCGTGGTCGAGCGGCCGCAGCGTGGCGCGTACCGTGTCGGGGACGTCGTCCCAGAGCTCCATCGCTCTTTCGAGCAGCTTGAGTTGCTCGCTGTACGCGTAGCGGCGCCTTGCTTCCACCGCTGCCTGGAGCACGGCGGGCAGTGCCTTGGCCACGTCGTGCGCGGCGTACCAGTAGCTGGCGAGACGCGCGGCGCGCTCATCGGTGCGTACGAGCGAGGGTTCGCTCTCCAGTGCTTCCGCGTAACGGCGGTTGAGGCGCGTGCGTTCGCCGGGCAGCAGGTCGTCGCTGACGGCCTCGCGGACCAGCGAGTGCCGGAAGCGGTATCCGTCGGTGTCGGGAGCGGGCAGCAGCAGGTTGGCGCCGACCGCCGCCCGCAGCGCCTCGTCGAGGTCGTCCTCGGCGAGGCCGGCGACGGCGGCGAGGAGCGGATGCTCGACCGTGGAGCCACCCTCGGCAATGATCCGGGCGACGCGTTGCGCGTCCTCGGGCAGCGCCTCGACGCGTACCAGGAGGAGGTCGCGCAGCGAGTCGGAGAGCCCGGAGCTGTCGCCGCAGCACTCCACACTGCGGGCGAGCTCCTCGACGAAGAAGGCGTTGCCGTCGGAGCGTTCGAAGATGTCGTCGACCAGTGCGGTGTCGGGGACGATCGCGAGGATGCCGGTCAGCTGCCGGCCGACCTCAGCGCGGCTGAAACGGTCGAGTTCGATCCGGCGGACCGTGCGGAGCCGGTCCAGCTCGGCCAGCAGCGGGCGCAGGGGGTGGCGGCGGTGGACGTCGTCGGCGCGGTACGTCCCGATCACGACGAGGCGGCCGCTGCGGAGGGTCCGGAAGAGGTAGGCGAGCAGATGGCGGGTGGAGGCGTCAGCCCAGTGCAGGTCCTCCAGGACGAGGACGACCGTACGGATCGCCGAGACCCGTTCCAGCAGCCGGGCGGCGAGTTCGAAAAGCCGGGCGGTGCCGTGCTCGTCGTTCGGCGTCCGGTCCGCCTCGCCCAGTTCGGGCAGCAGCCGGGCCAGTTCGCCCTCCTGCCCTGCCAGCGCCTCGGTCAGCTCCTCCGGAAGCGCCCGGCGCAGGGCCCGGAGCGCCGTGGCGAACGGGGCGTAGGGCAGGCCGTCCGCCCCGATCTCCACGCATCCGCCGACGGCCACGACGGCCTCGCGACGGCGGGCCGCCGTGATGAACTCCTCGACCAGCCGGGTCTTCCCGACGCCCGCTTCGCCACCGAGGAGCAGGGCCTGCGGCTCCCCGGCGGCGGCGCGGACGAGCGTGTCGGTGAGCGCGGCGAGTTCACCGGCTCGGCCGACGAAGACGGGGCTGACGGTGTTGGTCTCCACGTCGCCGAGCATCGCATACGCGTACGACGTCCCCGCGACCGATTTTCGCCGGACGTCCATGGTCACGCGGCGCGGACGAACCAGCTCCGGTTCTTTCCCACCCGCCCTTCGGTGTCGTGGCGTCCTGCGCGGCGGGCGGCACGGCGGGCGAGCACCGCCCGCCGGACGGCGCGCTGTTCCTCGGCCCTGCGGATCAGCTCGGCCACGGCGAGCTGGTGGATCTCGTACTCGTACATCGTGTTCTCCCTGGTGTGGGACGAGAGTGGGGGCACGGCTTGCTGCCGTGCCCCCACTCTCGTCCCACAGGGGTCGCCGCCACATCGGGCGAGTGCCGCATGTCCGCGGGCGGGAGGCCTTAGGCCCGGGTGACGGATGCCTTAGGGGGCGCCACGAGGACCTCAGCCGTCAGGAACCCCGGCCGCCCGGCCCTCAACCGTAAGGAGGCTCGGCCACCCGGGCCCTCAGGCCGGGAGGCTCAGCCGTGAGGGCCCTCAGCCGCCGGCTGCGGACGGCATCGCGACGAAGAGGTCGAGGTACATGCCCACGGAGATCAGCAGGCCGAGCACTCCGAGCGCGATGCCCGCCGTGGCGACGGAGCGGACCCAGCCGGCCATGGGGCGGAGCGAGGGGGTGCCGAAGGCGGGCCGCACCAGGACGAACACGCCGACGAGCAGGGCGAGCAGTGCGAAGAGCCCGTTGACGAGGGCCGTGCTGTGCCAGGCGTCCCCGTAGAGCTCGGAGATCTGCTGGGCGGCGCTGCCGCCGCCGGAGGTCTTGATCTGGCCGATCAGGGTCTCGCGCTCAGCTGCGACACGGCCGGTCCAGGCGCCCGAGAGCGAGACGATGCCGAGGCCGGCGGCCACGACGGCTGCGGCTCCGGTGCCGACCCCGGCGGCCGCGGCTGCCTCGGCCTCGTCGTAGGGGTCGGGCTCCAGCTCGACCTCCAGGCCGTCCTCCGCGGCCGCGTCCGTCGCGGCGACGTCCATGGCGGTCACGTCGGAGGCGGGAACGCCCGGTGCCGCGTCGGCCGGTGCCCCGCCCTCGGGGGAGCCGGCCTTCTTCGTCACGTCCGGTGCGGCGGTGGTCCCGTCCGCCGCCTTCTTCTCCTCGGTGTCGTCAGTGGTCGGAGTGGAGGGGGTGGTGTTCATGTGCCGCACGCTAGGGGGCCCGTATGAGAACCTCCTTAACACCGAGCGCCTCAGTCCCGCCCCTTACGCCACTCGGAGGCCAGGACCGCCCAGATCTCCTGGTCGTGACGCTTGCCGCGGTACGGGTAGGCCTCCCGCAGGACGCCCTCGCGCGTCATGCCGAGCCGCTCGGCCGCGGCGACGCTGCGGGTGTTGGCGGCGGAGGCGACCCATTCCACCCGGTGCATCCCCCGCACGTCGAAGGCCCAGTCGATCAGCGTTCTCGACGCGCGGTTGACCAGGCCCCGCCCCTGCCCGGCCGGCTCCAGCCAGCAGCCGATCTCGCAGTTCCCTGTCTCCGCCTCGAATATCCGGAACAGGACGCCGCCGACCAGTGCGCCGTCCAGCCAGATGCCGTAGAGACGGCCGGTGTCGGCGGCCTGCTTGTCCGCGTACCGCTGGAGCAGTGCGCGTGCCGAGGCGGGATCCGTGGCTGCCGCGGCGAACGGGATCCACGGATCGACGAGGCCGCGCGCCCGGTCCATGTGTGCCAGGAACTCCTCCGCCTGCCAGGGCTCCAGCGGGCGGAGCTCGGCCCCGTCCTCACCCAGTGACACCGTGAACACAGTGGCTCTCCTCGGTCTTCTCGCTCTCGGGACTCAGTGGACGCGCGCGACGGTCCGGCCGGCTTCGTCGGTGCGCTTCCCCGGGATTTTCGCACGCGGTGCCGTGCGGTCCGGCGGCTCGATGCTGAAGTGCGGGAGCATCCGGTCCAGCCGGGCGGGAAGCCACCAGTTGGCACCTCCGAGCATGTGCATCAGGGCGGGCACCAGCAGGGTTCGCAGGACGAAGGCGTCGAGCGCGACGGCGGCGGCCAGCGCGGTGCCGAACATCGCGATGACGCGGTCGCCGCTGAGGACGAAGGCGAGGAAGACCGCGATCATGATCACGGCCGCCGAGTTGATCACCCGGCCGGTCTCGGCGAGGCCGACCCGCACCGACCGGCGGTTGTCACCGGTCGCCAGCCATTCCTCGTACATCCGGCCGACGAGGAAGACCTGGTAGTCCATCGACAGCCCGAAGAGCACCGAGACCATGATCACCGGGAGGAAGGGCTCGATGGGGCCCGCGCTCCCGAGCCCCATCAGCTCGCTCCCCCACCCCCACTGGAACACCGCGACGACGACCCCGAAGGAGGCGGCCACGGCGGCCACGTTCATCACGGCGGCCTTGAGGGGGACGGCGAGGGAGCGGAAGGCCAGCAGCAGCAGGAGACAGCCGAGTCCGACGACCACCCCGACGAAGAGCGGCAGTTTGCCGATGATGATGTCCGCGAAGTCGTCGTAGCCGGCCGTCACGCCGCCCACGTGGACGCGGAGCGAGGTGGTGTCCTCCATCGGCGGCAGCACGTCGCGACGCAGCCGGTCGACGAGTTCGCTGGTCCGCTGCGACTGCGGTGAGGTCTCGGGCACGACGGTGAGGAAGGCGGTGTCGCCACTGCTGTTGTACGTCACCGGACTCACCGAGGCGACGCCGTCGGTGTCCCGCAGCACCGCGGGCAGGCCGTCCAGGGCGAGCCGGTCGTCGGCTCCGTCGAGTCGGGCGGCCAGTGTCAGCGGTCCGTTGACTCCGGCGCCGAATCCGTCGGCCAGGAGGTCGTATGCCTGCCGGGTGGTGGCCGTGGCGGGATTGTGGCCCTGGTCGGAGGTGCCCAGGTGCAGGGAGAACGTGGGGACGGCGAGCACCGCCATGAAGGCCGCCGCGACCGCTCCCAGGAGACGGGGGCGGCGCTCGACGAAGGCCGACCAGCGGGCGGCGAAGCCGGTGGTCCGTCCGGCCCGCGGTCCGTTCTCCGCCAGCCGCACGCGCTCTCGCCGGCCCAGGGCCCGCATGCCGATGAAGGAGAGCAGGGCGGGGAGCAGGGTCACGGAGGCGGCTACGGTCAGCACGACGGTGAGGGAGGCGGCGACCGCGACACCGTTGAGGAAACCGAGCCTCAGGACCAGCATGCCCAGCAGGGCGACGCAGACGGTGGCTCCGGCGAAGACGACTGCGCGCCCCGTCGTCGCGACGGCGTTCCGGGCCGCTTCGGGGACGGACAGGCCGCTCCGCAGTCCTCGTCTGTGCCGGGTGACGATGAAGAGGGCGTAGTCGATACCGACGCCGAGCCCGATGAGCATGCCGAGCATCGGCGCGAAGTCCGCGACGGTCATGACGTGCCCGAGCAGCACCGTGCCCGCGTACGCGGTGCCGACGGAGACCAGGGCGGTGGCGATGGGCAGCAGGCTCGCGGCGAGCGAGCCGAAGGCCAGGAAGAGGACGACCCCGGCGACGACCACCCCGATGGCCTCGCTCAGGTGGAGGGTGGGAGCTTCGGCCGGTGCGACGGCGACGCCCCCGAGCTCGACCTGGAGCCCTTCACCCGCGGCCTCCTGCGCTGTGTCGACGACGGCCTGTGCCTGTCCCGGCGGGAGGTCGCCGGCCCGGTGGTCGAAGGTGACCGTCGCGTAGGCGGTGCGGCCGTCCGCGCTGATCTGTCCCCGCGCCTGCGGCCCGTAGGGGCCGGTGACGTCACCGACACCGGGCAGGGTGCCGATCGTGTGCAGCGTCGTGGTCATCGTCCGCTCCACGCCGGCGTCGCGGACAGTGGCTTCAGGGGTGTGCCAGACGACGGTCGCGGTGTCGCCGCCGAGGTCTCCGAACCCCCTCTCCAGGAGCTCACCCGCGCGGCCGGACTCGGTGCCCGGAACCTCGTAGTCGTGGGAGTACGCGGACCCCGCGAAGCCCGCCGCGGTGGCCGTGCCCCCGAGTGCGAACAGCCAGATGAGGACGGCGGCGAGGCGGTGCTCGAGACACCAGCGTGCGATGGCGGCCAACGGACGTGCTCCTGGGGTTCGTGGACCGTAGGGGGACATGAGGGGTACATCCCACCAAGTCGCATGACCTGAGAGCTTCACTCTGTCAGCGATTTCCAGCCATGTGCCGCTTTCGTGGTCATGCTCACATGGCTTGTTCTCGACGTCACCGCACGCTCGCGCGCGCTCACCCGGCCCGCCGTCCGTCCCGTCCGTCAGCCGGAGACGCTCGCCCTGCCGTTCTCGATGTGACCCATCAGACGGCGCCGGAAGGAGCCCGCTTCGCCGGCCGTCACCTCGATGTCGTACCAGCCGTGGGCGTCGGCCGCCGAGTGCACGACCGTACGGCTGCGCCCCGGCTTGACCGCGACCGTCCGGGTCCAGTCCCGCAGGTCGTCCTCCTCGACGTATCCGAGGGGCCGCACGGTGTAGGTCAGCGTCCGCCCGCCGTTGTTGCGCAGCGTGAGGTGCAGGTCCCGCTCGTGGGCGTCGATGCGGGAGGAGACTTCCGCGGCACCGTCGGACGCTCCCTCGAACTCCCGCCGGAAACCGTTCGGTCCGGTGACCGTGAAGCGGTAGGCCTCACCGGGCAGCGGCACCGTCCACCGTGCGGTGCCCCTGACGTCCCGGTGCTGCGGGACGGGGAACTCCCCCGCGTACGGATAGAGGGTGAAGTGGGCGGAGGACCTGCCGGTGTTGACGAGGTCCAGGCGCAGCCCGGCGTCCACGCGCCTGGCCTGCGCGTCCGGCTGGTAGGGCAGGGAGCGGGCCGGGCGGACGCCCGGCTCCTGGACGGGCATGTGCTGAACGGCCGGCGGCCTCGGCTGCCAGCGTCCGCCGTACGGAGGGATCGCGGCGGGCGGCTCCGTCTCCGGCTGCCGCCGTGGGCGGGTGAAGTCGAACGCGGAGGTCAGGTCGCCGGTGATCCGGCGGCGCCAGTCACCGATGTTCGGCTCCCCGACCCCCGTCAGGCGCTCCAGGAGGCGGATCACGGAGGTGTGGTCGAAGACCTCGGAGCAGACGTATCCGCCGACCGACCACGGGGAGACGACCAGCAGCGGGACCCGGACGCCGAGTCCGGTGGGGCTGCCCTTCCAGTGCTCCTCCGTCACCTCCACCGGAGCGACCGGCGGCGGCACGTGGTCGAAGAAGCCGTCGTTCTCGTCGTAGTTGATGAGGACGGCGGTGCGCCGCCACACGTCGGGGTGCCTGCCGAGCGCGTCCAGGACCTTGTAGACGATCGTCGCGCTGTGCGCCGGCGAGGAGACGCTCGGATGCTCGGAGTCGACTGCCGAGGGGACCAGATAGGAGACCTCGGGCAGTGTCCCAGCCGCCACGTCCTTGGCGAACTCCTCCGCGAGGGTGCCCGTGCGCACCCGTCGCAGTCCCCGTTCGAACAGACTGCGCTCGGCCGCCGGCAGGGCGGCGACGCCCTCGTCGAGCAGCCCCAGCAGCCGCTCCCTCTCCACGTCGCCGTCCGCGTCGCGCACGGTGGCGTAGAAGGACTCCATGTAGGTGTGACCGCCCGTCCTCGCGAGGGCCTTGCGGGCGATGGCCTTGAAGGTGGCGAAGAACTCGATCTGGTTGTCGGTGAAGTTCTCCCACTCGGTGTACGTCTTCCAGCTGCGTCCGGCCTTCTCCAGCCGCTCCGCGTAGGTACCCCAGTCGTATCCGGGATGGTTGCCCTCGTCGTACGCGTCGTTGCCCACGGCCCGCTCGCCGTTGGACTCGTGACCCGTCCTGCCGCTCCACAGGTGGTTGCGGTTGGGGCTGGTGGAGGTGTGGATCGAGGAGTGGTAGGCGTCGCAGACCGTGAAGGTGTCGGCGAGTTCGTAGTGCAGCGGGATGTCGCCGCGGTCGTAGTAGGCCATCGTCGCGGCGGTCTTGGCGGTGACCCATCCGTTCATCCAGCCGCCGGCCCACGCCGTGGCGCCGCCGTTCCAGGAGTGGTCGAGCGCGCCGATGTACTGCAGGTCCTTCTTCTGCGCCTCCGCTGCCCCGCGCACGGGGAACGGCAGCACGGCCGAGCCCGTAGGACCCGGCTGCTCGAAGACGGACCGGCCGGAGGGGAGTTCGATCGCGTTGCGGTCGCCGAAGCCGCGCACCCCGCGCAGTGTCCCGAAGTAGTGATCGAAGGAACGGTTCTCCTGCATCAGGATCACCACGTGCTCGATGGCGTCGAGTCCCGCACCACCGGACCGCCCGGCCGAGGGCTGTGCGGCGATCGCGGCCTGGAGCGACGGGGGCAGGAACGATCCCGCCGCCGCTGCGCCGAGAGCACCGCCCCCGAGCGCGAGGAGCCGCCGCCGTGACATGTCCGTGGTCAAATGAGCCTCCCGATTCCGTGCCTACGGCTGGAAGCTAGCCACGCCGGATGGCTGCGGAAAGACCGCCGTACGGCCTGGCGGTGAACGTCCCGCAGGCCGGCCCGGGCAAGGCGAAGGGGGCGGCACACCCGGTGAACGGGTGCACCGCCCCCCAGGGGCGCTCGGGGGATCAGCCCTCGACGCCGAGCTTCTCCAGGATCAGCTCACGCACACGCGCCGCGTCCGCCTGGCCACGGGTGGCCTTCATGACAGCGCCCACCAGCGCGCCGGCCGCCGCCACCTTGCCGCCACGGATCTTGTCCGCGATGGCCGCGTTGGCCGCGATGGCCTCGTCCACGGCGGTGCCCAGCGCGCCCTCGTCCGAGACGACCTTCAGCCCGCGCTTCTCGACGACGGTGTCCGGGTCGCCCTCACCCGCGAGGACGCCCTCGAGGACCTGGCGCGCCAGCTTGTCGTTGAGGTCGCCGGAGGTGACCAGCTCCGCCACCCGGGCGACCTGGGCGGGGGTGACCGGCAGCTCGTCCAGGCTGCGGCCGGTCTCGTTGGCGTTACGGGCGAGCTCGCCCATCCACCACTTGCGCGCCTGGTCGGAGGGAGCGCCCGCGTCCGTCGTCGCGACGATCAGGTCGACGGCGCCCGCGTTGAGGATGGACTGCATGTCGTGCTCGTTGACACCCCACTCCTCCTTCAGCCGCTTGCGGCGCAGCCGGGGCAGTTCGGGAAGCCCCTTGCGGAGCTCCTCGACCCAGTCGCGGGAAGGGGCGACCGGTACCAGGTCCGGCTCGGGGAAGTAGCGGTAGTCCTCGGCGTTGTCCTTGATGCGGCCGGCCGTGGTGGAGCCGTCCTCCTCGTGGAAGTGCCGGGTCTCCTGCACGATCGTCCCGCCGGAGTTCAGCACCGCGGCGTGGCGCTGGATCTCGAAGCGGGCGGCCCGCTCGACGGAGCGCAGCGAGTTGACGTTCTTCGTCTCGGAGCGGGTGCCGAACGTCTCGGTGCCGTGGGGGCGCAGCGACAGGTTGACGTCGCAGCGCATCTGGCCCATCTCCATCCGGGCCTCCGAGACGCCGAGCGCCTTGATGAGCTCGCGGAGCTCGGCGACGTACGCCTTGGCCACCTCGGGGGCACGTGCGCCCGCGCCCTCGATCGGCTTGGTGACGATCTCGATGAGCGGGATGCCCGCGCGGTTGTAGTCGAGCAGCGAGTGGGAGGCGCCGTGGATACGGCCCGTGGCCCCGCCGACGTGCGTCGACTTGCCGGTGTCCTCCTCCATGTGCGCGCGCTCGATCTGCACGCGGAAGATCTCCCCGTCCTCCAGCTGGACGTCCAGATAGCCGTCGTAGGCGATCGGCTCGTCGTACTGGGAGGTCTGGAAGTTCTTCGGCATGTCCGGATAGAAGTAGTTCTTCCGGGCGAAGCGGCACCACTCGGCGATCTCGCAGTTCAGCGCGAGCCCGATCTTGATGGCGGACTCGACGCCGATCTCGTTGACGACCGGCAGAGCGCCCGGCAGCCCGAGGCAGACCGGGCAGGTCTGCGAGTTCGCGTCCTGCTTGAGCTCGGTCGAGCACCCGCAGAACATCTTCGTCTTGGTGCCGAGCTCCACATGGACCTCGAGGCCCATGACGGGGTCGTACGTCGCGAGGGCATCCTCGTACGACTCCAGGTCGATGACAGTCACGATGAAACTTTCCCTCTCAGCCCAGCAGGACGTCGTCGTCGCCGAGACGCTTGAGCTCGCGGTAGAGGATCGCGATACCGGTCACGATCGCGGCGGCGGATACGGCGGCGTCGATCAGCCGCAGCGTGTCGTTGTCCTGGCGGGCCATCCTCGCCTGCTTGACGACGCTGAGCGCGCCGAAGGCGGTGGTGCCCAGGGACACGTACACGCCGGACTTGGACTTCTTGAAGTTCTTGGCCTTCTTAGCCATTGCGCTCATAGTGACGGAGCCTCCTCAAGCAGCGGGTGCCCCCACTTTTCCACGAAAGCGGCCTCGACGGCTGCTCCGACCTTGTACAGCCGGTCGTCCTTCATGGCGGGGGCGATGATCTGCAGTCCGACCGGCAGGCCGTCCTCCGGGGCCAGGCCGCAGGGCAGCGACATGGCGGAGTTGCCGGCGAGGTTGGTCGGAATGGTGCACAGGTCCGCGAGGTACATCGCCATCGGGTCGTCGGCGCGCTCGCCGATCGGGAAGGCGGTGGTGGGCGTCGTCGGCGAGACGATGACGTCCACCTGCTCGAACGCCTTCTCGAAGTCCTGGGTGATGAGGGTGCGGACCTTCTGCGCCGAGCCGTAGTACGCGTCGTAGTAGCCGGAGCTGAGCGCGTACGTACCGAGGATGATGCGGCGCTTGACCTCGTCGCCGAAGCCGGCCTCGCGGGTGAGGGCGGTGACGTCCTCGGCGGAGCGCGTGCCGTCGTCGCCGACCCGCAGGCCGTAGCGCATGGCGTCGAAGCGCGCCAGGTTCGAGGAGCACTCCGAGGGCGCGATGAGGTAGTACGCCGACAGGGCGAGGTCGAAGGACGGGCAGTCCAGCTCGACGATCGTGGCGCCGAGGGACTTCAGCAGCTCGACCGACTCGTTGAACCGCTGGACGACCCCGGCCTGGTAGCCCTCACCGGCGAACTGCTTGACCACGCCGACGCGCATGCCCTGCACGGAGCCGTTGCGGGCGGCCTCGACGACCGGCGGCACCGGCGAGTCGATGGACGTCGAGTCGAGCGGGTCGTGTCCGCCGATGACCTCGTGCAGCAGCGCCGCGTCCAGGACCGTGCGGGCGCAGGGGCCGCCCTGGTCGAGGGAGGACGAGAAGGCGACCATGCCGTAGCGGGAGACTCCGCCGTAGGTGGGCTTCACGCCGACGGTCCCGGTGACGGCGGCGGGCTGGCGGATGGAGCCGCCGGTGTCCGTGCCGATGGCGAGCGGCGCCTCGAAGGAGGCCAGCGCGGCGGAGGAGCCGCCGCCGGAACCGCCCGGGATGCGGGTGAGGTCCCAGGGGTTGCCGGTCGGGCCGTAGGCGCTGTTCTCGGTGGAGGACCCCATGGCGAACTCGTCCATGTTGGTCTTGCCGAGGATGACGACGTCGGCCGCCTTCAGCTTCTTCGTGAGGGTCGCGTCGTACGGCGGGACCCAGCCCTCGAGGATCTTCGAACCGACGGTGGTCGGCATGTCCCGCGTGGTGAAGATGTCCTTGAGCGCGAGCGGGACGCCGGCCAGCGGGCCGAGCTTCTCGCCCGCCTCGCGCTTGGCGTCGACGGCGCGGGCCTGCGCGAGCGCCCCCTCGCGGTCGATGTGCAGGAAGGCGTGGACCTTCTCGTCGATGGCGTCGATCCGGGCCAGGTGGGCCTCGGTGACCTCGACGGCCGTCAGCTCGCCTGAGGCGATCTTCGCGGCGATCTGGGCCGCGGTGAGCTTGATGATGGTGCTGATGTCCGTCATGGCGGTTAGTCCTCCCCCAGGATCTGCGGCACCTTGAAACGCTGCTGCTCCTGGGCCGGGGCGCCGGAGAGCGCCTGCTCGGGGGTGAGCGACGGACGGACCTCGTCCGCGCGCATGACGTTGGTCAGCGGCAGCGGGTGGGAGGTCGGCGGTACGTCTTGGTCGGCGACCTCGGAGACGCGGGCGACCGCGCCGATGATGTCGTCGAGCTGACCGGCGAAGTGCTCGAGCTCTTCGCCCTTCAGCTCCAGACGCGCCAGCCGGGCGAGGTGGGCGACCTCCTCGCGCGTGATGCCAGGCATGCAGCGATCCTCAGGGTTTGGTGTGTGGTTTTGGCCCAATCCTATGGGGTCGCCGGGCACCTCCGCGGCGGGCGGATCGAGCCCGGCCACCGATTAGGGACAAAACGACCCCGGGTCGGGCCTTCGCCCGCAGCGCCCCGGGGCGTTGCCGGGCCTCGGACCCGCACCGGACCGGGCGTTGCCGGGCCTCAGGCCGTCGCCGTGCCGGGGTTCAGGGCGCGTCCCGCGGGCCTGGGCGCCGGCTCGGCCGCCACTGCCGGCTCGGCAGCGGCTTCCCGCTCCCCCGGCCGTCGCCATCCGTGCTCGCCGCGCGCCCGCAGCCAGGCCGTCGTCTCCTGCGGCGGCATCGCGGCGGCGACGAGCCACCCCTGGACCGCGTCGCACTGCAGGTCCCGCAGCCGCTCCCAGGTCTCGTCGTCCTCGACCCCCTCGGCGACGACGATCAGTCCCAGCGAGTGGGCCAGGTCGATGGTGCAGCGGACGATCTCGGCGTCCTCGTGGTCCACGGCCAGCCGCGCCACGAACGACCGGTCGATCTTGAGTTCGCTGACCGGCAGCTTCCGCAGGTGGACGAGGGAGGAGTAGCCCGTGCCGAAGTCGTCGAGGGACATCTTCACCCCGTGCCCGGTCAGCCCCGCCAGGGTGTCGGCGGCCCGCTGCGGGTCCTCCAGCAGGACGTGCTCGGTTATCTCCAGTTGCAGGGCGCCGGCCGGGACTCCGTGCCGGGCGAGCCGTGCGGCGACGCTGCCGGCGAAGCCGGGGGTGTGGACGTCGCGCGGCGAGACGTTGACCGCGACGGGGACGAACAGCCCCTGCGCCCGCCACCTGGCCACCTGCGCCAGCGCCGTCTCCAGCACGTACTCGGTGAGGTGCGGCATCAGTCCGGAGGATTCCGCGATCGCGATGAACTCGTCCGGGGGGACCCGGCCACGCTCCGGATGGACCCAGCGCACGAGCGCCTCGAGGCCGGCGACCTGGCCGTCGAAGCGGACCTTGGGCTGGTAGTGGAGTTCGACCTCACGGGCGTCCAGGGCCCGGCGCAGATCACCCAGCAGACCGAGACGGTCGGGGGTGTTGCTGTCGCGCTTGGACTCGTAGACCTCCACGCCCGTGCGGTCCCGCTTGGCCTGGTACATGGCGACGTCCGCCCGCCGGAGCAGCCCTTCGGCGTCGAGAGCGTGGTCGGGGTGGACGGCGACCCCCGCGCTCGCCTCCAGCACCAGCGTGAGCCCGTCCAGGTCGAGGGGCGAGGAGAGTGCGGCGACCAGGTGGCGGGCGATGCGCTGGGCACTGGTGATCGAGTCCGCGGTCGGCAGCAGCACGGCGAACTCGTCGCCGCCGAGCCGCGCGGCCTCCGCCCCGCGTGGCAGGGCGAGCCGCAGTCGCTCCGCTATCTGGAGCAGGAGGCGGTCCCCGGCGAGATGTCCGAGGGTGTCGTTGACGGCCCGGAAGCGGTCCAGGTCGATCAGGACGAGTGCGGACCTGGCACCGGTGCCGTCGGCCTCGTCCAGCGCCGTCCACGTCCGCTCCAGGAGCCACTGCCGGTTGGGCAGGCCGGTGAGCGGATCCCTCAGCTGCTCCTCGGCCCGCGCGCGGGCGATCCACAGCGTGGAGTCGAGGGCGATCAGCGGGACGGCGAAGAGCGGCAGGAGCACCGGTTTCGCCGACGCCACCACACAGATCAGCGGGGCGATGCCGAGCAGGGCGACCGCGACGAGGCCCTGGCGCAGCAGCGCGGTGCGGGCGATCGTCGGCAGCCCGCCGTGCTGGGACGCCCTGGCGTACCAGAGCAGGACGCGGGTGACCAGGAGATAGGCACCGGCCGCGAGCAGCACGTCCGGTAAGGACCCGATGCCCCAGTGGAGCGGCCGCCAGGGCGCCTCCACGCTCGGCGCCTCACCGAGGGCGGACAGCACGAGCGCGGCCGCGCCGATGCCGAGTATGTCGACCGCTCCGTGGAGCAGCCCCTGCCACCAGCGGTGACGCCTGGCGGTGCCCACGAGCACCACGACGACGAGGCTGACCAGGCCGGCGGCCACCCAGCCGTAGAGCAGCAGGACGGCGAGGGTGAGTGCCGCGCCCGAGCCTGTTCCGCCCCACCAGCGGTCCCTGCCGAGGGCGACCAGGTGGCCCACGATGATTCCGGTGAGCAGGGCGAGCGACCAGCCCGCGGTCCCGTCGGGGAAGAGGGCGCGGCCGTCCTGGACCGTCCGGTAGAACCCGGTCGCGAGCTGCGCGGCGGCGACCGCCACGACGACGGCGCCCACCTTGGGCGTGAGGTCCACGAAACCCTGCAGCCGCGACACCGGTGCGGCGCTCTCGGTCGGTTCCATTCCGTCCCTCTCACAGCCGGCGGTGCCGATGTCCCATGGTGGCCCCCGCTCCCATGCCACCACGACCCGGATCCCACGAGGCGGCCGGGCACGGGCAGGCGCTCGTTCAACAGTAGGCCGACGAAGCCCCCCACGGGCAGCGCTCTGCAGCTCTTGCCCGAATGCGGCCCGACACTCCTGACTTTCCGATATGCGCCGAACGGGTGAGACGGGCGAGCCGGGCCGGGCTTTCCGGCGCCCCGCCTCTCCGCCTCGTCCGCTTTTTTCCCCCGTCGCTCATGACCACGCGCCGCGCACGTCTCGATCGCGCCTCGATCAGGCTTCCTCGACGGGTACGGCGGCCTCCCGGGCCGCGTCCGGGCCCTCTTCGAGGAGTACCGCGAAGCCCTCCTCGTCGAGCACGGGCACCTTCAGCTGCATCGCCTTGTCGTACTTCGACCCCGGGTTGTCGCCCACCACCACGAAGGACGTCTTCTTCGAGACGGATCCGGTGACCTTGGCGCCGCGGCTCTGGAGCGCTTCCTTGGCGCCGTCCCTGGTGTGCGCGGTCAGCGTGCCGGTGACGACGACGGTGAGCCCCTCCAGCGGCCTCGGCCCCTCGTCCTGTCCCGCGCCCTCGTCCTCCATGCGCACCCCGGCCTCGCGCCATTTGCGCAGGATCTCGCGGTGCCAGTCCTCGGCGAACCACTGCTTGACGGAGGCGGCGATGATGGGCCCCACCCCGTCCGCCGCGGCGAGCTCCTCCTCGGACGCCTCGTCGATCCGGTCGACGGACCGGAACTGCCGGGCCAGTTCGACGGCGGCCACGGGCCCGACATGCCGGATCGAGAGTCCGGTGAGGATGCGGGCGAGAGGGGCCTGCCGTGCCTCGGCGATCCCCTCCAGCATGCTGAGGGCGTTCTTCTTCGGCTCGCCCTGCTGGTTGGCGAAGACCGTGGCGATCTTCTCCTCGCCCGTCTTCGGGTCGCGCTTGGGCAGCCCGCTGTCCGCGTCCAGGACGTACGCGCGGATCGGCAGCAGCTGTTCCACCGTCAGGCCGAAGAGGTCCCCCTCGTCGAGCAGCGGCGGCTCGGCCGGCTCCAGGGGCTTGGTCAGGGCGGCGGCGGCCACGTAGCCGAAGTGGTCGATGTCCAGGCACTTGCGGCCCGCGAGATAGGCCAGGCGCTCCCGCAGCTGGGCGGGACAGGAGCGGGCGTTGGGGCAGCGGAGGTCGATGTCGGCCTCCTTCATGGGACGCAGCGGCGTCCCGCACTCGGGGCACTCCGACGGCATGACGAACTCCCGCTCGCTGCCGTCACGCAGATCGACGACCGGCCCGAGGATCTCCGGGATGACGTCTCCCGCCTTGCGCAGGACCACCGTGTCGCCGATGAGGACGCCCTTGGCCTTCACCACGTTCTGGTTGTGCAGGGTGGCGAACTCGACCTCCGATCCCGCCACCTCGACCGGCTCCACCTGGGCGTACGGCGTGACCCGGCCGGTCCGCCCGACGCCGACCCGGATGTTGACCAGCTTGGTGTTGACCTCCTGCGGCGCGTACTTCCAGGCGATCGCCCAGCGGGGCGCGCGCGAGGTGGAGCCCAGCCTGCCCTGGAGCGGGATCTCGTCGAGCTTGATGACGACGCCGTCGATCTCGTGCTCGACGGACTGGCGGTGCTCACCGAAGTGGGCGATGAACTCCCGCGCCTCGTCGAGGGACCCGACCACCTTGTTGTGCCTGGCGGTCGGCAGGCCCCACTCCCTCAGCAGGTCGTAGGCCTGGGAGAGCCGGTCGATGTCGAAGCCCTCACGGGCGCCGATGCCGTGCACCACCATGTGCAGCGGGCGGGTGGCGGTGACCTTCGGGTCCTTCTGCCTCAGCGACCCGGCCGCCGCGTTGCGCGGGTTGGCGAAGGGCTTGTCACCGGCCTCGACGAGCCGGGCGTTGAGCCCCTCGAAGGCCTCCATGGGGAAGAAGACCTCGCCCCGGATCTCGACGAGTGCGGGGATGCGGTCGCCCTTGAGGCGGAGCGGGATGTCGGCGATCGTACGGACGTTGGGGGTGATGTCCTCCCCCGTGCGGCCGTCGCCGCGGGTCGCCGCCCGGGTCAGTCTGCCGTGCTCGTAGGTGAGGTTGACGGCGAGGCCGTCCACCTTGAGCTCGCACAGGAAGTGGTACCCGCCCCTGCCCACGTCCTTGGCCACGCGCTCGGCCCAGGCCGCGAGCTCCGCGTCGTCGAAGGCGTTGTCCAGGGAGAGCAGGCGCTCACGGTGCTCGACGGAGGTGAACTCCGTGGTGTAGGGCCCCGCCACCTTCTGGGTCGGCGAGTCCGGGGTGCGCAGCTCGGGGTGCTGCTCCTCGATGGCCTCCAGCTCGCGCATCAGCCGGTCGAACCCGGCGTCGTCGATGACGGGCTGGTCCTTCACGTAGTACCGGAAGCGGTGCTCCTCGATCTGCTCGGCGAGAAGTGCGTGCTGTTCCCGCACCTCCGCCGTCACACCGGTGAGCTGCTGCGCCTGCTGTTCGCCGGCCATCGCCTGTTTCCTCCCGTTACCCCGTCGACCTGACCCGTTACTCAGGGTTGTCCGCGAGTGACCTCGCGGCGCGGGCGCAGTGGGCGAGCGCGGCGCGCGCGTACGCGGGCGACGCTCCCGCCAGCCCGCAGGACGGGGTGATCACGACGGACTCGCTCAGAGTCCCCGGATTCAGCCCCAGCCTGCTCCACAACGTCCTGACGTCCTTGACGCTACCGCCCGGGTCCGACAATGGGGTCGACGCGGCTTCGAGTCCGGGCACCACGCCGAGGAAGAGCTGGGTACCGCCTTCGACGGCTTCCCCGATCGCCTCCTCCTCACGCTCGGTGAGCAGCGAGAAGTCGAAGGAGACCGCGTCCGCCCCGGCGCGTCGCAGCAGCGCGAACGGCACCTCGGGGGCGCACGAGTGGACCACCGTGGGCTCTTCGCCGTTGGCCGCGAGCACCTCGCGCAGCGTTCCTTCGACCACCTGGCGGTCCACCGCGCGGTAGGTGCGGTAACCGCTCGCCGACCGGACCCGCCCCAGGAGCACCGCGGTCAGGGAGGGTTCGTCGAGCTGGAGCACGACCTCGGCGCCGGGGACCCTGCGCCGCACCTCGGCGAGGTGGGAGCGGAGTCCTTCGGCCAGCGAGCCCGCCAGATCACGGCAGGCTCCCGGGTCGCCGAGCATGGCCTCGCCGCCCCGCAGTTCCAGTCCTGCCGCGAGGGTCCACGGGCCGACGGCCTGGACCTTGAGCAGCCCCTCGTACCCCTGGGAGAACTCCTCCAGGGCGTCGAGGTCCTCGCCCAGCCAGGAGCGGGCCCGGCGCGTGTCGCGGCCCGGCCTGTCGCTGATGCGCCAGCCGCTGGGCTCCACATGGCCGTACATCTCCACGAGCAGGCCGATGGTCCGCCCGGTCATGTCCGCGCCCGGACCCCGCGCGGGCAGCTCCGCCAGGTACGGCATGCCCTGCCCGTCGGCGAACGAGCCGGTGACGGTCCTGGCCGCCTCCCGGGCGTCTCCTCCCGGCATGGACCCGATCCCGGTGGCTGCACTCGCGCTGAACCTGCTCTTGTCGCTCACGCGGAAAGCCTACGGTCCCCGGGCGCGTGCCCTCAGCGGCCGGGTCGGACCGTCAGGTCGTTGATCTCGGCGTCCCGCGGCAGATCGAGGGCCAGCAGGATCGTGGTGGCCACCGACTCGGGGTCGATCCAGCGCGATGCGTCGTACTCCTTGCCCTCCTGCTGGTGGACCTTGGCCTGCATGGGGCTGGCGGTGCGGCCCGGGTAGACGGAGGTGACCCTGACGCCGTTGCCGTGCTCCTCGTGGCGCAGCGAGTCGGCGAGCGCCTTCAGCCCGTGCTTGCTGGCGGCGTAGGCGCCCCATTCGGCGTGCGCCGCGAGCCCGGCGCCGGAGTTCACGAAGACGACGTGGCCGTGGGTGACGCGTAGCTGCGGCAGGAGCAGGCGCGTCAGTTCGGCCGGGGAGACCAGGTTGGCGTTGAGCTGGAAGTGCCAGGCCTTGGGGGTGAGGTCGCCGACCGTGCCGAGTTCGACGACGCCCGCGATGTGCAGCAGCGAGTCGAGGCGTTCGGGCATGGGCTGCTGTCCGAAGGCCCAGGAGAGCCGGTCGGGGTTCCCGAGGTCACCGACGAGTGTGCGGGCGCCGGGGTGGAGCGCGGCCAGTTCCTTGGCACGGCCCGCGTCCCGGGCCAGCAGCACGAGTTCGTCGCCGCGCTCCAGGAGCCGGCGGGCGACCGCCGCGCCGATACCGGAGCCGGCACCGGTGATGAGGTGAGTAGGCATGCCCTCATGCTCGCATCACTGCAGACCGGCCCACTCCTCCAGGTAGGCCAGCGCCCCGACGCCGTCCTTGGCGAAGAAGACCAGCTCGGTCAGCGGGACCGGGAGGAAGCCCTCGTCCTCCATGCGCTGGAACTGCTGGTGCAGGCCGTCGTAGAACCCGGCGGTGTTCAGCAGGACGACCGGCTTGGTGTGCTTGCCGTGCTTCTTCAGCTCCAGGATCTCGGTCGCCTCGTCGAGTGTCCCCGTGCCGCCGACCATGATCACGATCGCGTCGGCCTTCTCCAGGAGCAGGGCCTTGCGCTCGGCGAGGTCCTTGGCGATCACCATCTCGTCGGCGTTCGCGCGCGCCTTCGCCGCCAGGAACTCCACCGACACCCCGACGAGCCGCCCCCCGGCCTCCTGGACGCCGTCCGCCACGACCTTCATCAGCCCGCTCTCCGACCCGCCCCAGACCAGGGTGTGTCCGCCCCTGCCCAGCAGGTCGGCGAATTCACGGGCGGGCACGGTGTACCGGTCGTCGAGGTCGGCGGCGGAGAGGAAGACGCAGATGTTCATGCGGACACCGTACGGCCGCTCCCGCGCCTCCGGGACTCCCGGGCGGCGGGACGACTCCCGGGCCCGGGAAGAAACGGGCCTTCTCCGCGGCTGAACCGGACATGACCTCCCTCACCGGACACACGATCACCGTCGGACCCGCCGAAGTGCATGTGCGCGCCGTGCACGACGGGCAGGTCGTCGCCGAGAGCCGCCGCCCGCTGGTGCTGCGCGAGACGGGCTGCCCCGACCGCTACTACCTGCCGCCCGAGGACGTCCGCACCGAGATGCTGACGCCCTCGGACACCCGCACGCACTGCCCCTTCAAGGGGGACGCCTCGTACTGGTCGCTGCCCGGTGCGGCGGACCTGGTCTGGGCGTATCCGGAGCCCAAGGAGCAGGTCGCCGCCATCAGGGACCACTTCTGCTTCTACGCCACCGATGTCGTCGCCGGCTGACCCGGGAAGTTCTTCCGCGCCGTGGCGATGAGTTCCACGCGGCACCGCAGTCCACCCTCACATGGACAAGACTCTCTCCCGTGACGGCACGTCGATCGCGTATCGCCGGCGCGGCGACGGACCGACCGTGCTCCTGGTCGGCGGGGCCCTGAGCACGGCGGCCGACGGGGCGGCGCTGGCCGCCCTGCTGGTCCCGCGCTTCACGGTCGTCACCTACGACCGCCGGGGGCGCGGGGTGAGCGGCGACGGCGGGCCGTACACGGTCCGCCGCGAGATCGAGGACCTGGCGGCGGTCGTGGCCGCGACGGGTGAGCGGGTCTCGGTGTTCGGCATGCTGTCGGGCGGGGCGCTGGCCCTGGAGGCGCAGGCGGCGGGGCTGCCGGTGGACCTCCTCGCGGTCTACGAGCCTCCGTACACCCCGGGCACCACCGGCCTCCTGTACAAGTCCCGCTGCACGGCCCGGTTGCACCGGCTGCTGGCGGACGGTGACCGGGGCGGTGCCGTCGAGCTGTACCTGTCCCGGACCGGAGTACCCGAGGACACGATCACGCGGATGCGACGGGCCCCGCTGTGGTCCGGCCTGGAGGCGGTGGCCCACACCCTCGCCTACGACGACGCGCTGCTGGGTGACGGCTCGGTGCCCGCCGCGAGGTTCGCGTCGGTCACCGCCCGCACCCTGGTGGTGACCGGTGGCTTCAGCACGGCGCAGGCACACGCGACGACCCTCGCGCTCGCCGCCGCGATCCCCAGGGCCAGGCACCGCACGCTGACGGGTCAGACCCGCGAGCTGGCGCCGCACGTGATCGCACCGGTGCTGGCGGAGTTCTTCGACAGGCCTGTGCACGCACGCCAGGCGTCCTGAGACCGCCCCGCGCAGCCACGCCCGTACAGGGGTCGGACGTGACTGTGCGGGGTCACGTTCAGGACGACGCGTATCGCTCCAGACCCGTCCGTACGTCCTCGGCGGTCATCACCGGGAACATCTCGACCCTGGCACCGAGCTGCGCGAAGAACGGCTCGGAGATGCTCGGGAGCTGAGAAGGGTCCTCCAGGTCGATGACGACGAAAGCGGTACGCACTCCATCGTGCGGCCCGAAGTAGGCGGCTTCCGGCCGCAGCTGCTCCAGCATGGACCGCATGAACTGCGCCATCTCGTTGTTCTGGATCATCTGGCTGGACTTCTGTGTGTCCATGTGGATCACCAGCATCGTTCTCATGGGTGCCTCGTTCCTCTCGACGGCAAGCCGCTCCAGTGTTGGAGCGGTGTGACCGGGCCGCACCCGGGCCACGCCATTCGAGGGACGCAGGGCTTCCGTCAGGGCTGGGTACCGGCCACCCGGAAGCGCGGCAGCACCCTCGGCCTGCCGACGGGACGGGGAGGCCGACCCCGTCGTACGTACACCGCGTGCGGACGATCCGCGCGTGCAACCGATGACGCCGCGTTCCGGCCGTGCCGGCCCCGGCCCCTCAGCCGGCGGCCGGTGCCGTCTCTCGCCGCACCGTCGTCGCGATGGTCGCCGAGCCGACGACCCGGGTGCCGTCGTACAGCACCACCGCCTGGCCCGGGGCCACACCCCGCACCGGCTCGGTGAAGGTGACGGACAGGGTGCCGTCGGTGACCTCCGCCGTCACCTCGGTCTCGCCGCCGTGGGCGCGGAGCTGGGCGGTGTACGTCCCGGGGCCCGTGGGGGCCGTGCCGCACCAGCGGGGCCTGATCGCGGTGAGCGCGGTGACGTCCAGGGCCTCGGCCGGGCCGACCGTCACCGTGTTGTCCACCGGGGAGATGTCCAGGACGTAGCGCGGCTTGCCGTCGGGGGCGGGGTGGCCGATCCGCAGGCCCTTGCGCTGGCCGATGGTGAAGCCGAAGGCGCCCTCGTGGGTGCCGACCTTCGTGCCCGACTCGTCGACGATGTCGCCCTCGGCGGGACCTCCGAGACGGCTCGCGAGGAAGCCCTGGGTGTCGCCGTCGGCGATGAAGCAGATGTCGTGGCTGTCGGGCTTCTTGGCGACCGCCAGGCCCCGGCGCTCGGCCTCGGCCCGGATCTCGTCCTTGGTGGTGAGGGTGTCGCCGAGCGGGAACATCGCGTGGGCGAGCTGCTTCTCGTCCAGGACGCCGAGGACGTAGCTCTGGTCCTTGGCCATGTCCGAGGCCCTGTGCAGCTCCCGGGTCCCGTCCTGCTTGAGCACGACGGTGGCGTAGTGGCCGGTGCAGACGGCGTCGAAGCCGAGGGCCAGTGCCTTGTCGAGCAGGGCGGCGAACTTGATCTTCTCGTTGCAGCGCAGGCAGGGGTTGGGCGTGCGCCCGGCCTCGTACTCCGCGACGAAGTCGTCCACGACGTCCTCGCGGAAGCGTTCCGCCAGGTCCCAGACGTAGAACGGGATACCGATGACGTCGGCCGCGCGGCGGGCGTCCCGGGAGTCCTCGATGGTGCAACAGCCGCGTGCGCCCGTACGGAAGGACTGCGGGTTCGCCGAGAGAGCGAGGTGCACACCGGTCACGTCGTGGCCTGCCTCGACGGCTCGCGCGGCCGCGACGGCGGAATCGACTCCGCCCGACATGGCGGCGAGTACACGGAGGGGGCGCTGGGAGGTCTGAGTCATAGCTTCACCAGAGTACGGGGCTCCGGGAACCGAATGCTCGCGGATAAGCGTTGAGCAGCACATGGGGAACAACGGGAGTGCCGGACCGTCGGCCGAAGGCCCTGGTCACGGCATCAGCCGGCGCACGCTTCTGATCGGCGGCGGGGTGGCTGCGGCGGGCACGGCCGTACTGGCCGCGGAGGAGATCCGGCGCGTCTGGTGGCGGGTGCCGGGTGTGGAGAAGCCCCGCAGGGCCGGGGAGCTGGACTACGCCCCGGCGAGCTGGATCGCGGCCTCCGAGGCGAACTGGCGGCGGGCCGACCGCCCCGACGACTACGGCGTGGACCGGGTGATCGTCCATGTCACCCAGGGCAGTTACGCCAGCGCGGTCAAGGTCTTCCAGGACCCGGCGCACCAGGCGGCGACGCATTACATCGTCGGGCAGGACGGCCGGGTGACGCAGATGATCCGGGAGCTCGACGTGGCGTACCACGCGGGCAACCGCTCGTTCAACGAACGCAGTGTCGGTATCGAGCACGAGGGCTTCGTCGACCGGCCGCAGGACTTCACCGCCGAGATGTACGAGTCCTCCGCGCGGCTCACGGCCGCCATATGCAGGCGGCACGGGATCCCGGTGGACCGCGAGCACATCATCGGGCACGTCGAGGTGCCCGGCACGGACCACACCGACCCGGGACCGCACTGGGACTGGCCCCGCTACATGAAGCTGGTGCGCGCGGCGTCCACGGCGGGGGCGCGGGCTAGCTGAGCCCTGCCGTCCTGGCCCGCTCGACCGCGGGGCCGATCGCCCGCGCGAGTTCCCTCACGTCCTGCCCGGTCGACGTGTGCCCGAGCGAGAAGCGCAGCGTGCCGCGCGCCAGGGCGGGGTCGGTGCCGGTGGCCAGCAGCACGTGGCTGGGCTGGGCGATGCCCGCGGTGCAGGCCGACCCGGTGGAGCACTCGATGCCCTGGGCGTCGAGCAGCAGGAGGAGGGAGTCGCCCTCGCAGCCGGGGAAGGTGAAGTGCGCGTTGGCCGGCAGCCGCCCGCCGGGGGCCGGGTCGCCGCCGAGGAGGGCGTCGGGGACGGCCTTCAGCACGGCGGCGGCCAGCTCGTCACGGAGCGCGCCGATGCCGTGGGCGAAGTCCTCGCGACCGTCGGCCGCCTGCCGGCCGGCCACGGCGAAGGCGGCCACCGCCGGCACGTCCAGGGTGCCCGAGCGCACGTGCCGCTCCTGGCCTCCGCCGTGCAGCACGGGCACGGGGCTCTGGTCACGTCCGAGCAACAGCGCCCCGATGCCGAACGGACCCCCGATCTTGTGTGCGCTGACCGTCATCGCGGCCAGCCCGGAACGGGCGAAGTCGACTTCCAGCTGCCCGAACGCCTGCACCGCGTCGGAGTGCATGGGGACGTCGAACTCGCGCGCCACCTCGGCGAGTTCACGTATCGGCATGATGGTGCCGATCTCGTTGTTGGCCCACATGACGGTGACCAGGGCGACGTCGTCGCTGCTGCGGGCGAGCGTCTCCCGCAGCGCTTCCGGGTGGACACGTCCGTACGGGTCGACCGGGAGGTACTCGACGGTGGCGCCCTCGTGCTCGGCGAGCCAGTCCACGGCGTCGAGCACGGCGTGGTGCTCCACGAGGCTGGCGAGCACCCGGGTGCGCCGGGGGTCGGCGTCGCGGCGGGCCCAGTAGAGGCCCTTCACGGCGAGGTTGTCGGCCTCGGTTCCGCCGGAGGTCAGGACCACCTCGCTGGGGCGCGCGCCGAGCGCGTCGGCGAGGGTCTCTCTGGACTCCTCGACGGTACGGCGGGCCCGGCGCCCGGCAGCGTGCAGGGAGGACGCGTTCCCGGTGACGGCGAGCTGCGCGGTCATCGCCGCGATCGCCTCCGGAAGCATCGGCGTGGTCGCGGCGTGGTCGAGGTAGGCCATGGTGGAGACGATTCTACGAGCCCGTGGCGCGGAGCGTGCCGAGGGCGGTGCCCCGGAGCCTCGACGGCCTCGCCGGCGCCCTCGGCCACGGTCCGGTCGTACGGTGGGCGGGCCGGCCGGCGCGTGCGGCAGCGGGATCAGCCCGCCAGGCTCCAGGACACGGTGCCGTTGGCCGTGACCAGGGCCGCGAGGACGACCAGGTCGGCGACGCCGAGGCCCAGCCCGAGCAGAGCACGGCCACGGCGGGCGGGGGACCGGGAGAGGGCGACGACCGCCATGACGATGGCGACCGGGCCGAGCAGGATGTTCATCACCAGGAGGCCGAGCAGTCCGAGCACGAACGAGGCGACGGCGAGGCCGTCGGCCTCCCGGCCCACCGGCTGGCCGCCGCCGGAGGTGGCACCGGCCCGGCGGGACTCGGCGGAACGTGCGTCGGATTCAGCGGTGCGCGCGGTGGTGAGTGCCATGGTGCGGCTCCTTCGTCAGCGGGTGCGGCGGGCGAGGCGTTCACGTACGCCGAAGACCGCCAGCCAGAGACCGATCACGGCCGCGGCGGTCAGGGCCACGGGGAGCGGGAGGTGTGCGACCGCTCCGAGGACGACGCCCAGCAGGAGCAGGGCGGCTACGAGGACGAGCATGTCCGGCCTTTCTGCGAGCTTTGAGAGTACAACTGTTCACCGAGTTCGAGTCTAGGACCTTGTACCCCTTCCTGGACTCGGAGAACGGTTGTTTACTGAATGGCATGAGTCACACCATCGGCGTCCGCCAGGCCCAGAAGCAGAGGACCCGCCAGGCACTGCTCGACGCGGCACTGGAACTGCTGGAGCACCAGAGCCTCAGCAGCCTGGGCCTTCGCGAGGTGACGCGGGCCGTGGGCGTTACCCCGACAGCCTTCTACCGGCATTTCGACGGCACGGCGGCCCTGGGCGTCGCCCTGGTCGAGGAGACGCTGGGGAGCCTGCACGGCATGATCGGCGCGATCCTCGCCGACACCGGGGACAGCGAGGAACGGCTCGACCGCAGCGTCGGACTGATAACCCGTCACGTCACGCGCCAGCCCGCCCATTTCCGGTTCATCGCCCGCGAGCAGCACGGCGGCGTCGGTCAGGTCCGCGCCGCGATCGCGGCACAGTTGCGCGGCTTCGCCGAGGAGGTCGCCCACGTACTCGCCGCGGAGCCCGAGTCGGCGGGATGGGACCGGGAGGACCTCCTGATGCTGGGCGGGCTGTACGTCGACCACATGGTGCTCACCGCCTCGGCACTGCTGGACGCCGGGCCGGAGGGCGAACAGGAGGTCGTCCGGGTGGCGCGCCGCAGGCTGCGCCTGGTCACACTGGGCCGGGCCCACTGGCTGGACACGCCGCCGTAGGGTCGGTGACATGAGTGACTGGACTCTGGACCGGACCTTCGCCAGCTCCTCGGGAGAGGTCCGCTGGGCCGCTCTCGGCCCCCGGCAGGCACCGCCCGTCGTCCTGGTGCACGGCACGCCCTTCTCGTCGTACGTCTGGCGCGGCATCGCCCGGGGGCTCGCACAGGACCACCGCGTGTACGTGTGGGACCTGCCGGGCTACGGCGCCTCCGCGCAGTACGCCGGCCAGGACGTGTCGCTGCGCGCCCAGGCCCGGGTGCTCACCGACCTCCTCGGACACTGGGGGCTGGACGGACCGGCCGTGGCCGCGCACGACTTCGGGGGCTGTGTCGCTCTGCGCGCGCACCTGCTGCACGGCGCCCGCTACCGGAGGCTGGCCCTGGTGGACCCGGTGGCGCTGGCGCCCTGGGGTTCACCCGCCTACCGGCTGCTCGGCGGCCGGGCCGAGGTATTCGGCGAGCTGCCGCCGGACCTGCACCGGGCGCTGGTGACCGAGTACGTCGGCTCGGCCAGCCACCGAGGACTCCACCCGGCGGTCCTGGACAGGCTCGTCGCCCCCTGGTGCACCGGCTCCGGGCAGCCCGCGTTCTACCGGCAGATCGCCCAGAACGACCAGCGGTTCACCGACGACATCCAGCACCGCTACGGAGAACTGGAGCTGCCGGTGCTGGTCTGCTGGGGCGCGGAGGACACCTGGATCCCGGTCGCCCGCGGCCGTGAACTCGCCGGAATGATCCCGGGCGCCGAGCTGCAGCTGATCGAAGGCGCCGGGCACCTGGTGCAGGAGGACGCGCCCGCCGAGCTGACGGCGGCGCTCACCCGTTTCCTGCGTACAGCTCGGTGACCGCCGCCGCCGCCTCGGCGAGCAGGCGGCGGGCTTCCGGGGGCGCGAGGACCTCGAGGTCGGGGCCGAAGGAGAGCAGGGAACGCGCCCACCCGGTCTCCGGCACGGCGAGTTCGGCCACCAGCCACTCCCCCGCCGACTCCTCATCCGGCTCCGGCCGGCCGGTCAGCACTCCCGCGCACAGGCGCACGAAGAGGTCCAGCCGGGACCGGCGCACGCGGACGTGGAGCCGGACGTCCCCCGGCCGCTCCTCGACCCGCCGGCGCAGCTCCTCCCACACGTCGGCGGGCTCCACTCCCTCCCTGCGCACCACGGGCTCCTGCGTGAGGTCCGCCCGCTCCACCCGGTCCGCGCGGAAGAGCCGGGGTGCTCCGTCCAGGTCGGCGATCAGATACCAGACGCCGGCCTTCACGACGAGGCCGTAAGGATCGACGGTGTGGACGCACGGGGTGTCCGTGCCGCTGTGCCGGTAGCGCAGCAGCAGTCTCCGGTCGGCGAAGACCGCGTCGTGCAGTTCACCCACGTCGACGGCGGCCTGCGGTCCCTTCATCCAGCGGACGGGATCCACCAGGATGCGGCGGCTGGTCTGTTCGGCGGCGGGCCGGTGCGGGGCCGGGAGCGCGGCCATCACCTTGCGCAGCGCGGAACCGAGTGCGGCGTCCAGCCCGAGCGCGGCGTGCGCCCCCTGTGCGGCGAGGACGAAGAGGGCGCGCGCCTCGTCCGCGGTGAGCCCGGTGACATCGGTGCGGAAGCCCGGCAGCAGGGCGATCCCCCCGTTGCGTCCCCGCTCCGTGTACACGGGCACGCCGGAGGCCGAGAGCGCCTCGACGTCCCGGTAGATGGTGCGTACGGAGACTTCGAGACGCTCGGCCAGCTCCGTTGCGGGGACCAGGCCGCGGGTCTGGAGCAGGAGCAGGACGGAGAGGAGCCTGTCGGACTTCACCGCACCATCCTGGCGGACCTCAGCCGCGGGGCGCGCGGGCCAGCTGGCGGGACTGGGCGACGAGGCGGTCCGCGCTGTCCCAGACCTCCGCGTCCTCCTCCAGGAAGCCGCCCGCGAGGTTGCGGGTGGTGATGGAGACGCGCAGCGGCCCGGGGGCGGGGCGGCAGCGGATGTGGGTGGTCAGCTCGATGGTGGGCGTCCAGCCCTTCAGGCCCAGCTCGAAGGAGGTCGGGGGCAGGGCGTCCACGGTGAGCAGCAGGGAGAGCGGGTCGGCGTCACGGCCGTCCGCCAGCCCGAACCAGCCCCGCATCTCGCCCCTGCCCGACGGTGCGCCGACGGCCCAGCCGACCGTCGCCGGGTCGAGCTTGACGTCGAGCCGTTCGGTGATGGCCGAGCTGCCGGGGATCGGCGCCGTGCCGTCGCTCGCCCCGAGGCACTGCGCCAGGGGCGGCATGACCGGCGGACGGGCCGACGTACGGATCTCGTCGGTCAGGCCGCCGAGATCACCGTAGGTGGCCAGCACCCGGATGCGTTCGATCTCCGTGCCGTCCTCCGCGAACTGGAAGAGCGAGGCCTCGCCGGTGGAGAGGGTGCGGCCGGCGCGGACGACCTGGGTGCGGATCACCGCGGGTCCCGGGACGGACGCCGTGAGGTAGTGCGCGGAGACCGAGAAGGGGTCGGAGTGCGGGAGCGCCTCGCCGAGTGCGCGGCCGAGCATGGCCAGCAGGTAACCACCGTTGACCGCGTGGATGATCGTCCAGCCCGCGGAGAGTTCCGCGTCGTAGACGCCCTCCTCCCGGAGGGTCACGGCGGTGTCGCGGTCGAACTCGCTGTCACCGATGGTCGCCTGTACGTCGCGCGACTCCTGCGCTGCTGCCTGTGCCATGGCATGCACCGTACACCGATCGTATTACTGAGCGGTAGCTTTTTCGCCCGCACGGTTGTCGTCAGATGACGGCCGGGGTCTCCTCCGCCGTGGCCGAACGCCTGTTGTAGGCACGCGGCGCCCTCCAGTGGAAGCGCATGGCGAACAGCCGCAGGACGAACGCGGTGATCGCGGCGGCGCCGCTGGTGTAGGCGTTGAGGGCCTCGAAACGGATGCAGAGGACCACCATGACCGCTCCGACGATCGCGGGCACGGCGTAGAGGTCGCGGTCCCAGCGCAGCAGGGACGGCACCTCGTTGGCCAGGACGTCGCGGAGCACGCCGCCGCCGACCGCGGTGGCCAGGCCGAGCGCGGCGGACGCGGTGAGGCCGAGGCCGTACTCGTACGCCTTGATCGTGCCGGCCACGCAGAAGAGCCCCAGTCCCGCCGCGTCGAAGACGTTGACCCCGGCCTGGATCCGCTCCACGTGCGGGTGCAGGAAGAAGACCAGGCCGGCGGCGATCAGCGGGGTCACGAAGTAGCCGAGGTCCGTGAAGGCCGCGGGAGGCAGCGCGCCGATCATCACGTCACGGAAGATCCCCCCGCCCAGCGCCGTCACCTCGGCGAGGACCGCGATGCCGAAGACATCGAAGTTCTTGCGTACGGCGAGCAGCGCGCCCGAGATCGCGAAGACGAAGATCCCGACGATGTCGAGCGCATGCTGGACGGAGGGGGTGAAGAGTTCGTTGAGCACCGGGCAATTGTGCCGGTACTACTCCTTCCCCTTGTCCTCCGCACCCGTGGACGGTGCGGGGGAACCCTTGCCGTCGCTGTCGGGGGCGGGCCCGGCAGACTTCTCCGGCCCCTCCGGTGCGGCGGCCGGCTCGGAAACCTTCCCCGCGACCGGTGCGGCGGCCGGCTCGGAAACCTTCTCCGCCTCCGACGCGGCGGCCGGCTCCGCGGTGCCCGCGGACTTCACGGTGATCACGTCCGCCACGAGCGGCGCGTCCCCAGGCGCCTGGTCCTCGCCGTTCTCCGGGTGGTGGCACGCCACCTGGTGCCCGGTCTTCAGCTGGAGCAGCGGCGGCTCGGTGGTCTTGCAGATCTGCGTCGCCTTCCAGCACCGGGTGTGGAAGCGGCAGCCGCTCGGCGGCGAGATCGGCGACGGCACGTCGCCCTTGAGCAGGATGCGCTCGCTCTTGGCCCCGCGCCGGCGCGGGTCCGGCACCGGCACCGCGGACATCAGCGCGTTCGTGTACGGGTGCATCGGAGCCGTGTACAGCGACGTGCGGTCCGCCAGCTCGACGATCTTGCCGAGGTACATGACCGCGATCCGGTCCGAGACGTGACGGATGACCGACAGGTCGTGCGCGATGATCATGTAGGTGAGCCCGAGCTCCTCCTGGAGGTCGTCCAGCAGGTTCACCACCTGGGCCTGGATCGACACGTCCAGCGCCGAGACCGGCTCGTCCGCGACGACCAGCTTCGGCTTCAGCGCGAGCGCCCGGGCGATGCCGATGCGCTGGCGCTGGCCCCCGGAGAACTCGTGCGGATAGCGGTTGTAGTGCTCGGGGTTGAGCCCCACCAGTTCCAGCAGCCGCTGGACCTCCGCCTTCACACCCCCCTCGGGCTTGACGCCCTGGAGCCGGAAGGGGGTCCCGACGATCCCGCCGACCGTGTGGCGCGGGTTCAGCGAGCCGTAGGGGTCCTGGAAGATCATCTGGATGTCGCGGCGCATCGGCCGCAACCGCCCCGCGGACATGTGGGTGATGTCGCGGCCCTGGAACTCGATCTTGCCGCCGGTCGGCTCCAGCAGCCGGGTCACCAGCCGGCCCATGGTCGACTTGCCGCAGCCCGACTCCCCGACGACACCCAGGGTCTCACCGGGGCGTACGTCGAAGGTCAGCCCGTCCACGGCCTGGACCGCCCCGACCTTGCGCTTCAGCACGCCCTTGGTGATCGGGAAGTGCTTGACCAGACCCTCGACCTTGAGGAGCGGCTCGGAACCGGACCCGTCCGACCCGGCCGCGGCGGGCGCGGGAGTCTTCTTGTTCAGATCAGTCACAGCTTCGGCGCAATCTCTTCGGTCCAGATCCGGTCGCGCTGCTCACGCGACATGTGGCACGCGGAGTAGTGCCCGTCGCTGACCTGCTGCAGCTCCGGGCGCTCGGTGCGGGTGATGTTGTCCGGCGGGACGTCGGCGTACGGGCAGCGCGGGTGGAAGGCGCAGCCCGACGGGACGTTGATGAGGCTGGGCGGCGAGCCCTTGACGGGGATGAGCCGCTCCGTCTGCTCCCGGTCGATGCGCGGCATCGAGCCGAGCAGGCCCCAGGTGTAGGGGTGCTGGGGCTCGTAGAACACCTTCTCGGCGCTGCCGCGCTCGATGCAGCGCCCCGCGTACATGACGAGCAGGTTGTCGGCGATCTCGGCCACGACACCGAGGTCGTGGGTGATCATGACGACCGCGGAGCCGAACTCCTTCTGCAGATCGCGGATCAGGTCGAGGATCTGCGCCTGGACGGTGACGTCGAGGGCGGTCGTCGGCTCGTCAGCGATGAGCAGCTGCGGGTTGTTGACCAGGGCCATCGCGATCATCGCGCGCTGGCGCATACCGCCGGAGAACTGGTGCGGGTAGTCCTCGTACCGGCGGTGCGGCTCGGGGATACCGACACGGTCGAGCATCTCGATGGCACGCTTCTTCGCGGCCTTCTTGTCGACCTTGTTGTGGACCCGGTGGGCCTCCACGATCTGCGCGCCGATGCTGTAGTACGGGTGCAGGGCGGACAGCGGGTCCTGGAAGATCATGGCCATCTTCTGGCCGCAGAGCCGGCGTACGCGCTCGGGTCCGGCGCTGATGAGTTCCTCGCCGTCGAGCCAGATCTCACCGCCGATGCGGGCACGCTCCGAGGTGTGCAGGCCCATGATCCCCAGCGAGGTCACGGACTTGCCGGAGCCGGACTCGCCGACGATGCCGAGGGTCTGGCCCGCCTTCAGGTCGAAGCTGACGCCGTCGACGGACTTGACCAGGCCGTCGTCGGTGTCGAAGTGGACACTGAGGTTGCGGACGGACAGGAATTCCTTGCCGTCGCCGGAGCGGGGCGCCGGAACGGCCTCCGCCGCCGGGGAGTCCTTCTTGGTCGCGTCGCTCATGAGAGCCTCACCCGGGGGTCGATCGCGGCGTACACGAGGTCCACCAGCAGGTTGCAGATGACGATGAAGAAGGCGGCGACCAGGGTCACGCCCATCACCTTGGGCAGGTCGGCCGTGGTCACGCCCTGGATGGCGAAGGCACCCAGCCCCTGGAAGGAGAAGACCCGTTCGGTGATGACCGCGCCGCCGAGCAGGAGCGCGAAGTCCATGCCGAAGATGGTGACGAGCGGGGTGAGCGCCGAGCGGAGCCCGTGCTTGACGACCACCTTGCGTTCCTCGAGGCCCTTGGCCCGCGCGGTTCTGATGTAGTCCTCGCCCATCGTCTCCAGCATCCCGGCCCGGGTGAGCCGGGCGTAGAGCGCGGAGTACAGCAGGGCGAGCGTGCACCAGGGCAGCACCAGACTGCCCGCCCACTCGAGCGGACTGTCGGCGAACGGGACGTACTCCCCGTTGCCGAACAGCGCCAGCACGACGAGACCGGTGAAGAACATCGGCAGGGAGACGCCGGCGAGGGCGACGCCCATGGAGAGGCGGTCGAAGAACGAGCCGCGCTTCAGAGCGGACAGGACACCGATCGCGACACCGGAGACGACCCAGATGACCGCGGCACCGACGGCCAGCGACAGCGTGACCGGTACACGGTCGACGAGCTGGGGCCAGATCTCGGTGTGGGTCTTGAAGGAGTAGCCGAAGCACGGGGCGTTGCAGGTGACCGGGTCGGGGCCGAACTGGTATTCGGCGCCGACGACGATGCCCTTGATGAAGTTCCAGTACTGCATGTAGAGGGGCTGGTCGAGCCCCAGGTTCTTCTTGACCGCGGCGATGACGTCGGGGTCGGGGCTCTTCCCGACGTACTGGGCGGCCATCGAGTCGAGGGTCTGCCCGCCGAGACGGGGCACCAGGAAGAAGATCGCGAACGTGACTGCGCTGACCACCAGCAGCAGCAACACCGCGGCGAATACGCGTCGGATGATGTACGCAGCCACAGCCGTGCGGCGCCGGGCGGGCGGACGGGGTACGCCCGCCGGCCCGGCGCCTTCACCTGCCTTTCAGGGGATGCTGTCGATGAACAGGTGTTACTTGGTGGACGTCATCAGCACGTAGTCGTACATGCCGAGGTACGCGTCCGTGACCGTGACGTTCGCCGCGGAGTCCGGGCGGTAGAGCAGGTTCTTGCGGTAGACGAGCGGAACGAGGGAGGCGTTCTCCATGACCTTCTGGTCGACCTCGCCCCACGCGGCGTTGCGCGCCGTGGTGTCCACCGTGCCGATGCCCTTGACGAGGGCCTCGTTGACGGCCTTGTCGTTCAGCTCCATCAGGTTCGTGCCACCGGACGGCTTGATGGCCGAGCCGTTCACGATCTGGTCCAGGAAGCCGAAGCCGGTCGGCCAGTCGGCGCCCCACTGCATCATCATCATGCCGGCGTTGTTCTTGTGGACCCACGCGGGGACGCCCGCGAAGTCCGTGAAGTACTTGTCCGACGGGAACTGCTTGATCTCGGCGGTGATGCCGATCGCCTTCAGGCTGCCCTGGAGCTGCGTGGCGGCAGTGATCTCGTCAGGACGGTCCGAGCGCGCCGTCAGCGTGGTCTTGAAGCCCTTGGGCTGACCGCACTTGGTCAGGTGCTCCTTCGCCTTGGCGATGTCGCCCTTGCTGCCCTCGGACGGGTACAGGTCGAACTTCTTGTAACCGGCGACGGTCGGCGGGATGACCGTGCTGGCCGGGTCGCCCTTGACCGAGCCGCCGATCGAGTCGATCAGGCTCTGCTTGTCGACCGCGTACTGCACGGCCTTGCGGCACTCGATGTTGTCGAACGGCTTCACGTTGACGTTCAGCGCCATGTACTGAAGGGCGCCGGCGTACGGGTTGTCCGTCTTGGCCTTCTCCGCCGCCTTGACGAGGACCTTGGGCTGCGTCTTGGACTGCAGACCCGTGCCCGCGACGTCAGCGGTGCTCACGTCGTTGAGCAGGTGGTCGTCGACCGTGGTGGGGTTGACGTTGAGCTTCAGCTCGATCTTGTCCGGCAGCGCCTTGCGGATCGGGTCCGTCTTCGGGTCCCACTCCGGGTTGCGGACGAGCGTCGCGCCCTTGCTCTCGTCGTACGCCGAGAACTTGTAGGGGCCGGACGAGACCATCTTCTGGACGTAGCTGGCACCCGTGTCGGCCTTCTGCGGGACCGGAGCGGTCTGCGAGAAGGCGGCGAGGTAGTCCATGTCCGCGAACGGCTTGTTCAGCTTGAAGACGATGGTGTGGTCGTCCGGGGTCTCGATGGACTTGAGGCCCCCGGCGGACTTGTCCTTGTACGGACCCTTGTACTTGTCGCCGCCCTCGAGGTAGGCCTTGAAGTACGTCGGGCCGTTGGACAGGGCCTCCGGCGCGAAGTTGGAGCGCTCGACGGCGTACTTGACGTCCTTCGAGGTGATCTCGGTGCCGTCCTCGAACTTCACGCCCTTGCGGATCGTGTAGGTCCAGGTCTTGGCGTCGGCGCTCGCCTTGCCGAGGCTGGTGGCCAGGTCGGGGACGACCTGGAGGCTCTCCTTGCCGGCGGCCGGCTTGAAGGTCACCAGGGAACGGGCGTACAGGCGGGAGAAGTTCTGCACCCAGCCGTAGTACGTGTTGCCCGGGTCGAGGGAGTCCGGGCCACTGGAGTGCTCGTACGTGACCGTCCCCCCCTTCTTGTCGGTCGCGTTGACGATGCTCGTCAGCGCGGCGTCCGTCTTGGCGTTGCCCCCACCGCCGTTGCTGTCACCGCCCTTGTCACTGCCACTGCAGGCCGACGCGCCGAGCGACACCGCTACGGCCACGGCTATGGCCGCTGCTGTCTTTCTGTTCTGCATGCTGAGGAAAGCCCCCTCGCTAGTCCGGTGCGGCACTGCCGCGATTACTTGCCACGAGGGTCGAGTGCGTCACGCAGCCCGTCCCCCAGCAGATTGAAGGCCAGCACGGTGATGAAGATCGCCATACCGGGGATGACCATGAACATCGGGTCCACCTCGTAGAGGTCGACCGCCTGCGTGAGCATGCCGCCCCAGGACGCCTGCGGAGGCGCGATGCCGACGCCGAGGAACGACAGGGAGGCCTCGAAGAGGATGTTCGTGGGGATCAGCAGCGTCGCGTACACGAGGATCGGCGCGATCAGGTTCGGCAGCAGCTCGCGGAACAGGATGAACGGGCCCCGGGCGCCGAGCGACCTGGCGGCCTCGACGAACTCGCGCTCGCGCAGTGACAGGGTCTGCGCGCGGACGATACGGCCGATGTAGGGCCAGCTGAAGAAGCCGATCACGAAGATCAGGACCGCGATCCGCAGCGTGAGCCCTTCCATCCCGAAGGCGTTGCCCTGGAGGGAGGCGGAGATGGAGATCGCGAAGAGCAGGAGCGGGAAGGCGAGGAAGGTGTCCATCAGCCGGCTGATGAAGCTGTCCACCCAGCCGCCGTAGAACCCGGCCACGACGCCCATGACGACGCCGATGACGACCGAGAGCAGCGTGGAGCCGACGGCGACGACGAGGGAGACCCAGGAGCCTTCCAGGATGCGCGCCAGGATGTCGCGCCCGGTCTGCGGCTCCACTCCGAGGGGGTGGTCCCAACTCATGCCGCCCAGGGCGCCCTTGGGCGCCAGCAGGACGGGGTCGACCAGGCTCTGGTTGAACGCGTTGGGGTCGAGCCCGAGCAGCGACTGCAGCGGCTTGGACAGTACGGCGGTGAGGATCAGCAGCACGACAACGATGCCACCGGCCATCGCGGCCTTGTCCCGCTTGAAGCGCGTCCAGGCGATGCGGCCGAGCGAACGGCCCTCGATCTCCTTGCGCCCGGCGCCTTCCAGCACCGTTTCGGGCCGCGCGTCCGCCCCGGTGGTCTCGATCGGTGCCGTCATTGCGCTGGAGACCCCTCTCGGCCGACGGTGGCCGGCCTGTGACCGCCGCTGTAGCGGCTCTAACAAAAAGTGACAGATGTGATCATGCCCTATCGAACTCGCCTGTTTGAAAAAGGGGTTCGCCGGGCATGGAGGACCTGCTGTGTGGAGTCTTCAACCACTTTGCGATCACCCGCCAGACCTGACGGGGAATGTTTGCATAAACGTGATGCTGCCAAGGGGCTTCCGCTATCCGGACAGCCGTGCTTTCTGAGCGGTGCCGATGGGTACCAACCGGCGATAAGGGACATGGCACGCACCTGCGCCGGAGTCGCCATCAATCGGCTCCCGGGCGGGCGCTCAGCTGACGCTCCGTCAGTATGCGCGCGGGACGGGGCCGGTCGCCGGGGGGTAGCCGTAGCCCGGTGCCGCGGGCGCGGGAGCGTGCGCCTCACGGTCGTAGAAGGGCCGCGAGTTGGCGTTCAGCCACATGGCGACGGGGTCGTACTCGTCGGACAGGGAGACCGTGGAGACGGGCAGCCCGTCGGGGACGACACCGATCGACTGCTGCATCATCGCGCGGACGGCGTCGACGGACGGCCGGCCCGTGTCGTAGAGGTCGAGTCCGATCGCGAGGTAGGGAACGCCGAGCGCCGGCTGCACCCAGGCGCGGCGCAACGCGCGGACGGCGGGGGTGCGGTGGGCGTTCTGCGACAGCAGGGCGTAGAACTGCGGGATCTCGACGGCGGGTTCGGTGAGCCGCAACGGCCCCGCGGGCATCCGGTCGAGGCCGGTGGCGATCCGGCGCAGGTCGAGCCAGGGGATGCCCACGCCACCACCGGGGGCGTGCGGGTTGAGCCAGATGCCCCAGCGGTCGGGGAAGAGGGCGCGGGCGATGTCGCGGCCCGTGGTCACCTCGTGGGCCCTGTTCCAGCCGCTGGCGGAGAGCTCCTGGGCAGAGGTCACGCAGGGGGCGTAACCCAGGCCGTCGACCTCCATGTTGCCGTACTGGGCGTCGGGAGAGCCCGCCGTGCCGTGCCAGAGCAGCATCCAGACCTGGCCCTCCGACAGGGACCGCAGGAGCGCCTCGTAGGTGTCGAGGCGCCCGGGGGTCACCTGGCGAAGTACGTGTTCGACCTCTGCCCGGACTCCCGGCTCCGCACGGGAAGGGGAGACCCCGCCGGCCGCCCCCATGCCTGACGCACTCACCCTGGGTCCCGCCCCTCTTCGATCCGCTGTTCCCGCATGCTCCACCGTGCTGCCGTGCCGCTCCCGGGCCCACGGGGCGGCCTCGTCATCCAACCAGCTTATGCGCAGGGCCCGACACCGGCCCGGCGCCACGTGGCAGCGGGGGCCCCGGTCTCAGTACCCGTCGCGCCGGTAGAACGGGCGCACCTTCTCCAGCATCCAGTCACCCACCGGGTCCTGTGCCACGTCGAGCAGGACGATGTTGACCGGCCAGGGCACCTGGACCCGGCCCAGCGCGCGTCCCAGGGCGTCCAGCGGGACGCTCTGCGCCGCGGCGTCCCACACGGCGAACTCGACGCCGACGAAGAGGACGGGGCTGTCGCCCTCGATGCTGGCCAGCGCCCGGCGCGCGGTGCTCACCACACCGGTCTCCTGGAATTCGGCGGACACCGCGGAGAGGAAGTCGACGGGATCCTCCTTCCAGTCCGGTTCGTACAGCCGCACCCGGCCGCCGCTCGCGGGGCCGTCCAGCGGAGTGCGGCCGGCCCGGCAGAGCTCGGCCACGGCGGGCGGGGGCAGGGGCACCCCGACGGCACCACCCGGGTTGACCGCCACGCCCAGCTGCGGGGGCAGTCCACGGGCGAACTCACGTGCGGGCGCCACCGTGAAGGAGAGGTGGGAGCCGACGCAGCTGAGGAACTGTGCCTCGGAGCTGAAGACGGGGACGTACGCGCCGCCGTCGATGTCGATCGTCGGCAGGTCGAGGTCGGCGCTGTCGGGCCCGCCACCGTTCGGCAGGGGCACCCACACCAGGCTGCGGCCGAGCACCTCGACCAGCCGGCCGCCGGCCCCGGGCACACCGAGCGAGGCGCTGAGCACTTCTTCGAGCTCGTTGGCCGGCCACCCCTGCGCCGGATGCGACGGGGCCTGGGCCTGGGCCGGAATGTCCACGGTGTCTGTATCCCTTTCTCGCCATGCCTGTGCGGCAGAAACCTTAGACCGGCTCGCGCCCCCGAGGCAGTGCCGCGGGCGGGAGCGGCGTCCGGACCCGCCGTACCGTCCAGATTCCGGACAGCCCCCGGGAGGCCCGCGAACTGTGCGTATGCGAACGGTGACCGCCTCCGGGGCGCGCCCGCACCGCCGTCGCGACGGCGGGGAACCGCCTCCCGCCGGAGGCGGCCCACCGGGCCTACTCCTGCGGCAGCCGCGCCTCCGGGAACGAGATCCGGCCGATCGCGGCCGCCGTCTCCCGGTCGAGCAGGACCGCCGAGGCGCAGCCCGGCGGCAGCAGGCCGCTCTCCGTGTCGCGCAGCAGCCGGGCGACCGCGCGCCGGTGCCGGGCGAACGCGTATCCGGAGACACCGCGCCCCCGCTCCCGCTGCCCCTGCCTGGCCACCCGGGGGGTGACGTCGAGCAGGACGAGATGCAGGGCGCTGCCCCGGCGCCCGGCCTCACGGGCCAGCCAGCGGCGCACCCAGGCCTGCGTGCCGCAGTCGTGGACGACGACGGATCCGCCCGATCTCAGAGCCCGCCACAGTCCGGCGTAGTGCGCGGCGCGCACCAGAGGGCGGTAGAGGGCGTACGGAAGTAACCGGGGCAGGGCGGCCGCCCAGCGGTCCCTCGTGTCCTGGGAGTCGATCGCGTGCTCCCGGACCGCCCGGCGGATCAGCGTCGACTTCCCACTGCCGGGCAGCCCCGAGACCACCACCACGTCACCCGCGGCGAAGTCGAGGCCGTCCGCCCCCCGGCCGCCCCCGCCTCGAAGATCACGCACCACCGGAGCGTGCCCGCCCGTCAGCTCCCGGGCGGGCACGCCCGGCTGCTGGGGCATCGCACCGCGCGCCGCCCCCGCGGTAGTCGCGTAGCGCTGCAACGTCATCGCCTTCCCCCTGCCGAGTCACCCACCGACCTGCTCAAGAAGTGTAAAGAAAAGGTAATGCGGCACAACTGCTTCCGTCCCCACGTGTCGGGACCGGTACGGGTCGGCACCGGGACACCCCACTCTCCCCCAATGCGTGCGATGATGACCCCGCCAACTGCATACAGGCCGTTCGAATCCGCGCGGGAGAGTCCCGGTCACCGTGTGCGCCGGGCGCCGAAGGAGCAAGTTCCTCCCTTGAATCTCTCAGGCCCCGTACCGCGTGGATGAGGCAGATCTGAAAAGCGGACCGCTGCGCGGTCCCACCCAAGGTGCAAGCCGACCCTGCCGGAGCTGATCCCGGCAGGACCCTTTCAGGGGCTCTCGGCGAACCTCTCAGGTTCCGATGACAGATGGGGAGGGAACCACACCCCCTGTCGTCATGCCCTGGAGCCATGTCCATGAGCACTGCCCCGAGCACCGCCCCCCGTCGCACCGCCCTCGACGCCCTGCACCGGTCGCTGGGCGCGACCATGACCGACTTCGCCGGCTGGGACATGCCGCTGCGGTACGCCAGCGAGCGCGACGAGCACAACGCGGTCCGCACCCGTGCCGGCCTGTTCGACCTCTCGCACATGGGCGAGATCACCGTCACCGGCCCGCAGGCGGCGGCCTTCCTGAGCTACGCGCTGGTCGGCGACATCGCCACCGTGGGGGTGGGCCGGGCCCGCTACACGATGATCGTCGCGGAGGACGGCGGCATCCTGGACGACCTGATCGTCTACCGCCTGGCGGACACGGAGTACATGGTCGTCGCCAACGCCGGCAACGCCCAGCTCGTCCTGGACACGCTCACCGGGCGCGCCGGGGACTTCGACACCGAGGTACGCGACGACCGCGACGCGTACGCCCTGCTCGCCGTCCAGGGCCCCGACTCCCCCGCCGTACTGAAGTCGGTCACGGACGCCGACCTGGACGGACTGAAGTACTACGCCGGACTCCCCGGAACGGTCGCCGGTGTCCCCGCGCTCATCGCCCGTACCGGCTACACCGGTGAGGACGGCTTCGAGCTCTTCGTGGCCCCCGCCCACGCCGAGCAGCTGTGGAAGGCGCTGACCGAGGCGGGCGCGCCGTACGGCCTCATCCCGTGCGGGCTCTCCTGCCGCGACACGCTCCGCCTGGAGGCGGGCATGCCGCTGTACGGACACGAGCTGACCACGGCGCTGACGCCTTTCGACGCGGGGCTGGGCAGGGTCGTGAAGTTCGGGAAGGAGGGCGACTTCGTCGGGCGCGAGGCGCTGTCCGCCGCGGCCGAGCGGGCCGAGCAGGCCCCGCCCCGCAAGCTGGTCGGCCTGGTCGCCGAGGGCCGCCGGGTGCCGCGCGCCGGTTACCCCGTCGTCGTCGGCGGGGAGGTCGTGGGCGAGGTCACCTCCGGTGCGCCGTCACCGACCCTGGGCAAGCCGATCGCCATGGCCTACGTGGACGCGGCGCACTCCGCGCCCGGCACCCAGGGCGTCGGGGTCGACATCCGGGGCACGCACGAGCCGTACGAGGTCGTGGCTCTTCCCTTCTACAAGCGCCGTAAGTGACGCTGCGCACCGCGCACGTGACGTATTCGTGTCTCACACCGTAAGACCACCGTTCACCACCACTCCCTCGCGTACAGGAGAATTCAGGTCATGAGCAACCCCCAGCAGCTGCGGTACAGCAAGGAGCACGAGTGGCTGTCGGCCCTCGAGGACGGCGTGGCCACGGTCGGTATCACCGAGTTCGCGGCGAACGCGCTCGGTGACGTCGTCTACGCCCAGCTCCCGGAGGTCGGTGACACGGTGACCGCGGGCGAGACCTGCGGTGAGCTGGAGTCGACCAAGTCGGTCAGCGACCTGTACTCGCCGGTGACCGGCGAGGTGACCGCGGCCAACCAGGACGTCGTGGACGACCCGTCGCTGGTGAACTCCGCTCCCTTCGAGGGCGGCTGGCTGTTCAAGGTGCGCGTCGCGGAGGAGCCGAAGGACCTTCTCTCCGCCGACGAGTACACCGCGTTCTCCGGCAACTGAGACCTTAGGGACCCACTGATGTCGCTTCTCAACTCCTCCCTCCACGAGCTGGACCCGGACGTCGCCGCCGCCGTCGACGCCGAGCTCCACCGCCAGCAGTCCACCCTCGAGATGATCGCCTCGGAGAACTTCGCTCCGGTCGCGGTCATGGAGGCGCAGGGCTCCGTCCTCACCAACAAGTACGCCGAGGGCTATCCCGGCCGCCGCTACTACGGCGGTTGCGAGCACGTCGACGTGGTCGAGCAGATCGCGATCGACCGCATCAAGGCGCTCTTCGGCGCCGAGGCCGCGAACGTCCAGCCGCACTCGGGCGCGCAGGCCAACGCCGCCGCCATGTTCGCGCTGCTGAAGCCGGGCGACACGATCATGGGTCTCAACCTGGCCCACGGCGGTCACCTGACCCACGGCATGAAGATCAACTTCTCCGGCAAGCTCTACGACGTGGTCCCCTACCACGTCGACGACACCGGTGTGGTGGACATGGCCGAGGTCGAGCGCCTCGCCAAGGAGTCGAAGCCGAAGCTCATCGTGGCCGGCTGGTCCGCCTACCCCCGTCAGCTGGACTTCGCCGCCTTCCGCCGCATCGCGGACGAGGTCGGCGCGTACCTGATGGTCGACATGGCCCACTTCGCGGGGCTGGTCGCCGCGGGCCTGCACCCCAACCCGGTGCCGCACGCCCACGTCGTCACGACCACCACGCACAAGACCCTCGGCGGTCCGCGCGGCGGCGTGATCCTGTCGACGCAGGAGCTCGCCAAGAAGATCAACTCGGCGGTCTTCCCCGGTCAGCAGGGCGGCCCGCTGGAGCACGTGATCGCGGCCAAGGCCGTCTCCTTCAAGGTCGCGGCGACCGACGAGTTCAAGGAGCGCCAGCAGCGCACCCTGGACGGCGCCCGCATCCTCGCCGAGCGTCTGGTGCAGCCGGACGTCACCGAGGTGGGCGTGTCCGTCCTCTCCGGCGGCACGGACGTCCACCTGGTCCTGGTCGACCTGCGCAACTCCGAGCTGGACGGCCAGCAGGCCGAGGACCGGCTCCACGAGCTGGGCATCACGGTCAACCGGAACGCCATCCCGAACGACCCGCGGCCCCCGATGGTCACCTCGGGTCTGCGCATCGGCACGCCCGCCCTGGCCACCCGCGGCTTCCAGGCGGAGGACTTCACCGAGGTCGCCGAGATCATCGCGGCCGCGCTGAAGCCCACGTACGACGCCGACGACCTCAAGGCCCGCGTGACCGCGCTGGCCGAGAAGTTCCCGCTGTACCCCGGCATCAAGTAGTCACCCGCAATTTGCACACAGGGTGGGGGCACCGCGCACACTGAACCCAGTGAGCCCGGTGCCCCCACCCCTTTGCCCCGCGCTCCCGGGCCCACCGGCCCGTCCCCGCACCACCCGGCGGACAACGACGTCCACCAACGCCTTAGGAGTACCCCCCGTGGCCCTCTCGGTCTTCGACCTCTTCTCTGTCGGCATCGGCCCGTCAAGCTCGCACACGGTCGGCCCGATGCGTGCGGCCCGCATGTTCGCCCGCCGGCTCAAGAACGAGGGCCTGCTGGCCCACACCGCCTCGATACGCGCCGAGCTGTACGGCTCCCTCGGTGCGACCGGCCACGGCCACGGCACCCCCAAGGCCGTCCTGCTGGGCCTGGAGGGCGAGTCGCCCCGCACGGTGGACGTCGAGGGCGCCGACGCCCGCGTGGAGGAGATCCGCGCATCGGGCCGCATCAATCTCCTCGGTATGCACGAGGTCCCCTTCGACGCCGACGAGCAGCTCGTCCTGCACCGCCGCAAGGCCCTGCCGTACCACGCCAACGGGATGACGGTCCTCGCGTACGACCGGGAGGGCTCGCCGCTCCTGGAGAAGACGTACTACTCGGTGGGCGGCGGCTTCGTCGTCGACGAGGACGCCGTGGCCGGCGAGAACCCGATCATCCCGGACGACACCGTCCTGAAGCATCCCTTCCGCACCGGCGACGAGCTGCTGAGGCTCACCCGGGAGACCGGCCTGTCCATCTCCTCGCTGATGCTGGAGAACGAGAAGGCCTGGCGGACCGAGGACGAGATCCGGGCCGGCCTGCTGGAGATCTGGCGGGTCATGCAGGCCTGCGTCACGCGCGGCATGTCCCGCGAGGGAATCCTGCCCGGCGGCCTGAAGGTCCGGCGCCGCGCGGCCAACTCGGCCAGGCAGCTGCGCGCGGAGGGCGACCCCCAGACGCTCGCCATGGAGTGGATCACCCTCTACGCCATGGCCGTCAACGAGGAGAACGCCGCCGGTGGGCGCGTCGTCACCGCCCCCACCAACGGTGCGGCGGGCATCATCCCCGCCGTCCTGCACTACTACATGAACTTCGCCGCGGGCAGTTGCACCGAGGCCGAGAAGGACGACGGTGTCGTCCGCTTCCTCCTGGCCGCAGGCGCCATCGGCATGCTCTTCAAGGAGAACGCCTCCATCTCCGGCGCCGAGGTCGGCTGCCAGGGCGAGGTCGGCTCCGCCTGCTCCATGGCCGCGGGCGCCCTCGCCGAGGTCCTGGGCGGCTCCCCCGAGCAGGTGGAGAACGCCGCGGAGATCGGTATGGAGCACAACCTGGGCCTGACCTGCGACCCCGTCGGCGGCCTGGTGCAGATCCCCTGCATCGAGCGCAACGGCATGGCGGCGGTCAAGGCCGTCACGGCGGCCAGGATGGCGCTGCGCGGCGACGGCACCCACAAGGTCTCCCTCGACAAGGTCATCAAGACGATGAAGGAGACGGGCGCGGACATGAGCGTCAAGTACAAGGAGACGGCGCGCGGCGGCCTCGCGGTGAACATCATCGAGTGCTGAGGCTCTAGGCCCTGACCAGCGCGTTCACGTCTTTCAGCGCTGTCAGGGCCTTCCCTGCTCACGGGGCGCCGGGTGCGCTCTCCGTCCGGGAGCGTGGTGGCCGGCACGAAGAGCCGGCCACACCCGGGGTCAGGCCTTGTTCTGCGAGGCCCAGAACTCGTCGAACGTGAGCTCACCGTCGCCGTTGCCGTCGTGGGCGTTGATGACGGCCTGGGCCACCGTCTCGGTGACGTAGGGGTCACCGAGCTGTGCCATCGCGCTCTTGTACTCGGCGGCCGTTATGCTGCCGTCGCTGTTCTGGTCGAAGCGCTCGAATGCCTTGCGTGCCGACTCGATGTCCGCCACTGTTCCGCCCCTTCGTTAAGCGTCGTTGACGGAGGTCAGATTATCCGGCACCCCGAGTGACGGTTCCGGCGGGCGACGGCGGGGACCGGCCCGGACGGTGCGGACGCAGGACGGCAGTTCCATCGTCCTCACCGCGCTCAGCCGGCGACAGCCGGTCCCGGTGAGGGGGAGGGTCTGCCCGGCGGTGGTGCCAGAGCGGTGAGCCCGGGGCCACTGCCAGGAAGTGATCAACGAATTACCGAGCGAAGTCGGTGCATACATGCAGAATGCCAGGTGCGTGACTCATCACACCTGCGATGCGCAAAGCAATTAGCATGATTTGACCGGTAGCGACCGATTGACGGCTTTGGCTCCCGGGGCGCCCGTCTGTCATAGTCGGAGGCACGACCTCCTCCGACCCGAGCCAGGTCCCACGTGCGGCCGTGGACACACCCCCCATTCCACGGCCCCCTCAGAGGCCCCCGACGCGCCACACCCAGGCCGCCCGGGGGCTTCTGTGTGTCACCGGTCGGCGGTGCGCATCTCGAACCAGGTGGTCTTCCCGCGCGGTAAGAGGTCCACACCCCACCTGTCGGAGAGCTTGTCGACCAGGAAGAGACCTCGCCCGCTGACATCCATCTCACCGACCGGCATCAGGCACGGCAGCCCGCGCGAGGGGTCACGCACCTCGATCCGCACCCACCCGCGGCGGCGCAGCATCCGCAGGCCGAAGACGCGCGCGCCGGTGTGCCGCACGGCGTTCCCCACGAGCTCGGAGACCAGCAGGACGCCGAACTCCGCAGTCTGCGGCGGAAGCTGCCACTGGCGCAGCATCACGCACGAGGTGATCCGGCGGGCCGTGGCCGCGGACTCCGGACGGGAGGGCAGCCGGACCTCCTCCTCCGTCGGATTTCCGAACAACTCCAGCGCCTTGAACGCCTGTTCGTCTTCGACGGCAGACATCCAGCGCGCCGCTGTCGCGCCGCTGCGCGGTCGCGGCTGTTCCACACCCTCGAGGCCCGCCATGCGCACCATCATGGCCGCACAGAACGCGCTCCGTGACCGTTCCGGCAGAATCCCTCTGCCGGAACCAGTCATTCCGGGCCGGTTCTCCGGCATATGCCAGGGGCAGAAAGAAGACCCCCGCAGCTATGCCCACCTGCGGCGACAGCGAGCGGCCGGGTCATCGCGCGAGCGGATCGGGCGCCGGGCCTTAAGGCTCTCTTAAGGTCCGGCACGACCGCCCGCACGGATGAACGTGCGCGCCTGTGTACGCACCTCACGCTCGGTCAGACGAACTCGGCCTTGCCCGGGCCCTCCTCCACGAAGCTGCGCATGCCCCGCTCCCGGTCCTCGGTGGCGAACAGCCCTGCGAACCAGGTGCGCTCGATCGTGAGCCCGGTGTCGATGTCCGTCTCCAGGCCCGCGTCCACGGACTCCTTGGCCGCCCGCAGCGCCAGAGCCGGCCCGCGAGCCAGCCGGGCGGCCCAGGCGTGCGCCTGCTCGTACACCTCGGCGGCGGGCACCACCCGGTCCACCAGGCCGATCGAGAGCGCTTCTGCGGCCTTCACCTGACGGCCCGTGAAGATCAGGTCTTTGGCCTTGGACGGGCCCACCAGGCGGGCCAGGCGCTGTGTGCCGCCGGCACCGGGGATCAGTCCCAGCAGGATCTCCGGCTGCCCGAGCTTCGCGTTGTCCGCGGCGATCCTGAAGTCGGCGCAGAGCGCCAGCTCGCAGCCTCCGCCCAGGGCGTAGCCGGTGACGGCCGCGACCACGGGCTTGGGGATGCGGGCCACCGCCGTGAAGGCCTCCTGCAGGGCCCGGGAGCGCAGGACCATGGCCGCGTGGTCCATCGCCTGCATCTCCTTGATGTCCGCGCCCGCCGCGAACACCTTCTCCCCGCCGTACAGGACCACCGCGCGCACGTCGTCGCGCCGGCCCGCCTCCTCGGCGAGTTCCCGCAGCCGGTCCTGGACGGCGACGTCCAGGGCGTTCATCGGCGGGCGGTCCAGCCGGATCGTGCCGACGCTGTCGCTTACTTCGAGGGTTACGGTCATGGGGAGCAGGTTAACCGCCGCTAACGCGGGCGGGCCCGGTGCCGTTGGTCACAGCACCGGGCCCGCCCCTTCCTGCCGGCGTGCCGGCCGGTGGAGCTACTTGATCCACTCCGACCAGTCCATGTTCCAGCCGTTGAGGCCGTTGTCCGGCTGGATCACCTTGTCCTTGGAGTTCTTCACGACGACCACGTCGCCGATCAGGGAGTTGTCGAAGAGCCAGGCCGCGGGCGTCTTGCTGTCCCAGGCGCCCCGTACGTCCCGCAGACCGACGCAGCCGTGGCTGGTGTTGGTCGAGCCGAAGATGCTCGACGCGCCCCAGTAGTTGCCGTGGATGAAGGTGCCCGACGTGGACAGGCGCATCGCGTGCGGCACGTCCTTGATGTCGTACTCGCCGCCGAACCCGACGGTGTCACCGTTCATCCGGGTCACCTTGAGCTTCTCGCTGATGACCATCTGGCCGTTGTACGTGGTCGTGGCAGGGGCACCCGCGGAAATGGGGATGTCCTTGATCTGCTTGCCGTCACGGACCACCTTCATCCGGTGGGAGCTCGCGTCGACCGTGGAGACCTGGCTCCGGCCGATGGTGAACTTCACCGTCTTGGCCTGCTTGCCGTAGACCCCCGGCCTTCCCTCGACGCCGTCGAGGTCGAGGCGCAGGGTCACCTTCGTGCCGGCCGCCCAGTAGTTCTCGGGGCGGAAGTCGAGGCGGTCGTTGCCGAACCAGTGGGGCTCGACGCGCACGGCGGGCTCCGCCGTCACGCTGATCGCCTTCTCGACGGCCGCCGGGTCGGTGATGCCCCGGGTGAAGTGGATCGACACCGGCATGCCCACGCCGACGGTCGAGCCGTCCTCCGGCGTGTACTGGCCGATGAAGGTGTTCTTCGGGACCAGCGTCGTGAAGCTGGTGTCCTTGGCCGACTGGCGGCCCTTGTCGTCCTTGGCGACCGCGTGCACCGTGTACTTGGTCGCGGCGGCCAGGTGCCGGTCGGGCACCCAGCTCAGGCCGTCCTTCGCTATCTTGCCCTCGACCTCTTTGCCCTTGGTGTCGGCGACCTTCACCGTGCTCAGCTTGCCCTCGGCCGCCGAGACCTTCAGTGCGCCGCTGGTCGCCACGTCGTCGGCGCCGTCCTTGGGGGCGATGGTCACGACCGCCTGTGAGGCACTGGTGTCACCGGCCCCCGCGCCCCCGGCCTTGCCGTCCTTCTCGGCGGCGGACCCGCTGCCGCCGCACGCGGTCACCAGCAACAGCAGCGCTCCCAGTGCCAGTGCGGAGAGTCCGCGGGCTCCGCGCCCGCGCCGTCCCCCGCCCGCGCCGGCCCCTGCCCCGGATATCGGCTGCCCGTTCATTGTGGTCGTCTCCCCTCGCACGGCCTGGCCCCGCCATGGCCCGCACCCCCGCGCGCTGTACATGCACGCTGGGCGCAAGATAATCACACCGCGCGTGGGGAGAACTCCTCCGGAATGTCACTGTTCCGTCCCAAGTCCCGCCGGCCCCCGGCGGGCGGCCCCGGAGGGGGCGCCTCCGGGGCCTGCCCAGGTCGGGCGGGGGTCAGCGCAGGGCGGATCCCGCCTTCCACTGCGGCCAGCCGAGGTTCCAGCCGCCGAGGCCGTTGTCCGGAGCGACGGTCCTGTCGGTGGAGTTGACCACCTCGACCACATCGCCCACGAGCGTCCGCTCGAAGAACCAGCCGGCCGGGGTGTCCGAGCTTCCTCCCTTCACGTCACGCAGGCCGATGCAGCCGTGGCTGGTGTTCTCTGAGCCGAAGATGTCCGGGGACTCCCAGTAGTTGCCGTGCAGGAAGGTGCCCGACTTCGTCAGCCGGATCGCGTGGGGCACGTCCTTGATGTCGTACTCGCCGCCGAACCCGACGGTACTGCCGTCCATGCGGGTCACGTCGTGCAGCTCGGACACCACCATCTTCCCGTTGTACGTGGTCGTCCTCGCGGCGCCCGCGGTGATCGGCACCGTGCTGACGAGCTCGCCGTCGCGGCGTACCTCCATCGTGTGGGCCCGGGCGTCCACCACGGACGTCTGGGAGCGGCCCACCCGGAAGGTCACCTTCTTCCGCTGGCTGCCGTACACCCCGGGCGCGCCCTCCACGTCGCGCAGGCCCACGTCGACGGTGACCTCGGTGCCGGGCTTCCAGTACGTGGCGGGCCTGAAGTCGAGCCGGTCCTTGCCGAACCAGTGGCCGACCACCTCGACCTTCGGTTCCGTGGTGATTCTGATGGCCTTCTCCACCGCGGCACGACGGGTGACGGGCCGGTTGAAGCCGAAGGAGACGATCATCCCGGTGCCCACGGTGGACCGGTTCTCCGGCTTGAAGTAGCCGATGAAGCGGTCCTTGGGGACCAGGGTGGTGAAGGTGGTGCTGCGTGCCGAGCGGTGGCCGTCACCGTCGACGGCGACGGCCTCCACGCTATACTTCCCGGCCAGCCCGAGCCGGTACCCGTCGTCCCGTGGGACCCACGAACGGCCGTCCTCCGCGATGCGGCCCGGCACCTCCTGGTGTTCCGCGTCCTCCATCCGGGTCACCTTCACCCGCTCGAGCCGCCCGTCCGGGACGGTCACCTCCAGCCGGCTGTCCGCGCCGACGTCCTCGGCGCCGTCCTCGGGGACGACACGGATGGCGTCCCCGGGTGAGCGGTTGTCGAAGAACGACGACGCCCCGGTGCAGCCCGTCAGTACGGCCGGCACGGTGAACAGTCCTGCCCATGTCAGCACGGCGGCCGAACCCGCCCGTGCTCTCTTCGCTACGTGGTTCACGCTCCCCCAACGACGGGGCGGCCCCGGGGAAACGTGAGTGCGGGCCGCCCGGTGGGCAGAACAAGGGGGAGGACACCGCCAGGGAGGCCGCGGCCGGGACGCCGCGCACTCCTTCTGCCGGGTGGCCGCTCCTACGAGCCGCAGGAGGCTGAGAGGTGTCGAGCACAGCCGAGCAGGAGGAGACACCCCGTACGACGGGGAGGGTGGCGGAGGCCGGACAGGCTTCCGGGAGCGTCGCGGACGGACCACCCGTATGGCCGGGTGCCCCGATGCCGCTGGGGGCCCGGTACCGGGTCGGGCCGGACGGTGTGGCGGGTACCAACTTCGCCCTGTGGGCGGGCGGGGCCGAGGCCGTGGAACTCTGCCTCTTCGACGACCGGGGCGCCGAGACCCGGCTCCCGCTGACCGAGCTGACCCACGAGATCTGGCACGGATTCGTCCCCGGCGTAGGTGCGGGACATCGCTACGGCTACCGCGTGCACGGGCGCTGGGACCCCTGGACCGGCGCCCGGTGGAACGCGGCGAAGCTGCTCCTCGACCCGTACGCCCGCGCGGTGGACGGGTCGTTCACCCTTCCGCCCGAGGTGTACGGCCATGTGAGGGACTGGCCCGAGCAGCACGTCGCCGACACCGTGCGCGACGACCGGGACTCCGCGCCGTACGTCCCCAAGGCGGTCGTCGTGCACGACGACGACGACTGGGCGGAGGACCGCAGGCCCAAGACGCCGTGGGCGGACACGGTCATCTACGAGCTGCACGTGCGCGGCTTCACCAAGCTCCACCCGGACATCCCGCCCGAGCTGCGCGGCACCTACGCCGGACTCGGCCACCCCGCCGCCGTCGGCCACCTCCGCCGACTCGGGGTGACCGCCGTGGAACTGCTCCCCGTCCACCAGTTCGCCCACGAGGACCACCTGCTGCGGCGCGGGCTCCACAACTACTGGGGCTACAACTCGATCGGCTACTTCGCCCCGCACGCGGACTACGCGGCGAGCGGCACGGCGGGTCAGCAGGTCGGCGAGTTCAAGCAGATGGTGCGCGCCCTGCACGACGCCGGGATCGAGGTGATCCTCGACGTGGTCTACAACCACACGGCGGAGGCCGGCGAACTCGGCCCGATGCTGTCCCTGCGCGGCATCGACAACCGCGGCTACTACCGCCTCCAGCCGGACGCCCGCCGGTACGCGGACTACACCGGCTGCGGAAACACCCTGCACGTGGTGCAGCCGCAGGTCCTCCGGCTGATCACCGACTCGCTCCGCTACTGGGTGACGGAGATGGGCGTCGACGGCTTCCGCTTCGACCTGGCGGCGGCGCTCGCCCGCTCGATGCACGACGTGGACATGCTCTCCCCCTTCCTCGCGGTGATCGCCCAGGACCCCGTGCTGCGCCGGGTCAAACTGATCGCGGAGCCGTGGGACGTGGGCAACGGCGGCTACCAGGTGGGCGCGTTCCCATCGCTGTGGACCGAATGGAACGACCGCTACCGGGACGCCGTGCGCGACTTCTGGCGCGGTGCGCTGCCCGACGTACGCGACATCGGCTACCGGCTCACCGGGTCGAGCGACCTGTACGCCTGGGGTGGCAGGCGCCCGTACGCCTCGGTCAACTTCGTCACCGCGCACGACGGTTTCACCCTGCGCGACCTGGTCAGCTACGAGCACAAGCACAACGAGGCCAACGGGGAGGGCAACCGCGACGGCACGAACGACAACCGCGCCTGGAACGGCGGCGCGGAGGGCGAGACGGACGACCCCGGCATCAACGCCCTGCGCCGCCGGCAACTGCGCAACCTCCTGACCACGCTGCTCCTGTCGACGGGGGTGCCGATGCTGGTGGCGGGCGACGAGATGGGCCGTACGCAGGGCGGCAACAACAACGCCTACTGCCAGGACAACGAGGTCAGCTGGCTGGACTGGTCGCTCCTGGACGATCCGCGGTGGCGCGCGCTGACCGAGCTGACCGCCCGGGTGCTCCGTCTGCGCCACCGTCATCCGGTACTGCGCCGCCGTGCCTTCTTCGCGGGGACACCGCAGGCCCCTGACGGTCTCCGCGATCTCGCGTGGTTCACGCCGCAGGGTGCCGAGATGACGGAGGGCGACTGGTACGCGCCCGCCGCGACGCTCGCCCTCTACCTCTCCGGGCGCGACATCCCGGGCAGGGACGCCCGGGGCGGGCAGATCACCGACGACAGCTTCCTGGCGGTCCTGCACGCGGACCACCGGCCCTGCGACTTCCGGCTCCCCGGCCCGCCCTGGGCCCAGGACTACGAGCTGGTGCTGGACACCTCGCTCGAGGACCAGTCCGCCGCCCCCGGCACCGTGCACCGGGGCGGCACGGTGCTCACCGTGCCCGGCAGGTCCGTGCTGCTGCTGCGGGTGGCGGGGTGAGGTGGGTCAGCCGAGGATGCCGCGCTCGTAGGCGACGGCGACGGCCGCCGCCCGGTCCTTGGCACCCAGCTTGGCGAAGACGTGCGTGAGGTGCGTCTTCACGGTCGCCTCGCTGATGAACAGCTCGGCGGCGATCTCCCGGTTCGACGTCCCCCGCGCGACGAGCCCGAGTACCTCGCGCTCGCGCGCGGAGAGCGACTCGTGACCGGGTGCGGCGGGGGTGCGCACCCGCGAGACGAGCCGCGAGGCGACGGCCGGTGACAGGACCGTACGGCCGTCGGCGGCGGCGCGCACGGCGGTGAAGAGCTCGTCGCGGGGCGCGTCCTTGAGCAGACAGCCGGTCGCGCCCGCCTCGATGGCGGGCAGGGTGTCGGAGTCGGTGTCGTACGTGGTGAGGACGAGCACCCGGGACCTGACGCCGAGCCGGGCCAGCTCGGCGATGGCGGCCACACCTCCGCCTCCCGGCATCCTCAGGTCCATCAGCACGACGTCGGGGTCCAGTCGTGTGGTCAGCTCGACGGCGGCCACTCCGTCGGCCGCCTCGCCGAGTACCTCGAAGCCGTCGGCGGAGGCGAACATGCCGCGCAGACCGTCCCGTACGACGGGGTGGTCGTCGACGACGAGCAGGGTGATGACGCGCGCGGTTCCCGGGGTCTCGGTCATGTCCCCCCAGACTACGACGCGTTCAGGTGCGCCGGACCAGCGGCACCCGGGCGGAGACGGCCGTGCCCAGTCCGGGTTCGGTCTCGATCTCGACGGTGCCCGCGATCCGCTCGGCGCGGGCCTTCATCCCTCCGAGACCGAAGCCGCCCGTCCCGCTGCGCAGGGCCGGCAGGCCGGGGTCGAAGCCGCAGCCGTCGTCGCGTACGTCCAGCGTGACCTCGTCCCCCATGTAGGAGAGGGTGACGCCCGCCCGGGCCGCCCCGGAATGCCGGGCGGCGTTGGAGAGCGCCTCCTCGGCGATGCGTAGCAGCGTCGCCCCGACCTCGTCGTGGAGCGGCTCGACGGTCCCGGTCACGGTGAACTCCGCTCGCACTCCGGTGCGTTCGGCCCATGAGGTGACGGTCTTCTTCAGTGCTCCGGACAGTTCGTCGTCCTCCAGCGCGGCGGGCACCAGGTTGTGGACCGAGCGGCGTGCCTCACCGAGACTGTGCCGGGCGAGCCCCGCCGCGCGGTCGAGGTGCTCACGGGCCAGGGCGGGGTCGGCGACGGAGGCGACGGCCTGGAGCTGGGCGATGATCCCGGTCAGGCCCTGCGCGAGGGTGTCGTGGATCTCCGCGGCGAGCCGGCGCCGCTCGTCGGCGACCCCGGCCTCCCGCGCCTGGAGCAGGAGCTGGGCGTGCAGGGTCGCGTTCTCGGCGAGGGCCTGTTCCAGCCGGGTGTTGGTGCGTTCCAGCTCGGAGATGGCCGCCTTCTGGCGCCGGGCCTTCTCCTCCTCGCGGGCACCGATGTTGCCGAAGAGGATGGCGAGGCCGGAGTGCAGAGCGAAGAGCGCGCCGAAGGCCACCCAGTTCATGAGGGAGGTCGGCGGCAGTCCGCTGCCGGACTGCGCGCCGGCCATCGTGACGGCGGTGCACATCAGCCCGAGACGCAGGAAGCGCCGCGGCAGGAGTGCGGTGGCGTCGAAGTAGCCGACGACGGCGTAGATGGAGAAGAAGGGGTTGCACCACACCAGCGAGAAGCCCAGTACGGTCCGCAGCACGTAGTAGACCTGGGCGGCCCGTTCGGGCGAGGGCAGCTGCCGGGTCCTGCCCCACCAGGCCTGGAGGACGACCGCCGCCGAGACCAGGGCGGCCGCCGCGTACACGTCCGTCCCGGACATTCCGATGAGCTCGGAGGACAGGGCCGCCATCAGGACGGCGATGCCCAGGAGGGTGAAGGGTCCGTGCCGGTGGAACCACTCCGCCATCGTGGAGTCGCCGTTCGTCCGTCCCCGCGCCGCCTCGTCCGGCATCCGGTCTCCCCCTCGCGTCGCCGCTCCCCGGCTCACTCCCAGCGGAAGAGCCGCGTCGACAAGGTACCCAGCGCCGCGGTCCACACCAGCATGACCGCCAGGTGCGCGAGGCCCGGCCAGTCCCCCGAGGCCGCCTGGTCGAGTGCCTGGGAGGCGGCGCCGAACGGGGTGAACTCGACGATCGCGCGCAGCAGGTCCGGCATGGTCTGGACGGGCAGCCAGACCCCGGCGGTGAACATCATCACGAGGTACGCCACCGAGCCGACGGCCGCGGCGGCCTTCGTCGTCCGCGACAGCGCGCAGATCGTGGCGCCGAGGGCGAGGGCGCAGGCGACGGCCAGGAGGAGCGCCAGCAGGTAGCCGGCCGCCTGTCCCGGCAGCGGCACTCCGAAGGCGGCCCTCCCGACGGCGATGACGAGCACCGCCGAGCCGAGCGACGCCACGCCGTGCAGCACGATCTGGGCGGCGAGCAGGGCCGAGGGGCGTACCGGTGTGGCCGACATGCGCCGCAGGATGCCGCGTTCGCGGTAGCCGGTGAGGACCGGCGGCATGGCCTGGAGACCGGCCATGATCATGGCGAGCAGCACGGCCACCGGTACGTACAGGTCGATGACGCTGCGACCGCCGAGGGTCTCGTCGGCCTCCCGGAAGGACGGGATCAGACCGAGGATCGTCATCAGGGCGGTCGGGAAGGCCAGGATCCAGAACAGGCTGCCGGGTTCGCGCAGGAAGAGCCGGGTCTCCGTCCTGAGGACGGCGGCGAGCGGGGCGGGGCGGGACCCCGCGGTCGGGGTGACGGTCGTCGTCATGGTCATGAGGCCTGTTCCGTGAGATCGAGGAAGACGTCGTCCAGGCCGGCCTCGACGACGCGCAGCTGACGGGCGGTGATGTGGTGGCGGGCCAGCAGGGTGATCACGGCGTTGGCCGTGTCGTCCGTGCCGTGGATGACCACCCGGCCGCCCGGGTCGGTCACGTCGACGGAGACGGCACCCGGCAGCGCCTCCAGCTCGGCGTACGCGATCGGCCGCGAGGGGGTGAAGGAGATGGCCGTCGATCCCGACGCCCCGCCGATCAGCCCCCCTGGGGTGTCGAGCGCGACCACGCGGCCCTTGTCGATCACCGCGATCCTGTCGCAGAGCCGCTGGGCCTCCTCCATGTAGTGCGTGACCAGCAGCACGGTGACCCCGCTGTCCCGGATCTCCTCGATCAGCCGCCAGGTGTCCCTGCGGGCCCGGGGGTCGAGGCCGGTGGTGAGCTCGTCCAGCACGACCACCCGGGGGTTCCCGATGAGGGCGAGCGCGATGAACAGGCGCTGCTTCTGCCCACCGGACAGCTTGGCGAAGCGGCGGTCGAGATGGCCGTCGAGACCGAGCCGTTCGGCGAGCGCGCCGCGGTCGGCGGGGCGCGGGTAGAAGGCGCTGTACATCTCCAGCGCCTCCCCCACGGTCAGCTTGGGCTGGAGTTCGCTCTCCTGGAGCTGGGCGCCCAGCAGCTGGGTCACCTCGTGCCGGTCGACGGCCGGGTCGAGTCCGGCGACCCGGACGCCGCCCGCGTCGGGGACCCGCAGTCCTTCGACGCATTCGACCGTCGTGGTCTTGCCGGCCCCGTTGGGACCGAGGATCCCGAAGATCTCCCCCTCCTCGACGGTGAAGCTCACCCCGTCGACCGCGGGGCGGCCGCCGTAGGCCTTGTGGACCCCGTTCACTTCGATGATTGCCATGCCCGTAAGGATTCCGCCGGGCGGCCGGCGCCGGTATCCACCGTCACGCTCGGACCGGCATCAGCCGATCGGTTGACGGGGCACTACGACCCACGCGCGTGACCGGAAAATCACGTGATCGATGTCAGTGGTGAACCATAAGCTCGGTCCTGATGCCCGAAAAACCTGCAGAGCCCACGGACCGGTCCGCCGTGCGCTCCCTCCTGCGACTGTGGCCCTACGTCAGACCCGTGCGTGTGCGCTGGATCAGCGCAGCCCTCGTGGCGGTCCTCGCGTCCTGTCTCGCCCTGGTGATCCCCCTGGTCCTCAAGTGGATGGTGGACGGACCCGTCGCGGACCGTGATCCGGGCGGGGTCTGGCTGGGGGCGCTCTACCTGCTGCTGCTGGGCGTCGCCGAGGCAGGGCTCTTCGGGCTCCGCCGGTGGCTCGTGGCCCGGCCGCTGGCCGGCGTCGAGGCGGCGATGCGCGCCGACCTCTACCGTCATCTGCAACGGCTGCCGGTGGCGTTCCACGACCGGTGGCCCTCGGGCCAGCTGCTGTCGCGCGGGACCACCGACCTGATGCTGCTGCGGATGTTCCTGGCCTTCCCGCTGACGTTCCTGCTGGTCAACGGCACGACGATCCTGGTCGGTTTCGTCATCCTGTTCGCCCAGGAGTGGTCGCTGGGACTGGTGCTGCTGGCACCCGCCGTGCCGCTGATGATCCTGTGCTCGCTCTTCGAGACGAAGTACTCACTGGTCGCGCGCAGGGCACAGGACCAGGTCGGCGACCTCACGACCGTCGTCGAGGAGAGCGTGCTGGGCATCCGTGTGGTCAAGGGGTTCGGCCGCAACCGCAGCCAGGCGCTGGCCTTCCGCGCACTCGCGCGGCGGCTGCGGACCACCGAGCTGGGCAAGGCCCGGCTGCTGGCGGGGATCTGGGCGCTCATCACCGTCATCCCGGAGCTGGCGATCGGTGTCGCGCTGGTGCTCGGCACCGTCCAGGTCGCGGACGGCGGCCTGTCGGCGGGCACGCTCGTGGCGTTCCTGTCGACGGCCCTGGCACTGCGATGGCCGGTCGAGTCGATCGGTTTCCTGCTGGCGATGAGCCAGGAGTCGGCGACGGCGGCCGACCGCTACTTCGAGGTCATGGACGTCGCGGAGGAGCCCGGGACCGGGACGCCGGAGGGGGCGGCCGGAGGAGGTGCGCGGGGCATCGTCTTCGAAGGGGTGGAGTTCCGCTACCCCGACGCCGAGCCCGGCTCGCCTCCCGTCCTCGGCCGCATCGACCTGCGGATCCGGCCCGGTGAGACGATGGCCCTGGTGGGCGCCACCGGTTGCGGGAAGACGACACTGACCGCACTGGTCCCCCGGCTGCACGAGGTCACCGGCGGCCGGATCCTCCTGGACGGCGAGGACATCGCCGCCATGGAACGGACCCGGCTGCGCGAGCTGGTGTCCGTCGCCTTCGAGGAACCCACCCTCTTCTCGGCGACGGTCGGGGAGAACGTGCTGATGGGCGCGGAGACCGCGGGCGAACACGAGCTGCGCCGAGCGCTGTCGGTCGCGCAGGCCGACTTCGTGCACGAGCTTCCGCAGGGCGTCGGCACGCAGGTGGGCGAGCAGGGACTGAGCCTCTCCGGCGGCCAGCGGCAGCGCCTCGCCCTGGCCCGCGCCGTCGTCGGCGCACCGCGCTTCCTGGTGCTCGACGACCCGCTCTCCGCCCTGGACGTGCACACGGAGGCACTGGTGGAGGCGGCGCTGCGGCGCGTCCTGGAGGAGACCACGGCCCTGGTCGTCGCCCACCGCCCGTCGACGGTGATGCTGGCGGACCGTGTGGCACTGCTGTCCGGAGGCCGTATCAGCGCCGTGGGGACCCATCAGGAACTCCTGCGCACCGACGCCGAGTACGCCTGGCTGATGTCGGGGGCCCGGGAGACCGGTGTGCCCGTCCCCGAGGAGGGCAGCACCCGATGACCAGTACGACTGCCGACGGACCCGCCCTCGCGGACGAGGATCTGCCCGGGTCGCCCGGCCGGGCTGCGCCGGACGGCGACGCGTTCGACTCGGACGCCCTGCCCGCTCCCCCGGGCGCCACCCGGGCGCTGCTGACGTCCCTGCTCGCACCGATGCGGGCCAGGGTCGCCGTGGTCTCGCTCCTGCTGGTCCTCCAGCAGGCCGCCGTGCAGGCGGGGCCCCTGCTCGTCGCCTACGCCATCGACAGCGGTGTACCCGCGTTCCGGGACCACGACTACGGTCCGCTGATCGCGGTGGGCGCCGGCTACGCGGTGTGCTCGGCCGGTGCGGGGCTGCTCCAGTACGCCTTCATCCGGGCGGCCGCCCGGATCAACCAGGACGTCCTGCTCGACCTGCGCGGGCGGATCTTCCGTCACGCACAGGCCTTGAGCGTCGACTTCCACGAGCGCTACACCTCGGGCCGGCTGATCTCCCGCTCGACCACCGACGTGGAGTCCCTGCGCGAGCTGCTGAGCGAGGGGCTGCAGGAGCTCATCGGGGTGGTTCTGTCGTTCGTGTCCATCTCCCTGATGCTGCTCTGGCTCGACCTCGGCATCGGTGCCATCGCCGTGGCCTCCTTCCTTCCCCTGTACCTGCTGGTGCGGGCCTACCGGCGCCGGGCCGCCAAGGCGTACGCGGCACGCTCCACGGCGATCGCCTCGGTCATCGTGAAGTTCGCGGAGACGATGAACGGGATCCGCCCGGTACAGGCCTTCCGCAGGGAGAGCGCCAACGACGCCGACTTCGCGGTGTTCAACCGCCGGCACGAACGGAGGAACGGCGACGCGCTGCTCGAAATGGCCCGCTACGTCGTCGGCTCCCGGCTCGTCGCCAACACGGCGGTCGCCGCGATGGTGCTGTGGGGCGCCCACCGGGTGGCGTCGGGGACACTGGCGCTCGGCGTGCTGGCGGCGGCGGTGCTGTACCTGCGACGGCTGTACGACCCGATCGACCGGCTCGCGATGTTCCTCAACTCCTACCAGTCGGCCGCCGCTTCACTGGAGAAGATCGCGGGCCTGCTCGCGCAGACGCCGACGGTGCCCGAGCCCCAGGACCCGACGCGGCTGCCCACCCGCGCCGGTGAGCACCCGGGGCGGGAGGTCACGTTCGACGGCGTGCGGTTCGCCTACCGCACGGGGGGTGAGGTCCTGCCGCGCTTCGGCCTGACGATCCCGGCGGGCCAGACGGTCGCCGTGGTCGGCTCGACGGGTGCGGGCAAGTCGACGCTGGCCAAGCTGCTGGCACGCTTCTACGACCCGACGGAGGGGCGGGTCCTGCTGGACGGCACGGATCTGCGCGACCTGGCGACGGACGAGCTGCGCCGGGGCGTGGTGATGGTGACCCAGGAGGCCTTCCTGTTCTCCGGGACGATCGCCGAGAACATCGCGATCGGCCGTCCGGAGGCCACACCCGAGGAGATCGAGCACGCGGCCAAGGCCATCGGGGCGCACGACTTCATCAGCGCCCTGCCCGACGGGTACGACACCGACGTCCGTAAGCGGGGCGGCCGGATCTCCGCGGGCCAGCGCCAACTGGTCGCTTTCGCAAGGGCTTTGCTCGCCGACCCCGCCGTGCTGATCCTCGACGAGGCCACGAGCTCGCTGGACGTGCCCGGCGAGCGGGCGGTGCAGCGGGCGATGGACACCGTGCTGCGCGGGCGAACCGCGGTGGTGATCGCACACCGTCTGTCGACGGTGGAGATCGCGGACCGGGTACTGGTGATGGAGCACGGCCGGATCGTGGAGGACGGCTCACCGGCCGAACTCATCGGCGGCACGGGACGTTTCGCGGGACTGCACCGCGCGTGGCGGGAGAGTCTGGCCTAGGGGCCGCCCGGGGACGACGCGGTCGCCCCGCCCGACGCCGCGCGGGGCGACCGCGTCATCCCTGCCGGCACCGGCGCGCCCTCGCGGCGCCGGGCAGCACCCGCGCCGTCCGGCTTCCCGGGCGCCCGGCGACCAGGAAGTCAGGCCCCCGCCCGCCACCAGGCCTCCGTTCCGCCCGGCACCCTGTCCGCCCGAGGGTGCGCGACTCCTCCGCGCCGGGGCGGCGCCACGAGGAGAACCTCCGCACCACCGCGTCGGCGGGCCCTCCCCGTCGGTGCTGCAGGACGCCCGGACCGCCGGACGGGCCCCCGAGTACCCGGCGAGTTCTTCGACGTGCCCGTCCGGCGGCCGGTGCGCCGGCGCAGCCCCACGGCTCCGTGGTGCGCGCCGAGGCCCGGTCCCCGACGGGCCGGCTGCCCGGGACGGCGAGGAACTGGCCACAGTCGCACACCGTCTCAGCACGTGGTCATCACGCGCCTTCCGCTTCCTCTTTCGAACGTCGCGTATTCGAACGGAATCTCAACTCACCCTGGGCCGCAAGGCCTCAGGGCCCCTCGGTCCGTCGGCTACGCCATCCGGATGACACACGGCGAAACGTCCGGTTAACGAACACGGCACTTCTGGCAACGGACGACTTCCGGCCAATGTGTTGACGCGGTCCTGACACGCACACGCTTCGACTGGCACTCTTCCCCCGTTCCGCGCACCGCCTGCTCTGCCCGGCCGCACACCCAGTCGGCCGTCGCCCCCCTCGCAGAAGGAGTCCGCGTGAGACCCACGCCCAGCCGTCGCGCCACCGCGACCGGCGCTCTGATAGCCGCAACCGCCCTCCTCGCCGTCGGAATGCAGGGCGGTGCCGCAACGGCCGCCCCCGAAAGCGCCACAGCGGCCCCCGCCGCCGCGGTGAAGGGCGCCGATCCCGGCGCGCTCCCCGCGAAGCTCTCCCCCGCCCAGCGTGCCGAACTGCTCCGGGAGGCCAACTCCACCAAGGCGGCCACCGCCGACGAGCTCGGGCTCGGTGCCACGGAGAAGCTCGTGGTCCGTGATGTCGTCAAGGACGTCGACGGCACCACCCACACCCGCTACGAGCGCACCCTCGGCGGACTCCCCGTCCTCGGCGGCGACCTGGTGGTGTCCGAGTCGGAGTCCGGGAGGACCGCGGGCGTCACCAAGGCGTCCAGGGCGACCGGCGCGCAGCTGAAGGCGGTCGGAACCGTCGCGGACGTGACTCCGGCCACCGCCGAGAAGCAGGCGCTCACCGCGGCCCGGGCCGAGGGCTCGAAGAGCACGGAGGCGAGCAGGGCACCGCGGAAGGTCGTCTGGGCGGCGAGCGGGACACCGCAGCTCGCGTACGAGACCGTGGTCGGGGGCCTCCAGCACGACGGCACCCCGAACGAGCTGCACGTCATCACGGACGCCTCCTCGGGCGCCGCGCTCTACGAGTGGCAGGCCATCGAGAACGGCACCGGCAACACCCAGTACAACGGCCAGGTGACGCTCGGGACCTCCGGTTCGTCGGGCTCGTACAACCTCACCGACACCGCGCGCGGCAGCCACAAGACGTACAACCTCAACCGCGGCACGTCCGGCACCGGGACCCTCTTCTCCGGAGCGGACGACGTCTGGGGCAACGGCAGCGCCTCGAACCTCGAGACCGCCGCCGCCGACGCCCACTACGGCGCCGCGGAGACCTGGGACTTCTTCAAGAACGTGATGGGCCGCAGCGGCATCAGGGGCGACGGCGTCGGCGCGTACTCGCGTGTCCACTACGGCAACAACTACGTCAACGCCTTCTGGTCCGACAGCTGCTTCTGCATGACCTACGGGGACGGCAGCGGCAACCTCAAGCCGCTCACCTCTCTGGACGTCGCGGCCCACGAGATGACGCACGGCGTCACCTCCAACACCGCCGGCCTCGTCTACAGCGGTGAGTCCGGCGGCCTCAACGAGGCCACCTCGGACATCTTCGCCGCCGGCGTGGAGTTCTACTCGAACACCGCACAGGACCCGGGCGACTACCTCGTCGGCGAGAAGATCGACATCAACGGCAACGGCACACCGCTGCGCTACATGGACAAGCCGAGCAAGGACGGCGCGTCGAAGGACTACTGGTACTCGGGCATCGGCTCGGTCGACGTCCACTACTCCTCGGGCCCGGCGAACCACTTCTTCTACCTGCTCTCCGAGGGCAGCGGGGCCAAGACCGTCAACGGGGTGTCCTACAACTCCGCGACGTCCGACGGCCTTCCGGTGACCGGTATCGGCCGGGACAAGGCCCTGCTGATCTGGTTCAAGGCGCTCACCACGAAGTTCACCTCCACCACGAACTACGCGGCGGCCCGCACCGGCACCCTGGCCGTGGCCGGTGAGCTGTACGGCACCACGAGCGCCGAGTACGCGGCGGTGGCCCACGCGTGGGCCGGTATCGCCGTGGGCTCCCGTCCCGGCGGCGGCGACCCCGACCCGGGTGGCAAGGTCTTCCAGAACACGACCGCCAAGGCCCTCGCCGACCGCAGCACCACCAACCTCCCGGTCGTCGTCAGCGGCGTCACCGGCAACGCCCCCAGCGACCTCTCGGTGGCGGTCAACATCACCCACACCTACCGCGGTGACCTGGTCCTCGACCTGGTCGCCCCGGACGGGACGGCGTACCGCCTGAAGAACTCCTCGTCGAGCGACTCCGCGGACAACGTGGTGGCGACCTACACGGTCAACGCCTCCTCCGAGGTGGCCAACGGCACGTGGAACCTCCGGGTCCAGGACGCCTACTCGGGCGACACCGGCACCTTCAACAGCGTCAAGCTCACCTTCTGACGCCCGCGGGGGGACGCCGAGCAGGCGGCCCCCCGTCACGCGTACGGTCAGTCGGGCGGCTCCGGGAGCACCATCCCCGGGGCCGCCCCGCGCGTCACCCGGAGGAACCCGCGCCCCGGCCCGGGATGTTCTGCTCGGCCCAGACGATCTTGCCGCCGGCCGTACGGCACGAACCCCACCTCCGGCACAACAGGTTGATGAGCTGGAGTCCCCTGCCGCCCTCGTCGCTGACGTCGGCGTGCTGGATCTGCGGCAGGTCGGGTCCGGTGTCGGCCAGCTCCACCTGGAGCCGCTCGTCGCACAGCAGCCGTAGCCGGCCGGGGCCGCCGCCGTAGCGCAGGGCGTTGCCCACCAGTTCGCTGACCACCAGCTCCGTCACGTCGGCGAGTTCGGCCAGGTCCCACCGCGCGAGCTGCTCCGTGACCAGCTTGCGCGCGGTGGAGGCGGGGTTGCCCTCCGTGGGCAGGTCCCACTCCCGCAGCCGCACGTCGCCAGGGAGCTCGTGGCCCCCCGCGACCAGCATCACCGCCTCGTCGAACCGGCCGTCGTCATGCCTCGGCGAGGTGAGCGGACCCCCCGCGTCGAGCCGCTCGGGGGACATCGCGGCCACGGAGGTCCGCAGCCCTTCCAGCTGTACGTCCACGTCGTCGGTGCGCGTCTTGATCAGGCCGTCGGTGTAGAGCACGAGCCGCCCGCCGGCCGGGCCGCGCAGCCTCAGCGGGTCGTACGGGATGACCCCGGCGCCGAGCGGCGCCCCTACCGGCACGTCGAGGTAGCGGGCGGTCCCGCCCGCTTCCACCATCAGCGGCGGCGGATGACCCGCGCTCGCGATCGTGTAGGTGGAGTCCGCCGGGTCGTAGACCGCGCACAGACACGTGGCGACCTGGTCGTCCTCCAGGTCGCGGGTGGCCAGGTCGAGCCGGGCGAGGAGCCGGTCCGGAGCGATGTCCAGCATCATGAGCGTACGGGCGACGGTCCTCAGCCGGCCCATCGTGGCGGCGGCGGGCAGGCCGTGGCCGGTGACGTCGCCGACGACGAGCGCGGTGCGCCCGCTGGGCAGCGCCACCACGTCGTACCAGTCGCCGCCCACCCCGTGGGCGTCGACGGCCGGCGCGTAGTGGGCGTGCACCCGCAGTCCGGGGGTGTGCGGGGTGGCACGCGGGAGCAGGGAGCGCTGGAGCGAGACGACGTGCTCGCGCTCCCGCCCGTAGAGCCGGGCGTTGTCTATGAACACGGCCGCCATGGAGGCGAGCTGGGCCGCCAGGTCCAGGTCGGCCCGGTTGAAGGGCGGGCTGCCGCCCGCCCGTACGAAGTCGGCGGAGCCCAGCAGGACACCGCGGGCGGTCAGCGGCACGGCCATATAGCTGTGGACTCCCTGACGGCGCATCGCCTCGGCGGCGCTCGGCGTCGGCGCGACGCGGTCGTAGTCCTCCGGGGTCATCCGGCTGACCAGCACGGGGCGGCCGTTGCGCAGGCACTCGGTGGTCAGGAGGGTCTCGCGGCGCTCCCGGCGGTCGACCACCTCGCCCACCGGCGACGGCTCGAGTTCGTCCAGCGCGTCGACGGCCCGCACGGCCATCGCCCGGGTGACGGGCACCGCCGCGCCGGTGACGCGCTCACCCTCCTCGCCGCGCAGCACGGACTCCAGCAGATCGACGGCGGCCGCGTCGGCCAGTCGCGGGACGCTGAACGCGGCCAGTTCCCTGGCCGTCCGCTCCAGGTCGAGCGTCGTACCGATCCGGGTGCTCGCCTCGTTGAGCCAGCGCATCCGGGCCGCGGTGGTGAAGCGGTCCCCCTTCGGCGGGCCCGCGGTTTCCGGCCTGCGGACGTGCAACTGCCGGGAGGTGCCGTTCTGTGCGGCGAGCCGACGGGTCAGGCGTCTCGCTCGGCCTCCGCCGCCGTTCACCGTGCTGACCTCCACTCGCGCCCCCGGGGAACGCCTCGTTGTCACACCGGTGGCTGCGGGCCACCTCGGCAGGGCTGTCATGTTAGCGAGGTATCGGCGGAAAACACCCCTGTCGGTTCTCCTCGGCGGCCGACGGGTACGGCGGTGGCCCGGTGCCGCACGCGGCGCCCGGTCCCGCCCGGACGGCCCGGTGCCCCGCACGGCCCTTCCGGGTGTGCGGCGGCGGTACCGGGCGGCCGGCTTCACACCCTCCTGACGTGCGCCTTGCCCGGCCCGGACGCAGTGGACACCGGCTTGGCGAACCTGACGAAACCCTTTAACCGGCGCTGTTGAAGCTGAGGGCGCGGCCGAAGAACCTGGACATCAGGATCCGGTGCGGTGTGTTCGTGGGTTAGGCGAGCGCGGCGACGGAGGAGCCGGGCGGCCCCCGCGGGCGGCCGTTCGTGCCGCTGAGGGAGACAGGGCCGGGACCACCGGCCCGGGCCCTGTCCGGCCCACCACCACCAGCGACTTCGAGGGGGACCAGTGAGGGATGCCGATGTGATCGTCGTGGGCGCCGGGCCCACCGGGACGGCCTTGGCGGCCGAACTGCGGCTCGCCGGGGCGGGCGTGGTCGTGCTGGAGCGGCTCACACGGCGGACCGGCGAATCGCGCGGGCTGGGATTCACGACCCGGACGATGGAGATATTCGACCAGCGGGGTCTGCTGCCCCGTTTCGGTGACATCGAGACGAGTACCACCGGCCACTTCGGTGGTCTCCCGGTCGACTTCACGGTGCTCGACGGTGCCGGGCAGGCAGCCAGGGCGGTGCCGCAGTCCGTGACCGAGGACTGCCTGGAGGACTGGGCCGTCGGGCTGGGCGCGGACATCCGGCGCGGGCACGACGTGCTCGCCGTGCGTGAGGACGGCACCGGCGTCGAGGTGGACGTGCGCGGCCCCGGGGGGACGGTGACGTTGGGTGCCCGGTGGCTGGTCGGGTGCGACGGCGGCCGCAGCGCCGTCCGCAAGGCGGCCGGTTTCGACTTCCCCGGGACCGCCGCGAGCATCGAGATGTTCCTCGCCGACATCCGAGGGGTCGAGCTGGCACCCCGGATGACCGGGGAGAACCTGCCCGGCGGCATGGTGATGGTGGGCCCGCTGCCCGGCGGGATCACCAGGATCATCGTGTGTGAGCGGGGCACCCCGCCGCGCCGCAGGGAGGTCCCTCCGGAGTTCGGGGAGATCGCGGCGGCGTGGGAGCGGCTGACCGGAGAGTCGATCGCGCACGCCGAACCGGTGTGGGTGAGCGCGTTCGGTGACGCCACCCGCCAGGTCACCGAGTACCGGCGCGGCCGGGTGCTGCTGGCCGGTGACGCCGCGCACATCCACCTGCCGGCCGGCGGCCAGGGCATGAACACCGGTATCCAGGACGCGGTGAACCTGGGCTGGAAGCTGGGCTCGGTGGCGGCCGGCCGGGCGCCGGAGAGCCTGCTCGACACCTACCACGACGAGCGGCATCCGGTCGGCCGGCGACTGCTGATGAACACGCGTGCCCAGGGGCTCCTGATGCTGGGCGGGCCCGAGGTGCAGCCGCTGCGCGACGTGTTCCGCGAGCTGATCGGTTTCGAGGAGGTCGCACGGCATCTGGCCGCGATGGTGAGCGGCCAGGAGATCCGTTACGACGTGGGCCACGGCAGCCACCCGCTGCTGGGGCGGCGCATGCCGCATCTGGAGCTCGTCGGCGCCGGCCACAAGACGTCCAGCACCGAGCTGCTGCGCGCGGGGCGAGGGCTGCTGCTGGACCTGGCCGACAACCCGCGGCTGCGCCGGCGGGCCGCGGCCTGGGCGAGCCGTGTGGACATCGTCACCGCCGAACCGCACGGCGTCCCCCCTGCCTCGGCGCTCGGCGGTACGACGGCCGTGCTGGTCCGCCCGGACGGACACGTGGCCTGGGCGGCGCCGGGCAGCCACCACGACCTGCCGACGGCACTCGAACGCTGGTTCGGCCCCAACTGAGGCCGCGCCCCCTGCACGGGCGGCCGCCCCGTCGAGGGCGTGCCGTACGCACCCTTGAGCCCCGGTACGCGCACGCCGCGTACACCGACGGAGAGATGAGAGGCGTCATGAAGCACAGCAACCTGATCGTTGCCCGGATGGACGAGCGGTCGAGCACCGAAGTGGCGGAACTCTTCAAGGAGTTCGACCGGTCCGAGATGCCGCACCGCATGGGCACGCTGCGCCGCCGGCTGTTCATGTTCAAGGGTCTGTACTTCCACCTCCAGGACTTCGCCTCCGACGACGGCGGTGAGCGGATCCAGGACTCGAGGAACGACCCCCGGTTCGTGCAGATCAGCCACGACCTGAAGCCGTTCATCGAGCCGTACGACCCGGAGACCTGGCGCACCCCGGCCGACGCGATGGCCACGCGCTTCTACGACTGGTCGGCCGGCGAGTGACCCCGTACCACTCCGGATCGAAGGGAGGGCGGCACCAGTGGAACGCCGGGTGGTGATCACGGGCATCGGAGTGACCGCTCCGGGGGGTGCGGGTGCGGACGGCTTCTGGAACCTGCTGAGCGAGGGGCGGACGGCGACCCGGGGGATCACCCTGTTCGACCCGTCCCCGTTCCGCTCCAGGGTCGCGGCCGAGGTCGACTTCGACCCCCAGGCGCACGGGCTGACGCCCCGGGAGGCCCGGCGCATGGACCGGGCCGCCCAGTTCGGCGTAGTCACGGCACGGGAGGCGTTCGCGGACAGCGGGCTCGACGCCGCCGCCCTCGACCCGTACCGGACGGGGGTGAGCCTCGGGACCGCGATCGGCGCGGTGAGCGGGCTGGACACCGAGTACCGGGTGGCCAGCGACGACGGCCGGCTGGAGCTGGTCGACCACCGGTACGCGACCCCGCATCTGTACGACCTGTTCGTGCCCGGTTCCTTCGCGACGGAGGTGGCCTGGGCGGTGGGCGCGGAAGGGCCCGCGACGGTGGTGTCCACCGGCTGCACGGCCGGCATCGACGCGGTGGGTCACGCGGCGGAGGTGATCCGCGACGGCGGTGCCGACGTCATGGTCACCGGTGCCGTGGACGCGCCGATCACGCCGATCACGATGGCCGCCTTCGACGCGATCCGGGCCACGACGTCCCTCAACGACGAGGCGGACACCGCTTCCAGGCCGTTCGACGCGTCCCGCAAGGGCTTCGTCCTCGGCGAGGGGGCCGCGGTGTTCGTCCTGGAGGAACTCGGATACGCCCGCCGCAGGGGGGCGCGGGTGTACGCGGAGATCGCCGGGTACGCCTCACGCGGCAACGCCTTCCACATGACGGGGCTGCGCGCGGACGGAACGGAACTCGCCGACGCGATCCGGGCGGTGCTGGACGAGGCCCGCCTCGACGCGTCGGCGGTGGACTACGTCAACGCGCACGGCTCCGGCACCAGGCAGAACGACCGGCATGAGACGACCGCGCTCAAGTCGGCACTGGGGCAGCACGCGTACCGCGTCCCGGTCAGCTCCATCAAGTCCATGGTCGGGCATTCCCTCGGGGCGATCGGTTCCATCGAGATCGCCGCCTGCGCCCTGGCCATGAAGCACCATGTCGTGCCCCCGACCGCGAACCTGCACACCCCGGATCCCGAGTGCGATCTCGACTTTGTCCCGCTGACGGCCCGCGCGCACCGCACCGATGCCGTGCTCACCCTAGGCAGCGGCTTCGGCGGCTTCCAGAGCGCGATGGTGCTCGCCCGTCCCGACAGGAGCCCCGTATGACGGTCCCGGCCGGCGGCTACCGAGCCCGCACGTTGATCACCGGCATGGGACTGGCCACCCCGCACGGCCTGGGCGTGGACGAGTTCTGGGCCGCGACGAGGATCGGCAAGAACGCCATCGGCCCGCTCACCCGGTTCGACGCCTCTGGTTACCCGGCGCGGCTGGCCGGGGAGATCCACGGCTTCGCGGCCGCGGACCACCTGCCGGGCAGGCTGGTCGCGCAGACCGACCGGATGACGCAACTGGCGCTGGTGGCCGCGGACCGCGCGTTACAGGACGCGGGAGTGACGCCGGCGGACCTGCCCGACTACGCGATGGGGGTGGTGACCGCGGCCGGTTCGGGCGGCTTCGAGTTCGGCGAGCGGGAGTTGCGCAAGCTCTGGAGCCTGGGCGCCAACCACGTCAGCGCCTACCAGTCGTCCGCGTGGTTCCCCACCGCCACCACCGGCCAGATCGCGATCCGCAGCGGGAGCCGGGGGCCGAACGGAGTGGTCATCGGCGATCAGGCGGGCGGCCTGGACGCCCTCGGGCAGGCCCGGCGGCAGATCCGCCGGGGCACCGGGCTGATGGCCGCCGGCGGTTTCGAGGCGTCACTGACCCCCCTGGGATGGGCGGCCCGGCTCTCGACCGGGCTGATGTCCACCGGTGACGATCCGGACCGCGCCTACCTGCCGTTCGACCCGGACGGCAGGGGGTACGTGCCCGGCGAGGGCGGCGCCCTGCTGGTCCTGGAGGACGAACGGAACGCCCTGGCCCGTGGCGCGAGCACCGTCCACGCCGAGCTGGCCGGTTACGGCGCGACGCTGGACCCGAGGCCGGGCAGCGGACGCGAGCCCGGCCTGCGCCGGGCGATCGAGCTGGCGCTGGCGGACGCCGGCACCGCGGCGGCCGAGGTGGACGTGGTCTTCGCCGACGCGGCGGGGACCCCCGAGCTCGACGCCGCGGAGATCCGGGCCGTCGTCGGCGTGTTCGGACCGCGCGCGGTACCGGTCACCGCGCCCAAGACCATGATCGGCCGTCTGCTCGCGGGCGGCGCCCCGGTGGATGTGGTGACAGCCGTACTCGCCATCCGCGAGGGCCTCATCCCGCCCACCGTCAACGTGGAGCCGAGCGCGGCCTGTGAGCTGGACCTGGTCGTCGGCCGGCCACGGACCGCCTCGGTGCGCACCGCGCTGGTGCTGGCCCGCGGGCACGGCGGTTTCAACTCCGCGGTGGTGCTGCGGGCCGTCGACTGACCCGGCCCCCGCCCCCCAAGAACCGCGCCCGCGGCCGTCTGTCCCCCGGACGGCCGCGGGCGCTCGCGTTCCCCGTGCCCCGTCCGGGCGCACGGCAGCCGATGAAGGGATCGACCTTGTCGAAGCAGGAGTTCACCATCGAGGACCTCAAGCGCATCCTCCTGGAAGGGGCCGGCGCGGACGAGGGCGTCGACCTCAACGGCGACATCCTCGACACCGACTTCGAGGAGCTCGGCTACGAGTCGCTGGCGCTGCTGGAGACCGGCGGCCGGATCGAGCGCGAGTACGGGATCGCCCTCGACGACGACGTGTTCACCGACAACCACACGCCGCGCGCGCTCATCGAGGCCATCAACGCGAGCCTCCGGGCCCTCGTAGAGGCCTGAGTCACACCTCCCGGGGCTCCCGGGTGTTCCGGGATTCCCCGTACGTGTCCGGCAGGGCCGCCGCACCCCACGTGGCGGCCCCGCCGAGCCGTATCAGCCATCGCCTTCGTTGGGAGAACAGAAACATGCCGGATCAGGACAAGCTCGTCGCCGTCGTCACCGGAGCCACCAGCGGCATCGGGCTGGCGGTCGCGCGTCTGCTCGCCACCGGAAACCACCGGGTGTTCATCGGCGCGCGCAGCGGGGACGACGTCGCCGCGACCGTCAAGCAGCTCGTGGACGAGGGCCTGGACGTGGACGGCGGTGTGGTGGACGTCCGCAGCGACGCCGGAGTGACCGCGTGGATCCAGGCCGCCGTGGACCGCTTCGGGACCATCGACGTCGTCGTCAACAACGCCGGCCGGTCCGGTGGCGGTGTCACCGCGGACATCGACGCGGAACTGTGGCACGACGTCATCGACACCAACCTCAACTCGGTCTTCCGCGTCACCAAGGAGGCGCTGAACACCGGTGGCCTGCGGACCAAGAGCCGCGGCCGGATCATCAACATCGCCTCGACCGCCGGCAAGCAGGGTGTGGTGCTGGGTGCCCCGTACTCCGCTTCCAAGCACGGGGTCGTCGGCTTCACCAAGGCCCTCGGCAACGAGCTGGCGCCGACCGGTATCACCGTGAACGCCGTGTGCCCGGGATACGTCGAGACCCCCATGGCCCAGCGGGTGCGGCAGGGGTACGCCACCGCCTACGACGCCACCGAGGAGGCGATCCTCGAGAAGTTCCAGGCGAAGATCCCGCTCGGCCGCTACTCCACGCCGGAGGAGGTGGCCGGACTCGTCGGCTACCTGGCCTCCGACAGCGCGGCCTCGATCACCTCGCAGGCCCTCAACGTCTGTGGCGGCCTCGGCAACTTCTGAGCCGGACCGACCACGACGCGAACCCGACCGACCGACCGAGGAGTCACGAACATGCCGCAGCCCAGCCTGCGTGAAGTGGAGCACGAGATCACGGTCTCCGCTCCGGCAGCCGCCGTCTACCGTCTGATCGCCGAGGTGCGCAACTGGCCCCGGATATTCCCGCCGACCATCTACGTCGACCACGTCGAGGAGAACGGCGACGAGGAGCGCATCCGGATCTGGGCCACCGCGAACGGGGAGGCCAAGAACTGGACCTCGCGCCGCACCCTCGACCCGGAGGGCCTGCGGATCACCTTCCGCCAGGAGGTCCCCGCGCCTCCGGTCGCGGCCATGGGCGGCACCTGGGTCATCGAGGCGCTCGGCGAGTCCGAGTCCCGGGTCCGTCTGCTGCACGACTACCGGGCCGTCGACGACGACCCGGGCCACCTGGAGTGGATCGACCAGGCCGTCGACCGCAACTCCCGCTCCGAGCTGGCCGCCCTGAAGGCCAACGTGGAGAGGGCGCACGCCGAGGACGGCCTGACGTTCTCGTTCGAGGACACCGTGCGCGTCGACGGTTCCGCGAAGGACGTCTACGACTTCGTCGACGAGGCCGACCGCTGGCACGAGCGGCTCCCGCACGTCGCCACGGTGAGGCTGCGCGAGGACACCCCGGGCCTGCAGGAACTGGAGATGGACACGCGGGCCAAGGACGGCTCGACCCACACCACCAAGTCGTACCGGGTGACCTTCCCGCACCACCGGATCGCCTACAAGCAGACCACCCTGCCGGCGCTGATGACCCTCCACACCGGCTACTGGACGTTCACCGAGGACGGCCAGGGGGTGCTGGCGTCCTCCCAGCACACGGTCACCGTGAACACCGGCAACATCGCCCGTGTGCTCGGCCCCGACGCCACCGTCGAGGACGCCAAGGCGTACGTGCGTACGGCCCTGTCCACCAACAGCACGGCCACGCTGAACCACGCGAAGCGGTTCGCCGAGGACCGTGCGGCCGGCCGGCAGGGCTGAGCGTGCCGGAGGACGGCGACGCCCCGGTGGTCGTGGTCGGCGCGGGCCCCGTGGGCCTGCTGCTCGCCGGGCAGCTGCGCCTCGCGGGCGCGGGCGTGGTGGTCCTCGACCGCCTGGCGGAGCCCGTCACCGAGTCGCGGGCCTCCACCCTGCACGCGCGCACGATAGAGATCCTCGACAGCTGCGGTGTGCGGGACCGGCTGGGCACGGTCCCGCACGAGCCGCGTGGACACTTCGGAGGCATCGGCCTGGACCTGACGCTGCCCGTCCGCCATCCGGGGCAGTCGAAGGTGCCGCAGACCAGGCTGGAGGAGGTCCTCGGGGAGTGGGCCGCGGAACTCGGCGCGCGGATCCTGCGCGGGCACGAGGTGACCGGGCTGGCCACGGCCGGGGACCACGTCACCGTGGAGGCCCGGCGTCACGCACCGGACGGCCCGGCCCTGGGGACTCCCCTCACGGTCCGGGCCGGCTGGGTGGTGGGCTGCGACGGCGAGCACAGTGCGGTGCGCCGTCTCGGCGGATTCGCCTTCCCCGGCACGGACACCGGCCGGGAGCTGTTGCGGGCCGACGTGGCCGGCCTCAGCATCGCCGCCCGGCGTTTCGAGCGGGCCCCCGGGGGACTGCTGGTCGCGGCACCCGGCCCCGGCGGAGTGACCCGGGTGATGGTGCACGAACACGGCGCCGCACCGTCGCGGGGGCCGGTCCGGTTCCAGGACGTGGCTGGGGCCTGGTGGCGGGTCGCCGGGGAGGACATCTCGGCGGGCACCCCGCTGTGGGTGGACTCCTTCGGTGACGCCTGCCGCCAGGCGGACCGCTACCGGATCGGCCGGCTGCTGCTGGCCGGTGACGCGGCACACCGGCAGCTGCCCGTCGGCGGCCAGTCCCTGAACCTGGGCCTGCAGGACGCCTTCAACCTGGGCTGGAAACTGGGTGCGGTGGTGTGCGGCCGGGCCCCGGCGACACTGCTCGACAGCTACCACGACGAGCGGCACCCGGCCGGACGGCAGGTGCAGGCCGACGTCCGCGCCCAGGCCCTGCTGCTCCTGGGCGGTCCGGAGGTGGACGCGGCCCGCCAGGTGCTGGCGGAACTGACCGGACACGAACAGGTACGCACCCATCTGGCCGGGCGGATCGGCGGGCTGACCGTCTGTCACGTTACGGACGGCGACGGCCATCCGCTGCTGGGCCGGCGGCTGCCCTTCCCCGGTCCGGCCGCGCTCGCGGCGCTGCGTTCCGGGCGCGGGGTGCTGGTGCTGCCGGCCGGCCCGGACCGGGCCCGGTCACTGGCCGGGACGGCCGGGCCGTGGGCGGACCGCGTGACGGCGGTGTCCACCACCGTGGCCGGGTCCGGTCTCCCCGGTCCGGCCGCCCTGCTGGTGCGCCCGGACGGCCATGTGGCCTGGGTGGACGGCGGTGGGGACGGCAAGGGCGCGGACCAGGCACGGGACACCGGCGCGCGTACCGGAGGAGGGTGCGAGCGGCGGCTCCGGCACGCGCTGGAGCGCTGGTTCGGGCCCGGCGCCCGGACCGGTGGACATAGGACGCGGCCGGCGGTGGCGCCGGCCCGGAAACGGGGTGAGGGAATGGGCAGACTGACAGGCCGGACGGCACTGGTCACCGGATCGAGCCGGGGCATGGGCCGGGCGGCGGCGATCCGGCTGGCGGCGGAGGGCGCGCTGGTCGCGGTCCACTACGCGGAGAGCAAGGACGCGGCCGAGGACGTGGTCGCCGCCGTCGAGTCGGACGGCGGACGGGCGTTCGCCGTGCGTGCCCGGCTGGGTGTGCCCGGCGACGTCGACGAGCTGTTCGGCGCGCTGGAGCCGGCGCTGCTGGAACGCACCGGCTGCACCGATCTGGACATCCTGGTCAACAACGCGGGCGTGATGGGAGGGACCAGCCCGCTCACCACGACGCCGGATGAGTTCGACCGGCTGTTCGCCGTCAACGCACGGGCGCCGTTCTTCCTGATCCGGCGGGCGCTGGAGAACATGCCGGACGGTGGCCGGATCATCAACGTCTCGTCCGGCCTGACCCGGTGCGCGAACCCGGACGAGATCGTGTACGCGATGAGCAAGGGCGCGCTGGAGCAGCTCGCGCTCCACTTCGCCAAGCTCCTCGGCCCTCGTCGCATCACCGTCAATACGGTGGCACCCGGCATCACCCGGAACGACGACCCGGTGTTCCGGATCCCCGAGGCGGTCGAGCAGATGGCCGCCCTGTCCGTGTTCGACCGCATCGGCGAGCCGGGTGATGTCGCGGACGTGGTGGCCTTCCTGGCCACGGACGAGGCCCGCTGGATCACGGGGTCCTTCGTGGACGCCACCGGCGGCACCCTGCTCGGCTGATGCGGGCGGGGACCACCGCCGGGCCGGTGTCCCGGCGGGTTCCGTGGGCCCTGGTGTGCGTGCTGGCCGCCACGATGCTCCTCGACGCCCTGGAGGTCTCCTCCACGGTGGTGGCTTCACCCGTCATCGGTCAGGCGCTGGGGCTGCCGCCGAGCGGGGTGTTCTGGCTGGCCGGTGGTTTCGCCGCCGGCTTTGCCGCGCTGCTGCCGGCGGCGGCCGGGCTGGCGCGCCGGTTCGGCCGGCGGCGCGTCCACCTGGGCGCGCTCGCGCTGTTCGCACTGGTGTCCGCCGGATGCGCCGCCGCCGACACGGGTGCCTGGCTGCTCCTCGGCCGGGTGGTCAAGGGAGCCTGTGCCGCTCTGACCGCACCGACCGGGCTCGCCATCATCCTGGCCACCGTCCCGGACGGACCGGACCGCCGCCGGGCCGTCTCGGTGTACTCGCTGTGCGGGGCCGCCGGCTTCTGCGGCGGTCTGCTCCTGTCCGGGCTGCTGGCCGGGACGAGCTGGCGGCTGGTGCTCGCCCTGCCGGCACCGGCCGCGTTGGTGCTGCTGGGTGCGGCGGCCCGGCTGGTCCCCCGCGATCCGCCCGGTCTGCGGGGCGGCCGGCCGCCGGCTGCCGGCGAGGGCGGACTGCGGACGCTGTGCCGCCACCGGCCACTCGTACGGGCCTCGCTGACGGCCGCCGCGTTCAACGGGGCGTACGTCGTCTTCCTGCTCGTCGCGGCGTGGCAACTGCATCACCGGGGCGGCCGGGGGCCGTGGCTGACGGCCTGTGTGTTCCTGCCGGCGGCCGCGCCGGCCGCGCTGACCGCCTGGTGGTCGGCCCGGCTCGCGCTGCGTATGGGGCCGGCCCGGTCGGTGGCCGCCGGAGCCCTGCTGGCTCCCGTCGGCTATCTGCTCTTCCCCCGCGACGCCGGGGCGCCCGGGTCGCACCCTGCCGGGATGCTCCCGGCCACGGCCGTGCTCGGCCTGGCCTTCGTCCTGGTCTTCACCGCCCTGCACCTGCAGGCGGTCGGGACCGTCGCCGAGGAGCTGCGTCAGCAGGCGACGGCCTTCTACCAGACCTGTGTGCAGGCGGGCCCCGTCCTGCTGGCCGCACCGGCCGCGGCGCTGGTCACCACCGGACCGGACGTCGGACCGGCCCTGTGGCTGGTGACCGCTGTGGCGGCGGCCGGCGCACTGATGGCCCTGACCGGTCCACGGTCCCGGGGACCGGGCCCGCGGGCCTCCCCTTCCCTCTCGACTCCGGAGGCACCATGACAACCGCTCGGCTCTCCCGTACGTACGCGACGGAGGACGGTGACACGGTCGAGATGACCGTGCCGGACACCGAAGCCCTCCACTCCGCCGGACTGTCCGTGCGCACCGCGATCCTGGAGCGGTACGTCCGTGAGGAGCTCGGGCGCGTCCTCGGCATCCACCCGCGGAGCGTCGACACCACGGGCCGTCCGATGGGCTGCCTGGGGATCGGCTCGATCTCGGGCATCGAACTCCAGTACCGCATGGAAGGCGCGCTGGGAGTCGAACTCAACCTGCAGCGGCTGTTGCTGGCCAACAGCGCCCAGGAGCTCATCGACTGCCTGGCCTGGCAGTTCGGCCCGGAAGGGGCCGAGAAGTACGGGAGCACGGTGCCCGCATGACCGTCACGACCGTGCTCCCTGACGGGGCCACCGCGATCCGCCGACGCGGCCCGGAGGAGCCCTGCGACTTCTCCGTCGCCCCGGACCGGGTCGACCTGTGGCTGATCCACCTCCCGGCCGGCACCGCGGCCCTGGACCGTACCGGGCTGGACGACCGCGAACGGGCCCGGGCCGACGCCTTCATCCGCCCCGCCGACGGACTGCTGTACACCGCGGCGCACGTCGCGCTGCGTCGGCTGATCGCGGCCTACACCGCCGGCCGGCCCGAGGAGGTGCGCTTCATGCGGGAGCCGTGCCCCGGGTGCGGGGAGGCACACGGCCGGCCGGCGGTCGCCCCGCCGCCCCCGCCGCTGCACTTCTCGCTCTCGCACAGCGGGGGGATGGCGCTGGTCGGGGTGGCCGACCGTCCCATCGGCGTCGACGTGGAGAAGCTGCCCGGTGCCGAGACGGTGGACATCTGCTCCAGGGCCCTGCACCCCGACGAGCGGGCGGAACTGGACGACGTCCCGGCCGAGGACGCGCGGCGGGAGATGTTCGGCCGCATCTGGACCCGCAAGGAGGCCTATCTCAAGGGCCTGGGTACAGGTCTGAGCCGCTCGCCCGCCGAGGACTACCTGGGGGTCGACACGGGCCGGCACCCCGGTGACTGGACGATGATCGGCATTCCCTGCGGCGCCACCCACGCCGCGTCGGCCGCCGTGCGGGGCGCGCCCCCGGCCGTGGCCGAGATACGCCGGGTGCCCGACCTGTGGCTGACGGGGGGCCGCCCGCCCGGCGGCGCGGCCGAAGCCTGACCCGGCCGCCCCGACCCGCCCGGACCCGCGGTCCGGGGCGCACTCGACCGACACCGAACGATGGAGGCACACCCATGTCCACAGCCCAGGACACGACGGGGACGGCGGACACCGTCCAGCGCCGTGTCGACACGCTCCACGAACTCAAGGACACCGCCCGCGCCGGGGACCCCGAAGCGACCCGCCGTCAGCACGCCAAGGGCAAACTGACCGCTCACGAACGCATCGCGCTGCTGCTCGACAAGGGCTCGTTCACCGAGGTGGAGGGATTGCGCCGGCACCGCGCGACCGGCTTCGGGCTGGAGGGGAGGAAGCCGGCCGGTGACGGTGTCGTCACCGGGTGGGGCACGGTGCACGGCCGGAGCGTGTTCGTCTACGCGCACGACTTCCGTGCCTTCGGCGGCGCGCTGGGCGAGGCCCACGCCGCGAAGATCCACAAGGTGATGGACCTGGCGGAGGCGGCCGGCGCGCCGCTGGTCTCCCTGAACGACGGAGCGGGTGCGCGTATCCAGGAGGGCGTCACCGCGCTCGCCGGGTACGGCGGCATCTTCCGGCGCAACACCCGCGCCTCGGGGGTGATCCCGCAGATCTCGGTGATGCTGGGACCGTGCGCGGGCGGCGCGGCCTACAGTCCGGCGCTCACCGACTTCGTGTTCATGGTGCGCGGGACTTCGCAGATGTTCATCACCGGCCCGGACGTCGTCAAGGCCGTGACGGGTGAGGAGATCACCCAGAACGGCCTCGGCGGCGCCGATGTGCACGCGGCCGTGTCAGGCGTCTCGCACTTCGCGTACGACTCGGAGGAGGAGTGCATCGAGGACGTGCGCCACCTGCTGTCGCTGCTGCCGTCGAACAACCGCGAGCTGGCCCCGGCCGAGCGTTCCGGCGATCCGGCCGAACGCCCGAACGACCGGCTGCTGGACCTCGTCCCGGTGCAGGCCGGACAGGCGTACGACATCCGCGCGGTGATCGAGGAGATCGTCGACGACGGGGACCACTTCGAGGTGCACCCCGCGTGGGCGCCGAACCTGGTGTGCTCGCTGGCCCGGCTGGACGGGCACGTGGTCGGCGTCGTCGCGAACAACCCCTCGGCCTTCGCAGGCGTACTGGACATCGAGGCGTCCGAGAAGGGCGCCCGGTTCGTGCAGTTCTGCGACGCGTTCAACATCCCGCTGGTGACACTGGTGGATGTGCCCGGCTTCCTGCCCGGCGTCGGGCAGGAGCACAACGGCATCATCCGACGGGGCGCGAAGCTGCTGTACGCCTACTGCAACGCGACCGTGCCCCGTATCTCGCTGGTGCTGCGCAAGGCGTACGGCGGTGCGTACATCGTGATGGACTCCCGGTCGATCGGTGCGGACCTGGCGCTGGCCTGGCCGACCAACGAGATCGCGGTCATGGGTGCCGAGGGCGCGGCGAACGTGGTGTTCCGCAGGGAGATCGACGCGGCCGACGATCCGGACGCCGTCAGGGCGCAGCGCATCGCGGAGTACAAGGAGCAGCTCATGCATCCGTACTACGCGGCCGAGCGGGGCCTGGTCGACGACGTCATCGATCCGCGGGACACGCGCTCGGTGCTGATCAGGTCGCTCGAGATGCTGCGGACCAAGCACGCCGATCTGCCCGCGCGCAAGCACGGCAACCCGCCGCAGTGAGTGCCAGGACCGGGAGCGTCCCCCGGCATCCGTCCCCTGTGCCCCCAGGCAGTGAAGGAGCAGTGATGAGCATGGACGGAACGAGGCCCCCGGCCGACGTGTCCCAGGTGATCCGGGTGGTGAAGGGGCGCCCCGACGCCGAGGAGCTGGCCGCGCTGACCGCCGTCGTCATGGCCCGCGCGGCGGCGGCCGAGGCCGAGCGGACCGGTACGGCGGCCGGAGGGCCGACGCCGGCCGGGTGGCGGCGGCGGGATCGCACCCGGGGGTTCCTCGTGCCGCGTACCTGGCGTCCCGGCTCCATCCCGGCTCCGGGCCGGTGAGCCGGTCACGGCCGGCTCACGGCCGGCTGACCGGCCCTGTCCCCTTCGAGTCTTCCACCCGTGCGAGGAGTACCCCCATGACGCAGCGCACCCCCGTCCGCACCGGCCCGGAGGCGGCAGCATGAGACTGCTGGTCACCGGCGGAGCCGGCTTCATCGGCTCGCACTTCGTCCGCACCCTGCTCGACGGCGGCTACGCGGGACACGGCACGACCCGGGTCACCGTGGTCGACAAGCTCACCTATGCCGGCAACCGTGACAACCTGCCCGCGGCGCACCCCAGGCTGGAGTTCGTCCGCGGTGACATCTGCGACGCGCGTCTGCTCGGCCGTGTGCTGCCCGGCCACGACGCGGTGGTGCACTTCGCCGCCGAGTCGCACGTGGACCGCTCGGTGGCGTCCGCGGCCGAGTTCGTCCGGACCAACGTGGGCGGCACCCAGACCCTGCTGGACGCCTGCCTGGCGGCCGGCGTGCGGCGGATCGTCCACGTCTCCACCGACGAGGTCTACGGTTCGATCGCCGAAGGCGCCTGGACGGAGGAGTGGCCGCTGCTGCCCAACTCCCCGTATGCCGCCACCAAGGCCGCGTCCGACCTGGTCGCCCGCGCCTACCACCGCACCCACGGCCTGAACGTGTCGATCACCCGCTGCTCGAACAACTACGGGCCGTACCAGCACCCGGAGAAGCTCATCCCGCTGTTCGTGACGAACCTGCTGGAGGGCGAGCCGGTCCCCTTGTACGGCGACGGGCTCAACGTCCGCGAGTGGCTGCACGTCGACGACCACTGCCGGGCGATCGCGCTGGTGCTCGACGGAGGGCGGCCGGGCGAGGTGTACAACATCGGCGGCGGCAACGAGCAGACCAACCGGGCCGTCACCGAGAGGCTGCTCGCCCTGTGCGGCGCGGACCGGTCCCGGGTACTCCGGGTGGCCGACCGCAAGGGGCACGACCTGCGGTACGCCCTGGACGAGACCAAGATCCGCGAGGAACTCGGCTACGTCCCGCGCATCCCCTTCGCGCAGGGACTGGCCGACGTCGTCGCCTGGTACCGCGACAACCCCGGCTGGTGGAAGGCCGCCAAGCACCGCAGCGCCCAGTCCGCCCGACAGCACGAGGAAGGCAACGCGTCATGAACACCCACAAGGGCCTGATTCTCGACGAGACCGTCAAGTACCACCAGGACCTCCAGGACGACCGGCCCTTCGTGCCGGGGACGACGGAGATATGGCCGGCCGGGGCGGTCCTGGACGACGCGGACCGCACGGCTCTCGTCGAAGCGGCGCTGGACATGCGGATCGCGGCCGGACCCAGCTCGCGAAGGTTCGAGTCGCGGTTCGCCCGCAAGCTCGGACTCCGCAAGGCGCACCTGACCAATTCGGGTTCGTCCGCCAACCTGCTGGCTCTCTCCGCCTTCACCTCACATCTGCTGGAGGACCGCCGGCTGCTGCCGGGCGACGAGGTGATCACGGTCGCGGCGGGCTTCCCCACGACGGTCAACCCGATCATCCAGAACGGGCTGGTCCCGGTCTTCGTCGACGTGGAACTGGGCACCTACAACACCACCGCGGCCCGGGTCGCCGCGGCCATCGGCCCCAGGACGAGGGCCATCATGATCGCGCACGCGCTGGGCAACCCCTTCGAGGTGGCCGAGATCGCGCAGCTCGCCGTGGAGCACGACCTCTATCTGATCGAGGACAACTGCGACGCGGTCGGATCCACCTACGACGGCCGGCTCACCGGCACCTTCGGCGACATCACCACGGTCAGTTTCTATCCGGCCCACCACCTGTCCATGGGCGAGGGCGGCTGCGTACTCACCTCGAACCTGGCACTGGCCCGGATCGTGGAGTCGATGCGCGACTGGGGCCGGGACTGCTGGTGCGAACCGGGCGAGACGAACAAGTGCCTCAAGCGGTTCAACTACCAGATGGGCACGCTGCCCGAGGGCTACGACCACAAATACATCTTCAGCCACATCGGTTACAACCTGAAGGCCACCGACCTCCAGGCCGCACTCGGCCTGACCCAGCTGGACAAGCTGGACCGGTTCTGTGAGGCCCGGCGCCGCAACTGGAAGCGGCTGCGCGAGGGCCTGGACGGGGTGCCGCACCTGGTGCTGCCCGAGGCGACGGTGCGCAGCGACCCCAGCTGGTTCGGCTTCGCGCTCACCGTGGAACCCGACGCGCCCTTCGCCCGGGCCGCCCTGGTGGACTTCCTCGAACAGCGCAAGATCGGCACCCGGAGGCTGTTCGCCGGCAACCTGACCCGCCACCCGGCCTACCTCAACCGTCCGTACCGGGTGGTCGGAGACCTGACCAACAGCGACATCATCACCGACCAGACCTTCTGGGTCGGGGTCTACCCGGCGCTGACCGAGGAGATGCTCGACTACGTCATCGCCTCGGTGAAGGAGTTCGTGGGGGCCAACTCGTGACCTCCACCGCGGCCGTCTCCCTGAGCCCGCGGCTCGATGAGCGGCTCCCCCACCGTTTCGCGCGTTCGGCGGCCACCGCCGAGGGCGCCCACCTGCGCACCGAGGACGTGGCGCGCTGGCTCGACGGGCGCCGCGCGGCCCACCGCTTCCAGGTCGACCGCATCCCGCTGGCGGATCTGGACGGCTGGTCGTTCCAGGAGGGTACCGGCAACCTGGTCCACCGCAGCGGGCGGTTCTTCACCGTCGAGGGACTGCGCGTGACGACCGGTTCCAGCCCGTACCGCCAGTGGCACCAGCCCATCATCAGGCAGCCCGAGATCGGCATCCTCGGCATCGTCGTCAAGGAGTTCGACGGCGTACTGCACCTGTTGATGCAGGCCAAGATGGAGCCGGGCAACCGCAACCTGCTCCAGCTCTCGCCCACCGTCCAGGCGACCCGCAGCAACTACACCAAGGCCCATCGGGGTGCGGACGTGCGCTACCTCGAGTACTTCACCGACCGTTCCCGGGGGCGGGTGCTGGCGGACGTGCTCCAGTCCGAGCACGGCTCCTGGTTCTACCGCAAGAGCAACCGCAACATGATCGTGGAGGCGGTCGGCGACGTCCCCCCGCACGAGGACTTCTGCTGGCTGACCCTGGCTCAGGTGGCTGAGCTGCTGCGCCGCGACAACGTGGTCAACATGGACGCGCGTACGGTGCTGGCCTGTGCCCCGGCGGCCGGGGCGGGGGCCGGCGCACTGCACTCCGACACCGAGCTGCTGTCCTGGTTCACCTCCGAGCGGGCGCGGCACGACGTGGAGGCGGAGCGGATCCCGTTGGACCGGATCCCGGGCTGGGAACGGGGTGAGTGGTCCATCGACCACGAGGCCGGCCGCTACTTCAGCGTGGTCGCCGTGTCGGTGCGGGCCGGCAGCCGGGAGGTGACCGGCTGGACGCAGCCCTTGTTCGAACCCAGGGGACTCGGCGTGACCGCGTTCCTGACGCGGCGTATCGGCGGCGTCCCGCATCTGCTCGCGCACGCGCGGATCGAGGGCGGGTTCGCCGACACGGTGGAACTGGGGCCGACCGTGCAGTACACCCCGTCAAACCACACGCACCTGCCGGTGCGTCCGCCGTTCCTCGACGCGGTGCTGGACGCCGGGCCGTCGCGCATCCGGTACGAGGTGCTGCACTCGGAGGAGGGCGGCCGGTTCCTGAACGCGGAGAGCCGCTACCTCTTCGTCGAGGCCGACGAGACGCAGGCACCGCTCCAGGCCCCACCGGGATATCTATGGGCCACCCCCCACCAACTCTCCGGTCTGGTGCGGCACAACCACTACCTCAACGTGCAGGCGCGTACGCTGCTGTCCTGCCTGACCTCGGGAGCGGTCCGACTCTGATGGAACCGTTGCGCATCGGCGTGCTCGGCTGCGCCGGCATCGCCCGCCGCCGGATGCTGCCGGCCTTCCGCGCCTGCCCCGGTACGGAACTCGTCGCAGTCGCCTCCCGGGACCTCCCACGGGCCCGGGAGACCGCGGCGGAAGCCGGCTGCGAGGCAGTGCACGGCTACGCGGAACTCCTGTCCCGCACCGACGTCGACGCCGTGTACGTGCCCCTTCCCGCCGCCCTGCACGAGCAGTGGGTGCGGGCCGCGCTGGAGGCCGGCAAGCACGTGCTCGGGGAGAAGCCCCTGACCACCGACCCGGAGGCGACCGCCGGGCTGGCCGCGCTGGCCGCCGCCTCGGGGCTGGCCCTGCGGGAGAACGTGATGTTCGTTCACCACACCCAGCACGCGGCGGTGCGGCGGCTGGTGGCGGACGGGGCGATCGGCCAGATCCGGGCGTTCCGCGCCGCGTTCACCGTTCCCAGGCTGCCGGACGGTGACATCCGCTACGACCCGGAGCTGGGCGGCGGAGCCCTCTGGGACACCGGCGTCTACCCGGTCCGGGCCGCCCTGCACTTCCTGGGCGGGGCCCTGGAAGTCGTCGGCGCCGTCCTGGGGCACGACGGACACGGCGCGGCCGTGGACACGGCCGGAGCCGCACTCCTCCAGGACACGACCGGAGTGGGCGCCCAGCTCGTCTTCGGACTCGACCACGCCTACCGGTCGCAGTACGAGATCCTGGGCAGTGCCGGCGCCCTCACGGTGGACCGGGCTTTCACCCCGCCGGCCGGGGACCCGCCGCGGGTCCTGCTGGAGCGGGGGGGCTCGGTCACACGGATCGACCTGCCACCGGACGACCAGGTGCTCCGTACGGTCACCGACTTCGCCGCCGCCGCCCGCGACGGAGCCGCCGCCGATTCCATGATGCTGCGGCAGGCGGACCTGCTGGACCGGATACGCGGGAGTGCGTCGGCCCTATGAGGGGCCGCGCCGTCACCGAACCGCACCGGCGGAGACACCGCCACGTCACGAGAGGACCGCCCCCCCATGTCCGTGTACTCCCACGAGCCCGGCGAACAGCGCGAGCGGGTCGGGAAGGCCGCCGCCCATGTCCTGGCGCCCCCCGGGCCGAGCGGTCCGTCCCGGTGAGCTGGCTCCCGCTGTCCCCGGGCCCGCGGCCGGCCCTCGAAGCCGGGACCGGGGTGAGGCCGGTCACCCTCGACGCCGACGGCGTACCGCTGTCCGGCCTCCTGGCGCAACCCCCGCACGGACCGCCCCGGGCGGTGGTGGTCGCCCTGCACGGCAGCGGAATGAGCGCCGGCTACTTCGACAACCAGGCGGGCCCCGGACTGTCGCTGCTCTCCCTGGGTGCCGGGCTCGGCTACACCGTGCTCGCGCTGGACCGTCCCGGTTACGGGGCCTCGGCGCGGTGGCTGCCCGAGGGCCAGAGCCTGGCCGGGCAGACCGCGGCCCTCCGCGCGGCGCTGGACGGCTTCGGGCACGCATACGCACAGGGCGCGGGCTTCTTCCTGCTCGCGCACTCCAACGGCGGCCGTCTCGCCCTGTCCACCGCCGCGGCCGAGGACCCACCACCCGGCGGCCTGATCGGGCTGGACATCTCCGGGCTGGGCAGCGCGTTCGCTGTGAGGCGCGGTCAGCTACCGGGTCCCGGCGTCCGCGGTGACTGGCGCCGGCACTGGGGAGCACTGCGCATGTACCCCCCGGGCGCCTTCCGGCTGGGGCAGCGACTGGTGGCGGCCGTGCCGGCGCGCGAGGCCCGGGAGACGGCACTGTGGCCACGGATGTACCCCGCCATCGCCTCCCGGGTGCGGGTGCCGGTCCGGTTCACGTTCGCCGAGCAGGAGCAGTGGTGGCGGTGCGACGAGGCGGCGGTGAGCGAGCTGGTCGCACCGCTGGCCGCACGCCGGGTGGCGGTGGAACGGCAGCCCGGCGCCGGACACAACATCAGCCTGGGCTGGGCGGCCCGCACCTACCATCTGCGCGCTCTCGCGTTCCTGGAGGAGTGCCTCCTGGCAGGGAACACCGCGGCGGGGAAGGGGTGAGGTGACGGTGCGAGGCGTCCTGGGCCGTACCTTCGCGTCGCTGGCGGTGCGGAACTTCCGGCTGTTCGCCGGCGGACAGCTGGTGTCGGCGGCCGGCACCTGGATGATGGTGATCGCCCAGGACTGGCTGGTGCTCTCCCTGACGAGTGACTCCCCCGGCGCACTGGGGTTGGTGACGGCGCTCCAGTTCTCGCCGCTGCTGCTGCTCACCCTGTACGCCGGCGGCCTCGCCGACCGCTACGACAAGAGGCGGCTGCTGATCGCCGCCAATCTGGTCTCCAGCGGGTCCGCGGCAGCTCTGGCGGTCCTGGTCCTGGCCGACCGGGTACAGCTGTGGCACGTCTACGCCTTCGCCCTGGTGCTGGGCACCGTCAACGCGGTCGAGGTGCCGGCCCGGCTGTCGTTCGTGAGCGAACTCGTCGGCGCCGAACTGCTGCCCAACGCCTCCGCGCTGAGCGCGGCCTACTTCAACATCGCGCGGGTGGTGGGTCCGGCCGCCGCCGGGCTGCTCGTCGCCTGGTGGGGCACGGGACCGGTGATGTTGGTCAACGCGGTGAGTTTCGGGGCGACGGTGGCCGGGCTGCGGCTGATCCGGCCGGCCGAGCTGCACCGGGCCGCGCACCGGCCGGCGCGCGCGGCGGTCCGGGACGGCGTCCGCCATCTGCTGGCCCGCCGGGACCTGCTGCCGCCGATGGCGCTGGTCGCGGTGACCGGCATGATCGGGTTCAACTTCCAGCTCACCCTGCCGCTGCTCGCCAAGACCGTCTTCCGCACCGACGCCGCGGCCTTCGGGCTGCTCACCACCGCGCTGGCGGCCGGATCCCTGGTGGCGGCGTTCGTGACCACCGCCCGCCGCGGGAGGCCAGGGCTGCGCCTCGTGTGGGGGACCGCCCTGGCCTTCGGGCTGCTCCAGGCGCTGGCCGGGCTGGCGCCCGCGTTCGGCGCCGCCCTGCTGATGCTGTTCTGTGTGGGCTTCGCCTCCGTCTTCTTCACGCAGGCCGCCAACCACCACATCCAGCTGGGTTCCGACCCGGACTTCAGGGGCCGGATCATGGCCCTGTACACCCTGGTCTTCCAGGGCACCACTCCTGCGGGCGCCCTGCTCACCGGGGCCGTCAGCGCCGCGTACGGAGTGCGCTGGGCGATGGTGGCGGCCGGGGTGGTCTGCGCGGCGGCCGCACTGGCCGTGCCGGCGGTGAGCCGGCGCCTTCCGTTGACTCCGGGGACGGCCCCTGTCGCCAACCCGGCGCCGCGTGAGGAAACCGGCCGGAGCGCCGCGAACTCCTGACGAAAATTGGCATCGACCTGACATGGCGATGGTTGCGCCCTGCATGCGCTCCTTGGAGACTCGAGTACACCCCGAGTACGAACCCGTACTCCTCCCGCAATTCTGCGACAGGCGCCGTGACAGAAGATTCTCTCCCCTTTCTGACGAGGAGCATTCTCCGTGCGATTCAATCTCATCGGCCCCTTCGAGATCGTGACCGACGACGGCCGCGTCCACCGTCCCGGCACCCCGAAGGTCTGCCAGACCCTGGCACTGCTGCTCACCCGGCCGAACGAGATCATCACGGCCGAGTCGCTCATCCAGGAGCTGTGGGGGGAGCGCCCCCCGCGCAGTGCCGTCACCACCCTGCAGACGTACATCTACCACGCGCGCCGGATGTTCGTGAACGAGCGCCTGACCGACCCCGACCGCCCCCTCATCGTCACCTGCCCGCCCGGGTACGCGATCCAGGTGGAGGACGACGAGGTCGACGTGCAGGTCTTCGAGCGCCTGGTCAACCGTGCCCGCACGCTGCTGGCGGACGGTGACCCGGTCTCGGCTCTGCGCACCGTCGGGCAGGCGCTGGAGCTGTGGCGCGGACCCGCCCTGGCCAACTTCCCCGCGGGCGACGTCCTCACCGGTCACCTCGCGCATCTCGAGGAACTGCGCATCCGGGCCTACGAGATCCGCATCGAGGCCAAGGACCGGCTGGGCCAGCACCGGGAGTCCATAGCGGAGCTGCGCCGGCTGATCAACGACTACCCGCTCAACGAGTGGTTCCACAGCCGGCTGATCGCCGCCCTGGGTGCGACCGGCCGCCGGGCGGAGGCCCTCCAGGCCTACCAGAACGTGCGCAGGCTGCTCGCCGACGAGCTGGGCCTTGAGCCCTCGCTCGAGATCAAGCGGCTCCAGGTACGGCTGCTGAACCCGGAGCCGAGCGAGGGGGTCCCGTGGGCAACTCGGACGGGACACCGCGTCCTCGTCGACGCGAAGTCCGCCTGACGAAGCCCCCTGCGCCCGGATGCCCTCTTCCGGCGCCGGACACGTCGGCCACATCTCCCCCCGCCTTTCCCCCGCCCTTTCCCGGCCGCTTTTCCCTTTTTCCGGTTCCCGCTTTCCGGTTCGTCTTTTCCGGTTTCCTCCCAGGTTCAGGCGGACTTCGTCAGCCCTGCCGCACAGCGCACCTACCGGAACGGCCCGACAGGATTCCTCGTCCTGTCGGGCCGTTCCTTTTCCACTTTTCGCGCTCGGAATGCGGTGGGCCTACGCGGTGTCGCGCTCCACGTCGGCGAGCGAGCGCAGGATCGCGGTCTGCCTGGCGTCCCGCACCCTGACCCACTCCTCGTAGGTCCGTGAGCCGTAGGCGGCCTCGGCCTGCTCGATGAGGGAGTTGACCGTGGCCTCGTCCATGGCCGGCCGGCCCAGCACCTCCCACCCGCGTTCGAGACCCGAGCCCAGGGTGCCCAGCCATTTGCGCAGACCGCCCTGGCCCCCGCCGAGGTGGAAGGCCAGGAACGGGCCGACGGTGGCCCAGCGGAGGCCGATGGAGTGGGTGACCACCCGGTCGAGCTCCTCCAGGGTGACCACGCCCTCACGCACCAGGTGGACCGACTCGCGCAGCAGGGCGGACTGCAGGCGGTTGGCGGCGAACGCCAGGATCGGCTTGTGCAGCACGATGGGGACCCGGCTGACGGACTCGAAGAAGGCGACCGCCTCGCGCACCGCGTCCGGTGACGTGTTCCCACCCGCCACGACCTCCACCAACGGCACCACGTGCGGCGGGTTGAAGGGGTGGCCGACCACCAGACGGGAGGAGTCCGCCATCCTCGCGCCCATGTCGTCGGGGCTGAGGGTGGAGGTCGAGGAGAGGATCAGCGCACCGGCCGGAGCCGCCTTGCCGATCCGCTCGAACAGCTCCTGCTTGAGTTCCAGGTTCTCCGGCGCGTTCTCGACGATCACGTCGGCGCCTGTGACGGCGCGCTCGAGGTCCGGCTCGAACTCCAGCCGCTCGGCGAAGTCCGCCGGGTCGGCCGTCCCCTCGGGCAGGTACGGCGCGAAGAGCTCGAGAGCCTCCGCGACGACCGCCGGGGCCTGCGCCCTGCGGCTGTTGACCCGGACCCGGAGTCCGTGGCCGAGGAACAGGGCGATCCAGCCCAGACCGATCGTGCCGGCCCCGATGACGGTCACCGTACGGGGACCGGTGCCGGCGGTGGTCCCCGCGCTCTCCGTGCCGGTGCCGCTCATGCCTGGCCCGCCTTCAACTTCGGGATGACGCGTTCGGCCATCAGCCGCATGGTGGTGGCGGCGTCCGCGAAGGACAGGTGGCCGGAGTGCACGCCCAGGCTGATGGTGATGTCGTCGCCGAACCACTCGGCGATCTGCTCGAGTTGGGTGCGGACCTGCTCCGGCGAGCCGATGAGCAGTTTCTTCTGTTCCAGCTTCTGCTCGAAGTGGGAGGTCCTGGTGGCCTCCACCAGCTTCTCGTAGCCGGGGTAGGCGTCGGAGCGGGTGTCGGCCCACGAGGCGACCGCGTCGCGGATCGCGGTGCTGTTGCGCTCGTCGTCGTACCGGCCCTTGCTCCGGGCCTCCTCCCCGTCCTCCGCCATGACGCAGGGGTAGCTGAGGTGGATCTGCTCGGTGCCCGGCGTGCGGCCGGAAGCCGCCCATTCGGCGCGGTAGACCGCGAGCCGGTTCTGCAGTTCCTCGGTGGACATCACGTTGGGCACGGACTGGAGGTTGTGGCCGGCCCGGCCCGCCTCGGCGCAGGACTCGGCGCTGCGCGCGGTGGTGACGAACACCGGCGGGTGCGGCTGCTGCACCGGACGCGGCAGCAGGGTGACCGGGCCGAACCGGTGGAAGCGGCCGTCGACGACCACGTCCTCCTCGGACCACAGCTGCTTGATCGCCGAGACGCCTTCGACGAACCGGTCCTTGGACTCGTCGATCGGGACTCCGAACGCCTTGAACTCGTCCGGCAGGAAGGCCCGGCCGAAGGCCGCGTCGACCCGCCCGCCGGAGATGTTGTCGAGCATGGCCAGCTTGCCCGCGAGTTTCACGGGGTGCTGGAAGGCGGGGATGGTCGCGCTCGTGCCCAGCCGTACCCGTTCGGTCCGGCCGGCAGCCGCGGCGAGGAAGGTCACCGGGTCGGGGCTGTAGCCGCCGTACGGGAAGAAGTAGTGCTCGACCATCTTCACGTGGTCGAAGCCGAGTTCCTCGGCCAGGTCGACCAGGCGGAGCGCCTCGTCGAAGTACTGGAGGCCGGACTTGTCGGCGGGGCCGACGGTGGGGAAGAAGACGATGCCGAATTTCATGGGATTCTCCTCAGTCGCGGCTGGAGCCGTCGTGGTGCAGGGCGCGCTCCTGGACCTGCCAGCCGCTGCCCGCGGGCACCAGGTGGTCATGGCAGACGACGCTGGCGAAGATGTCGAGGGCCCCGCCCCTCGGGGTCCGCATGGCCAGCGCGTAGGTCCGGGTGCGCAGGGAGCCGTCGGCCTGGGGGCGGACGTCGAGCATGGCCAGCCAGTGCCGGAAGTCGATCTTGTCGGCGTCGAGCCTGGCCTGTCGCGCGGTGGAGGACTCGCGGATCGCGGCACGGCCCTTCAGGGGGGCGTCCAGCCGGCTCGCCTCCTGGAACGTGGCGTCCTCGGTGAACGTCTCGGCCCAGTCGGCGGGCCGGCCGTCGTCGATCAGGCCCATCTGGCGGGCGTAGAACTGCTGGACCCGCGCGTACAGCTCGGCGGATACGAAGGGCTCCGCGGTTACCGGGTTCGCAGGGGAGTCGCTCATGAAGCTGCCTTTCCTGAAGGGGTGCCGGTGGTTACCGGAGGAGTGCGGTGGTCTCGTGAGGGGCTGCCGGGCACGGTGGTCCGCGGTCAGCGAGTCCCCTGCCGCGCGGCGTCGGCCAGCAGCCGGGCGCCGTACCCGGACCCCGCCGGGTCGAAGCGCAGGGCGACATGGCCGGCCAGTCCGTGGATGTCACGCCAGATCCGCTGGAGCGGGTGCCCGGAGAGCTGGGCGGAGCTGCCCGCCGTGCGCAGCAACTGTTCGACGACGTCGAGCAGTTGCTCCACGGCGTACGCGCAGTCAGCCGGGGAGCGCAGCTGTTGGACGTCCGACGCCACGGGCGTGTCGGCCATCCGCGCCGCACGTTCCAGCAGCAGCGCGGCGGCGTCGGTGGCGATGGTGGCGCGGGCCAGGGTCCCTGCCTGCGCGGGGGTCCAGGTGCCGTCGGCCGCCGTGTGCTCGCTCCAGGCGCGCAGGGCCGCACGGGCGGCGCCGAGCGCGGGGGCGCCGAAGAGCACACCGCTGAGCAGGCGAAGGGGGGCGGTGTGGCAACGGGCCCCGGACCCGACGCTCCGGCCGGTGATCATGTCCTCGCGGGCGAAGGCCCGGTGTGTGGGGACGAAGGCGTCCTCGACGACGAGGGTGTTGCTGCCCGTCCCGCGCATACCGACCGGGGCCCAGGTGTCCGCCACGCGGTAGTCCTGGCGCGGCAGGGCGAGGAACCACGGGACACGCGTCCCGTCCTGCGGTACCGGCGCGCACACCAGGGCCCAGTCGGAGAAGTCGACGGCGCTGGTGAAGGACCATTCACCGGTGACCCGGAAGCCGCCGTCCACGGGGGTGGCACCGCCGCGCGGGACGAGTGCCCCCACCACGACGGTGTCCGGGCCCTTGGCCCACAGGTCGGCCTGCCCGTCCTCGGGCAGGTAGGCCCCCATCCGGGCGGCGCCCGCGATCACCGAGGCGCACCAGGCGGCCGAGGTGCAGCCCTCGGCGACCGCCGCGACAGCGCTCAGCAGAGTGCCCGCGCCGCCCGCGGCACCGCCCCGGAGTGTGGGGACGAAGTGCCGGGCGAAACCGGCGTCGACGACGGCCTCGGCGACCGCCCGGGGCAGCAGGCGCTCCGCGTCGGAACGCTCGGCGTGCAGCGCCGCCACGGTGGCCGTCTCCCGGGCCGCGGAGACGAGCTCTCTGTCAGGTCTGGGCCGACTCGGCATCGTGGACCACTTCCTCGTTCCTCGGGGCACGCGGCCGTGCGGGGCGGACAACACCGCCACCGTGGCGGGGGGCGATCCAGCACCGATGGAGCACGGCTCGACACCCTCCGGCCCGGCGAAGCGGTGGGTCTGACGAGCGGACCCTCGACCCGGTTTCGACCGGAGGCGTGCAGCCTCGCGGGACAAGGGGCACTTGGCGGCCCCGGACCGACGACGTGAGATGAGGAGCCAGTGAAGGGAATCATCCTGGCCGGAGGCCACGGCACCCGGCTGCACCCCATCACCCTGGGGGTCTCCAAACAGCTGCTGCCCGTCTACGACAAGCCGATGATCTACTACCCGCTGTCCGTGCTGATGCTGGCCGGCATCCGGGACATCCTGGTCATCTCCTCGCCCCAGGACCTGCCGCAGTTCCGCAGGGTGCTCGGGGACGGCAGCCGGCTGGGCATCGGCCTCACCTACGCCGAGCAGGCCCGGCCGGGCGGTCTCGCCGAGGCGTTCACCATCGGCGCGGACCACATCGGCGACGACTCCGTCGCCCTGGTCCTGGGCGACAACATCTTCCACGGGCCCGGCTTCTCGCTGCTGCTCCAGGAGCACATGCCGCACACCGACGGCGCCCTGCTGTTCGGCTACCCGGTCCGCGACCCGGAGCGCTACGGGGTCGGCGAGGCCGACGAACACGGCCAGCTGGTCTCGATCGAGGAGAAACCCGCCGAGCCGCGCTCCAACCGGGCCATCACCGGCCTCTACTTCTACGACAACGACGTGGTCTCCATCGCGCGGGGACTGCGCCCCTCGGCCCGCGGCGAGCTGGAGATCACCGACGTCAACAAGGACTACCTGTCCCGGGGCAAGGCCAGGCTGGTGGACCTGGGACGGGGCTTCACCTGGCTGGACACCGGCACGCACGACTCGCTGCTGGACGCCGGGCAGTACATCCAGACCCTGGAGCACCGGCAGGGCCTTCGCATCGCCTGTCTCGAGGAGGTCGCGCTGCGGATGGGCTTCATCGACGCGGAGCAGTGCCACCGGCTGGGCGAGCGGCTGGGCAAGTCCGGGTACGGCCAGTACGTGATGGAGATCGCCCGTTCGCTGCGCGACGCGGGGCCGCAGGAGCGGGCGGGCTCGCTGGCGGGCCCGTGGCACGGCGGCCTGTCCGCGCTGCCGGCGGCCGTCTGAACCTCCTCCCGCCCTGACAGTGGCGGAATGCGCCGCTCGACCACGGCTCGAGTGCGACTCCGTCGTGGTGTGCTGGCGTGGAGGCACCGAGACACGGACCGGGCCCCGATCCGGCCGGCACCTTACGGAGGACACGATGACCGATCGCACGCACGGCACCGCAGGCTCGGAGGAGGTGACCCTCTGGGTCGACCCGGTCTGCGCGTGGACCTGGATCACGTACAAGTGGCTGCGTGAAGCGGCGTCGGTGCGCCCGCTGTCATTGTCGGTGCGCCCGACCGGACTGGGTTACCTCCAGGGCGCTCCGGGTCTGGACAAGGAGCACGCGCGCTTCCTGGAACTGGCCCCCGGGCCGGTGCGGGTGCTGGCCGCCGCCGCTGCCGGGCACGGCGCACACGTGGTGGGCCCCTTGTACGAGGCGGTCGCCCGCCGCTTCCACGGGACCGGCGGGCTCTACGAGGGGCTGCACGAGCGGGTGCGGGGGTTGTCCGGGGACGCCAAGCGCGAGGTCCAGGCCTCGCTGCTGGAGCAGGCCCGGGACGTGATCGGTGACGCCCTGACCGAGTGCGGACTGCCGGCGGGGCTTGCCGCGGCCACGGGGTCGGCCGAGTGGGACGAGGATCTGCGCACGGCACATGCGTCGATCCCGCGTGACGGGGCGGAGCTCGACGTCATCGGGGTGCCGGTGATCGCGGTCGACGGGCGGGTAGGGGTGTTCGGTCCCGTGCTGCGATCGGCGCCGGCCGGGGAGCGCGCGGGCGCGCTGTGGGACGGCTTCGCAGCCCTGGTGCGCGAGGACTCCTTCCTCGAACTGCGCCGGGTCACCCCGCGGCCGGTGCCGGCGCCCGCGGGCTGAGCCGCCGGGACGCGTACGACCGGTGGAGGGCGGGGCCCGCGGACTGTCCCCGCGGGCCCCGCCCTCCACCGGTCTCCGGGCCGGCCGTCAGGAGGCCGCCGGTTCCGATTCCGGGGCCCTCACCTTCAGGTCCTCGGTCTTCCCCGCCCGCTTGGGCAGCAGGAAGGCGAGGCCGAAGCCGATCAGCATCACGAGGCCACCGGCCAGGAAGACGGTGCTCATCGCCTCGGCGATGCCGTCCACCACCGGAGCCGTGAGCCGGGGATCGGCGGAGAGCAGGAAGGAGGTGTCGTCGAGATTGACGGCCCCGCTCCCCTTCATGGTCTCCAGGATGGGCAGGTTGGCCGGGTCGGCCAGCACCGACGGATCGTCGAGAGCCGCCCGGAACTCCGTACCCCGCTGGGCTTTGGCGACCGCCTCCGCGATCCGGCTGTCGGCCAGGGAGAACATCATCGACAGGAACAACGCCGTGCCGGCGGCGCCGCCGATGCCCCGGAAGAAGGAGTAGGCGGCACTCGACACGCCCATGTCCTCCTTGGCGGAGTTGTTCTGCAGGGCGAGGAGGGTGACCGGGAAGCAGATGCCGACGCCCGCGCCGAGCAGGTAGATCAGCAGGCCTGCCAGCCACATCGGTGAGTCCTGGTCGAGTGCCGCGAAGGCGAACAGCGTGCCTGCGACCGTCCCCATGCCCAGGAGCAGGAAGGCCCGGTACCTGCCGGAGCGGTTGATGACCTTGCTCAGTCCCCGGCTGGTGGTCAGCACGCCGACGGTCTGGAGGATCAGCATGACCCCGGCCTCGCCGGGACTCTGCCCCTTCACCAGCTGGAGGTAGAGCGGAAGGAAGATCAGGGAACCGAACACCCCGATGCCCACGATGACGTTGGCGCCGTTGATGACGCTGAACATCCGGTTACGGAACAGCCGGAGCGGGATCACGGCGGCGTCGGCCATCCGCCGCTCCGTGGCCAGGAACATGACCAGGCCGACCAGGCCGGTCAGGAGCAGTGACAGGGTCAGTGACGACCCCCAGCCCCAGTGGCGCCCCTCCTCGGAGACGACCAGCCACGGGCCCAGGCAGACGATCAGCCAGGCCGCGCCGGCGTAGTCGATCCGCTGCTCACGCCGCTTCCCCGGCATGGTGAACTTGAGGTGCACCACGACCAGGGCGACGATCCCGATCGGGAGGTTGATCAGGAACGCCCAGCGCCAGCCGTCGATCCCCAGCAGGGTGTCCGCGCCGGCGAAGAGCCCGCCCACCGGCGCGCCCGCCACTCCGGCGACGGCGGAGACCGCGGAGAACCAGACCTGGTAGCGCGCCCGCAGTTCGGGCGTCAGGATGTCGCCCATGATCGCGAAGGCGAGCGCCATGAGCCCGCCGCCGCCGATGCCCTGCAGCGCCCGGAAACCGGCGAGCTGGTACATCGACCCGGCCATGCCGCAGAGCAGCGACCCGGCCAGGAAGATGCCGATCGCCAGCATGTAGAGCTTCTTGCGGCCGTACAGGTCGGACAGTTTGCCGAACAGGGGTGTGGCGATCGTCGAGGAGACGATGTAGGCCGTGGTCGCCCACGCCTGCATCGTCTGACCCTGCAGTTCGTCGGCGATCGTGCGCATCGAGGCGGCCACGATGACGAAGTCGAGCGACGACAGCATCAGGCCCAGCATCAGACCGATGATGACCATGCGCACCGCCCGGAACTCCGGTGTGCCCGGCGTCTCCGCCGCTACTCGCTCTTCTGCCATGTCTCAGCCCTCGTACGGCCGGGTCGCCCGGCCCTCGCGCAGGGTCAGACCCCACCAGGTGAGCTGGTCCAGCAGGACGGCGGCGGCCTTGCTGGTGCCCGCCTCGTCGTGGGGCCGCCCGTCCTCGTCGAACTTCTCCCACGCCATGTGGAAGCTGACCGTGTCCCGCAGGGTGACGGCGTGCAACTCGGCGAAGACCTGGCGCAGCTGCTCCACGGCCCGGTGGCCGCCGGCCATGCCGCCGTACGACACGAAGCCGACCGGCTTGGCCCGCCACTCGCTGTAGACGTAGTCGATGGCCAGCTTCAGCGAGGCCGGGTAGCCGTGGTTGTACTCGGGGGTGATGACGACGTAGCCGTCGAGACCGCCGATGCGCTGGGCCAGGCACGGGGCGCCGTCCGGCACGCCCGACGGGTCGAGGCTGAGCTTGAGCTCGTCCACGAGGGCGGGTTCCGACAGGTCGATGACATGGATCTCCATGTTCTCGCGCTTGCCGATCTCGGAGATGAACCACTGCGAGATCTTGTCGGCGAACCTGCCGGTGCGCACGCTGCCGATGAGGACGCCGATCTTGAGCGGGGGCTGGGACATGTGGGGGTTCCTCTTTCGGTGAAGGAAGGCGAGGGAAGGCGAGGGAAGAAGCAGGGGCGGCGCGGGGCCCGGGGAGGTGCGTGGTGCGGCACGCTCCCCGGAACCCGTCCGGCGCGGTGGCTCAGTCGGCCAGCAGGACGATCTTTCCGCGGCCGTGGCCCGTCTCGAGCTCGCGATGTGCGTCCGCGGCCTGGGCCAGCGGGAAGGTCTTGCGCACGTGCACCTTGAGCTTGCCGTCGGCGACCAGCGCGGCCAGCTCGCCGAGCCGCTGCGCGGAGCGCTGGCTGCCGATCCACCGCACGCCCAGCTCCTGGTAGGCCTCGAAGGCGAAGATCGTGCCCACCCGGTCCTTGTCCTTGACCAGTTCGGCCGCCACGCGCAGACCGTCGGCGCTCGCGGCGTCCAGGGCGGCGTCGACGCCCTCGGGGGCGGCCTCGCGCACCCGGTCGATCAGGCCCTCCCCGTAGGTGACCGGGAGGGCGCCCAGCTCGCGCAGGTAGGCGTGGTTCTCCTCACGGGCGGTGGCGATCACCTTGGCGCCGCGTGCGACCGCGAGCTGCACCGCGACGGTACCGACCCCGCCCGCGGCGCCGTTGATGAGCACGGTCTCGCCCTCGGAGACCCCGAGGATCTCGATCGCGGTGTGTGCGGTCTGGCCGGAGGCGGAGAGGCTGCCCGCGACCTCCCAGGACAGCGCGGCCGGCTTGGCCACGACCTGGTCGGCGGGAGCGACCACGTACTCGGCGTAGGTGAGCTGCGTGCGGTAGCCCAGCACCTCGTCGCCCGGGGCGAACCCGGAGACACCTTCACCCACCGCGTCCACCACGCCGGCGAAGTCGCCACCGGTGATGTGCGGGAAGGTGATGGTGAAGCCCGGCGGGTTCCAGCCCCCGCGCACCGCGCAGTCGGTGGGCTGTGAGCCGGCGGCCTTCACCCGCACCCGCACCTCACCCGGGCCCACCTCGGGGACCGGGACCTCCACCAGCTCCAGGACCTCGGGACCCCCGAATGCGTGGAACGCGGCAGCCTTCATGTTCAACACCCCTCTGTATCAACGGTTCAGCGATCCGCAGCCCCTCGTGGGGGCTACGTGAAGAACGTAAAATCTCAAGCACGCTTGAGGTCAAGCGGTGGCCGGGAAACTGGCCGGGAACACCGTGCCGTCGCGGCGCAGCGTGCGGTCGGCGACCCGCCAGCTGCCGTTGTCACGCACCAGACGGTCGTGGCAGACGACGCTCGCGGAGATCCGCGGACCCGGGTCGCCGTGACCGGTACTGGGCGTCAAGGCGTAGGAGCGCACCCGCAGACTGCCGTCGCCCTCGGCCCGTACGTCGACCATGCCGAGCCAGTGGCGGACGTCGGTCCCCTCCGCCGCCAGGCGGTCGTGGTGCACACGCGCCTGGGCCCCGATCGCCCGGCGCCCGACGAGGGCGTCCTGCGGGCGGGCGGCGTCGCGGAACGCGGCGCCCTCGGTGAAGGTCTGCGCCCACTCGGTGGCCAGACCCTCGTCGAGCAGGCCCGTCTGGCGGGCGTAGAACTGCTGCACCTGTGCGTACAGCTCGGCGGTGACCCCCTCGTCATCGGGTTCGGGCGTGCGGGACGCCTCACTCATGTGGGCCGCCTCTCTCGGTATGCCGGCATGGCAGCCGCGCACGGCCGCGTGCCGTGAGCGGGCCACCCACGCTGCCCGGGCCCGGTCGAGAACGGCTCGACGCCGGGTGGGGAGACGGGTTCTCTCCCACCCGGCGTCGCAGGGGTGAGCGGTACTCAGGAGCGGGTGGTCACTGCACGGCGGTGCTGGACAGCTGCACCGGAGTGGCCGGATCCGGATAGCACTGCACCTGGGTGAAGGCGTTGATGGTGGTGTCCAGGCGCTTCATGCTCAGCCCTGTGTCGTTGAAGCCCGTTCCGGCGGCCGAGGTGACGAGTGTTCCGCCCGCGGGGGCGGTGTAGACGGCCTCGATGACCGGCAGTTCGAAGGTGGTGCCGCCGTAGAACGGTCCACCGGCCCGGAGGGTCAGCTGGTTGTTGACGGAGAGGACGGAGCGGGTGGACGTGCCGAGATTGCTGCCACCGGTCAGCTTCAGGCTGACCAGGCGCGCCCCCGCGGGCTGGTTGATCCTGACGGCTATGTCCTTGACCTCCTTCTGGTAGGCCGGGTTGAGGGTGAAGGAGCCCTGCGCGTACGTCACCGTGAACTTGGTGTGGGCCGCGACGGTGGCCGGGGCCGTGACGTCGAAGACACGGTTGCTGCCGTACTCGCTCCACACCCCGTTCTCCGGCACGCGGCACAGGAAGGGCACGGTGGCGGGTGCGGCGACGGCACTGCCGGAAGCGGCCATCACGCCGGCGGTGGCCAGGGCCGTGGCGGCGGCGAGGCGGTGTGCGACGGTCTTGCGGATCAAGGTCTCTCCTCGGGTAGTGCTGCCGTGGCGGCAGCACGAGGGAAGCTAGGCCCGCACCCTGGAGACTGGCTCAAAAGTCGCTTTTCCAACAGGTCTCGAGCGCCACGAGACGCCGTCGCGGCAGGTTCCTGGCAAAAGCCGTCCGAGCGTGGAGCGGGGCTGAATGGTGGAAGCAATGAATCTCAAGGACAAGGTCGCGGTGGTCACCGGAGGTACCAGGGGCCTGGGACTGAAGATCGCCGAGGCGTTCGTCGCGGAGGGCGCCCGGGTGGTGGCCGCCGCGCGGAGCGCCGAGGGGGCCGCCGAGAGTCTCGGTCATCTGGGCGACCGAGCCGTCTTCGAGCAGACCGACGTCCGGGACCCCGAGTCGGTACGGTCGCTGCTGAGCGTGGCGGCGGACCGGTTCGGCGGTGTGGACATCGTTGTGGCCAACGCGGGGCTGAGCAGGCCGGGGCCCGTCTCGGGGCTGTCCTTCGAGCACTGGTCACAGGCGCTGGACACGAACGTGAACGGCGTCTTCCACTGCGTCAAGGAGGCCGTTCCGTATCTGGAGAAGAGCGAGCGGGGCCGGATCATCACGCTGTCCTCGGCCCTGGGCAGCCGGCCAACCCGAGGAGCGGCCTCGTACTGCTCGACCAAGGCGGCGGTGGAGATGTTCACCCGGGTGGTGGCCCTGGAGCTGGCGCCCCTGGGCATCACCGTCAACTGCCTCTCCCCCGGCTTCATCGACGAGGGGATGGGGAAGCTGCTGAAGGCGAACGAGGCCGTGTGGGGAACGTACGCCCCCAAGGTCTCACTGGGCCGGATGGGTCAGGGTGAGGAAGTGGCGGACGCCGCCGTCTACCTCGCCTCCGCCGCCGGCTCGTACGTCAACGGGCACGTCCTGGAGGTCAACGGCGGCCTGTCCTGGTGACATGCGCGTCCGGAGCGCGGCAGAGGGCGGCCCCGGGACCCCGGGGCCGCCCTCCGTACCGTGTCCGCCTCAGGCGCCTGCGGTGACAGCGATGCTCTGCCCGGTGACGGCGGTGTTCGCCGCCGAGGCCAGGAACACCACCACGCGGGCCACTTCCGCCGCGTCCAGCAGCCGGCCGAGCGGAGCACGGGCGGCGTAGCGCGTGGCGACGCCGAAGCTGCCGCTCATCCGCTCCTCGTTGCGGAAGGTCCGGGTCAGGCCGGGGACCACCACGTTGGACAGGATGTCCCCGTCCCGGCCCAGGCTGAAGGCCGAACTGCGGGAGAAGCCGTGCAGCGCCGCCTTGGCCGCCGCGTAGTACTCGGAGCCGATGCGGCCCGCGTCGGTCTCCAGGACCCCTTCGGTGACCAGGCTCGACGACAGGTGCACGACGCGCCCCCAGCCGTGTTCGCGCATCGAGGGGGCGACCAGGCGGGTCAGCTCGATCGCTCCCTCGACGTTGGCGCGCAGCTTGTCCTGCCAGTCGTCGTGGACCTCCTCGAAGCGGTCACCGGGCGGGCGGAACCCGAAGGGGCGGAAGGCGTTGTTGACCAGGACGTCGGTCCGGCCCGTCCAGTCGAGCGCGGCGTCCACCAGGGCACGGGCGGAGGCCGGGTCGCTCAGGTCGTACGGGGTGGTCAGGGCACGGCCGCCGGCCTCGGTGACCAGTTCGGCGGTCGTGGCGGCGTCCTCGGGCCGCGAGCGGTAGCCGATCACCACATCGGCGCCCTCGGCTCCGAACGCGCCGGCGATCTCCCGTCCCATGCCACCGGACGCGCCCGTGACCAGGACGGTGCGGTTGCGCAGACCCAGGTCCATCGCGTCACCGCCCAGCCGGTGCCGCGGCCTGGTCCCGCTCCGCCGGGGCGGCGGGTGGTGGAGGCCCGGTCCGCCGGCGGGCGTTCGCGAACCGCCGTACGGCCGGCACCTCGACCAGCCGGTAGAGGAGCCAGGCCGCGAGCACCGTCAGGGCGAAGTCCAGGACGACGACCCCCATGGCGGGCAGGGTGTCCCAGGTCCGCCCCGCCACCCGGCCCATGGGCCCGTACCACATGACCAGCATGTGGACCATGTAGAAGGCGAACGAGATCTCGCCGAAGAAGACCGCGACGCGGTTGCGGAAGACGGAGGGCCGGCCCTCGGAGTCCGCGGCGGCTCCGGCGGCCACGATCAGCGCCAGCGGAAGGACGGTGGGTGCCACGATGCCGTACGCGTCGGGCAGCCAGACGGTCAGCGCGTACCCCGGGATCAGGGTGAGCAGGGCCGGGCCCAGGCCCAGCGGGATCCAGCGGCCGGTCATGACGATCCGGGCCATCACGATGCCGAGGGCGAACTCCAGCATCCGGGTGGCCGGCAAGCAGTAGACGAACCAGTACTGGTACCAGGAGATCGGGTAGTACGGCATGTCCGGGTCGGTGGGCAGCAGCTGGGAGGCCAGCGCCACCAGGACCGTGCCGGCGAACAGGAACCCCGCGCACAGCCAGAGCCGGCGTGCCGGGACGGCCCGGATCCAGCGCACCAGCCAGGGGAACGACAGGTAGAAGAGCAGCTCCGCGGCGAGGGACCAACTGGGTCCGTTGGTGCCGAAGAAGACGTCCTCCGCCGGGAACCAGGCCTGGATCAGGAAGAGCGACGGCACGGTGTTGGCCACCGTGGCCGCGTAGCCGCCGAGCCACACCATGAGCAGCAGTCCGAGCGCCCAGGTCACCAGGTGGTTGGGGAAGATCTTCGCGGCACGGCGGCGCCAGAAGGTCAGCGGCCGGCCGGAGTCGCGGGCCGACCAGGTCAGCACGAAGCCGCTGAGGAGGAAGAAGAATCCGACCCCCACGAAGCCCAGCTTGGCCACGTAGGTGATCAGGTCTCCCTCGAGCTCCTTGTCGGTGAAGATGCCGTAGGTGAACGCGTGGCAGACGAACACCATCAGCGACGCCACGAACCGCATCCCGGTCAGTGTGGGCAGCCGGGAAGGGCGGTCGACCGTGGACGCGCGCCCGGCGGGGACGTCGGTGCTCACGCCTGCGGCTCCCCCGTCTTGCGTCCCACCGCGATGACGTAGCCGAGGACCTCGCCCTCCAGCACGCCCACCTTGGAGAGCATCACCTTGAACTCGTCGGCGAACTCCTTGCCGCCGCGCTCAGCGATGTAGGCGTACTTCTCGTCCAGCACCTCGGGGATGCGGGCGGCCGAACGGTGCAGGTGGGTGGTGGCGTCCTCGAACCGGGCGATCTCCAGACCCGCGCCCAGCAGGAGTTCGCGGTACCCCTCGATGGTGGGCAGGGCCTCGACGGTGAAGCCCTCCTTCAAGGCGGCACGCTGCTTGTCCGAGAGATCGTCCCGCTCCGCGTAGTCCGACAGGACGAACCGGCCGCCGGGAACGAGGACCCGCTCGATCTCGCGGAGCGCCTTCGGCCGGTCGGACATGTACATGATGGCCTCGGAGGCCCAGACCGCGTCGAACGACCCGTCCGGGTACGGCAGGGCCATGCCGTCGGCCTGCTCGAAGGTCACCTGGCCGGTGACCCCGGCCTCCTCGGCGAGTTTCTGGCCCTGGCGGACCTGCTCGGCGCTGACGTTGATGCCGACGACACGCGCCCCGGTGGCCTTGGCCGCCGCGATGGCCGGGCGGCCGAAGCCGCAGCCCACGTCGAGGAGGCGTGAGCCCTCGCGGAGCTCGGCCGCCTCGGTCATCACCTCGGTGTGGCGCTCCTTCGGGTCGGTGCCGGGCTTCTCGTCGTCGAAGTAGCCGATGTGCAGGTTGAAGCCGCTGAGCCCGAACAGCCAGCTGCGGTCGTCGAAGTACTCGCCGACCTCGTCGGCCGTCTTGGATTCGTACGTGGTCATGCCGGCACCCCATTCAAGCGACAATCCGTCACCCCCCACGCTGGTGAGAGGCTCTCGAAGGGCGCTGGAGGCCGACTCCAATCCCCCTCCGGCGCAGCCGGGACCGCCGGGCGGCACCAGTGCCCCCGGGGCGGTGGCGTTCCACCGGCTCTCGAAGCCGCGTCAAGGTCAGGTGCCCACCATGCGCACATCCGTCCGCATCAGAGGGGACCACCGTGATCCATCTCTTCCAGCCGCAGACCGGCGACGAGGAACTCGCCGCCGTTGCCGAGGTGTTCGCCGAAAAGTGGCTCGGTCACGGGCCGCGCACCAAGGCGTTCGAGGCCGAGTTCGCCGCCCACGTCGGGGTGGACCCCGAGCACATGGTCTTCCTCAACTCCGGTACCGCCGGGCTCTTCCTGGCCATGGAGTGCCTCGGTCTCGGAGAGGGTGACGAGGTCGTCCTGCCCTCGCTCAGTTTCCTGGCCGCCGCCAACGCCGTTCTGGCCATGGGCGCCCGCCCGGTCTTCTGCGACGTGGACCCCCGTACGCTCAACCCCGACGCGGCGCACGTCGAAGCCGTGCTCACGGACCGCACCAAGGCTGTCGTCGTCCTGCACTACGGGGGCTACCCGGGCGACATCGAGGCCATCGCCCGGCTCTGCCGCGACCGGAACATCCCCCTTGTGGAGGACGCGGCGTGTTCCGCCGGCTCCCGGGTGGACGGCAAGGTGGTCGGTGGTTTCGGAGACCTCGCCATGTGGAGCTTCGACGCCATGAAGGTGCTGGTCACCGGCGATGGCGGGATGCTCTGGGCGCGCGACCGGGAACTCGCCGTCCGGGCCCGCCGCCTCGCCTACCACGGGCTCGTCCAGTCGAGCGGGATCGGCCACGCCAGGGTCTCCCACCGCTGGTGGGAACTGGAGGTCCCGGAGATCGGCCGCAGGATCATCGGCAACGACCTGACCGCGGCGATCGGCCGCGTGCAGTTGCGCCGGCTGCCGGAGTTCGTCGCCCGGCGCCGCGAGATCGTCCAACTGTACGACCGTGAACTGGCCGGGGTCCCCGGTCTCCTGACACCACCGCCCCTGCCCGCCGGCCACGAGTCGACGTACTACTTCTACTGGGTGCAGTTCGAGGAGGAGATGCGTGACGGGATCGCGAGCGAGCTGCTGGCCGCGGACATCTACACCACCTTTCGCTACGCCCCGCTGCACAAGGTCGCCGCCTACGGACACGACGGCCGGGTGCTGGCCTCCTCCGACCACGCCGCCGCCCGCACCCTGTGCCTGCCCCTGCATCCCGGCCTGACCGACGAGGACGTCCGGACGGTCGCCGCGACCCTGCGCAAGGCCGTCACGGCCCTCGGTGGGGAGTGACCGATGCGTCTCGTCTTCCTGGCGGCCCTGGCAAAGACCCTCCACGAGGTCACCATCGGCCTCGACCTGGCGGAACAGCTCACCGACGCCGACGTGGTGAGCCACTTCGTCGTCAATCCCTACAACGAGGACCAGCTTCGGACCGCGCGGACCCCGTACACCCTGGTGGAGCCGGATCTCGGCGAGGACGTCCGCGAGGTCGTGCGACGCGTGGTGAAGGAGTTCCGGGCCGACGCCGTCGTCCTCGTCGACTACCTCGCCCACTGGATGACCTTCAAGGTCGGCTACCGGACCGACCCCTGGTTCGTCGAGGACCTCGGCCTGCCCGTCATCCCCCTGGACCTGTACGACCTGGAGAACACCAGCCGCCGGGTCGAGATCCTCGGTACCACCATGGAGGTCGACGACAACCTGCTGCGCATGCCGGTGCAGCTGCTGCCGGTGCCGATGAACCGCCCGCAGCCCACCGCCTCGGGCCGCGGCCTGCCCTACCGGGCCGGCCGCACCGTCGAACCGCCGACCGGGGCGGTCCGCCGGGAGACCCGGCGCGCCCTCGGCCTGCCCGACGGGGCCCGGCTGCTGATGGTGCCCACCCTGCCCTGGCAGCAGCTCATGCAGGTACACGCCGCGCCACCCACCCGCGAACTCGCCACACGCCTGCCATGCCTGCTCGCCCACCACCTCGCCAGGCTGCCGCGGGACACCCACTTCCTCATGACCGGTCCACTCTTCGACGGCTTCGCCGAGGGCCTGCCCGAGGAGCGTGTCCACCACCGGCCCGAGTACACCGCCCACGAGTACCACACGCTGCTCGGCTCCTCCGACGCGGTGTTCTCCTTCCACCTGCCCAGTTACGCGCTGGAGCGCGCGGTGCTGACGGATGTGCCGGGGCTGCTCGGTGTCAACAGCCACGCGGTGAACGGACCTGAGGACGTCGAACGCCTCGGTGCCGCCTTCCCCGGCGGTCCGACCGGCCGGGTACGGGACTGGCTGGCCGACTACCCCGGCCCGATGCCCGACTTCCACATGTGGCCGCTGCGCTGGAACGAGGTGCTGCGCCCGCTGCTCCAGGCGAACCCCTTCACCGACACCCTGCGCCGGGCGGAGCTCCTCGACGAGCACGGCCTGGTCGACGGCCTGGGACGGATTCTTTACGACGACACCGAGCGGGACCGGATGGCCGCCGCCCGCGCCGGATACCGGGACACCATGGACGCCCTGCCGGAGACGGCGCAGACGTTCACCGAGGCGGTGCGCCGCTTCGGTCTCGACGGCTGAAAGCGCCCCGGTGCCGCCGGATCCGCGTGCGGATCCGGCGGCACCGGGGCGGTCCGGGCAACCGGCGGGTCAGGACGTCCGCGCCACCAGGTCCTCCACCGCGCCCACCACCTGAGCCGGCAGCGGGAGCAGGGCCATCTCCGCCGAGACGGACCGTGCCCGCTCCCGGTAGGAGTCGTCCTCCAGCACCTCCCGGCAGGCCTCGGCGATGTTCTCCGGCGAATCCTGCGCGGGGTCGACCATCCTCGCGGCCCCGTGGGCGGACAGCCGCCGGGTGTAGCCCACCACGTACGGCAGGTACGGGATCAGCACCTGCGGCACGCCGGCCGCCATGCTGCCCAGCACCGTGTTGCCGCCCGCATGGCTGACGGTCAGATCACAGGTCCTGGCGACCACGTCCAGCGGGATCCAGCCGGCCCGCACGTTGTCAGGCAGGGCGCCCAGCTCGGCCACGACCGGCTCCGGGGCCGCGACCAGCAGTTCCACGTCCAGCGCGGCCACCTTCGCCACCAGTCCGGAGAGGATCTCGAAGTGGGAGTCCTTGGTGACCCGGCTGCCCGCGCTCACCAGCACCCGGGGCCGCTCCCCCTTGCCGAACATCCACGGTTCCAGTGGTCTCTGCGCCGTGTAGGGCACGTAACGCATCAGCTGAGCCGGTGGGGCGTCGTCCGGGCGCAGGGACGGCGGGCAGGTGTCGACGAACAGGTCGGCGGGGGGCATCTCGTAGAGGCCGAGGGCTTCCAGCTCCGGACCGAGTTCCGCCGCCGCCGCGAGGTCGATCGTACGGGGCTCGCCCATGTCGACGGCGTGCTTGACGTACGGGACTCCCGCGTACGCGGCGGCCAGCGGGCCCGCGAACGCCAGCACGCCGCCGACCACCACGTCCGGCCGCCAGGCGTCGATCAGCGAGGTGAGGCCGTCCACGCAGGCCGCGGCGTACCTGCCGAAGCAGCGCCCGTTGAAGAGGTAACGCTCGTGGAGGTCGTCGGGGATGGTCTGCAGCACGCCCCGGCGGTCGTGGAGGAAGTCCTTCATCGTCCTGGTGGTGACGGGGAAGCCGGGGATTCCCGCGCCGTTGATGGTGCGCATGCAGTCCTCGGGGGCCGCCATCACGACCTCGTGCCCGGCGTTCCTGGCTGCCTGCGCCAAGGGGACCAGCGAGAAGATGACGCCTGACGTGCCGCCCGCCACAAAGAGAATCTTCATGGTGGGCATGGTCGGGGACCGGGTTCGCCTCCGGCTCGAACAGTCCTCGAGGCCCGGCGCCTCCGTCCGTGCTGTCCCGGTCCTCGAGCCGTCCTCCAGTCCCGGCGGCGAGGGTCGCCCCGATCGCCCGGACAGGCCCAGCCAGAGGAGTCCACTCGTGCCTCGTCGCCTATTCACCTCGGAGTCCGTGACCGAAGGTCACCCCGACAAGATCGCCGATCAGATCAGCGACACGATCCTCGACGCGCTGCTGCGCCAGGATCCGACGTCGCGGGTCGCCGTCGAGACACTGATCACGACCGGTCAGGTGCACGTGGCCGGCGAGGTCACGACGAAGGCGTACGCCCCGATCGCGCAGCTCGTGCGTGACAAGATCCTCGAGATCGGCTACGACTCCTCGCAGAAGGGGTTCGACGGCGCCTCCTGCGGGGTCTCCGTCTCCATCGGCGCGCAGTCCCCGGACATCGCGCAGGGCGTCGACACCGCGTACGAGAAGCGGATCGAGGGTACCGCCGCGGGCGAGGAGGGCGACGGGCTCGACGAGCAGGGCGCCGGCGACCAGGGCCTGATGTTCGGATACGCGTCCGACGAGACCCCGGAACTGATGCCGCTGCCGATCCACCTCGCGCACCGGCTGGCGAAGCGCCTGTCCGAGGTGCGCGGCAACGGCACGATCCCCTACCTCCGCCCGGACGGCAAGACGCAGGTCACCATCGAGTACGACGGCGACAGGGCCGTCCGCCTCGACACGGTCGTCGTCTCCTCGCAGCATGCATCCGACATCGACCTGGACTCGCTCCTGGCCCCCGACATCCGCGAATTCGTCGTCGAGCACGTCCTGGCGCAGCTCGTCGAGGACGGCATCAAGCTGGACACCGAGGGCTACCGCCTTCTGGTGAACCCGACCGGCCGCTTCGAGATCGGCGGTCCGATGGGCGACGCGGGGCTGACCGGCCGCAAGATCATCATCGACACCTACGGCGGCATGGCCCGCCACGGTGGCGGCGCATTCTCCGGCAAGGACCCGTCCAAGGTCGACCGTTCGGCGGCGTACGCGATGCGCTGGGTCGCCAAGAACGTCGTCGCCGCGGGCCTCGCCTCGCGCTGTGAGGTCCAGGTCGCCTACGCGATCGGCAAGGCCGAGCCGGTCGGTCTGTTCGTCGAGACCTTCGGCACCGCCAAGACCGGCGCCGAGGAGATCGAGAAGGCGATCGCGCAGGTCTTCGACCTCCGCCCGGCCGCGATCATCCGCGACCTCGACCTGCTCCGCCCGATCTACACACAGACCGCCGCCTACGGCCACTTCGGCCGCGAACTGCCAGATTTCACCTGGGAACGCACGGACCGCGTGGACGCGCTGCGCGCGGCCGCCGGCTTCCCGGCGTGAGTGACGGATCGACTCAGTACGCCCTGAGACCGAGGAGAACGTGGTGCCCACAGCCGTGTCCGGGTCCGGCCCCCACCGAGCGGACGCCTCCACCGTCCACCCCGACGACGGCGCCGGAGGGTGCCCGGGTGGCGATGTCATGAAGCGCTCCGTCGCCCTGCGTGAGGCGCTCGCCGCCCGGGTGGTGGTGGCCGACGGTGCCATGGGCACCATGCTCCAGGCCCAGGACCCCACCCTCGAGGACTTCGAGAACCTCGAAGGCTGCAACGAGATCCTGAACGTCACCCGCCCCGATATCGTCCGCTCGGTCCAT
>NZ_JBISCE010000039.1:0-262882 GCF_044385685.1 Streptomyces sp. ALB3 | reverse complement strand
GGCCCCGGAAGGCTCCCGGTGGGGCCGGGCGCGAACGAGGCGCGTACCGGGATGATTTCACTTACCGACATTGGCTTTTCTCCTCGTGAAGAGCGGGCGCCGCATTCCTGAAGGTGCGCCGGTTGATTCTGCGTAGGGTGACCGTGATGATCCGGGCGAGTTCCATGGAAGTGGTGCGGAATCCCATGTCGAGCAACGGAGAAATGCGCGGCGTTCCGGCGGGTGCCCGGTTCATGGCAATCGGCTCATGAGAGAGGCGGTCGCCCGGTGGCGGCTGCACGGATGGTCGCTGAACGTCTTCTGCACACGGCCGCGAATGTCGGGACGCTGTTCCTGACTGAGTTTGAACATTCCGTCGGCACCGGTGACGGTGAAGCGGAACGCGCCCACGCTCGGCAGGATCTTCCGGAAGTAGCCGATCGACGCGGTCATGTCCCAGCTGGTGCCGAAATCCGCCTCGAAGGCGCGCACGGTGGACGTGACCACGTCCAGGCTCTCCTCGGACGACCCGGTCTCGTCGAGCCGCTCGATCGTGCCCCGTACGTGCACCGAGGTGAAGTTCCAGGTGGGTGCCGCCGGCGTCACCCCGTACACCGTCGGTGAGACGTAGGCGTGCGGACCGGTGAAGGTCAGTACCGCTGTCCCGCCCGTCCGCAACGCGGACCAGTGCGGGTTCGACCTGTTCATGTGGCCGAGCAGGACGGCCCCCGACAGGTCGGCGCCGAGGGCGGGGGCGTCCGGATCCGGGATCACGGGCAGATGGGTGGCGAACGGCCCGTCGTCGGCGTTGCCGTTGCCGACCAGCAGGGCCAGGGGGTTGTCACGGACCAGGTCGGCCATCCAGGACCCGGCCGGCTCTCGGTAGGGCGGGGGTACGAACATCAGGACCGCTCCTTTCGGGGACGGGGCGTCCGTCTGCCGAGAAAACTAGCCAGCGGCCTTTTCGGCTTGTTATCGATCGGGCTTCGTCCCCGGGCCGTCCTGCGGGCCGCACGGGCATAGGCGCGTAGCGGTACGGAGAAAAACAGACGTGTTCGTGGACCGTCATGTTCAGGCCGCCGTGGCGTGACCCGTATGGCCGAAAAGACTTCGATAACGGAAAAGAAGCGTGCCTCCGTAGCTTCGGTGCACGAGCAGACGCTGCCCAGGACCGAAGGCAGGATCGAAGTCAGGAGAGAACATGTTCCATGTGAATTCTGAGGTCGGTGTGTTGAAGCAGGTGATCCTGCACGAACCGGGCCTGGATTTCGAGCGGCTGACCCCCGGCAACAAGGAAGACCTGCTGTTCGACGACGTCGTGTGGGTGTCCAGGGCGCAGGAGGAGCACAGGGCCTTCCAGCAGCTTCTCCGCGACCGGGGGGTCACGGTCCACCTCCTGCACGGTCTGCTCGCCGAGACGGTCAAGGACGAGGAGGCGGTGGCCTTCGTGCTCGGCCGTGTCCTGGACGACCGCCAGCCCCATCTCGGCGCCACCCTGACGGAGGTGACCGGGCGGGTGCTCGCCGCCATGGGCCCCGAGGACCTCGCCACCCACCTGATCGGCGGCCTCAACAAGCGCGAACTCGTCGAGGCGCTGGGCGAGCGTCGCGCCGGCGCGGCCCGGTCCCTGGGGCTGGACCTGCTGGCCGACGACGACTTCGTCCTCGCGCCGCTGCCCAACTCGCTCTTCACCCGGGACACCAGCTGCTGGGTGTACGACGGCGTCTCGGTCAACCCGATGATGAAGGCCGGCCGCAAACGGGAGACCGTCAACTACGAGGCGCTCTACACCTTCCACCCGATGTTCGCGGACAGCGGCGCCCACCGGTGGATCGACGGCGAGGCGATGGCCCCCGCCTCGATCGAGGGAGGTGACGTCGAGGTGATCGGCAACGGCACGGTCCTCGTCGGCCTCGGCGAACGCACCACCCCCGCCGGGGTGGAGATCCTGGCCCGCTCGCTCTTCCGGGCCGGCTCCGCCCTCCGCGTGATCGCCGTCGAACTGCCCAAGGCCCGTGCCCTGATGCACCTCGACACCGTGCTGACCATGGTGGACAGGGACGCGTTCACGCTCTTCGCCGGTCTCGACCGCCGGCGTCTGCGGTCCTGGACGCTGACCCCCGGCCCCCGCGAGGTCCCGCGGGCCACCGAGAACGGGGACTTCTTCGCCGCCGTCGGCTCGGCCCTCGGGCTCGACCGGGTCCGGGTGCTCCAGACCCGGCAGGACTCCTACGGCTCGGAGCGCGAGCAGTGGAACGACGGCTCCAACCTCCTCGCCGTGGCCCCCGGCAGTGTCGTCGCGTACGAGGTCAACGAGCACAGCAACCGGATGCTGGAGGACAACGGCATCGAGGTGCTGCCCATCCGGGGTGACCAACTGGGCCGTGGCCGCGGCGGACCGCGCTGCATGAGCTGCCCCGTCGAACGCGCGGCGGCCTGACCGGGTCCGCGCCCCGCACACGTCGACGCGACGGTGGGCCGACCACCGCACGCGTCACCGCACGCTCCCGGGCGACCCCCGGGGAGCGGCCGAACACCGCAGGAGCTCCACCGACCGGAAGGCACTCCCTTGTCCCAGAACACGGCCGTGCGTACGGCCACCGCCCGGCACTACCTGATGTGCCGGCCCGCGTACTTCGACGTCACCTATGCGATCAACCCCTGGATGAACCCCGGGAAGCCGGTCGACGCCGCGCTCGCGGTGGAGCAGTGGGAAGGCCTGCGACGGCTGTATCTGGAACACGGACACACCGTCGACCTCATCGAGCCGGTCGAAGGGCTGCCCGACATGGTCTTCGCGGCCAACGGCGCGACCGTCCTCGACGACCGGGTGCTGGTCGCCCGGTTCCGGCATCCGGAACGCGGCGCGGAGGCCCCGGCCTACCAGGAGTGGTTCACCTCCCGCGGCTACCCCGAGGTCCATGCGGCCGAGTACGTCAACGAGGCCGAGGGCGACTACATGGTGGTGGGCGACACCGTGCTGGCGGGTACCGGGTTCCGGACCGACCCCCGCGCCCACGACGAGCTGCGGCGGGCCCTGGGCCGCCCGGTGGTCACCCTCACCCTGGTGGACCCCCGCTTCTACCACCTGGACACCGCACTCGCGGTGCTCTCCGACACCGAGATCATGTACTACCCGGGCGCCTTCGCCCCGGACAGCCTGGCCACGCTCCGCGAGCTGCACCCCGACGCGCTCCTCGTCCGTGAGGAGGACGCCCTGGTCTTCGGGCTCAACGCGGTCTCCGACGGGCTGCGGGTGTTCCTGCCCGACACCGCCACGGTGCTCGCCGCGCACCTGCGCGACCGCGGCTTCGAGCCGGTCGGGGTGGACCTGTCCGAGCTGCTGAAGGCGGGGGGCAGCGTGAAGTGCTGCACCTTGGAGATCCGCCACAGGACCGCCGGCTGAGGTGTCGTCCCGCACCGTCACCACCGCCGCCGGCGGCTCCGCGCCGCCCGCGCCGCCCGCGCCGCCCGGAGGCCGGGACGCCGCCGGCACCCGGCCATCCACATTCACAGCCCCGCGAACGGGAGAGCATTCATGATTGCCTGCGAGAACGAGTATTACGACGTGGTCGGCATCGGATTCGGTCCGTCCAACCTGTCGTTGTCCATCTCACTGGAGGAGCACCACGCCAACGTCCTGACCGCGCCGCTCTCCGCGGCCTTCTTCGAGCGCCAGCCGTCGTTCGGCTGGCACCGGAACATGCTGCTGCCCTCGGCGACCATGCAGATCTCGTTCCTCAAGGACCTGGTCACCTTCCGCAACCCGGTGTCGCGGTTCAGCTTCGTGTCGTTCCTCCACGACCAGGGGCGACTGGCGCAGTTCGTCAACCGCAAGGACTTCTTCCCGCCCCGGCAGGAGTTCCACCAGTACCTGGAGTGGGCCGAGTCGAAGATGGCCAACGTCGTCTCCTACGACTCCGCCGTCACCGGGATCCGGCTGCCCCCGGACCACACGCACGGACCGGCGGACCACGTGCGGCTCGACGTGCGCGACACCGTCGGGGGCGGCACGCGGCAGATCAAGGCGCGCAACGTGGTCGTCTCCACGGGGCTTCAGCCGCGCATGCCGGACGGGATCACACGGGACGCAGCGGTCTGGCACAGTTCGGAGTTCCTCGGCAGGTACGGGCGCACCGACCCGGCGAAGCTGCGGAGCGTGGCGGTGGTCGGGGCCGGACAGAGCGCTGCGGAGATCACCAAGTTCCTCCACGAGAAGCTGCCGCACGCACAGGTGCACGCGATCCTCCCGTCGTACGGATACTCGGTCGCCGACGACACACCCTTCGCCAACCAGGTGTTCGACGCCGAGGCGGTGGACGACTACCACTTCGGTGACGGGCCGGCCCGTGACGCCTTCTGGCGCTATCACCGCAACACCAACTACGGGGTGGTCGACGACGCCGACATCCGGCACCTCTACCAGGTCGTCTACGACGAGGACGTGACAGGGGTGAAGCGGCTGCACTACTCCAACCTCACCAAGGTCGACTCCGTCCAGAAGGCGGGGGAGCGAAGGAGAGTCCAGCTCCGGTCACTGCGTGGCCAGGACCTGAAGCCCCTCGACGTCGACGTCATCGTCTTCGCGACCGGCTACGACACCATGGACCCGACCGCCCTGCTCGGCGACCTGGACCGCCACTGCCTGCGCGACGAGTCGGGGAGGCACCGGGTGACCCGTGACTACCGTCTGGTCACGACGCCCGAACTCGCCTGCGGGATCTACCTCCAGGGAGGCACGGAGCACACGCACGGCCTGACGTCGTCCCTGCTGTCGAACATCGCCGTGCGCAGCGGAGAGATAGCCGACTCCATCATCCAGCGACGCGCGGAGCGCGAGGTCGTACCGGTGGCCGCAGGGACGCCCACCGCCGTGCACGAGACCCTCTGACACCACTCACGGCCCCCGGGCCGTCCGCCCTCCAGCCCCCGGTCCTTCAGTCCCCGGGGGCTGAAGGGCTGTCCGTGCGCAAACATGGGTGTACAGGCCATTGTCTGCTGTCGGAAAGTAATACGCGGAGGATTTCCTCCATGGCGGACCGGGTGCGAAAGCGATTGAATTTAGTGTGCAAGTCCATGCGGAAGGCCCGTCGGACGGGCCGGGGAGGCAGCGTGATGGATTCCACGGCAGGTGCGGTGATCACGAGTTCGGTGATGCTGAGTACGGCCACGCTCGTGGCCGCGGGGCTCTTCTGGGTCTCCTCCGAGAGGAGCACGTGGCGGAGGGCGGCGGACGGCGCCACGGCACGGCAGGAAGAACTCCGTGAGCAGGTGAGCGAGCTGTGCGACCGTGTCGGGGCCCTCCAGCGTCTTCTGGAGGGGGCCGACTGAGGCGCAGCACGGCCCACGGGGCGCACGCGCGGCCGGCCGGACCGGCTCCGTCTTTTCGCCCTCCGGAACTGGACCGATATTCCGCCGATAAGACTGTTCCCTAATGTCTTCGGCAAGAAGGCGTGGAGCCGCGAAGGCTCACGGCCGCAGGGATTTCCCAGTGGAGGCGACAGCATGAGCGGTTCGGACGATCGCGTGAACCAGGGCGGGCCGGCCACGGAGGGCGAGCGCCGTCTGGCCGCGTTGTGGGCGGAGGTGCTCGGAGTGCCGGCCGAACGCATTCGCAGGGGCGACAACTTCTTCGAGATCGGCGGTACGTCCCGCGCGGCGGCACGGCTGGTGATCGCCCTGGAACGGCGCCTGACCATCGGCGAGTTCGCCCGAAGCCGTACGCTGACGAACATGGCGGACCTGCTGGACCGCCGTCCCGCGCCCCGAAGCGGCGCGGCCGTCGGTGGCTGAGATGGAGGAGCGGCCCCCGAACCCGCCCCAGCCCTCCCGGGCCGCGCCGGCGGCACGGGTGAACCCCGGCAGAGGAAGTGATCCGCCATGCGACTGGTCGTAGCCGAAGGATCCGCGGTGCTGCGCGCGGGTCTCGTCCACGTACTGGGCGAGCACGGTCACCGGACGGCCGCCGCCGTCCATGACGCCGCGGCCCTGCCGGGCCTGATCGGCACCCACCGGCCCGACGTGCTCATCGCCAACGTCAGGCTCGCCCCGACCTGGGGTGACGAGGGTGTGGGCGCGGCGCTCGACGCCCGCCGTGAACACCCCGGTCTCGGGCTGCTGCTCTTCTCCGCCGCACCCGAACCGCAGCACGTGGCGCGGCTGTTCGCAGGTGACGGGGTGGGGGTCGGCTACCTGATCCAGGACCGGATGACGGACGCCGGCGAGCTGATGGACGCCCTCGCCCAGGTCGCCGGAGGCGGCACCACGGTCGACCCGCGCATGGTCGGCGCGCTCGCCGCCGGCGCCGTGCGCCGCCGTGCCGGCGACCGGGGCGGGGGCGGAGGACTCGAGGCGCTGAGCGAGCGGGAACTGGAGGTGCTGTCCCTCATGGCGCAGGGGCGCACCAACGGCGCCATCGCGGAGCGGCTCAGCGTCTCGCGAGGGACGGTGGAGAAGCGGGTCGCGACCGTCTTCGACAAGCTGGACATCCCCGGAAGCCAGAGCGACAACCGCCGGGTGCTCGCGGTCCTGCGCTACCTGTCGGACCAGCACCTCCTGGCGGAGTCGCCCGCCACGGCGTCCTCCGCGCCGCGCCAGGGCTCCCGGGCGACGCCCGTGCGGGGGCTTCTCACGGGGTCGTCGATGGCTCCGATGGCGGTGAGGCGGGTTCCGGTGCGGTCGGTACTCGACCGGGCGGCCTGAGGGGCGCCGCCTCCTTCGGGGCGGCATCAGCAATTCGGGAATCCATCCTTCCGCTATGTGGCGCGGGGCGGCGTTTCACGGCTGTGCGAGGAGGCGGCCCTCACTCATGGGACGGGCCTTGGCGGGGCCGCATGGCCGTCATTATCGAAAGGTAATACCTGCCGAATGCAACAACTCTCACGACCGGGGAACTCAGGCCGCCCCCGGCGCCTGCACACAATCTTGACACTGTAACTACCGACTGCTTTCCTGGCTTTCGACGTGAGCGCAAAGTGACTAATTAAACCGCGTACACAGAACTGACCGAGACGGGGGTCATGTACGTGATCTTGGCCAATGGTGTCGATGGTGGAATAAGAGAACCCGCGTCATCCGCTCCACGGGTGACACGAGTGATTCCGCCGCAGCGGGGCGGCGGGGGCAGGGGCCGGTCGGGGGCGAGGGCGGACCAGGTGCTGACCACGAGAGTGGGCCTGCAGTTACCGGAGGCGCTCAGTTTCGACGAGTGGGAGAGGGCGGGACGTCAGCTGGCGGGGGTCCTGGACTCCTCCTCGTGGTGGCTCGGGGACTGGCTGACCTATGGCAAGAACCATTACGTCGACCGGTACCAGCAGGGACTGCGGACCGCCGGTCTGCGGTACCAGACCCTGCGCAACTACGCCTGGGTGGCCAGGCGCTTCGAGGTGGAGCGACGACGTGCGCGGCTCACCTTCCAGCACCACGCCGAGGTGGCCTCGCTGCCGGTGGAGGGGCAGGAGGAGTGGCTCAGCCGGGCGGAGGAACTCGCGTGGACGACCAAGCAGTTGCGCACCGCCCTGCGGAAGTCCAGGGACGCCGACGTGGTCGACACGCTCGAGGAGGTCAGCGCGACGAAGCAGTTGGCCGTCCCGGCGGAACGCTTCGAGCGATGGCTGAAAGCGGCCGAGCGCAGCGGGGCCGACGTGGACGAGTGGGTGCTCGCCACTCTGGACTCGGCGGCGGAGCTGGTGTTCGAAGCGGGTGCCGGGACGGGCGGCGCCGTGGTCCGGCAGGTGGACGTGGTCACCCTGCAGAGCGCTCAGCGGAGCCGTGGGGCCGTATCCAGCGCGCATTGAGGGCCGCGTGCCCGGGGCCTTCCGTCCGCCTCGTGGAGCCGGGTCCCGGCCGGCCGCCTCCCCGGCCCGGCGGGGCGGTCCTCGAAGCCGGCTGTCCTGTCGACAGGACAGCCGGCTCTTTTTCTGCCGTCCGTGGCTCGTGGGACGTCCCGTCCGCCTGCCGGCCCGGACCCGTACGAGCACAGACCGGGGCGGAAGTCCGGGGCCGCGGTAAATCAATACGAAATCTTTATGCCACCCCGGGCGGGAGATTATCCCGGGTGCTCACCGCAATTCCGGCGAAAGGCCGACGGCGCCGCTCCCCGAAGGCCGCCACGGCACCGGCGCATTCCGGAGAGGCGGACGCCGGGTCCGCTCGCCGATTCGCCGATCGTTCCGGGATGCCCGGACCCGCCCCTCCCTGCCCGGGGCAATCCCTTCTGAATTTGCCGGAAGCGTACGAATCCCGACGTACATTTCAAGCCGCCTGCGCGGAAATCAGCCACAGTGTGTCCCGGGCGACTGTCCGGCGAGAGAGGGATCGAAGGCCATGAGCGTGCTCGACCAGATCATCGAAGGCGTCCGGGAGGACCTGGAGGCCCGGCGCGCGGGCACGTCGCCGGCCGAGCTCCGCGACCGCGCGGCGGCCTGGGGAGCGCCACGCGACTGCGCAGCCCTGCTCCGCGATCCGGGGCGGGTGTCGGTGATCGCCGAGGTGAAGCGGGCCAGCCCGTCACGCGGTGCGCTCGCCGACATCGCCGACCCGGCGGCGCTCGCGGCGGACTACGCCGCCGGAGGTGCCGCGGCCGTGAGCGTCCTGACGGAGCGACGGCGGTTCGGCGGCTCGCTGGCCGACCTCGAGGCCGTCCGCGCACGGATCGGTGTCCCCGTCCTGCGCAAGGACTTCATCGTCGACCCGTACCAGGTGTGGGAGGCCCGGGCGTACGGAGCCGACCTGATCCTGCTCATGGTCTCCGCCCTCGACGACGGCCGGCTGGCCGCACTCCTCGGCCTCGCGCTGGAGGCCGGACTGACCCCGCTGGTCGAGGTGCACGACGAGTCCGAGGCGGAACGGGCCCTCACGGCCGGCGCCACGGTCATCGGTGTCAACGCCCGGGACCTGCGGACCCTCCAGGTCGACCGGGGCACCTTCGCACGGGTCGTCCCCGGCCTCCCGCCGACCGTGGTGCGCGTCGCCGAGTCCGGTGTCCGGGACGCGGCCGACGTCGCGGAGTACGCCGCACTCGGGGCGGACGCGGTCCTGGTGGGCGAGGCACTCGTCACCGGCGGCGACCCCCGCCTGTCCGTCACGCGTCTGCGGACGGTCGTGCCGGCCCGCTGACGGGGGGTGGGCCGGGACCGCGAAGGCGGCACCCCGCCCACAGGGTGCCGCCGGGAGCCGGCGCGCGCTCCTGGGAGCCGCGCCGCCGGGCGCACGGGTCAGTCCGCGCGGACCGGGAAGACCGGCACGGTCACGTCGTCGTCGTCCAGGCAGGCGCCCGTCTCCAGGTCGAAGCGCTGCTTCAGCAGCGGCGACGCGACGAACGGCCGCCCCTCCGCGGAACCCACCAGGCCGCGGGAGAGGACGTACGCCCCCGTGAACGGGTCGCGGTTGTCGATCGCGTACGCGCGCCCCGCCCGGTCCACGAACAGCGCCACCTGCCGGCCGTCCGGGAGGAGGGCCGCCACACCGCGCCCCGGGGTCAGGAGCGAGCGGTCGCAGAGCGTGAGCCAGTCGTCCCCGTCCGCGAGCCGGATCGTCCGGGTGTCCCGCGCCGTTTCCATCGTCTGGGTCGTCATCAGGAAGAGGTCCCTTCAAGAGTACGGATGGCAAGCACCGGGCCCGCGAGGATGTCCAGGTCGGGCTTGACCTGGTCCCGCTCGGGGACGAACTTGACCGAGGGGTCGGGGGCGTCGGGAGCGTTCACGAAGGTCACGAAGCGGCGCAGCCGCTCCGGGTCGTTGATGGTCTCGGCCCACTCGTCGCGGTAACCGGCGACGTGGTCGGCCATCAGCCGCTCCAGCTCGTCGCAGAGTCCCAGCGAGTCGTGGACGACGACGTCGCGCACGTGCTCCAGGCCGCCCTCGATCCGGTCCAGCCACGTCGACGTGCGCTCCAGGCGGTCCGCCGTGCGGATGTAGAACATCAGGAACCGGTCGATGAGACGGACCAGTTCGGCGTCGGAGAGGTCCTGCGCGAGCAGGTCCGCGTGACGCGGGGTGGCGCCGCCGTTGCCGCCCACGTAGAGGTTCCAGCCCTGCGCCGTGGCGATGATCCCGAAGTCCTTGCCGCGGGCCTCCGCGCACTCCCGGGCGCAGCCCGAGACCGCCGACTTCAGCTTGTGCGGCGCGCGCAGGCCCCGGTAGCGCAGCTCCAGGTCGATGGCCATCCTCACCGAGTCCTGCACGCCGTAGCGGCACCAGGTCTGCCCGACACAGGACTTGATCGTGCGCAGCGACTTCCCGTAGGCGTGCCCGGACTCGAAGCCCGCGTCCACCAGGCGGGTCCAGATCAGCGGCAGCTGGTCGACGCGGGCACCGAACAGGTCGATCCGCTGGCCGCCGGTGATCTTCGTGTAGAGGCCGAAGTCCCGGGCCACCTCGCCGATCACGATGAGCTTCTCCGGGGTGATCTCACCACCGGGGATGCGCGGGACGATGGAGTACGAGCCGTTGCGCTGGAGGTTCGCGAGGAAGTGGTCGTTGGTGTCCTGGAGGGCCGCCTGCTCGCCGTCGAGGACGTAGCCGCTCGCGCCGACCGTGGGGGCCAGCGACGCGATGATCGAACCGACCGTGGGCTTGCAGACCTCGCAGCCGTCGCCGCCACGGGCCGTCTCACGGCCGTGCGAGTCGAGGAGGTCGGCGTACCGGGTGACACCCAGGGTGCGCACGATCTCGTACAGCTCGCTGCGGGTGTACGCGAAGCAGCCGCACAGCCCCTGGTCCTCGGGCTGCGGCAGCAGCTGTCCGATGACCTTGACGCAGCTTCCGCAGCCCGTCCCGGCCTTGGTGCACTTCTTCACCTCGGGCAGCGTGGTGTGCTCGCAGATGGCGCCCTTGGTCACGTTGTGGCAGGAGCAGATCACGGCCTCGTCGGGCAGCGAGGACGGGCCGAGGGTGACCGGGCCCCCCGCGCCGGCCGGCAGCACCAGCTGCTCCGGGGAGACCGGGAGCACCGTGCCGGTCATCGGCCGCAGCGTGCCGTACTGGTCGGCGTCGCCGACCAGGACACCGCCGAGCAGCGTGCCGTCCTGGCCGATCACCAGCTTCTTGTAGACACCCGAGCGGGAGTCCGCGTACACGACGTCGAGGCAGCCCTCGGCCGTGCCGTGCGCGTCACCGAACGAGGCGACGTCCACACCGAGCAGCTTCAGCTTCGTCGAGAGGTCGGCGCCCGTGAAGGAGGCCGCGTTGCCCGCGATCACCTCGGCGACCGCGAGCGCCATCTCGTAGCCCGGCGCCACCAGCCCGTAGACCCGTCCGTCCGAGGCGAGGGCGCACTCGCCGATCGCGAAGACGTCGCTGTCGGAGGTGCGGCACTCCTCGTCGACGACGATGCCGCCGCGCGGGCCGACCTCCAGACCGCAGTCGCGGGCCAGCTGGTCCCTGGGACGCACGCCGGCGGAGAAGACGACGAGGTCGGTCCCGAGCGAGGAACCGTCCGACAGGGACATGCCGTTGACCCGGCCGTCCTCGCCCGAGGTGACCTCCTGGGTGCCGACGCCCGTGTGGACGGAGAGGCCCATGTTCTCGATGGTGCGCAGCAGCGCCGCGCCGCCCCCGTCGTCCACCTGGACGGGCATCAGCCGGGGGGCGAACTCCACGACGTGCGTCTCCAGGCCGAGGCCCTTCAACGCGCCCGCCGCCTCCAGGCCGAGGAGGCCGCCGCCGACGACCGCGCCGGTCCTCGCGGTCTTCGCGTACTCCTCGATCGCCAGGAGGTCCTCGATGGTGCGGTAGACGAAGCAGCCCTCGGCGTCCTTGCCGGGAACGGGCGGGACGAAGGGGTACGAGCCGGTGGCCAGCACCAGCGTGTCGTAGGAGAAGGTCTCCCCGGAGCGCGCGGTGACGGTGCGCGCCTCACGGTCGACGCTCTCGGCCGGGTCACCGACGCGCAGCTCGATGCCGTGGCGCTCCATGAAGCCCTGCTCGACGAGCGAGAGGTCCTCCGGCGTCCTGCCGGAGAAGTACGAGGTCAGCTGGACCCGGTCGTACGCGGGGCGGGGCTCCTCGCAGAGCACGACGATCCTGGCGGTGCCGGCGGCGGCGGTCAGGCCACGGTCGGCGAGCGCTTCCAGGAACCGCTGTCCGACCATCCCGTGCCCGACGACCACGATCGTCGGCACGCCTGCGGTGGGGGCGGTCGGGGGAGTGGACACCGGCATCAGAAGCCTCCGTCGTTGGTGAGCAGGTGGAGCAGGGACATGTCGGCGGGGAGGGGGTCGTCGTCCTGCCACGTCCGGGCGAGGGTGCCGACCGCGCCGAGATCGCCGAACAGGACCCCGCCCGCCAGCCGGTCGCCCCGGACGACGACCGTGCGGTACGCGTTCCGGGTGGCGTCGGCCAGCCTGATCACGTCGTCGCCGGGCATCGGGCGGGAGTCGCCGAAGGCGGCCAGGTCGAGCCCGGCGGACGTCCCGGAGACGACGGCGGCTCCGGTGGTCCCGACGGGCAGGGGGGCGGAAGAGGGGGAGCGGAGGGTGAGCCGGGTGAGCGCCCTGGTGCCCCGGTAGCGGGCGGGGCGACCGGACAGCACCTCGGCCAGCGCGTCGGCCTGTTCGAGCGCGGCACCCGCCAGCCCGTAGACCGTGCCGTCGTGCTCGGCGCAGTCGCCGACGGCGTGGACGTACGGGTCCGACGTGCGCAGCTCGTCGTCGACGACGACGCCCTTGCGGACCTCCAGGCCCGCCGCCTGGGCCAGACCCGTCCTGGGACGGACCCCGCAGGCCAGGACCGTGATCTCGGCCTCCAGTTCGTAACCGTCGGCCATCTCGACGGCGCGCACCGCGGGGGTCTCCCCGCCGGTGCAGCGCAGGCCGCGCACCCGGCACTCGGTGTGCACCTCGACGCCGAGTGCCTCCAGGTGGCGGCGCAGCATCCCGGCCGCCTCGGAGTCCAGCTGCCGCTCCATGAGGTGCTCGCCCTGCTGGGCCAGCACCACCTGCGCGCCGCACTCGGCCAGGGCACGTGCGGCCGACACCCCGAGGAGGCCGCCGCCGATGACCACGGCCCGTACGCCGGGGCGTACGGCGGCGCGCAGGGCCAGGCAGTCCTCGAGGGTGCGGAACGGGTGCACCCCGTCCGGCAGCACGTGACCGAGGCCGCGCAGCGGCGGCAGCACGGGGTTGGAGCCGGTGGCCAGGACCAGGCGGTCGTAGCCGATGACGCCGCCGTCGTCGCAGAGCACCTGTCGCTCCGCCCGGTCGATCCGCACGACCCGCACCCCGCGCCGCACCTCGGCGGGCGGCAGCGCGATCACGTCCGGCTCGTACCGGCCGGCGAGCACCTCGGCCAGCAGCACCCTGTTGTAGGGCGCGTGCGCCTCCTCGCCGATGACGGTGACGCCGGGGACCCGGGCGGCGAGCCGCGCGCCCGCCATCCCGGCGCCGATCACCACCACCCGCGCCGCGTTCTCCGTCTGTGTCCTCATGCCCATGAGAGTGCGCGGCGGGTGTTACCCGACCGCATCCCTCCTGTTTCCCGGGAGGAACCTTGCGCTCAGCGCGCGGTGACGCCCGCTGTGAGGGCGAGGGCGGCCGGTTGGACGGTGTACCCACCACCTGCTTAAGGTCGCCAGCATGCCTGAGACAACCCTCACCACCCTGGTCCTCCTCTGCCTGGCCGCAGCGGCGGCGGGCTGGATCGACGCGGTGGTGGGAGGTGGCGGGCTGCTCCTCCTGCCCGCCCTGCTGCTCGGCCTGCCGCACGTCCCGGCCGCGCACATCCTCGGCACCAACAAGGCCGTGGCCATCGTCGGCACCTCGGGGGCCGCCGTGACCTACGTGCGCAAGGCGCCGGTGCAGGTCGGGACGGCCGTACGGATCGGGCTCATGGCGCTCGCCGGATCGATGGCCGGCGCCTTCTTCGCCGCGGGCATCAGCAGCGACGTGCTGCGCCCGGTGATCATGGTGGTGCTGCTCGCCGTGGCGGCCTTCGTGATGCTGCGTCCGTCCTTCGGCACGGCGGCGGCCGGTGACGGCGCGGGCAGGAAGCCCGGCCGGGCCCGGACCGTCACCGCGATCGTGCTGGCCGGCGGCGGTATCGGCTTCTACGACGGGCTCTTCGGGCCGGGGACGGGCACCTTCCTGGTGCTGGCCCTGACCGCCGTGCTCCACCTCGACCTGGTCACCGCGTCCGCCAACGCCAAGATCGTGAACGTCTGCACCAACGGCGGGGCGCTGGCGATGTTCGCCTACCAGGGCACCGTCCTGTGGCAGCTGGCCGCGCTGATGGCCGTGTTCAACCTCGCGGGCGCGATGCTCGGGGCACGCATGGCGCTGAGGAAGGGCAGCGACTTCGTGCGCGGGGTCCTGCTGGTCGTGGTGTTCTCACTGGTCGCCAAGCTCGGCTTCGACCAGTGGACGGCTTGATCAGCGCACCCCCGTGAGGTGTGCGTACGCCACCACGTTGCCCTGGTAGCCGGTCTCGCGGTTGAAGCCGCCCCCACAGGTGATCAGCCGCAGCGAGGCGTACGGCGTGGCGTCGTAGACGCGCTCGTCCGGGAAGTCGTCCTTGTCGTGGAGCTCGACCGCGTCGACCGAGAAGACGGCGGTGCGGCCGTCCCCGCGGTCGACCTCGACCCGGGCGCCCTTCTTCAGGGAGCCCAGGGAGTAGAAGACGGACGGCCCCTCGGCGTTGTCGACGTGACCGGCGACTATCGCGGTGCCCTCGGCGCCGGGCGGGGTGCCGTCCTCGAACCAGCCCGCGAGGTTGCGGTCCGAGGCGGGCGGTGCGGCGAGGCGGCCGTCGGCGCCCAGGCCGAGTCCCGTCATGGGAGCGTCCACACCGATGGCGGGGACGCGGATCCTGACCGGCGCGGCGGGCCCCAGCGGCCGGGTGGTGCCCGTCCCGGTCCGTGGCCCGGCGCCGGCGGTGAAGGCCTCGGCAGTGGCGGGCTGGGGGGCGGCGGTCCGGACGGCCGAGCCGTTGTGGACCAGCCACAGGCCGCACAGCGCGACGATGCCCGCCAGCCAGGCCCTGGACCTCAGTGCCGTCCTGTCCACGTCCCGTCCTCCGCCGGGCGCCCTCAGTAGCGCATGCCGCGTGGGCCGTAGTGGCGTGCTGCGCCCGCGCGGCGCCGGCGCAGGAGCAGGGCGCCGCCGACGGCCGCCGCGGCGACGAGGCCACCGCCCGCGACGAGCTGGGCGGTGTCCGGGGTGGCGCTGCCGCCGACGCCCGTACCCACGTGCCCGGACGGCCGGCTGGGGCTGGGTGCGGCCGTGGGCCTGTGCCCCGGGGGCACCGGCGGCTCGGCGGAACCGGGTTCCGTCCCGGGGGGCGTTCCGGGCTTCGTCCCGGGCGCCGAGCCCGTGCCGGTTCCGGGCTGCCGCACACCTCCGGCCTCGTCCCCGGTGTCCGCCGTACTCTCCTCATCGGTCTCCGGCCAGGAGGGCTCCAGGGCCGCCGCGGGGTCCTCGGCCGTGTCCGGGCCGTCGAGCGGATCCAGACCTTCGAGCGGCTCCGCGTCACCGGACTCCAGGCCGTCCGCGGGCTCCGGGTCCCCGGCCGTCGTGTCGCCGCTCTCGCAGAGGAGCGCGTCGCCGCCCGCCGCGCCCTCGGGTCCGCAGTCCGTCGTGCCGGGCGCCACCGTGGCGGCGGCGAACTCCGGTCTGCCGAGGCCGTCCGCGTACGCGGACGGGGCTGCGGCGCCGAGCGCGGCGACGGTGAGGGCCGCTGCGGCGGTGCCGGTCACGAGGCGGGCGGGGCTGCGCATGGGAATCCTCCGGGCAGACGGATGTGTCCTGCCTCCGAGGTAACGGGCCATACCGTCCCCGCGCATGCTGACGGTCCGTCAGATATCACCCGTGCGGGTCAGGGGGGCGTCGCGGTCCGGCCGCTGCGGTGCAGGTCGTGGCCCTGGGGGAGGCCCTGGGCCGGACCGGCGCCGATCGGGTGGCGCCCGCACCGACAGTGTGACGCAGGTCACAGGAATGCTCGCGTGATGGCCGGGAACACGGTGACTATCCCCCCACGGGGCGGCATCCCCCCGCCGGCCCCATGGCAATCGCCCTCACAGGCCTCCCCCCCCCGGCCCTGTGAGGGCGGTGTCATGACTCCCGCGACTCAGGCCCCGGAGGCCGGGCTCCCCTCCGTCGCGGCCCAGACGATGTCCGGCGGGCGTACGCGGGCGCACCGCGGCCGCCCTTCGGCGTCGGTCAGACGCAACCGCGCGGTGAGGTGCCCGGTGCGCGCGGCGGCCTCCAGGACGTCGGGGGAGACGTCACTCATCATCAGCTTGGCCCGCCGGAACATGGTGAACGCGCCGTCGCCGTCCACCGTGCCCCACGACAGGTAGATGAAGCGCCCCCCGAGCCGGTTCTGGACGTACGGCCCCGACACCTCGACGCCCTCGGCGGTGGGCACGGCGGAGCAGTCCAGGGTCCAGGAGGCGCGAGCCGCGTCGCCCGGATGCAGGCCGAACAGTTCGCCGGGCCGGTCCTTGCGCTGCACGCCGACGTGGATGTCGTCGAAACCGGCGAAGTCGGTGCCGGGGGCGCAGGTGCGGCCCGGGAGTTCTGAGGCTTCGATGTGGATCTGCATGGCCCCATGCTCCCGCACCCCTGTGCGCCCGCGCCCCCGCGCTTCCGCACGCCGAGGAGGCGGCGCGGCCTCGCCGCCGCGGGCCGTGCGTCCGTGGAGGAGGTCAGACGGCCTCGCGTGGGGCGTCCTCGTACACCTGGCCGAGCAGCCTCATCAGGTCCTCGTCGACGGTGAAGGGCACGTCGTCGATCCGGTGGACCGGGGCGATGCCCTGGGAGTTGGTGACGAACGCCGACCGGTAGCCGGTCAGCCCGTCCAGCGTCACCCCGCGCCTCACCGAGGGCAGGCCCGTCCGCGCGAGGCCGCTCTCCAGCAGCGCCATGGTGATGCCCGTCAGTGCGGGGGCGTCCGGCCAGACCACGGAAGTTCCGTCCCAGAAACCGATGTTGGTGACCGCGCCCTCGGTCACCATGCCGCCGGGCGAGGTCAGCAACGCGTCGTCGAAGCCGGCCCGCCTGGCCTGCTCCCCGTAGTAGACCTGGCCGAACTCGCCGGGGCGTTTGATGTGGGGTACCGAGCGTGCGAAGGGGACCGACATGAGGCTCCGCGGCGTGTGGTCCGCAGGGACCGGCCCCCGCACCGTCACCATGGGTACCGGCGCCGGGCTCCCCGGCGGCATGAAGCCGTGGACCCGGACCGACGCGTCGTGCCTCCTGGCGCCGTCGAGTGCGTGCCCGACCAGTCCGCGCACGCGCTCCCCGTCGAGCGGAGAACCGAACAACTCCCGGTTCGCGGAGTCAAGGCGGTCCAGATGCAGGGCGAGTCCGCGCACCATGCGGTCCCTGACCTGCATCGCGGTGAAATGGCCGTAGCCGGCGAAGGCCGGGATCCGCAGATCGTCCCCGGTGGCGGGAAGTCCGTCGAACTCGACGTAGAGGTCCGGAACGGAGGTCGTCATGGCCTCCAGCCTATGCGTGGCGGTCCGGCGCTTGACCTCAACCATGGTTGAGGCGTGAGTCTGCGGTACATGGACCTCAACACACCTGCTTCCCCTCCGTCCGACGACCCCCTGAAGGTGGCCGTCATCCTCGGCAGCAACCGCGAGGGCCGCTTCGGACCCGTCGTCGCCGAGTGGTTCCTCGGGCGGGCGGCCGGCCACCCGGACATCGAGGCCGGTCTGATCGACGTGGCGGAGACCGAGCCGCCTGCCACCGGCGCCGCCGCGGCGACCACGCGGCTGGCGCGCGCCGACGCCTTTGTCGTCCTGACCCCCGAGTACAACCACTCCTACCCGGCCCCGCTGAAGAACCTCATCGACCGGCACTACACCGAGTGGCAGGCCAAGCCCGTCGCGTTCGTGTCGTACGGCGGAATTTCCGGCGGCCTGCGCGCGGTCGAGCACCTGCGCCAGGTCTTCGCCGAACTGCACGCCGTCTCCGTACGCGACACGGTCTCCTTCCACAACGCGGGCGCCCTCTTCGACGACCGGGGCGCGCTCAGGGACCCGGCACAGGCGGACGGAGCGGCCAAGAGGATGCTCGACCAGCTGGTCTGGTGGGGCCGCGCCCTGCGCGAGGCCAGGACACGGCACCCGTACGGCGGCTGACGGGGCGGGAGCGGACAATCGAGGGGCCACGGACACCGAGGACGAGGAGACCCGGGCATGACCGGACCCGCATGGCTGACCGTACTGACCACGACGGACAGCGAGGAGAAGGCCCACACCCTCGCCAGGGGCGCGGTGGACGCACGGCTCGCCGCGTGCGCCCAGATCACCGCCCCCGTCACCTCCGTCTACCGGTGGCAGGGGGCGGTCGAGACCGGGCAGGAGTGGCAGGTGCTGTTCAAGACGACGGCCGAGCGGTACGACGCGCTGGAGGCCCACCTCGTCGCGGCGCACGACTACGAGACGCCCGAGATCATCGCCACGCCCGTCGTACGCGGCCACGACCGCTATCTCGCCTGGGTGTCCGCCGGGACGGCGCCCGTCGCGCCGTCGTGACGGACGCCCCGCTGCCCTTCCCCGCGCACGGCACGCCGCTCCCACACCCCCCGCGCACCTCCGTGGCGGGCGGTGACGGCTCAGCGGGTCACCGGGGGCACGCCCGTGCCGGGCGGTCACCGGCTCAGCGGGCGGCCTCCACCCGCACGGCGCACACCTTGAACTCCGGCATGCGCGACACCGGGTCGAGCGCGGGGTTCGTCAGGGAGTTGGCCCGGCCCTCGCCGGGCCAGTGGAACGGCATGAAGACGGTGTCCTGCCTGATCCCCACGGTGATCCGGGCCGGTGCCACCGCCCGCCCGCGCCGCGAGGTGACGGCGACGGCCTCGCCCTCGGCCACCCCGATCCGCTCGGCGAGCCGGGGATGCAGCTCCACGAACGGACCCGGTGCGGCGGCGTTCAGCTCGGCGACCCGGCGCGTCTGCGCTCCCGACTGGTAGTGGGACACGACCCGCCCGGTGGTCAGCACGACCGGGTACTCCGCGTCCGTCTCCTCGGCGGCGGCCCGGTGCGTGACGGGGACGAACCGCGCCCGCCCGTCGTCCGTCGCGAACCGCTCCAGGAACAGCCTCGGCGTGCCGGCGTGGTCCTCGTCAGGGCACGGCCAGAACACCCCGTCCTCCGCCGCGATCCGGGCGTAGGTGATGCCCGCGTAGTCGGCGGGACCGCCCGCCGAGGCGCGGCGCAGCTCGTCGAAGACCTCCTCAGGATCGGCAGGGAAGCCCTTCCCGTGTCCCAGGGCCCCGGCCAGCGCGTGGAGCACCTCCAGATCGCTGCGCACCCCCTCCGGCGGTGTGACCGCCCGCTGCCGCAGCAGTACCCGGCCCTCCAGACTGGTGACGGTGCCGCTCTCCTCCGCCCACTGCGTCACCGGCAGCACCACGTCGGCCAGTGCCGCCGTCTCCGACAGCACCACGTCCGCGACCGCCAGGAAGTCCAGCGACCGCAGCCGCTCCTCCACATGCCCCGCGTGCGGGGCCGAGACGACGGGATTCGACCCCATGACCAGCAGCGACCGCACGTCCCGGCCCAGCGCGTCCAGCAGTTCGTAGGCACTGCGCCCCGGCCCCGGCAGGGTGTCGGGGTCGACGCCCCACACCCCCGCCACATGCCGGCGCGCCGCCGGGTCCGTGAGCTTGCGGTAACCGGGCAGCTGGTCGGCCTTCTGACCGTGCTCCCGGCCGCCCTGGCCGTTGCCCTGGCCGGTCAGGCAGCCGTATCCGGACAGCGGACGGCCCGCCCGGCCCGTGGCCAGGCAGAAGTTGATCCACGCCCCCACCGTGTCCGTTCCCTTGGCCTGCTGCTCGGGGCCACGCGCGGTGAGGACCATGCCGGTCCCCGCCCCGCAGAACATCTCCACGGCCTCGCGCAACTGCGGCACGGCCACCCCGGTGAGGCGCTCCACCAGTTCCGGCCAGTGCGCCATCGCACCCGCCCTCGCCTCGTCCCAGCCGCTGGTCCGGGTGCGGACGAACTCCTCGTCCACCCGTCCGTCCGCCACGACCAGGTGCAGCATGCCGAGCGCGAGGGCCAGGTCAGTGCCCGGCCGGGGCGCCAGATGCAGGTCCGCCTGCTCGGCGGTCCTGGTCCGGCGCGGATCGATCACGATCAGCCGGCCGCCGTTCTCCCTCAGCTCGGTCAGATAGCGCAGCGCGGGCGGCATGGTCTCCGCGATGTTCGAGCCGACCAGGATCACGCACCCGGTCCGGGGAACGTCCTCCAGCGGGAACGGCAGCCCGCGGTCGAGGCCGAACGCCCGCTGGTGCGCGGCGGCGGCCGACGACATGCAGAAACGGCCGTTGTAGTCGATCTGTGAGGTGCCGAGCACCACCCGGGCGAACTTCCCGAGGGCGTACGCCTTCTCGTTGGTGAGCCCGCCCCCGCCGAACACCCCCACGGCGTCCGCACCGTGCTCCGCCCGTGTCCCGCGCAGCCCGTCCGCGACCCGTTCCAGCGCCACGTCCCAGCTCGCCGGGGCCAGCTCACCGTCCGCGCCCCGCACGAGGGGCCCCGTCAGCCGCACACCGGCGGCGAGCACGGCGGGCGCCGTGCGCCCCTTGCCGCACAGCGCTCCCCGGTTGACGGGGAAGTCGGTGCGCTCCACGACCTCGACCACCCCGCCGTCGGTGACCGGTCGCAGCTTCATCCCGCACTGGAGCGCGCAGTACGGGCAGTGGGTGGGCGTCTCGGTGCGGGCCATACACCCAGCGTGCGAGGCCGGTATTACGAGCACCGGTGCGTCCGGTTACGCCCCCGGTACGCACACCTCAGCCCGCCGGACCCGCCGCCGTGAGGTCGTCGGCGAGCGCCTCCGTCACGCCGGGCTCCCGGGGGCCCAGGAAGTGCGGGTCCGGCTCGAACACGACGTCCAGGAGCGCCTTGCCCGCCGCGAAGACCTCCCGCGTCCCGCCGTAGTACCAGGTCACATCGTGTACGGCGTCGACCCCCACCCCGTAGGCGTCGATCCCGGCCGACCGGCACAGGGCGATCGCCCGCCGTATGTGGAAGCCCTGGCTCACCAGGACGGCCCGGTCGACCCCGAATATCCTCTTGGCCCTGACGCAGGAGTCCCAGGTGTCGAAGCCCGCGTAGTCGCTCACGATCCGGCTGTCCGGCACCCCGCTCGCGGTGAGGTACGTGCGCATGGCGTCCGGTTCGTCGTAGTCCACCCGGCTGTTGTCCCCGGTGACCAGCACGACCCGCACCTTCCCGGTCCTGTACAGCTCGGCGGCCGCGTCCAGCCGGTGCGCCAGGTACGGCGAGGGGCGGCCCTCCCGCAGCCCCGCCCCGAACACCACGGTGACCTCCCGCGCCGGGACGCCGGCCGCCGTCCGCACCCGGGCGTCGGCCGTGGTGTGGAGCCAGGTCGCGGGCGCCAGCGCCACCGCGCAGGCGACCATCAGCGCCTGCGTCAGCCGCCGCCGCCCCCGCCGGGTACGCGGCAGCCGTGGCCGGGCGGCGACGAACCGTCCCGGGCCGCTCAGCCGCGCACGGCCGATCCTCTTCACTGTCCTCAGCCGCATGTGGCGCCCCCCGCGCTCGTACCCGTCCCTCAGGGAACGGACGAACGGCGGGGGCGAAAGGTTCGCGGCCGGGTGTGAACAGGTGCTGACACCACCGGCCCCCGTTCCGTGAGACAGAGGCAAAGACCCGTCACCGGTGCGAAACGGCCCGGCAACGTCCGCCCGTCACCATCGGTTCATGAAGGAGCCGGCAACGGAACACCCGCGTGAGCCCCTGCCCCTCGACAGCACAGCGCAGATCCTGACCCGCATCACCTCCCAGCTCGGAAGCCAGCTCAGCCTCGTCTCCCCGAACGGAACCCGCAGGCCCATGCACCGCACCCGCAGATCCGCCCCCACCCTGGTCGCCGTCGCGCACGGCAGCCGGGACCCGCAGGCCCTGCGCACGGTCCTGGAACTCCTGGACCGGGTGAGGGAGCTGCGGCCCGCCCTCGACGTCCGGCTCGGCCACATCGAGCTGAACGAACCGCTGCTGCCGGACACCCTGGACGCCGTCGGGCGGGGTGACGCGGTGCTCGTGCCGCTCCTGCTCGGCCGCGGCCACCACGTCCGGCACGACATCCCGCTCGCCGCCGCCGCCGCGAGCCACCTCCGGACCCGGGTGGCGGCCCCCCTCGGGCCGCACCCGCTGCTCGTCGAGGCCCTCTACGGGCGTCTCGTCGAAGCCGGCTGGCGGGACGAGGACGGTACGCGCCGCGACTGCGCGGTCGTACTCGCCGCCGCCGGATCACGCGACCCCGACTCCGACGTCGACGCCCGCCGCACCGCCGCCCTGCTCAGCGACCGCCTCGGCTCCGTGCCCGTCGTACCCGCCTACGCCTCGGCGGCCACGCCCGACGTGCCCACGGCCGTGCGCGCACTCGCCGCCCGTGGCCGCCACCGCGTCGCCCTCGCCTCGTACTTCACGGCCCCCGGCCGCTTCGCGACCGTCTCGGCCGCCGCCGCACCGGGAATCGCCGCCGCACCGCTGGGCGCGCACCCGGCGATGGCGCGCCTCCTGCTGCACCGCTACGACGAGGCCCTGACCACCACCACGCCCGCCCACGGCGCCCTGACGCACCCGCACCTCCTCGCCACGGCCTGACCCTTCCCGTCAGCCCGCCGGTCTAATGTCGGGACATGGACGGTACGCACGAACCCAGGGACACGCCGTACGGCGCCGCTGACACCGAGCGCTGGGACACCGAGCCCGACAAGCGGCCCGGCCGCACCGCGTTCCAGCGCGACCGAGCCCGCGTGCTCCACTCCGCCGCCCTGCGCAGGCTCGCGGGCAAGACCCAGGTCGTCACGCCCGGCACCCGCGGCCGGGCCTGGGACGCCAGCCCCCGCACCCGCCTCACCCACTCCCTGGAGTGCGCCCAGGTCGGCCGGGAGCTCGGCGCCGCGCTCGGCTGCGACCCCGACCTCGTGGAAGCCGCCTGTCTCTCCCACGACATGGGCCACCCGCCCTTCGGGCACAACGGCGAACAGGCGCTCAACGACTTCGCGTCGGACTGCGGCGGCTTCGAGGGCAACGCCCAGTCGCTGCGCCTGCTGACCCGGCTCGAACCCAAGCGCTTCGTCCGCGACCCCCGCGGCGGTGAGCTCGTCAGCGTCGGGCTCAACCTGACCCGGGCCGCCCTGGACGCCGCCACCAAGTACCCGTGGCCCCGGGGCGGCCACCCCACCGACCCCGGCTCACCGAAGTTCGGGGTGTACGAGGACGACCTGCCGGTCTTCACCTGGTTCCGCAAGGGCGCGCCGCAGGACGGCAGATGCTTCGAGGCCCAGGTCATGGACTGGTCCGACGACGTCGCCTACTCCGTGCACGACTTCGAGGACGGGCTGCACGCCGGGCACATCGACCCCGGCTGCCTCTTCTCCGAGCCGGAGCGCGAGGAGATCTGGGGCGTCGCCGTCGGACGGTACGTCCCGGCGGACACCGACCCGCAGGAGCTCGCCGACGCCCTCGACCGGCTCACCGCCCAGGAGTGGTGGCCCCACGGCTACGACGGCACCGCGGTCGCCCAGGCCCGGCTGAAGGACGCGACCAGCCAGCTCATCGGCAGGTTCTGCCTCGCCGCCGAGGCCGCCACCCACGCCGCGTACGGGCCCGGACGGCTCGGCAGGTACGGCGCGGAGCTCCTCGTGCCGCGCGAGGTGCGCAACGAGTGCGCCGTGCTCAAGGCCGTCGCCGACCGTTACGTCATGCAGCGCGCCGAGCAGGAGGTCATCCGCGCCGGGCAGCGCGTCGTCATCGCCGAACTCGCCGCCGCCCTCACCGCCCGGGCGCCCGAGGGACTCGAACCGCAGTTCCGCGCCCTGTACCTCGCGGCCCCCGACGACCGGGCCCGCAAGCGGGTCCTCGTCGACCAGATCGCCGCACTCACGGACGCCTCCGCGCGGTCCCTTCACAGCATCCTCACGGGCGTTGGGCAGACTGGAGCATGACGGGGCCACATGCCGGTGGCGGTGACCTGATCGGGGCACACCCTCTTTCGCCGTCACGCTGCGTGCGGGACGCTCGCAGGTGGCGGCGCCGCGCAGCACAGTACCGAGGAGGCAGCAAGTGGTCGACGCACATCGGACGTTCGTCATCGTCGGCGGAGGACTCGCCGGAGCCAAGGCGGCCGGGACGCTCCGCGAGGAGGGTTTCAGCGGCCGGGTGATCCTCATCGGCGACGAGCGCGACCATCCGTACGAGCGGCCTCCCCTCTCGAAGGGATACCTGCTGGGCAAGGACGAACGTGACTCCGTCCTCGTCCACGAGACCGCCTGGTACGCGGGCGCCGACATCGAGCTCCACCTCGGCCAGGTGGTCACCTCCATCGACCGGGCGGGCCGGTCCGTGCAGCTCGGTGACAACACGGTCGTCCACTACGACAAGCTGCTGCTCGCCACCGGCGCCGAGCCGCGCCGCCTCGACATCCCGGGCACCGGCCTGGCCGGTGTCCACCACCTGCGCCGTCTCGCCCACTCCGAGCGGCTGCGCAACGTCCTGGCCGCCCTCGGCCGCGACAACGGCCACCTGGTGATCGCCGGAGCCGGCTGGATCGGCCTCGAGGTCGCCGCGGCGGCCCGCGGGTACGGCGCCGAGGTCACCGTGGTCGCCCCCTCCGCGACCCCGCTGCACCACGTGGTCGGCCCCGAGGTCGGCCAGATCTTCACCGATCTGCACGCGGAACACGGTGTCCGGTTCCACTTCGGCGCCCGCCTCACCGAGATCACCGGGCAGGACGGCATGGTCCTCGCCGCCCGCACCGACGACGGCGAGGAGCACCCCGCCCACGACGTGCTCGCCGCGATCGGCGCGGCCCCGCGCACCTCGCTCGCCGAAGCCGCCGGGCTCGCCATGGCGGACCCGTCGCAGGGCGGCGGCGTCGCCGTCGACGCCTCCCTGCGCACCTCCGACCCGGACATCTTCGCCGCCGGGGACATCGCGTCCGTCGACCATCCGCTCTTCGGCCGCCGGCTGCGTGTGGAGCACTGGGCGAACGCCCTGAACAGCGGTCCCGCCGCCGCGAGGGCGATGCTGGGCCAGGACGTCTCGTACGACCGTGTGCCGTACTTCTTCTCCGACCAGTACGACCTCGGCCTGGAGTACTCCGGCTGGGCGCCGCCCGGCTCGTACGACCAGGTCGTCATCCGGGGCGACGCCGGCAAGCGCGAGTTCATCGCCTTCTGGCTGAAGGACCACCGGGTCCTGGCCGGGATGAACGTCAATGTGTGGGACGTCACCGAGAGCATCCAGAAGCTGGTCAGGACAGCCCGGCCGGTCGACCCGCACGCCCTGGGCGACCCCTCGGTGCCCCTGGAATCCCTGGCCTGACCGGTGGCCCGGGGCGGTGGCCGGGCCGGTGCCGGGAGCGGGGCGCCCGCTGCCGGCCGGTCCCGGACCGCCGGGCCCACCCGTAGACTTCACCCGTGGCAGGCAGGATCAATGACGACGACGTGAAGGCGGTCCGGGACGCGGTCCCGATCGACGCCGTCGTGTCCGAGTACCTCCAGCTGCGCAACGCCGGCGGCGGCAACCTCAAGGGCCTCTGTCCCTTCCACGACGAGAAGTCCCCCTCCTTCCAGGTGAGCCCGGGCAAGGGTCTCTTCCACTGCTTCGGCTGCCAGGAGGGCGGCGACACGATCGCCTTCGTGATGAAGATCGATCACCTCACCTTCTCCGAGACGGTCGAGCGCCTCGCCGCCAAGGCGGGCATCACCCTGCGCTACGAGGAGGGCGGCTACAACCCCTCCCACCAGCGCGGCGAACGCATCCGGCTGGTCGAGGCCCACCAGATCGCCGCGGACTTCTACCGCGAGCAGCTGAACGGCCCCGAGGCCGAGATCGGCCGGAAGTTCCTCGCCGCACGCGGCTTCGACCAGGAGGCGGCGGCCCACTTCGGTGTCGGCTACAGCCCCGCGGGCTGGGACCACCTCACCCGTTACCTGCGCGGCAAGGGCTTCAGCGACAAGGAGCTCATCAGCTCCGGTCTCTCCCAGGACGGCCGCCGCGGCCCCATCGACCGCTTCCGCGGCCGGCTGATGTGGCCGATCAGCGACACCTCGGGGGACGTCGTCGGCTTCGGCGCCCGCAAGCTGCGCGACGACGACAACGGCCCGAAGTACCTCAACACCCCCGAGACCTCGATCTACAAGAAGTCCCAGGTGCTGTACGGCATCGACCTGGCCAAGAAGGACATCGCGAAGTCGAGCAGGGCCGTCGTGGTCGAGGGCTACACCGACGTGATGGCCTGCCACCTCGCCGGGGTCACCACCGCGATCGCCACCTGCGGCACGGCGTTCGGCGGTGACCACATCAAGATCCTCCGGCGGCTCCTGATGGACAACGGCAGCGCCCGGGTGATCTTCACCTTCGACGGCGACGCGGCCGGCCAGAAGGCCGCTCTGCGCGCCTTCGAGGACGACCAGAAGTTCGCCGCCGAGACCTACATCGCGATCGCCCCCGACAACATGGACCCCTGCGACCTGCGGCTCGCCAAGGGGGACGACGCGGTCCGCGACCTGGTCGAGCCCCGCACCCCGCTCTTCGAGTTCGCGCTCCGCCAGATCGTCGGCCGCTACGACCTGGAGACCCCGGCGGGCCGCGCCGCCGCCCTGGACGAGGCCGCCCCCGTCGTCGCCAAGATCAAGACGGGCAGCGTGCAGCGCGAGGTCGCGGTCCAGCTGGCAGGCTTCGTCGGCATCCTGGACCAGGAGTACGTCGTGCGCCGGGTCAACCAGCTCGCCCAGTGGGCGCGCGGGCGGGGTGAGCGGCGAGGGCCCGCGCCGGCGCCCTCGCGTGCCGGCGCCCGGCACCAGCAGGTCCAGGCCCCCGCGGCCCCGTCCGGCCCCGCACTCAACCTCCGCAGCCCCGCCCACCGCACGGAGCGCGAGCTGCTCAAGCTCGCCCTGCAGAAGCCGGCCCTGGTCTCCCCCGCCTTCGACGCCTACGGCGTCGACGAGTTCACCGCCCCGCCGTACGCGGCGGTCCGCCAGTGCATCGCGGAGGCGGGCGGCGCCGAGATGGGCGTCGCCGACACCCGCGAGTACCTGGTCCAGGTGCTCGACGCGACCCCCGACGACACGGTGCGCAAGCTCGTCACCGAGCTCGCGGTCGAGGTCTTCCACGGCAAGTCCATCGACGAGTCGTACGCCGGCGAACACCTGGTCAAGGTCCGCCTCCGCGCGGTCGACCGCAGGATCGCCGACGTGCAGGGCAGTCTCGCCCGGCTCGGCAGCAACGTCGCCCCCGACCATCTGGCCGCCGCGCAGAACGAGGTCTGGGTCCTCCAGCAGTACGCCCAGTCGCTGCGGAACCACGGCGCCGCCGCGCTCTGAGCCGTATCAGCGCCCTGTCACGCTCCGGGCGCAAAAAGTCACCGCACGCCCCTCGTGGCGGCGATGTGTCGTACGCCACACTGGGTGGCGGTGCCTGAGTCATCGGAGCGCGGCCGGTCCGCCCGGGGCGGACCTCCCATCCCGCGACCGAGCAGCGATCACCTGGAGGCCGCCCCCGTGCAGATCCGGACCGTGCCGACCCTGACCGAGCATGTCCCGGCGATTCCCGCGCAGAACCGGGTCACGCGTCACCCGGAGGCGGCGGGCACGCCCGAAGCGGTGCTGGAGGAACCGGTGGAGCCTTCCGAGCCGCGCAGCCGACCGGAGGCAGGCGGCCCGACGTCCGACCTCTTCCGCCAGTACTTACGGGAGATAGGACGGATACCGCTGCTCAGCGCCGCCGAGGAGGTGGACCTCGCCCGCCGCGTCGAGGCGGGACTCTTCGCCGAGGAGCGGCTCGCCCGCACCCCCGACCCCGACTCACGGCTCGCCGTCGACCTGGACCGGCTCGTGGTCATGGGACGGATGGCGAAACGCCGGCTGATCGAGGCCAACCTCCGCCTGGTGGTCTCCGTGGCCAAGCGCTACGTCGGCCGGGGCCTGACCATGCTCGACCTGGTCCAGGAGGGGAACCTCGGACTGATCAGGGCGGTCGAGAAGTTCGACTACGCGCGGGGCTACAAGTTCTCCACGTACGCGACCTGGTGGATCCGCCAGGCCATGTCCCGCGCGCTGGCCGACCAGGCCAGGACCATACGAGTCCCGGTGCACGTCGTCGAGCTGATCAACCGCGTCGTACGCGTCCAGCGCCGCATGCTCCAGGAGCGCGGGTACGAGCCCGCCCCCGAGGAGGTCGCGGCCCAGCTCGGCCTGACACCCGAACGCGTCGGCGAGATCCTGCGCCTCGCCCAGGAGCCCGTGTCCCTGCACGCCCCGGTGGGCGAGGAGGACGACGTCGCGTTCGGTGACCTCATCGAGGACGGCGACGCCGCCTCGCCCGTGGAGTCCGCGGCCTTCCTGCTGCTCCGCGAACACCTGGAGGCGGTGCTCTCCACCCTCGGGGAGCGGGAGAGGAAGGTCGTCCAGCTGCGGTACGGGCTCGACGACGGGCGGCCCCGCACGCTCGAGGAGATCGGGAGGATCTTCGGCGTGACACGCGAGCGCATCCGCCAGATCGAGTCCAAGACCCTCGACAAGCTGAGGGACCACGCCTTCGCCGACCAGCTGCGCGGCTACCTGGACTGAGCGGCCCGCGAGCCGTCCCCGCCCGCCCCGCATCTCCGTGTCCCGCCGGCGGACGGCGCCGTCAGTCGACCTCGGCCGGAGCCTGCGCGAACTGAGCCGCGTACAGCCGGGCGTAGGCCCCCCCGGCCGCCAGCAGGGCGCCATGGGTGCCCTGCTCGACGATCGAGCCGTTCTCCATCACCAGGATCAGGTCCGCGTCCCGGATGGTGGAGAGCCGGTGCGCGATCACGAAGCTCGTACGGCCGTGGGCCAGCCGCGCCATCGCCTTCTGGATCAGCACCTCGGTACGGGTGTCCACCGAGCTGGTGGCCTCGTCCAGCACCAGGATCACCGGGTCCGACAGGAACGCCCGCGCGATGGTGATCAGCTGCTTCTCGCCCGCGCTGACCCCGGCTCCCTCGTCGTCGATCACCGTGTCGTAGCCGTCGGGCAGCGTACGGACGAAACGGTCGGCGTGGGCCGCCCGCGCCGCCTCCTCGATCTCCCCCCGGGTCACCTCGCGCGAGGCGCCGTAGGCGATGTTCTCCGCGATCGTGCCGCCGAACAGCCAGGTGTCCTGGAGCACCATGCCTATGCCCGACCGGAGGTCGTCACGCGACATCTCCGCCGCGTCGACCCCGTCGAGGGTGATCCGGCCGCCCGTCACCTCGTAGAACCGCATCAGCAGATTGACCAGCGTCGTCTTGCCCGCACCGGTCGGGCCGACGATCGCGACCGTGTGGCCGGGCTCCACGCTCAGCGACAGATCCTCGATGAGCGGCTTGTCCGGGTCGTACCGGAAGGACACGTCCTCCAGCGCGACGCGGCCCCGGAGCTCCGCCGGCCGCTCCGACGGATCGGGGTCGGGTGCCTGCTCCTCGGCGTCCAGCAGGGCGAAGACGCGCTCGGCGGACGCGATGCCCGACTGCACCAGGTTCGCCATCGAGGCGACCTGCGTCAGCGGCATCGAGAACTGCCGCGAGTACTGGATGAACGCCTGCACGTCACCGATCGACAGCGCGCCCGACGCCACCCGCAGTCCGCCGACGACCGCGACCAGCACGTAGTTCAGGTTCGACACGAACATCATCAGCGGCTGCATGATCCCGCTGTTGAACTGGGCCTTGAAGCCCGCCTCGTACAGCGCGTCGTTCTGCTCGGCGAAGTCCCTCGCGGACTCGTCCTGACGCCCGAAGACCTTCACCAGGGCGTGGCCGGTGTACATCTCCTCGATGTGGGCGTTGAGCCTGCCCGTCACCTTCCACTGCGCCACGAAGTGCGGCTGCGACCGCTTGCCGATCCGCGTCGCGACGAACACCGACAGGGGGATCGTCACCAGCGCGACCAGGGCGAGCAGCGGCGAGATCCAGAACATCATGATCACCACGCCGACGATGGTCAGCAGCGAGTTGATGAGCTGGCCCATCGTCTGCTGCATCGTCTGGGAGATGTTGTCGATGTCGTTGGTCGCCCGGCTCAGCACCTCACCGCGCTGCTGCCGGTCGAAATAGGACAGCGGGAGCCGTGCCAGCTTGGTCTGCAGGTCCTCGCGCAGCTGGAACACGACCCGGTTGATCACCCGGATCGAGACCCGGGACGACACCAGCATCAGCAGACCCGCGGCGACGTACACCACCAGCGCCACCAGCAGGACCTGGCCGACGGCACCGAAGTCGATGCCGTCGCCCGGGACGAAGTCCACCCCGGTCAGCATGTCGGCGAGCCCGTCGTCCCCCTGCTCGCGCAGCCCGCCGACGGCCTGTTCCTTCGTCGTGCCGTCCCGCATCTGCCGCCCGACCACACCCGCGAAGATCAGGTCGGTGGCCGCCCCGAGGATCTTCGGCCCCGCCACGGAGAGCCCCACGCTCAGCGTCACCGCGCCCAGCATCAGACCCAGCGAGGACTTCTCCTTCCCGAACCTCCCCAGGAGCCGCTTCCCGGACCCCTTGAAGTCCATGGACCGCTCGGTGGGGCCCTGGGCCATCATCCGTCCGCCCGGTCCTGCCATCAGGCGGCCTCCGCTTCCGTCAGCTGGGAGAGCACGATCTCCCGGTAGGTCTCATTGCCGTCCATCAGCTCGTGATGGCTGCCCGCCCCGACGACGCGGCCCTCGTCCAGCACCAGGATCCGGTCGGCGTCACGGATCGTGGACACCCGCTGTGCCACGATCACCACGGTCGCCCCCGCCGTCTCGCGGGCCAGCGCACGGCGCAGCGCCGCGTCCGTCGCATAGTCCAGGGCCGAGAACGAGTCGTCGAAGAGATAGATCTCCGGCTGCCGCACGAGGGTGCGCGCGATAGCGAGACGCTGGCGCTGGCCCCCCGAGACATTGGTGCCGCCCTGGGCGATCGGAGCGTCGAGGCGATGCTCCAGCCCCTCCACGAAGTCCTTCGCCTGCGCCACCTCCAGGGCGTGCCACAGCTCCTCGTCGGTCGCGTCCGGATTGCCGTACCGCAGGTTCGTCGCGACCGTCCCCGAGAACAGGTACGGCTTCTGCGGGACCAGGCTCACGGTCTTCGCCAGCAAAACCGGATCCAGCGTCCGCACGTCCGTGCCGTCGACCAGCACCTCACCGTCCGTCGCGTCGAACAGCCTCGGCACCAGCCCGAGCAGGGTCGACTTGCCGCTGCCCGTCGACCCGATGATCGCGGTGGTCTCCCCGGGCCGTGCCACGAGATCGACCGAGCGCAGCACCGGCTCCTCGGCGCCCGGGTAGCGGAACTCCGCGCCCCGTATCTCCAGATGCCCGTGTTCCAGCAGCTCCGTGACCGGAGCGGTGGGGGGAACCACGCTCGACTCGGTCTCCAGGACCTCCTGGACGCGCTCGGCGCAGACCTCGGCGCGCGGCACCATGATGAACATGAAGGTGGCCATCATCACCGACATGACGATCTGCATCAGATAGGCGAGGAACGCGGTGAGCGCCCCGATCTGCATCCCGCCGCTGTCGATGCGGTGCGCCCCGAACCAGACCACGGCGATGGACGACAGGTTCACCACGGTCATCACCGTCGGGAACATGAGGGCCATGAGCCGTCCCGTCGACAGCGCGACGTCCGTCAGCTCCGTGTTCGCGCCGCGGAAACGCTCCTCCTCGTAGGCGTCCCGGTTGAAGGCGCGGATGACGCGGTTGCCGGTGATCTGCTCGCGCAGCACACGGTTCACCTTGTCCAGCCGCACCTGCATCGTGCGGAACAGCGGCCGCATCCGCCGCACGATGAGGCTCACCGAGACGCCGAGCACGGGCAGCACGGCCAGCAGCACCGCCGACAGCGGGACGTCCTGGCCGAGCGCCATGACGACGCCGCCGACGCACATGATGGGCGCCGAGACCATCAGCGTGAAGGCCATCAGGACGAGCATCTGGATCTGCTGCACGTCATTGGTCGTACGGGTGATCAGCGACGGGGCCCCGAACCGCCCCACCTCGCGCGCGGAGAACGACTGCACCCGGCCGAAGACCGACGCCCGCACGTCCCGCCCCAGCGCGGAGGCCGTCCGGGCGCCGTGGTGGACGGCCCCGATGTTGCAGACGACCTGGACGGTGCTGACGAGGATCATCACGGCGCCGTATTCCAGGATGTAGCCCGTGTCACCCCGCACGACACCGTTGTCGATGATGTCCGCGTTGAGGCTGGGCAGATAGAGGCTTGCGCACGTCTGCAGCAGCTGGAGCAGCACCAGCAGCACGATGGGACGTCTGTACGGACCCAGGTAGGTCCGCAGGAGTTTTATGAGCACACGAGTCTCTCGGAGTCGGCGAAGGGCAGAGGCCGGTCCATCCTCCGGCACCCCGGACCACGACTGCCAACACTTTTCCTCAAGCCCCGGTCAAATCCGGGGCACGCGTGCTTCAGACGGCCCCGTCGAACGCCCCGGGGTGGATCTGGTCCCGGGTCGCCCCGTACTGCTGGCGGACCGCCCGGCCCACCGGGAGCTCCTCACCCGGCTCCAGCACCTGCGCCGCCGCGCCCTGCCAGGCCGGGGGAGTGCGCGGATCGAGCGTCCCCTGCGAGACCCCGAGAGCCCACGCCGCCTGCCGAGCCGCACCCAGCGCCGCGTACTCGGCGGGCTGCGGCACGACGACCTGGGTGCCGAACACCGCGGGCGCCAGCGCCTGGACGGCCGGCAGCTCGGCCGCCGCGCCCAGCAGGAACACCCGCCGCACCTCCACGCCACGGCCCCGCAGCACGTCCAGCGCGTCGGCCAGCGAGCACAGCATCCCCTCGAAGGCCGCCCGCGCCAGGTGCTCGGGCTTCATCGACTCGCGCCGCAGCCCGCTGAGGGTTCCCGCCGTGTGCGGGAGACGCGGGGTGCGCTCACCCTCCAGGTACGGCAGCAGGACGAGTCCCGACGCGCCCGGCGTCGACTTCAGCGCCAGCGCGGACAGTTCGTCCGGACCGCCGAGCCCCAGCATCTCCGCCGTACCGCGCAGTGCGCGTACCGCGTTCGAGGTGTGGACCACCGGCAGGTGCATGCCGGTCGCGTCGGCGAAGGAGGTGATCATCCCCGTCGGGTCGGCCAGCGCCTCGTGGTGCACGGCCATGACCGAGCCCGAGGCTCCCAGCGAGACGACGGCGTCCCCGACGGCGACGCCCAGACCGAAGGCCGCGGCCATCGTCTCGCCGGTGCCCGCCGAGATCAGCAGCCCTTCGGGAGTCGTCCCGGCGGCGTCGGCCGGACCGAGGACCTCCGGCAGCGCGGCCTGGTGGCCGAGCGCGAGTTCCACGAGATCGGGCCGGTAGGAACCGGAGCCCGCAGACCAGTAGCCGGTGCCCGACGCCGCACCCCGGTCCGTCGTCCGGCGGGCGGGCCGGCCGAGGAGCTGCCACACCAGCCAGTCGTGCGGCTGGAGGACCGCAGCGACCCGCCGCGCGTTCTCGGGCTCGCTCCGCACCAGCCACCGCAGTTTCGCCACGGGCTGCGCGGCCTGCGGCACGGCCCCCACTGCCTCGGCCCAGGGCTGCCGCCCTCCGAGCCCGTCGATCAGGTCCGCGGCGGCGGCCTGGGCCCGCCGGTCGTTGCCGAGCAGCGCCGGCCGTACGAGATTGCCCTGGTGGTCCAGCGGCACCAGGCCGTGCTGCTGCGCGGACACACCGATGGCCTGCACGCCTTCGAGCAGCCCTCCGGAGGCCGCCTCACCGAGTGAGAGCAGCCACGCCTGCGGATCGACCTCCGAGGCCTTGGCCTCGACGGGATGCGCGGCGTACCCCTGCCGCAGCACCGCACCGGTGTCCGTGTCGCAGACGACGATGTGCGTGAAGGCGGATGAACTGTCCAAGCCGGCCACTATGCCCATGGACAAGATTCTGCCGCACCCGGGACCGTTCCCGTACCGGGCGGTGTGCCCGGTACGGGAACGGACCTCAGGTGTTCGTCGTGCCCCAGTCGTCGCTGCCGTTGTGGCCGCTGCGCTCCCGCAGCGAGCGCACCCGGTCGGAGACGGAGACGGGGACCTTGTCCCCGACCCTCTCGCTCACCGAGTGGTAGGCCTTGCCGGCGAAGTCCCGGCTGCCGTGCGCGGCGGACTCCGCCGCGTTCCGCACAGCGGGATTCTCGGCCAGCTGCTGCGCGGCCCTCTTCAGCTGCTCGTAACGCTCGCGCCCGGCACGCGCGCCGAGCACGTACCCCAGGGCCACTCCGGCGATGAACGTGAGCCGGTACCGCATGGCTGCCACCCTTCCTTCGCTCCGTGCGACGTGTGCTGCCCGCCTACCCGCACACAGCTGAGATCACCCCAGGGGATACCGATTGGCGGAGCACCCCCCTGCTTGCGCTAATGTATGTGTCGCAGCGAACGCGCGCCGCTCGGCAGCAGCCAGGCAGGTTCGATTCGAGGCACCGCAGCAATCCCCTGTAGCTCAATTGGCAGAGCAGCCGGCTGTTAACCGGCAGGTTACTGGTTCGAGTCCAGTCGGGGGAGCGCGATCCCCTGTAGCTCAATTGGCAGAGCATTCGGCTGTTAACCGGAGGGTTACTGGTTCGAGTCCAGTCGGGGGAGCGATGCGGGAGAGGGCCCTTCGGGGTCCTTTTTCGTGTGCCCGCACCCGGGCGGTCCGTGACACTTTCGGGGTGATTCCGCACCGCCTGGAACCGGGCAGCACGCAGCGCTGTCCTCATGGTCACGCGAAGCCGACCATCCGCAGCAGGAGATCGTATGACCGGCTATGCTGCGGCAGACGGCGCGCACACTTGTACGCGCCACGCCGAAACGGGGCGGTAGCTCAGCCGGTTAGAGCAGCGGACTCATAATCCGTCGGCCGTGGGTTCGAGTCCCACCCGCCCCACCCAGCGTCCCTGGGCAGAATCGTTCTGGCCTGGGGAAACGTGGATCTCGTGGCGGTTTTCCGTGCGCTACCAGCCGCGCGCCGTGCGGCCCTGACCCGCTGTCGTGGCGGGCGGGCGCACTCCAGACGCGTCTGACCTGGCCTTTTTGTGGCTCACGCACGCTGAGTGCGTCGTGAGCAATCCCACGGCTGCTGACCGGTGTGCCCACCCCACTGATGTCGCCCTCCTCCGGCCGTTGACCGAGGGGGCCGCGGCAGTGTGCCGCCGCCGCTCAGGAGAGGGAGAGCGCGAGGAGGGCGTGCGGTCGGTGACCCAGCCGCAGCACCTGCGGCAGGCCGCAGGCCGTAGGGCGAGACCCGGAAGCCGTTCGGCCCCGCCGTGATCCCGGCGGCTCGGTTTCACGGGCGCGGACCGCGGTCGTTTACACCCGGCGGCGTGCATACCATTGTGCGGATGGCATCCCGGCCCCGGCCTCCGGATCGCCTGCCGGTGGAGATGCCGCCGAGTCGCCCGGTTCCCCGAAGACGCGGAGCCCTCGGGTGCCGGGGAGACGCAGGGAATCGGAGTGAGGCATGCAGAGGCGGGCGCTGCTGGGGCGCGAGTCGGAGCGTCGCGCGCTGGCTGCCCTGGTCGAGCAGGGGGCCGCCGGGTCGGGCGGCGCGATGGTGATCATCGGTGCGCCGGGGGTCGGCAAGTCGGCGCTGGTCGCTGAGGCCGCGGCCGCGGCGGCGCGCGGCGGGACCCAGGTGATCACTGCTGTGGGGGTCCAGTCGGAGGAGAACCTGCCCTGCGCCGGCCTGCATCAGCTGGTGCACCAACTACGCGACGGAATCGGCGACTTGCCGGAGCGTCAGCGCAATGCGCTGCTCGCAGCCGTCGGGCTCGTCGACGAGGCCGTCCCCGATCTGTACCTCGTCGGCCTGGCCGCGCTGACGTTGCTGACGGACGCGGCAGCAGAGGCGCCGCTGCTGGTGGTCGTCGAGGACGCCCACTGGATGGATCATGCCAGCCTCGACGTGCTCGGGTTCGTGGCGCGGCGGATCGAGTCCGACCCCCTCGTCCTGGTCGCCGTCACCCGGCGCCTCGACGACCGCCTCAGCAGCGCCGGCCTGCCTGTGCTGCACCTGGGTCCGCTGACGGACGAGGTGTCGGGCGAGGTGTTGGACGCGGTGGCCCCCGGCCTGGGACAGCAGGTCAGGCGGCGGCTGCTGGAGGAGTCCGCCGGGAACCCGCTGGCGCTGACCGAGCTGCCGGTCGCGCTGCGGTCGGTCGGCGGGGCGTACGCGCTCAACCCGGGTCCGTTGCCGTTGACCGCACGGCTGGAGAGGACCTTCACGGCACGGGTCTCCCGCCTCCCGGCCGACACCCATACGGTTCTGCTCCTCTCGGCCCTCAACGGTGACGGCACGATGGACGAATGCCTCGCCGCGGCGACCCGGATGCTCGGAACGGTGGTCGACGTCACCGCTCTCGAGGCGGCGGTCGACGCGGGGCTGGTGGAGACCCAGGGGCTGGCCTTCAGGCACCCGCTCGTCCGCTCGGCGATGTACCACGCCGCCACCGTGGCGGAACGACGGACCGCTCACGCCGCTCTGGCCGCCGCGCTCCAGGGGCAGCCCGACCGACAGGCATGGCACCGTGCGGCCGCCACCGCGGGCCCCGACGAACGAGTAGCACGGGAGCTGGACTCCACTGCCGGCAGAGCCCTGCGGCGAGGCGGTGTAGCCGCAGCCCTCGCCGCACTGAGGCGGGCCACGGAGCTGACGAAGGACCCGTCCGCGCGGGCGGACCGGCTGCTCCGGGCGGCGGAGCTCGCGCTGGAGTCGGGCCAAGGAGAGGTCGCGGCACTTCTGCTGGCCGAGGCGCGACAACTGGACCTTTCGGTCCGGGACCGAGGCCGCGCGGCCTGGGTCAGCATCGCTCTGGCCGAGGGGACACGGGGCGAGGGTGCCGCGACCGCCGCACTCGCCGAGCTGGCGGTCGAGATCGCCGCTGGAGGCGAACCGGCACTGGGGCTGCGCATGCTGTGGGGCGCGGTCCTGCAATGCTTCTGGGGAGAGCCGGGGCCGGCCGCCCGCGAGCGGGTCGCGGCCGCCGCCGACCGGATGCCCCTGCATGCCGACAACGCCGACCTGGTCGCTCTGCGGGCGTACTCAGCCCCGGTCGAGCGCGGGGCAGGGGTCATGGAAGGCCTGACGGGGCAGATGGAGCGCTCGTCGGAGAACCCGGAGGGGGACCAGCTCCTGGGGGGCGCCGCCGTGACGGTGGGTGCTCCCGCCCTGGCGAGCAGGCTGACGACGAGGTCGCTGGACGCCCTGCGCGCGCAAGGCAGGCTGTCGATGCTTGCCCGCGCCCTCTGCGTCCAGGCGGGGAGCGCAGCACGGCTGGGTGACGTGCGCGCTGGTCACCTCGCCGCGGAGGAGGCCGCGTCACTGGCCCGCGAGACCGGTCAGCCGCTCGTGCACGCGATGGTGAACGCCATCCGCGCGCAGCTGGCCGCCGTCAGCGGCGACCCGGCGTCGGAGGCGTGGGCTGCGGAAGCCGAGCGCGCGGCCCTTCCCAGCGGAGGGCGCCCCGTACTGGCCATCGTGCAGATGGCCCGCGGGCAGGCGGCCCTCTGCCAGGGCCGCTACGGCGACGCGTACGGGCACCTGCACCGTGTCTTCGACCCGGCTGACTCCGCCTTCCATCCCTGGTTGCGCTTCTACGCGGTCGCGGAACTGGTCGAGGCGGCAGTGCGCAGCGAATCCCCGGAGGCGGCGCGCGACCTCGTGCAGGAGCTGACCCCGTTCGGGGAAACGACTTCTTCGCCCGCCCTGCTCTGCGGACTGCGGCTGGGCCGGGCCCTGCTGAGCCCGCAGGACGGCGCCGAGCCGCTCTACAGAGCGGCCCTCGACGCCGTACCCACAGAATGGCCGTTCGAGCGGGCGCGGGCGTGCCTCGCCCTCGGCGAGTGGCTGAGGCGGCACCGGAGGCCCGCGGAGTCCCGCGCCTCCCTGCAGGCCGCGCGCGAGATCTTCGACGCCCTCGGCGCGTCGGCATGGGCGGAGCGGACTCGGCAGGAGCTGCGCGCCGCGGGGGCGTCGTCCCCTCGCCAGGACCCGGCCGCGGTGGACCGGCTGACCTCCACCGAGTTGCATGTCGCCCAGCTCGCCGCGCAGGGTCTGACGAACCGGGAGATCGGCGAGCGGTTGTACGTCTCGCCCAGGACGGTGAGCACCCATCTCCAGCGGATGTTCCCCAAACTGGGGGTGGCCTCACGCGGCGAGCTCGCCGGGGTGCTGGGCGGCACGATGACGTACGCCGGAGGTGCGGCGCCATGACGTACGCCGAAGACGTAGTCCGACGGACGCGATCCCCCCTGCTCGTTTCCTAGGTTTGCGCCATGCCCGGTCCGCACACGGCGGACGGGCGGGAAGGCACACCATGGGGACCATCACCGTCGGAGCCGAGGGCTCGACCGGCATCGAGCTCTACTACGAGGACCACGGGGCAGGACAGCCGGTCGTCCTGATCCACGGCTACCCGCTGGACGGGCAGTCGTGGGAGAAGCAGACCGAGGCGCTGGTCAAGGCCGGCTACCGCGTCATCACCTACGACCGCCGTGGCTTCGGCCGGTCGAGCAGGACCATGACGGGCTACGACTACGACACCTTCGCCGCCGACCTGGACATCGTCCTCACGCAGCTGGACCTGCGGGACGTGGTTCTCGTCGGGTTCTCGATGGGCTCGGGGGAGGTCGCCCGCTACCTCGGCGTCCACGGCTCGCAGCGGGTGGCGAAGGCGGCGTTCCTCGGTTCGCTCCAGCCGTTCCTGCTGCAGACGCCTGACAACCCCGCCGGTGTGCCGCAGAGCGTCTTCGACGGCATCGCGGAGCAGGCAGAGGCCGACCGCTACGCCTGGTACGAGAGCTTCTTCGTCGACTTCTTCAACACCGACGAGACGCTCGGGACGCGGCTCAGCGAAGCCGCGCTGCGGGCGAACTGGGTCACCGCCATCGGCTCGGCGCCCATGGCGGCTCATGCGTGCGTCCCGGCGTGGCTGACGGACTTCCGGGCCGACGTGGAGCGCATCGATGTGCCGTCGCTGATCCTGCACGGGACCGCCGACCGCATCCTGCCGATCGACGCCACGGCCCGCGAGTTCCGCCGGCGCCTGCCCGACGCGCGATACGTCGAGATAGCCGGCGCTCCGCACGGACTGCTGCTCACCCACGCGGCCGAGGTCAACGCCGCTCTGATCGACTTCCTCGCCACCTGAAGCCGGCGTCCTTTCCTCTGCACGCCACGGAACACACGGACAGATGGGGAACCTCTCATGAACGGGATCATGGAAACGGAGGCCACTGCCCTCGTTCCGGCTCCGTCGCAGACCCGGCACCTCGCGTCGGACGCTGACTGCGACGCCTTCGTCAAGGACATCTACGACCAGTACGGCTCTCTGCTCGTCCGGTACGCCACGCGGCTGCTGGACGGTGACTGGCACAAGGCGGAGGACATCTTCCAGGAGACCGCGGCCCGCGCCTGGAAACACGCCCGCTTCCTGGGCAGCCGTAACGAACGCCTCAGACCCTGGCTGTTCACCGTGGTCAGGAATCTCGTCATCGACCACCACCGGGCACGCCAGGTCAGGCCGTTGGAGCTCATGCCCGTGGAGGAGCTGGACACATCCAGCGACAGCACGGCATCCACGATCAACTCCCACGTGGTGGTGCAGGCCCTGGGGGAGTTGAACGAGCAGCAGCAAACCGTCATCCGCCTCATGTACGTCCTGGAATGCAGCGTGAGTCAGGCTGCCGAGCACCTCGGCATACCGCCCGGCACCGTCAAGAGCCGTGCCTTCTATGCCGTGCGGGCGTTGCGCAAGGAGCTGGAGAAGCAGGGGATCCTGGGGGTCTAGCCGCCCCGAGGCGGGTGCTCGCCGGAGCTCTCCCGAGGGCCCAGGTGACGTACGGGCGGGGGCGCCTTCTGCGGATCTCGCAGACCCTGCCGCGCCGCGCTCAGGAACTGACGCCGCGCGCACCCACCGCCTCGTCCGGATCCGGGTGCGCCGGAACGTTCCGAGCTTCGCCGAGAGCGCCTGCGCCGCTGCCGACCTCCTGGGCCACCGCCGCCCGCTCGACGCCGGACTGTCACCGGCCGAACGGTCGCCGAACCGGGTACTCGCCCAGGCCCCCGCTCGTGCCGGACGAGGCTCGCCCGCGGGAAGCCCCGGCGCATTCTCCACCGGAGCCGCCGCGGACCGAGCCCCAGGACGGGCACGGCCGCCGCGGCCCCCGCCCTGGAGAGGCGACGCCGAGAGGGCTCGACGGACCCGGCCCGGCGAGGTCATCGCTGACGAGGACCCGCTGTCACCTCGTCCGCACCGGCGGGGCTACCAGATCCTGATCTTCGTGATCTTGTGGATGGGCTCGCCGGGGACATTGCCGAAATGCCACTTGTCCACGGTCATGCCGGTCGCCGGCGCGCCCAGCCTCGGCACGTACTCCAAGGTGACCTTGTTGTCTCCGGTCCAGATCCGGTCCACACCGTAGATCGCCACGCTCTGCACGCCCGCGTTGGCGAAGCAGAGGGAGCCGCCTGCGTTGTGAAGCGACAGGAGACCCAGTCCGTTGCAATCGGTGCGGTTGATGGCGGACGCCGACGAGGTAGGCAGCACGACGGCCATGGCCCCGGCCGCCGCGACTACCGCGAGGCGTGTGATGAAGCGCTTCACTGGTGAGTTGTTCCTTCCATGGTGAGGTGGTGCCGCCGAGGGCCGCAGCGCACGGCGGCATCGCAGGGACGCATGCGCGTCCCAATCAGCGCAACGTGGAGAAGGGCGCTCCCGTTCACCACGTGAGCGCGTCGCTTCGGGCGCGGTCGCGATCTGCCACGGCGCTCTCGGCAGTGACCGGGACACTGCGTGGGCGCATCTCGGCATCGGCCCGGCGGATGTCGTCACCGATGACCTTCTCCATGGCATGACCTGCGGCGATGCGTGAACCGCTGTGACGTTCAGCCCGTTGGGTGAGCGAACGGTTGTCGTCCGGAGTGGAGAAGAACATGGTCGTCGAGGGAACGAGCACTGCCCGGTTCGAACCGGTACGAGCGGCGCTGGCAGCGCACCTCGAAGCCGGCGAGGAGGTGGGGGCGTCGATCGCCGTCGATGTGGACGGGGTCATGGAAGTCGATCTGTGGGGCGGCCACGCGGACCGAGCGCGGACGGTGCCGTGGCAGCGGGACACCTTGGTGAGCATGTGGTCGACCACGAAGACCCTCACCAATCTCGCGGCCCTCGTCCTCGTCGACCGGGGCGCGCTGGATCTGCACCGCCCCGTGGCGCACTACTGGCCCGAGTTCGCCGCCCAGGGAAAGGAACACATCGAGGTGCGGCACGTCCTGTCCCACACCTCGGGACTTTCCGCCTGGGAGCAGCCCTTCACCATGGAAGACCTGTACGACCGGCCCACCGCCAGTGCCCGGCTGGCCGCGCAGGCCCCGTGGTGGGAGCCGGGCTCCGCCTCGGGCTACCACGTGCAGACACAAGGACAGATGGTGGGAGAGCTTGTCCGGCGGGTCAGCGGCCGGACGCTGACGGAGTTCGTCGACACCGAGATCGCCAAGCCGGCGCAGGCCGACGTCCAGATCGGTGCGCGCCAGGCCGACTGGCCGCGCATCGCCGATCTGGTGGCCCCCTCGCAGCTTTCCGGGATACCCACCGGCCTCGATCCCGAAGGGATCTTCACCAGGACGTTGCTCGGAAGCCCCGCCCGCGACGAGCACGTGGACACACCGCAGTGGCGCTCCGCGGAGCTCGGAGCAGTCAACGGCCACGGCAACGCACGAGGTATGGCCCGTGCCCTCTCCGCCATCTCACGGCGCGGCCAGGGCAACGGCCTCCGGCTTCTCTCCGCGGAGACGGTGGACAAGGTGTTCGACGTACAGGCCGACGGAGTCGACCTGTTCCTGGGCGTCCCCGTCCGCTGGGGCATCGGCTTCGCACTCGCCGACCCGAGGACGATGCCGAACATGCCCACCGGCAGAATCTGCTTCTGGGTCGGCCGGGGCGGTTCGATCGTCATGATGGACCTCGACCGGGGCGTCACGTTCGCGTACACGATGAACCGGGTGGGCGACGGGGTCCTCGGCTCGGAACGCACCCACGACTACATCAAGCACGTCTACGCAGTCCTGGAATCCACCGACTGAGGCGCGGAGTTCCCCTCGCGCACCCGTGGTCCTCCTCGTCCGGCCCGACGGAGCCGAGGCGCTCTGCCTCTCTCGCTCCCGGCGCACTGGCCGATGCCCTGGTCATCGGTGGTGCTGCCGCGCCCCGCTGCGGGCGCACCCCGGAGACGGCAGCCTGACCCACCGGTCACAGCTCCGCCCGCGGAGTCTCCTGCCGAGCGGGAGGGCTGCGGCGTCCCCTCGGCCGCAGGACCGAGCACGTACGGAAGCCGCTGCTCGCGGTGCCCGCCACAACCCGCCCCACCGTCCCCGCACGAGCAGCCCGTCTTCGGGTGAACCGGTCCGGCCGTCCTGCCGTCGTACGAGACGAAGGGCGCCCCACTCCCCGGTGACCGGCCGAGAGCGATACCTCAGGGCCACTCGAGCCGCAGACCCGCAACCGCCTCTCCTTACGGGTGCCGCCGACGGCCACCAGCAGTCCGATCAGTGCGGAACACGCAGCAAGGGCGGACGCACGTGAACGCGGTCACCGGCGAGGTGACTTCGGGCCCTGCTCCTCGGACGCACCGGCCCGCTCAGCCCGCACGGTCCGTAGAGGACCACCAACCGACCAAGAGGAATGTCACTCATGCGCATCGCCCGTCCGGCCCTTCCGAGCCGCAGATCCGCGCTGCTCGGTGTCATCACGGCCGTAGGCCTGTCCGTCGCCACCGTCACTTCGCCCACCACAGCCGGCGCGGCACCCCAGCACCCCGAACGCCCGACGATCGTGCTGGAACACGGGGCGTTCGCCGACGCCGCGAGCTGGGACGGTGTCGTCGCCCGGCTTCAGAGCGCCGGCTACCCGGTGGTGTCCGCCGCCAACCCGCTGCGCGGTCCGGCGACCGACGCCGCCTACCTGCGCAGCGTCCTTGGCCACATCGACGGGCCCGTGGTCCTGGTCGGTCACTCCTACGGCGGCACGGTCATCAGCCAGGCCGCCGCGGGCCTCGAGAACAAGGTGAAGGCGCTGGTCTACATCGCGGCGTTCCTGCCCGACACCGGTGAGAGCTCGATCGGCCTGACGAACAAGTTCCCCGGCAGCACCCTCGGCCAGGCCGTCGAGTCCGTCGACTACTCCCTGCCCGAAGGCGGTCAAGGCGCGGACGTGTACATCCAGCCGGAGAAGTTCCGCAGCCAGTTCGCCGCCGATGTGCCGAAGGCCAAGGCCGGGCTCATGGCCGCAGGGCAGCGTCCGATCGCCGCCGCCGCTCTGGAGGAGCAGTCCACCCAGGCCGCCTGGAAGACGATCCCCTCCTGGTCGCTGGTCACCACGGAGGACCGCAACATCCCCGTGGCCGCCCAGCGCTTCATGTCGGCCCGCGCCAAGGCCCGCACCACGACGATCGACGCGTCGCACGCGGTATCCGTATCCCGCCCCGAAGCCGTCACCCGCATCGTCGAGCAGGCTGCCCGCACGGTCCGGTGACCGCCGGCCCCGTCCTGTCGCCCGACGCACCGCACCGCACCCGCGCGACCGTTGCCGATCGTGCGCCTCACCGTCAGACGCATTCACACCGGAAGGCAGAAACCACCATGGCGTTCATCACCGTCGACCAGGAAAACTCCACCAGCATCGACCTGTACTACGAAGACCACGGGACGGGGCAGCCGGTCGTGCTGATCCACGGCTACCCGCTCGACGGCCAGTCCTGGGAGAAGCAGTCCGCCGCACTCCTGTCGGCCGGCTACCGCGTGATCACCTACGACCGGCGAGGTTTCGGCCGCTCCAGCCGGCCCACCACCGGCTACGACTACGACACCTTCGCCGCCGACCTGAACGTGGTCCTGGAGACCCTCGACCTCGACGACGTCGTTCTGGTGGGCTTCTCCATGGGCACCGGCGAGGTCGGCCGCTACCTGGGCACCTACGGCTCCGCCCGGATCGCCAAGGCCGCCTTCCTCGCCTCCCTCGAACCCTTCCTCCTCAGGACCGACGACAACCCCGGCGGCGTCGACGGCACCGTCTTCAAGGACATCGAAGGCGCCGTCACCGCCGACCGCTACGCCTACTTCACCGCGTTCTACGAGAACTTCTACAACCTCGACGAGAACCTCGGCACCCGGATCAGCGAGGAAGCCGTCCGCAACAGCTGGAACGTCGCCGCCGGCGCGTCCTCGTACGCCTCGCTGGCCTGCGTGGCCACCTGGTCCACCGACTTCCGTGCCGACCTGCCCAAGATCGACGTCCCGGCACTCATCCTGCACGGCACCGCCGACCGCATCCTGCCCATCGAGGCCACCGGGGAACGTTTCCACCTGGCACTTCCGCAGGCCGACTACGTCGTCATCGAAGGCGCCCCCCACGGCCTGCTGTGGACCCACGCCCAGGAAGTCACCGACGCCCTCCTCGCGTTCCTCGCCAAGTGACCGGCGGCCGACGCCTCACCTGCCGTGAGGCGGCATGCGTCTGATTCCCGCGTAGCGGGGACACCGGAACCCATCTGCCCGGCAGCGGCGCCCCGGCCCCGCCCTCCCGGAGCGGCGCGGACCTCCTGCGCGAGGCCGGTCATTCCTCCGCGTCACGTACCAGGAGTGCGATCTGCACCCGGTCTTCCGCGTCCGGTACGGGGAACAGCGGGCAGAGACGTCGTAACACGTGGGGTGGGACCGGGGCCGGTCCGGTGTCGGTTTCGAGGGAAGGATGGGATGTGCTGCCGCGACCACCCGCGAGGAAGGCGACGCCCCATGGACGGAACGACCCTGCACAAGACCGCCGCCGACTGCGCCGAGGGGCTGCCAGGCACCCGGCTGGAGCATCCCTTCGGCGACGACTGGGAGGTCTTCAAGGTGCGCGGCAAGGTGTTCATGCTGATGACCGAGGTCCCGGGGCGTCCGGTCGTGATCCTCAAGGCGGACCCCGGAGAGGCCCGTGCCCTGCGGGAGCAGTACAGCCACATCACCCCCGGCTACCACATGAACAAGAAGCACTGGATCACGCTGGAGGGTGGTGAGGGCGTCGACAGGGAACTCGTCGACGAGCTCGTCACCGACTCCTACCGACTCGTCGTCGCTCACCTGCCCAAGGCCGAGCGGCCCGTCGACCCGGACACCTACGGCGGTGGAACGCGGGCGGCCCGGTGAGCAGGGTCGGCGACCGGCTGCAGGACACCGCCCGCCAGGCGGCGGACGTGTACGAGGTCGTGGGCAAGGTGTTCGTGATCCTCACCGACGACCCGGACGAGCCGATCGTCACTGTCAGGTGCGGACCCGGACACGCCCGCGCGCTCGTGCGCGGCCACGCAGCCAACTAGGCTGCTGTGGAAGCGGATTGCCGACCAGGCCGGCCAGGGCGCGGCGGCGTCCGGTTCTGCGGTGCCGGAGGTGATGGGGGCGCCGAGCGCCGTTACCCTTCTGCTTGTGACGAACAGAGTGCAGCGTGCATCCTGACCTGGCGGCGGATCTGGTGCGTCTTCCCTCGCTTCTGCGGTCCGTGAGGGAGCATGCGGCAGCTTTCCTCGACGGGCTGGAGGAGCGGGAGGTCGTTCCGCCGTTCCGGGGCTCGCAGGCGGCCGGTCTTCCCGAGCGGGGGAGTGGGCTGCAGGCCGCGCTCGTGGACTTCGCGGAACGCTGGGAGCCCGGCCTGTCGGCGAGCGCGGGCCCCCGGTACTGGGGTTTCGTCACCGGCGGGGTGACCCCCGCCGCGCTCGCGGGGGACTGGCTGACAGCTGCGGCGGACCAGAACTCGTTCTCCTCGCTCGACGGTGCCGGGCAGCGACTGGAGCGTGAGACGGTCTCCTGGCTCCGCGATCTGTTCGGGCTGTCCCGCGAGCAGGAAGGGACCTTGGTCAGCGGGGCGACGATGTCCAACATGGTCGGTCTGGCGGTGGCCCGGGAATGGCTCGGTGAGCGGCTCGGCGTCTCTCCCGCCGAAGAGGGGGCGGGCGCGCTGGGAGCGGTGCGGGTGCTGTCCGGAAGCCCTCATTCGAGCGTGCCCAAGAGCCTGTCGATGCTGGGCCTCGGCAGGGCGTCGCTGGTCCTCGTCCCCACCCTGGCCGGGAGGGAGGCGGTGGACCCCGTCGCGCTGGAGGCGGCCCTCGAACAGGCCGACGGCCCGTGCGTCGTGGTGGCGAACGCGGGCACGGTCAACTCGGGCGACTTCGACGACCTCCGCGCCCTCGTGCGGCTGCGCGACCGATACGACTTCTGGCTCCATGTGGATGCCGCCTTCGGAGGGTTCGCCGCGCTCTCCCCCGAGTCGGCGTTCCTGGTGGACGGCATGGACGCCGCCGACTCGCTCTGCGTGGACCTCCACAAGTGGCTGAACGTGCCCTACGACAGCGCCGTGCAGTTCACCCGCCGTCAGGACCTGCAGGTCCGTGTCTTCCGCAACACCGCCGCGTACCTCGGCCCCGACGCGGCGGCCGGCCCCGGTCCCGCGGGGGCCGGGACCGACCGTGTGCACCGGACGCCGGAGAACTCCCAACGGCTGCGTGCGCTGGCGGCGTGGTTCACGCTCCGTGCCTACGGGCGGGACGGGCACCGGGAGATCGTCGAACGGTGCATGGCCTGCGCGCGCTCCCTGGCGGCGTCCATCGACGCGGCTCCCGGGCTGCGGATGCTGGCCCCGGTCCGGCTCAACGTCGTGTGCTTCACCCTCGCCGAGAATCCCACCCCCGCCCGGCTGGCCGCGCTCGCCGGGAAAGCGGCCGGCCGCGTTTTTCTCACCCCGACCGTGTACGCGGGTGTTCCGGCGTTGCGCGCCGCGTTCAGCAATTGGCGGACCACCGAAGCGGATGTCCGTACCGCATTCGAAACTTTGTGCGAGAGCGTGCCGACGGATACCTCGGGGGCGTGAGGCGCGCACCTGAAGGGGGCAGTCGGTGACGTGGCAGGTCACCCGGCCTCCGGCCGGCTCGGCGTACCCCCCTGGCGCCGTGGCTTCCTCCGTCACGGGAGCATTGCCGCCGAACGCTGTTCGTAACCGCTACGATATTCCAGCGATACTTTTTCAGGAGTGCGCACAACTAGAGTCATGTGTGAACGAGGTTCATGAAATCTGGTAGGCGTGTTCGGCTGTGACTTCCAAGGGGAAAATCCATGGTTCAAGCGGTGCAGCGAGCGGTCCAGGTACTCAAGGAATTGGCGACCGGGACGCAACGGCTCGGAGTCAGTGAGCTGGCGCTACGGCTCAACGTCGCCAAGCCCACCGCCCATGCCCTGCTGCGCACACTGGAGTCCGAGGGCCTGGTCACGCAGGACGTGGAGACCAGTAAGTACCAGCTGGGACCGGGGCTCGTCACGCTGGGTAACGCCTATCTGGACTCGCACAAGCTGCGGATCAGGGCCGTCACCTGGGCCGACATCCTCGCCACCCGCACAGGTTCGGCGGTCTGGGTCGGGGTCATGGTGGAGCGGCAGGTCCTCGTGATCCATCACGCCTCCCGCCCCGGCGCCACGGTGCAGACACTGGAGACCGGGGCGAGCCTCCCGTGGAACACCTGCGCCCTGGGCAAGGCGATCGTGGCGTTCCTGCCGCCCGAGCAGCGCACCGCCCTGCTGGGCGGGGAGCTGCCCCGGGTGACCGGAGCCAGCATCGACGACCCGGAGGTCCTGGACGAGCAACTGCGAGGCGTACGCGAGATCGGATACGCGTCGGACAACCAGGAGTCCACCCTCGGGGACGCCTCGGTGGCGGCACCCGTCTTCGACCACACCGGGCAGGTGGCCGGCGCTGTCGCGCTGGTCGGTCCGGTCGAGCGGTTCCTGGACGAGTCCGCCCGCCACGAAGGGGCCATCGCCACGCGGGAGATCGCCCGCAGCCTCTCCCGTGACCTCGGCGCCCCCCGCAACGCCGGCCTGAGCGCCGAACGGTTCCTCACGCCGTGATCCGCAGGGTGGCGGCCGAGCCCTCCGCCGCCGCGGCGGTGGCGGAGGCGGAGGTGTGGCTGCTGCAACCTCACGCGGCGAGCGGGCCGGATCTCGATCTCGCCCTCCTCGGCGAGGAGGAACGCCGCACCCTGCGTCGGATCGGCGATCCCAGGAACGGAGTGCGGTACGCCGCGGCCCACATCTGGTTGCGCCGGCTGCTGGGGGAGCGGATCGGCGTCGGGGCGGCGAGCGTCCGGTTCGCGCGCGAGACCCGCCCAGGGGGGAGCGGGGCGCGGGAGGGCCGGCCGACCGTCCTGGACCCGGCCGGACGGACCCACTTCTCCCTCTCCTACGGCGGCGACTCGGTGCTCATCGGGATCGCCGCCCGGCCTCTGGGAGTGGACATCGAGCCCGTCCCCGACGCTGCCAGGGCGCGGACCCTCGCCCGTGTGCTGCATCCGGCGGAGGCCGCCGAGATCGCCGCGGACGATGACGTGGCTCTGGCGTTCGCCCGCATCTGGACGAGGAAGGAGGCGTACCTCAAGGGCATCGGCACCGGGCTCGGCCGCGCGCTGGACGCCGACTACCTCGGCCTGCTGGATCGCACGGCCACCCCGCGGGGCTGGGTCCTGGCCAACATGGACGTGGCCCGGGGCCACGCCGCGGCCGTCGCCGTCCGGACGGACCGTCAGGCCTGATTGCCGCCCGTCCGGTGTCTGCCCGGAGTGTGCCCGTAGGCCTGGCGGAAGACGTCGATGAAGGCACTGGCGGAGGACCAGCCGCACCGGTGCGCCACCGTCGTCACCGGCATGCCCTCGGCCAGCAGCACCAGCGCCTGGTAGAGGCGTAGCTGCGTGCGCCACTGGGGGAACGTCATGCCGAGGTCGGAGGTGAACAGGCGGGACAGCGTACGGGCGCTGACGCCGGCCTCCTTGCTGAGCGCCGCCAGTGTGCGCTGTTCCCCGGGGTTCGCCCGCAGGATGTCGCAGATCTCCTCGAGGCGGCTGTCGGTGGGTGTCGGAAGGTGCAGCGCCTGCTGCGCGGACGCCGCCAACCGGTCCAGCAGTACCGCCCGCAACCGGTGCCGCTCGGCACTGTCATCGTCCGGATCGCTCGTGTAGGCGAGGATCAGCTCCCGCAGGAGGGGCTTCACCGTCAGCACCGTCGGTGCGTCCAGCCCCAGCGGGTTGTCCGTCGCGGGCAGTCCGACCAGGCGCAGGTCGAGCGCCCCGTGAGCATGGTGCGCGTGGACGGTGCCCGCCGGCACCCAGATCGCCCGGGTCGCGGGCGCGATCCAGGTGCCCACGTCCGTCGTGATGGCCAGGACACCGCGCGCCGCGTAGATGATCTGGTGGTCGTCGTGTCGATGGGCGTCGATGTCCGCCCCGGCCGCCAGCCACTGGGTGCGGGTCGGAGCGATCGACTCATGGCGAACGTTCTTCATTACTTGTCCTTTTATCGGAAGCGCGCCGGTGAGTCCAGGGCGACGATGGTCCGGTGGCAAAGAACCGAGCAATCACCCTGTTGTCCGTCGGACACGCCTGCGTCGACGTCTACCAGGGCGCCGTGGCCGCCCTGGTCCCGTACTTCGTGGCCGAACGCGCGTACACCTATGCGGCGGCCTCGGGCATCGTGCTCGCCGCGTCCCTTCTGTCCTCAGTGGCACAACCCCTGTTCGGTGTGCTCACCGACCGGCGTGCGATGCCCTGGCTGCTCCCCGTGAGCACGGTCGTCGGAGGTCTGGGCATCGCCCTGAGCGGCCTGAGCGGGTCCTACGCCCTGACCCTCGTGTTCGTCGCCGTGGGCGGCGTCGGCGTCGCCGCCTACCATCCGGAGTCGGCCCGCGTGGCGCGCATCGCGAGCAAGGGCAGCAACACAGCCATGGGCTGGTTCTCCCTGGGCGGCAACCTGGGTTTCGCCTTCGCCCCGGTCCTGGTGGCCGTGGTCGTGGGAACGGGCGGCCTGCGGCTCTCACCCCTGCTCATCTTCCCCGCGCTGATCGGCAGCGCCCTGTGCCTTCCCGTACTGCGTGGGATGGAGCGCACGGCCGCCACGTCCGGTGCTCCCGCGCACGCACCCGCCCGGCGGGACGACTGGCCGTCCTTCACGAAACTGGCCCTCGCGGTGGTCTGCCGGTCGATCGTCTTCATCGGGCTGAGCACCTTCGTCTCGTTCTACGTGCGGGGGCGCACCGGCGGCGGCATGGCGGCCGGGACGGCCGCACTGTTCGTGCTCTACCTCGGTGGCGCGGTCGGCACCGTCCTGGGCGGCAAGCTGGCGGACCGCTGGGACCGCGTCACCGTGGTGCGCCAGTCGTACCTCCTGACCGTCCTCGCCGTGGCAGGACTCGTCTTCGTACCGGGCCCTGCCATCTACCTGTTCGTGGCGCTGACCTCAGCCGGGCTCTACATCCCCTTCTCGCTGCAGGTCACGCTCGGCCAGGACTACCTGCCCAACCGCGTCGGCACGGCCAGCGGCATCACCCTCGGTCTGACGATCAGCATCGGCGGCCTGTTCAGTCCCCTGATCGGACGCCTGGCGGACGCCACGTCCCTGCAGACCGCCCTCATGCCCCTGATCGCCCTCCCCGCGCTGGCCTGGCTGCTGTTCTGGACCCTCGCGGAGCCGGCCGTGCCCGGCCGGCCGGCCGCGACGACCGCTTCCCCCACTCCAGAGGAGGTGAAGAGCTGATGTCTTCATCGCGCTCTTCCGCAAGGGACCTCGTACCGCTCCAGAAGCGCCCGCACACGGACCGCGACGCGAGTCCGGCACGGTACGGGTGCCCACTGCGCAGCCGGGGGTGCGCGGCCACGCTGCCCGAGCCCTCCTGGCGGCTGGAGTCCACCCACCTCACCTCACAGGGCGAGATCGAGTACTGCCGGTGTTCCTGCGGGGCGCGGGTCATCCTCCACGACGGCGAGTTATCGGCGTTCATCAGCAGCGACGGGGAGGCGTGAGGGGGCGGGCAGGGCCATGCGGAACTGCTCCATCACCTCGTCGAGCCCCTGGGAACTCGCCGGCAGCACGCGCAGCGTTCCGCCGCTGACATCCAGGTGCTTGTCCAGCAGGAAGAAGCTCTGCACCACGTGACGCGCCCCCAACGAGTGGGCCACCGGCCGCAGCGCGTAGTCGAGAGCCAGCACATGTGCCGTACTGCCCCCGGTGGCCAGGGGCAGTACCGCCTTTCCCGCGAAGCCGAACTGCGGAAGCAGGTCCAGGAAGGTCTTCAACAGGCCGGAGAAGCTGGCCTTGTACGTGGGAGTGGCCAGGACGATCCCCTCCGCCTGGGCCACCTGCTCCACCGCAGCGGAAACCGCCGGGTGCCCGACCTGCGCGCCGAGCAGCGGCGCGGCCGGCAGGGTGCGCACCCTCAGATGGTCGGTGTGCCAGGCGTACGTGTCCAGTCGTTCCGCCACGAGTTCGCCGAGACGTTCGGTCCTCGAGGTGGACGAGGGGCTTGCGGAGATCACCAGAATCTTGGGCACAGTCAGTCCTTCGTTGTCAGGGGGCCAGTAGTTCCGGCACCGGATCTCGGTGGTCGTCCCGCCGCGACCGGGGCGGGGAGACGCTGTCCACGGGATGGTCCTGCTCCTCGTCGCTCCTCCCGGCGTCCGCGTCGGGCTGCTCGTGCTTCGCGCGGAGCCACCCGCAGATCTCCTTCACCGCACTGCGGCACCCCCCGCAGCCCGTGGTGGCCCGAGTGGCCCGGGCCAGGCCGGACTCCTCCCGCGCGCCCCGCAGCCAGGCGGAGACCAGGTCGTTCTTCGTGACGTTGCTGCAGCGGCAGACGACCGTCTGCCCGGGCAGGGAGCCCGGGTCCCGCGCGGGGTCGGCCACGGCCCGGCCCATCAGCAGGGAAAGGCGGTCGTTGGGTGCCGCGGCCCCGGAGTCGTAGAGCTGGCTCACAGCCGGGACGGAGTCCGGGAGTCCCAGCAGTACGGCCCCGACGACCTGCGCGTCCAGCACCGACAGCCGGGCGTACTGACCGCGCGCGGGATCCGTGAGGACGACCGTCTCGGCGCCGGCGGCTTCGCCCTCGCCCGCGCCGATGACGGCCAGGTCGACGCCGCGCACCTTGAGCCGGGTGATCGTGCGGGTGCCGGCGTACGGGCGTGGTTCACCGGTGAGCACCCCCGCGAGCACGTCCGCCTGCTCCCAGGCGGGGGCGATGAGCCCGCTGACCTCACCGTGCACCTCCGCGCAGTCCCCCAGCGCATGGATACGGGGGTCGCTGGTGCGCAGGTACTCGTCCACGACGACACCGCGTCCGACCCGCAGTCCGGCATCGCGGGCCAGGGACGTCTCCGGCACGACACCCGCGCAGACGATCAGCAGGCCTGCCGGGACCGAGGAGCCGTCACTCAGGACGAGCCGGTCACCGGTCCAGGCGGTGGCCGTGCGTCCGGCCAGGACCCGGACCTGGAGGCCGTCGAGGGCCGTCGCCAGCAGATCTCCGGCCACGGGACCCAACTGGCGGTCCATCGCATGGGGTCCGCCGTGCACGACGTCCACGCCGTACCCGCGCTCGGTCAGGGCACGCGCCACCTCCAGGCCCAGCACACCTCCGCCCAGGACGGCGACGCGGCCCCGCACGGGCAGCCGGTCCTCGACGAGCTGGCAGTCGGCCAGTGTGCGCAGAGCGACGACACCCTTGGCGGTACGTCCGTCCTCCTCGGCCAGTCCGTGCAGCGGAGGGAGGAAGCACGTCGCGCCGGTCGCCAGGACCAGGTCGTCGTACGGGAGGACGACGCCCTCGCCGGTACGCACCTCACGCCGGCGCCGGTCGACGGAGACCACGCGGACACCGGTACGGACGCGGACGCTTCCCTCGCGGTGCCGCGCGAGGTACGTCGCCCCCGGGGACAGCCGGCCCGCGAGGACCGAGGGCAACAGCACCCGGTTGTAGGCGGGTTCGCTCTCCGCGCCGACGACGGTGACGTCGGTGCCGGGAGCGCGCGCACAGAGCAGTTCGGCCAGACGGTGTCCGGCCGGACCGTTTCCGACGATGACGACACGGCGGCTCACAGCTGATCACCTGCCGGGGCGGCGGGGACGTCGTCCACGGGCTCCAGACGCGCCGCGCACACCTTGAACTCCGGCATACCCGACGTGGGGTCCAGGGCGGCGTTCGTGATCGAGTTGGCCCGTCCCGCGCCGGGGAAGTGAAAGGGCAGGAAGACCGTGTCGGTGCGAAGGGAGGCCACCGTGCGCACCCGTGCGACGGTCGTGCCCCGGCGGGAGACGACGCGGGCCAGGTGGCCGTCGCGGACCTCGGCCCGCAGCGCGGTCTCCGGATGGACCTCGACGAAGGCCTCACCCGCGGCGGCCACCAGTTCGGGGACGCGCCGGGTCTGGGCACCGCTCTGGTAGTGCGCCAGCACCCGGCCGGTGGTGGCGTGCAGGGGGTACGTGGCGTCGGGGAGCTCCGCGGCGTCACGATGTGTCACCGCGACGAACCGGGCACGCCCGTCGTCGTGGGCGAAGCGGTCCAGGAAGAGCCGCGGTGTGGACTCGCCCTCGCTGCGGCTGGGCCAGTGCACGGGGGCGTCGAGACCGTCGAAGTCGATGCCGCTGTAGTCGGCGGGACCGCCGGCCGACGCGCGCCTCAGCTCGGCGAAGACCTCCCGGGGCTCGGCGGGGAACCGCTCGGGCGGCTGCCCCAGGCGGACGGCGAGTTCGCGCAGCACCCACAGGTCGCTGCGGACCCCTGCCGGGGGATCGAGGGCACGGCGGCGGCGGAGCACGCGCCCCTCCAGGCTGGTCATCGTGCCGTCCTCCTCGGCCCACTGCGTGACCGGCAGCACGGCGTCCGCCATCCGGGCCGTCTCCGAAGGGACGAAGTCGGCCACCACCAGCAGGTCCAAGGCGGCCAGACGCGCGGTGATCCGCCGGGCGTCGGGAGCGGAGACGACCGGGTTCGAACCGAACACCAGCAGGGCCCGGGGCCCGCCGGGACGGCCGAGGGAGTCCAGCAGTTCGTAACCGCTGGGGCCCGCACCCGGGAGCTCTCCCGGGTCCACGCCCCACACCCCGGCCACGTGGGCACGGGCCGCCGGGTCCGTGATCTTCCGGTAGCCGGGCAGCTGATCCGCCTTCTGCCCGTGTTCCCGGCCACCCTGTCCGTTGCCCTGCCCCGTGAGGCATCCGTAGCCGGAGCCCTGCCGGCCCGGCATGCCCAGGGCCAGCGCCAGGTTGATGTAGGCCGCTACCGTGTCCGTGCCCTTGGAGTGCTGTTCCGCGCCCCTTCCGGTGAGCACATAACGGCGTCCGGCCGCGGCGAGCATCCTCACGGCGACGTACTGGTCCGCGACGGGAACGCCCGTGACGCGCTCGACCCTCTCCGGCCACCACTCGGCGGCCCGGCGCCACGCCTCCTCGAAACCGGTCGTCCGGCGGGCGATGTAGGAGCGGTCCAGGTGACCGTCCGTCACGGCGGCGTGGAGGAGTCCCAGCGCCAGAGCCAGATCGGTGCCCGGCGTCGGACGCAGATGCAGGGCCGCGCGCTCGGCCGTGGCGGAGTGCCGGGGATCGATCACGATGAGATCGGCCCGCTCCAGGTGCTGCATCAGCGGAGGCATCGTCTCGGCCACGTTGGCACCGGCGAGCAGGACCACGTCCGCTGCCGCCAGATCAGTGACCGGGAAGGGAAGACCCCGGTCCGCTCCGAAGGCGGCGGCACCGGCCGCCGCGGCCGAGGACATGCAGAACCTGCCGTTGTAGTCGATCCGTGACGTGCCCAGCGCGACCCTGGCGAACTTGCCCAGCAGGTAGGCCTTCTCGTTGGTCAGCCCGCCGCCCCCGAAGACGGCTACCGCATCGGGTCCCGACTCGTCGACGATCCGGCGCAGCCGGCCGGCGACGTCGTCCAGGGCGGTCTGCCACGTGACCCGTCGGTGGGCGTCCCGCGAGCCGTGGCGCAGCAGGGGGGAGGTCAACCGGTCGGGCGCGGACAGCAGGTGAGGGGCTGTCCATCCCTTGGCGCACAGACGGCCCGCGTTGACCGGGAAGTCCTCGTCCGCCCGGACCGAGACCTCCTCACGGGACGAGACGTCGAGTCTGGTCCCGCACTGGAGGGCGCAGTAGGGGCAGTGTGTCCTGACCATCCTCAGTTCCTCACAATGGTGGTCGGCCACGGTCGGCGTACCGGCCGGGGCGGAGGGCACGGGCGGGTGGGGCGCGAGGCGTCCTCGCGCCCCACCCGCCCACTTGCTAGGCCGGCCAGCCGAAGGCGCTGATGGTGTCGCGGGCACGGCGGGGCTCCGGGTCGTTGAAGACGAAGCACCGGGTGTTGCTGACGCTGCCGCCCTCGGCCTGCGCCGTCGAGAAGATCAGGACCGGGCGCGGAGCACCGTCCTTCGTCACGAAGTTCGCGCGGAAGTTGATGATCGGCGAATCCTCGTCCCAGCGCGAGAGGAAGTCCTCGACCAGGCCCTGGTCCTCGTAGATCTTGCGGATGTGCTGTCCCACGTACTCGTCGGGGGTGTCGGTGTACTCCACCAGGGCGACGTCGGCCGGGTTGGCGTGCATCACCCCGCCGTTGACGCCGATCAGGTGGATCGCGACCGGCGCCACCTCGTAGAACTCGCGCATGACCGCGGCCTTGTCCGCGGTGGGAGCGAGCGTCGGGTGCTCGGCGTCGTCGACCGAGCGGATCCAGGCGGCGGCGTCGGACGCGGCCGCGTTCTCCGCGGCCGTGTTCGACACCGGGAGGCGCTCGCCCAGCTCCGGCCGGCTCACCCAGTGGACGCGTACCTGGCCACCGGACTCCACCCGCACGGCGTTGACCCGGGCGGGACGCTCCTGGCCGTCCGTACCGCGGTAGACGACCGCGACGTTGTCCAGCCGGTTCTCCTTCTTGAGCGCGGCCAGCAGATCCTTCAGGCCGTCAGTCGCGCCGGCCACCTTGACCCGCTCGCCCAGGTGGCTCGCCTCCCCGCCCATCAGCAGGGACAGCGCCTTGTTGTGCAGGATGACGGCCCCGGCCCCGTCGGTCACCGCGATCGCCACCGAACTGTTGCCGATGACGTCGATGAGCTGGTCGGTGGAAGGCACCTTGGTGATGGTCATTTCCCACTCCTGATTCTTTTCGGACTCGGATTCATGCGATCCACGATTTCTTTTATCGTGGAAGCCAGAAGGTCTTTTCCGGCGAGATAGTAATCATGTCCGCCGTCGAATGTAAACGTTCCGAGGAAAGGGCCTGTGATGAATTCTTTCCATGCGGCCATATCTTCGGCGCGGACGAATTTGTCATCTCTGCCGCACAGTAGTGCCAGGGGTGCGTGGACGGTTCTTCTCGCTCCCCGGTATTCCCGCCGCATGCGGAGGTCGGCCGTCAGATGGACGCCTTCCTTGTCCCCCTCCTCATCCGTGAGGCGGCGTTCTGCCCGCACGGCGGAGAAGGCGGTGGCGATAAGAGCGCGGGGCGCGTACCCCGGCTCCCGGGCGCCGGATATCAGCAGGCCTGCGACCTCGCACACGGGGTCGGCCGCGAACCGGCCCGCCATTTCGTAGGCGAACAGTGTGCCCAGGCTGTGGCCGAACAGATGGAGGCGTCGCCCCGCCAGGTCGGGGGAGAGATCCGCGGTCCATCGGTCCACGGCCTGCTGCACCGTGCCGGCCGGCTGCTCGTCGGCCAGTCTCCCGCGGCCCGGTAACTCGCAGTGCACCGCGAGGAGGCCGGGGGGAAGCCGCCCTCCCAGGGGTAGGTACGGAGAAGTGATGCTGCCCGCCGGGGGCAGGAAGACCACCACGTCACCGGCTTGCTCCAGGTCGCCCTGTACGACGACGGATGATGTGCGCGTCATGTCGAACCCGCTCTTTCCGCTGCCGCTACGGACGGAGGAAGTTCTCCTCGATGCCTTTCAGGGTGCGAAAGGCGTCGAGGTCGATCTCGGCGGACTCGAGCATGGCTCCGCGCAGCTCCTCGACGTGCAGGACCAGCTCCACGAACTGCAGGGAGCTGATGATGCGGGTGTCGATGATGTCGGTCTCTGCGTCGAGCTCGGTGACGTCGGGATTGCGGCTGAGGATCCACTCGCGCACGTCCTTCCAGGTGGCCGTCATGACCACTCCCTCCTGCTGTGGCGGTTCACCGGCTCGCGCCGGCGGGCAGCCGGGACGCGAAGGCGTTGAAGGCGGCCACCCTGTCGGCCACTTCCGAGACCAGGGCGAGGTCGCCCGGCCCCACCGGGCCGCGGCGGTGTGCCGGGCCCCGCACGATCACGAGGCGTCCGCCGGGGACCCCGCGGAACTCCAGCGCGAGAGCGACGGCCGAACCGACCCCCCACTCCCGCAGCTGCTCGAGCAGCCGCGGATCGGTCTCTGCGGAGAAGCCCTCGTGATCGCTGACGACGAGACGCGGCCGGCCGGCGGAGTCCGCCAGCGCGCGCACCTCGGAGAGGGCTGCGGCGAACTCGTCCGGCGCCTGGACGACGGGCTCCCCGTGCACGGCCGGCGCCTCCAGCGAGATGGCGGAGGCGAAGAACGGCACGCACGCCTTGGCCGTGGCCGGCACGACGTCCGCCGGGTCGACGGTGCTGCGGATCGTGGAACTGACGTGGGCGAGGAATCCCAGTGATTCCTCGGCGGCCTTGCGTCCCGAGATGTACCGCAGGGCGGTGGTCCAGTCCTCGGCAGGCTTTTCCTGGCTCTTTTCGGGCATGATTGTCCCTCAGGTGGAATGGGAATTGCGGGTGAAGGGGGCCGAATGGCGGTGACGCGGTGAATTCGGCGTCCATGCGAAATCGCGGGAGATTGAGACTCCGGCCGATTAATTCGACCCTAACAGTGACGCGATACTCGCACAACAGGATTGTGAGGTCAGCTGAAATTGACCTCGGGGTCGAGCAGGCAGAGCTGACCGTCGGCCAGGTGCAGCCTGTCGTTACTGTAGTTCAGGGCCGCTGAACGCAGATCCCGCAGCGCCTTTTCCAGTCCGGTCGGTGAGTCCTTGAGATAGCCGTGACGCAGGCCGACGGCATCGATCAGATCGTTCACCGCGGCATGGCATTCCTCGGCGGCCGTGATCTTCAGGGAATTCAGCAGCAACTGGCTGCCGGGCGCGGACAGGTCCTCCTCCTCCTGGACCAGGTGCTGCGTGCGGCGCAGGAGGGCGTGCACGGTGTCGAGCCGCTGCCGGGCCCGCGACAGCCTGGTCAGCAGCAGTTCCGACCCGAGGTCCGCCCGGCTACGGCCGGCGGGGTCACGCAGCATGCGCACCACCCTGGAGAGCGCGCCCGCCGCCGTACCCAGCCACGCCGCGGACCAGCCCAGATGGGCCAGTGGCCCGAACACGGACTGGGCGATCCGGTGGAAGCCGCCGTGATCACCGATCACCTGGTGCGCGGGGATCGTCCCTGTCAGCCTCAACGGCAGACTGTGGCTCGAACGCATGCCCATGGGGTTCCACTCGCCCGACGCCTGCACCTCCAGCTGACGGCGGTGCGCGTACACGAGCGAGACGTGATGGTCGGCGGTGGCGGACGGACTGCGCATGGTGATCAGGAATCCGTCCGCCTGAGTGCCGCCGGTGACGATCGGGGCGGTCCTGTCGATCTCCAGCGTCCCGCCGACGGCCGGCATCCGCGCGTACGACTTGAAGAGGTGACCGCCCTTCCCCGGCTCGGTCGTCACCGACGCCAGGTACAGATCGCCGGCGGCGAGCAGGGGCAGCAGCTCCTCACGCAGGGGGGACCGGGCGTGCGCCACGATCGCCTGCGACTGCTGGCAGTGCATCGCGAAGATCATGGCCATCGACATGTCGGTACGGCCGAGAGCGAGGGTGACGTCGACCAGATCGGCGACGCCCCCGCCGAGCCCTCCCTCCGCTCGGGGCACGAGCAGCCCGAGCAGTCCCGTACGGCGCATCTGCGCCAGTGCCTCATCGGGGAAGGCCGCCTCGCGTTCGGTGCGGGGCAGGTGCTCCTCGGCGGCCAGCGCCACGGCGGCGACCCGCTCGTGAAGACTCATGCCCGCCACGGGTGGGGCCTCCGCGCGCTCCGGCCCCGCGGGGGTGGCCTCGGCCGTCTGTGCGGTCATGACGCTTCCTTCCCGGAAGTCGCACCGGCTGCCCTGAGCGTCCGGTGATCGATCTTCCCGTTCTGGGTGAGGGGTAGGGCGTCCCACCGGTGCCAGCGCCGCGGCACCATCGCAGGGGGCAGGACCTCGTCGAGGGACTTCTGGAGCTCCTCGGGTGACACCGGCGTGAGTACGGAGTAGTGGCCGACGAGTTCGCTGCGGTCGCCGTCTCCCGAGACGACCACCGCACACCGTTCGACGCCCGGGTGCCGGCTGAGTACGGCTTCGATCTCATCGAGCTCCATACGCACCCCGGCGACCTTGACCTGGCGGTCGCTCCGGCCGGCGTAGTGGACGAGACCGTCGTCGAATCTGGCGAGGTCACCGGTCCGGTAGAGCCTGCCGGTAGGTGACAGCGGGTCGAACGGGTCGTGGAAGAACGCCCGCCCGGTGACCTCCGGGTCGTTGAGATAGCCGAGGCCCACGCAGATGCCGCCGACGAACAGCTCACCCGTCTCACCGGGTGCGGCCGCGCGCCAGGAGTCCTGCTCCCGCACCAGCAGATACAGGGAGGTGTTGTCCACGGGTGAGCCCACGGGAATCCGGTCCCGCACGAGATCGGCCCGGGTCACCACGTGGTGGGTGATGTCGTCGGAGCACTCCGTGGGGCCGTACGCGTTGACGACCGCCACGCCGGGCAGCGCGTCCAGGACGCGGGCGGCGAGTCCGGGGTGCAGTTCCTCACCGGTGGACAGAAGCCGGCGCAGCGACGCGAGTGACCCTCCATCGGTTCGCCGCACCTCGTCGACCAGCCAGCCCACGACGGTGGGAACCAGTTCGACGACACTCACCCCGGCGGCGTCCAGAGCACCGATGAGCCAGCGCGGCAGGCGCAGGGCGGAGTCCCTGATCACCACGGTGCGCCCGCCGATCAGGAGCGGGCACAGCATCTGCCAGATCGAGATGTCGAACACGAGCGGCGCGGTGAAGGCCACCGCGTCCCGAGGACTCAGGGACAGGTCGTGCACCTTGGCCCAGAGGTGGTTGAGCATGCCCTGGTGCTCGACGGTCGCCCCCTTGGGACGCCCGGTGGTGCCCGACGTGAAGATCGTGTAGCGGGTCTCGTACGAGCGGTCGGACCCGCTCCGCCCGGGTAGGTCGCGGCAACGGCGCTCGACGGGCAGCACCAGGAGCGCGACGTTCTCCGCCGCGGCGGCCGCACGGGCCGCGTTGGCCATCTCCTCGGCCCCGGTGTAGTCGAGCAGCAGCCGCGCCGCGGCCCTGCCGAGGACGTCGCGGACACGAACCGCCGGCCACGCGGGGTCGACGGGCAGGTACGAGGCGCCGATGCTCTCCAGCGCCAGGAAGACCACGGGGGTCTCCAGGCTCCGGGTGCCGACCGCTGCCACCACGTCGCCGGCCTCGATGCCGCGGGCGAGCAGCAGCTCACGGACCGCTCCCACGTCCTCGACCAGAGTGCGGTAGGTGAGGGCGCGCTCGCCGTCCACCACGGCCGTGCGTCCCGGGTCGTTCTCGGCGTGCCGGATGACGTGATCGAGGAGAGCCGTGCCGGTGTCCACGGTGCGGGAGCGGCGCAGCGCCAGACCGCCGGCCCGGTCCACCGCGCCGGCCGCCAGGGGAAGGCGGGCCCACACGCGCTCCGGCGCGGCCGGACCCCGTGCCGCGCTCACCGCGCACCGGCCTCGGTGCGCGGGGCGGCATGGCGTGCCAGGTCGTGGAAGAAGCCCTCGACGGCCATGACCTCGCCGGCCTCCTCGGCCCGCCTGAACACGTGCTCACCCACGGCCATGTCCAGCACGCCCAGGCCGAACGGCGAGAAGACCACGGTGCGGTCGGCCGGGACGGTGAGCCGGCCGGTGAGCACGTCGAAGAGGGTTCCGGCGAGGAAGTCCCGGCCGCCGGTGCTCTGCTCGGCCAGGTGGACCGACGTGTTCGCCTTGAGCACGTGCTCGACGTCGTCGACCACGTTGACGCTGTCGAGGATGACGTCGGTGCTCAGGTCGCGCAGCGAGACGTGCAGGACGAGCGGGTGGTGGTCGAACCAAGCCGGGTCGCTCACGTGCGGTTCCGCCGCCGTCGTCGCGAGGACCACCACGTCGCTGGCCCGGATGAGCTCCTCGGAACTCCCGTACACACGCACTGACGTCCGGTCCCCGCCGGACTCGCGCAGATGCCGGGCGAAGTCCCGCGCGTACCGGTCGGACAGGTCGTGGACGCCGAGCTCCTCGGGCTCCCAGCCGAGCGTGGACAGGTACTGGTGCAGATAGCGGGCGATGAGCCCGGTACCGAGGAACCCGATCCGGCGCGGTCGCGGGCGGTCCGCGAGCAGGGCGCGAGCAGCCACCGCGGCGGACGCGGCGGTGCGCACCGCACTGATGATGGAGCTCTCCAGGCACGCGTAGGGGTACCCGGTGGCCGGGTCGTTGAGGATCAGCACGGCGGAGGCTCGCGGTATGCCCCGCTCCAGGTTGGAGGGGAAGCTGGAGATCCACTTGATGCCGTCCACGGGCCGCTCGCCGCCGACCGATGCCGGCAACGCGATGATGCGGGCCGAGGGGCGGTCGGGGAAGCGCAGGAAGTAGGAGGGCGGATTGACGGTCTGCGCCTCACCGTGCAGGCGGTACGCCTTCTCGACGAGGTCGATGACTTCGGGCCGGCGCCCGTCGAGCGCCCGGTGCACGGCCACGCCCGGTACCACCCCGAACCGGGGGACACCTACCTGCTCGTTCATATGCTCTCCAGAAGTTCGCGGATGTCGACCTGCCCGTAGTGGTCACTGACCCAGGCGTCGTTGTAGATGGTGTTGATGTAGCGCTCGCCCAGGTCGGGGGCGATCGCGACGGCACTGCCGGCGGGGTACTGGGCGAGCCACTGGGACGCGGCGGAGACCACGGTCCCCGAGGAGCCGCCGAGCAGGATTCCCCGGGCCGCCAGCTGCCTGCAGGTGTGGATCGTGTCGATCTCGTGGACCCGCATCACCTCGTCGACCAGGCCGGCGGTGAGTGACGGATCGATCAGCGGCATGGGTGCGCCGGCCCCCAGCCCCGGGATGTGGCGTGGTCCCGGGGTCCCGGCGAAGCTGACGGAGCCGACGCTGTCGACGGCGATGACGCGCACGTGGGGCCGGTGGAGGCGGAAGTACCGCGCGCAGCCCATGAGCGTGCCGCCGGTGCCGGCACCGACGAACAGGGTGTCGAGATCGGGGAAGTCCTTGGCGATCAGCGCGGCGGTCGTCTCGTAGTGGGAGATCCAGTTGGCCGGGTTCTCGTACTGGTTGAGCCACAGGTAGCCAGGGTTCTCGGCGCACCGCTGCCGCACGTAGGAGCGTCGCGCTGCCAGGAACCCGCCCGAGGCGTCGGGTTCGTCGAGGACCACGACCTCGGTTCCCAGGGCCCGCATCAGAGCGACGGTCGCCGGGTTGCAGTTGACGTCGGTCACACAGACGAACTTCAGTGCCTTGGACGCGGCTATCACCGACAGGGCCACGCCGAGGTTCCCGGAGGAGGACTCGATGAGCGTGGAGTCCGGCCCCAGCGTGCCGTCGTGCTGTGCGGCCTCGACCATCCAGGCGGCCGGCTGCATCTTGATCGAACCCGCGAAGTTGAAGCCCTCGCACTTGAGGACGAGAGGGATGCCGAGACTGGTTCGCAGGTCGAGGTACACGTCACTGTCCAGCAGATCGTGAGCTGCTGAGATCACAGGCATGCGTGCAGTTCACTTCCTTTCATGTGGTGGAACCGATCGTTGTGCGGGGGTTCAGCGGACGCCTGACGGTTGCTTCGGGAGGGCGTCCAGCTCCTGCGGTTCCTGGCGCCCGCCGCGCAGGAACACGGTGCGGACGACGGCCATGCACAGGGCGTAGTAGGCGAGGAACGCGACGAAGGCGGGAGTGCCGCTGCCGTCCGGGCCGCTGTACGAGGCGCGGAAGACCAGGTTGATCGCGACTCCGCCCAGCGCCCCCACGGCCCCGGCGATGCCGAGCACAGCGCCGCTCAGCCTCCTGGAGCGTTCGAACTCGGCCCGTGCGTCGCGGCCCGCCGCGACCGCCTCTTCCGCGTTCCTGCCGAAGAGAGCCGGGATCAGCTTGAACGTGGACCCGCTGCCGACGCCGCTGAGCACGAACAGGGCGGTGAAGCCCGTGACGAAGAGGGAGAACGTCCTGGTGTGCGAGGCGATGACCAGGAGAACCGTCCCCGCGGCCATGCCCATGAACGTCAGCAGGGTGATCCGGGCGCCGCCCCACCGGTCGGCCATCCGGCCTCCCAGGGGCCGGGCCACCGAACCCAGCAGTGGTCCGAGGAAGGTGAAGGACGCCGCCTCGAGCGGCGTGGAGCCGAACTGGCTCTGCAGCACCAGGCCGAAGGCGAAGCCGTAGCCGATGAACGACCCGAACGTGCCGACGTAGAGCAGCGAGATCCACCAGGTGCCGCGATGACGGACGGCCTCGCGCTGAGTGCCCGGTGTGGCGCGTACCGCGTCGACGTTGTCCATGCGCAGGGCCGCGAGCAGGGATACCAACGCGATCAGTGGGAGGTAGGCGGCGGCGACGTACGAGGGGTGTGTGTCGCCGGCGGTGGCGATCACCAGCAGCCCCAGCAGCTGGATGACCGCGACGCCCAGGTTGCCGCCCCCGGCGTTGAGTCCCAGTGCCCAGCCCTGGTGCCGCTGCGGGAAGAAGGTGGTGATGTTGGTCATGGAGGAGGCGAAGTTGCCGCCCCCCACTCCTGCCGTGGCGGCGATGACCACGAACACCCACAGGGGCGTACCGGGTTGCTGCACGAAGTGGACGGCGGACGCCGTCGGCACGAGGAGGAGCAGCGAGGCGAACACGGTCCAGGTGCGTCCGCCGAAGCGGGTCACGGCGTAGCTGTAGGGCAGCCGTAACAGGGCGCCGACGAGGGTGGGGGTGATCACCAGGAGGAACTTCTCACCGGGTGCGAAGCCGAGTCCGATGTCCGGGGACATGAACAGCACCAGGACCGACCACATGCTCCACACCGAGAAGCCGATGTGCTCGGACAGAACGGACAGCCACAGGTTGCGGCGGGCGACGCGCTTGCCGGAACGGTTCCAGAAGACCTCGTCCTCGGGGTTCCAGCCTTCGATCCATCGTCGCCGGGTGGACTGTCTGCGCGACATGAGTCTTCTCTTTCTGGTTTCGGAGAGACGGCCGGTTGGCTGTAGGGGATCTGCTGACGTTCGGGCGGGGTGGCGCTTTCTGGCCAAGGTCACGGCGGACGACCGGGAAACGGTGGCGCGCACGGACGGCGAGCCCGGCCCGGGAGGCCGGAGGGGACCGCCCGGCGGGCCGGGACGTTCCTCCGGGGCGACGCGGACGACCTGGCCTCACGGCGCCGACTGGTCATGGAAGGGCTCTCCTTGTGCTGGAACGGGACTGCGGCGGAGGCGATCGTCGCTTCGGGCCCAGGTGCGGGGCGGTAGCGGCCCGCCGTGCGGGAGCTGACCCGGTGCAGTGGCCGAGACGCGGTCGGTCGGCGGGAGAGGGCCTGTGCCTGTGGCATGTGGCCCATGAAGAATGTGGCGCCGGCGACCTGGCTTCCGCAGCGTAGATCAACCGAACGCTGTTCAGCAATAGGAAATGGTTAATCAGTTCTGGCAGGACTCCTGTGGGCCAAGTACGTCCTTGACGCCATGCGGGGAGTGCGTTTTGATGAACACCGTTCATCAGTACCGAACTTACGCCATCTTTGTTTGACAGTCTCTCGCCCGCAGTGACCCCAGCTCAGCACGCTTCGACGGCCCACGAGGAGAGAACAGCCAGTGAACGTCACACTCGCCCGGGAGTGGGTGGGCAACGCCAACACGCTCATCAGCCGGCAACGCGACCACCTGACGGAGCTGGACGCCGCCATCGGGGACGCGGACCACGGCGTCAACCTCACCCGCGGCTTCGCCCGAGCCCACACCGTCATCACGCGGGGGCCGCACCTCAGCGGCACGCCCGCCAGCATCCTTTCCTCCACAGGCCGACTGCTGATGTCGGAGATAGGGGGCGCCGCAGGCCCTCTCTACGGCAACGCCCTGTTCGCCACAGGCTCAGCATTACCAGACACCGACGAGGTGAACCCCGAGGAGTTCGCCACCGCCCTCCAGGCAGGTCTCGACCGCATCCAGGAGCTGGGTGCCGCGACACCCGGCGACAAGACCATGGTCGACGCCTACGCACCGGCCGTAGCCGCGTTCCGCCACGCCGCCGCCGGCGGCTTCGGCCCCGCCACCCGGGCCGCCGCGAGCGCGGCCGAGGCGGGCATGCGCGCCACCGTTCCCCTCCAGGCCGCCAAGGGCCGCGCTTCCTATCTCGGGCTGCGAAGCATCGGCCACCAGGACCCGGGCGCCACATCGACGGCCCTCGTCTTCCGGGCCCTGGCCGACACCTTCCAGGCGCCGCAACAGTCCCTCGCCCGCCCGGCCTGCTCCGGGTCGCGTCCCGCCCAGCCGACACACAGGAGGTGAGCCGGATGACATCCCTCTCCGGCACGACCCGGCGCACCGCTGAGGACCTGCCCCGTGAACCGGCCGGAAGGCGGGGCCTGCGGCTGGCCCCGCTGCGCGGCCTCCGCTACGTCCCGGACGCGGTCGGCGACCTGGCCGCCGTGACCTCACCGCCCTACGACGTCGTCACACGGCCGGACGGTCTGCGGCACCTGGAGTCGGCGGACCCGAACAACATCGTGCGGCTCATCCTTCCGCAGGCCCGCAGCGCCGCCGCGCGTCACGAACTGGCCGCGGCGACCCTGCGCGACTGGCTTGCCGCCGGCATCCTCGCCCCCGACCCGCAGCCGGCGCTCTACGTGTACGAGCAATCCCGCGGGGACCTCCTCCAGCGAGGTGTCATCGGTGCGCTCGGCCTCTCCGCTCCGGCGGAAGGCGTGGTGCTGCCTCACGAAGAAGTCATGCCGCACGTCGTCGAGGACCGCGCTGCCCTGATGCGTGCCACGGCCGCCCACCTCGAACCCCTGCTCCTCACCTACCGAGGCGACACGGACGTGGCCGGTGCCGCCGCCGTCATCGAGCGCACGGTCGCGACACGCCCTCTGCTGGCCACCACCACGGAGGACGGCTTCAGCCACCGCCTGTGGGCGGTCACCGGCCCCGCCGAACTCGCCGAGGTCATCGACGACCTGGCGGGCCGCCAGGCCCTCATAGCGGACGGCCACCACCGCTGGGCCACCTACCTGCGCCTCCAGCAGGAGCACGCCGCGGCCCCCGGGCCATGGGACCGCGGACTCGTGCTCCTGGTGGACACGGCACGCCACCCGCTCCAGGTCCGCGCCATCCACCGCCTCCTCCACCGCATGCCGGTCTCCGCCGCGCTGACACGGGCAAGCCCCTTCTTCCGCGTGCGGCACCTCCGGACCTCTCTGCCCGACGCCCTCCGCGCGCTCGGGGAGGCGAAGACCGCCGGAAACGCCTTCCTCCTCGCCGGCGACGGTGCCTTCCACCTTCTCGACAGGCCCGATCCGGCGCTCCTGTCCCGGACGGTCCGGCAGGACCGCCCCGAGACATGGCGCACGCTGGACGCCACGGTCCTGCACGAGACGCTCCTGCCCCACGTATGGGGAATCCCGGACACCCCACGGGACATCGCATACGTGCACGACACGGAGGAAGTGGTGCGACAGGCCGAGCTCCACCGGGCCACCGCCGTCATCCTGCGTCCCGTGCGCGAGGAACTCGTCCGCACTCTTGCCCGCGAGGGGGTCATGATGCCGCGCAAGACGACCTCGTTCGGACCGAAGCCTGCCTCGGGCCTGCTCCTCCGCAGCCTGGAAGTGGACTGACCCGGTACCACCCATGGGTCGGCCCCGCCCTCCGCCGAGCCTCAGGCGAGGTCCAGCAGTTGCTCGTAGAAGCCGCCGAACCCGCGTTCCCGGTCCACGAAATGCAACTCCAGGATCCAGTGACAGGTCCGTCCCTCACGGTCGGTCCGGCGCAGGGGCATGGCGTTGTCCGGGGTGACGTAGGAGTTCGTCCGCGCGCCGTCGTTCAGTTCGTGCGGGAACTCACCGACGAGATGGCCGGTGTGCCAGGAGCCGATCTCCCAGCCGGCCTCCTTCGCCAGCCCTTCGACAGCGGCGAACAGGTCCCGGCCGGTGATGTCCGCATCCGCCGCGAACACCGCGCGCCCCGCGTCGAAGACCTCCGGCAGGTCACGCAGCAGCCGGTGCTTGTCCGGGTCGTCGCCGAAGACGTAGGTGCGGCCGAAGTCGGCCTCGTACTCCTCGAAGACCGGACCGAAGTCGACGAAGGCGACGTCGTCGTCGCCGATGACGCGGTCCGGGGGGTTGTCCTGATAGGGGCGCAGGGTGTTCGCTCCGGAACGGACGATGCGCTTGTGCCAGTGTTTCGTGGTGCCGAACATCGCGTTGGCGAGATCCCTGATCCGGTCGCTCGCCACCCGCTCCCCGACGCCCGGAGAGACCAGGCCGCGTGCCTCCACCTCGGCGAACAAGGCGATGGCCTTCTCCTGCGCCGCCACCAGACCCGCGACCCGCTGGACCTCTGCCCGCTCGGAAAGGTCGGACCCCATACCCTGCCCCCTGTATCGCTCGGAACCCTCTGCGCCCCCTGCCCTGCGGCGGGGCCGACTCGTGGGACCGGAGGCGGAGCGGCGTACGCGCCACCTCCGCCGCGGTGTCGGCACGGCGCATCCGCCATCGTAGGAGGTCGGTTCCCGTGGCTGGGGCGATTGTGGCGGTCTCGCTCACACGGGTGCCGGGTGATCCGCTGCCCGTGCGCGTCGGTGACGCGACGCCGGCGCCCGGGGCCGGCGGTCCGGGGCCGGCCGCGATCACGGCCCCGGGGCCCGGCGGAAGGTCAGGCCGTCGCGGACTCCGCGGCCCGTGCCCCCTCCAGCACTCCGGTCAGCGCCTCGTCCCACAGCTCCGCGAGGCGTGTGGCGTCCGACGGGGAGAGCGCGCCCACGGCGTAGCGGAGCGCGGCGGCGAGACCGGCCGGGGTGTCGGATACCTCCACGTTCAACTCCAGCCCCACTTCCCGGAGTTCGAGTGGCGCGTCCGTGACGGAGAGGCCGTCGAGGGCCCAGTTGGTGTCCACCGCGTCCGCCGTGTGGATGAAGGCGATCTGCCAGACCGGGTTGCGGCGGGGGACGGTGACCGACGGATCGCGGAACTCCTCGGCCAGGCGGGCCACGGGGTAGTCGCGGTGGGCGAGGGCGGCCCGGACGGCACGCTTGCAGTCGTCGACCAGTGTCTGCGGGCTCGCGGTGGCGGCGGTGCGGGAGCGCACCGGTATCAGGTTCTGGAAGAAGCCGACCGTCTCGAAGTCCTCGACCGTGTTGCGGGTGTCGGTGGGCACGACGACGAGGATGTCGTCCTGCCCGGTGTACGTCTTCATGGCGAGGAAGAAGGTGGCCAGGAGCAGTTCGAACCGGGTGCAGCGCAGGCGGCGGACCAGGCCGTCCAGCTCCGGGCGCCGGCCGGCGAGGAGGGCGAACTCGTGCGACCCGGCCCGGAAGGCGTCGGGGTCGGCGACCGGGTCGGGGCTGGGCAGGACGCGTGGCGGCAGCGGGTCCAGGGCCGCCACCAGGGCGGGGATCTCACGGGCCGGGGGGAAGTCGCTGCGGACGCGGGCCGGGTCGTAGGGGGTGGCGGGGCCCAGCTTCTCCCCGTCGCCGCGGTAGAGGAGGGCCAGCTCCTCCTGGAGCATCGCCTTGGAACGCTCGTCTATCGCGATGTGGTCGAAGACCAGGAGGAGTGAGAAGAGGTCGTCCCCGCGGCGGTGGAGCACCGCCCGCATCATGCTCTGGCGGTCCGGGGCGGAGAACAGGTCCGCCTCACGGGCGAGGGCGTGCTGGACATGGGCCGACGCCGTCGCGTCCTCGGCCGCGTCCACCAGCTCGCGCACCTCCACCACGTCGGGCGCGGGCTGCTCGTGGACCACCGCAGCCACCCGGCCGTCGAGTTCGGCGTAGGTCGTGCGCAGCATGGCGTGCCTGGCCACGAGCCGGCGCAGGGCTTCCGTGAGGCGGGCTTCGTCCAGACCGCCTCTGATCACCAGGTGGTTGGCCACCGTGAGGTGGCGCGGGCGTCCCGGGGTGCGCCGTATGCCGATGAGGCGTTCCTCGGGGAGGGAGGCGGGCCGTACACGCGCCCATCCGCCGGCCGTCCGGGCGGCGGGGACGGACGCCGGGGCGGCCCCGACGTGACGGCGCAGCACCCGCAGCCCGCACAGGCCGGTCAGCCGGGCCACGTCGACCTCCAGCTTCGAGGTGCGCGGCAGGCTCGCCACGACGTCGACAGCGGTCGGCACCATGTGGAGCGGAAGCACTCGTGCGAGCCGGCTCCGGCAGGCGCTCCGGGTGAGGGTGGCGGACTCGACCACCACGCCGAGTGCGGCCTCCTGGTCGCGGCCCCGCGCCGGGTAGACGTGGCAGTCGGTCACCCCGTCGAGGCCGCGCACCGCCGCAGCCACCTCGGTCAGGTCGACACGAGCGCCGTGGATCTTGAACTGGGAGTCGGTGCGGCCCACGTAGTGCAGCAGACCGTCCGCGTCCAGGTAGCCGAAATCGCCGGTGCGGTAAGCGGTGCGGCGCCCCGGGCCCGGTCGCCCCGCCGCGTCGTCGGCCGCGTCGAACGGGACGAACGCGTCGGCCGTCCCACCGGAGACCACCCGTGTGGTGCGGGCCGCGATCCCGCCGACCAGGATCTCCCCGACGGTGCCGGACGGCACCGGTCGCAGCGCCCCGTCGACCACGGTCAGGCTGGTGTCGTCCACGGCTCGGCCGACGGGCACCGTCGTGTGCCGCTCGTGGCCGGGGCCGCACTCCAGCCAGGCGACGTCGATGCAGCACTCCGCCGGACCGTACTGGTTGAACAGCACCACGCCGGGCAGGGCCGCCCGGGCCTTCGCCAGGGTCGTGCCGGGCAGCGGCGCACCGCCGGAGAACACCCGGCGGAGGGCGGGCAGACCCGAGGACAGCGCGGCCAGGCCGCTGAACTCGTCCAGCATGCGCGGGAAGAAGTGGACCGTCGTCGCGCCCTCGTCCTTGCACCGGCCGAACAGCGCGTCGGCGCTCGCGGCCTCGAAGGCGGTGGTCAGCACGAGCCTGGCTCCGAAGCACAGGGCGGCGGCGGACTCCCACACGTAGAAGTCGAAACTGGGGCGGGAGGTCGAGAGCACCACGTCGTCAGGGGCGAGCGGGTAGACGCTCTGCCCCCATCGCAGGCGGTTCTCCAGGGCCGCGCCGTCGATGCGCAGGACCTTCGGCTCGCCGGTGGTGCCACTCGTCTGGATGTAGTAGCCGCTCGGGGTGAACGAGGGCTCGACACGGGGTCCGTCGGTGGGCCGCTCGGGCCGGACCGGGACGACCGCCGCCGTGGCGGGGGCGAGTGGCTCGCCCCCGGGGCCAGGCCGGGCGGGGTCGACCACGACGCACCGGGGCCGTACGGCGTCCAGGAACCGGGCACTGCGTGCGGCCGGGACATCGAGGTCGACGAGGACGAAGTCGGCACCCGTGTAGGCGACGGCGACCAGTGCGACGGCCTGCTCGACGCTCTGCGGCAGCGCGATCGCCACGGCCTCTCCGGGCCCCGCGCCCTCGGCCAGCAGTGCCGAGGCCAGACGGACCGCCGCGTCGTGCAGGCGGGCCGCGTCCAGTCCGGTGCCGTCCGCGCCCACCACGGCGGTCGCGCCGCCGCGCCGCAGGAGCGAGCTGTGCATCAACGATCCGATCATCGGTGTTCCTCGTTCTCCTGGGTGGCCCGCACACGGGTGCCGGCCTGGACAGGGGGTGCGGCTCGGACGGCGTCCGCCCCGGCTCCGGCCGGGGCGGACGCGTAGGCCCGCTGCTGGGCTCCGTACAGCGCCCCGTACAGCGGGTTCCGGAGCAGTTCGTCGTGCGGGGCGACGGCGGCCACGCGGCCCCGGTCCATCAGGATCACCTCGTCCACCTCCTTCACCAGCGACAGCCGGTGGGTGACCACGACCGCGACGCCGTCGTGCGCGCGGGCCGAGCGCCGTGACCAGGAGGCGAGGCGGGAGAGCAACTGGTCCTCCGCGAGCGGGTCGACGGCCGAGGTGGGCTCGTCGAACATCAGCAGCGTGGCGCCGCCGGGGAGCAGGCCGCGGCAGACCGCGATCCGCTGCCACTGCCCGCCGGACAGCCCGGTGCCGTCCGGGAAGGACGGGCCCAGCCGGGTGCTCTCCGACAGCCGTCCCCCGGCGAGGAGTTCATCGAGGCCGGAGTCCCGGTGGGCGCGGGCGCGGTCCTCGTCGGTGGCCCGGTCGTTGCCGAGAGCGATGCTGTCGGCCAGCGCGAACTCGAAGCGCGCGTAGTCCTGGGAGACGACCGTGGTGCCGCCGCCGTGCCGGGGGTCGATGCCCGGGCCGCCCGTCACGGTGCCCTCGGTCGGCGGAAGGAGCCCGGCCATGACCTGGACCAGGGTGCTCTTCCCGCAGCCGTTCGCACCCACCAGCGCGTAGACCCGGCCCGGCCGGAGATCGAGGTCGACCGAGGAGAGCGCCGGTGTGCTGCCGCCGGGATACCGGAAGGTCACACCGCGCATGCGGATGCCCCCGTGCTCCGCCGCCGGGCGGGCCACGGGGGCGGCGCGCTCCTCCAGGACGGTCCGTACGCCCAGCAGGATCCGGGTGACCCGCAGCGAGTCGGAGAGGGAGGACACGTACCGGATCAGCGCTCCCGTCAGCACCGTCACGCCGGACAGCAGCAGCAGAGCGGCCAGACCGGTGACCACCGAGGCGGAACCGTCGCGCAGGGAGCGGGTCAGGAAGGCGATGCCGGTGCCGTAGGCCCCGGTCATGACCAGTACGCCCAGGGCCGACCAGGCGAAAGCGGTACGGGCGCCGCGCGCGCGGGCCCGCTCGGCGTCACGGGCGTGGTCCCGGTGCCGGGCGAGCGCGAAGGCGAGGCCTCCGGTGAGCCGCAGTTCGTCGCGGTGGTCCGGGTCGGTGCCGAGCGCGAAGTACCCGGCACGCAGCCGGTCCGCCTCGGCGGCGGCCTCCCTGCCGCGTTGCCGGGCCCGCTCGGCGCGCAGGGTGCAGGCGTAGGAGAGGACCGACGCGGCGGGGACCAGCAGCAGCCAGCCGGTGGCGAGCGCGGCGACCACCAGGGTGCTGCCGAGCCTCAGCAGGGTTCCCGCGATGAGGCCGGTGACGTCGGCGCCCTCCGTCAGCCGGGGCCTCTCGGCGCGGATCACTTCCAGCCGGTCGAGCAGTCCGGGATCGTGGAAGTGCTCCACCGTCCGGGTTCCGTGCAGGAGTCGCTGGACCTCCTCGTCGACCAGCCGGCCGGTCCGGTCGACCATGCGGGCCGAGACGGCGAGCGCCGTCCTGGACAGCGCCAGCTGGACGACGAGCGCCGCGCAGGCTCCGCAGGCCAGGGTGACAGCGGTCGCGGTGTCGCGGTCGATCAGTGCCGCGAGCATGCCTGCGAGCCCCAGCGCGAACACCACGGTGGCCAGCGGGCGGAAGGTGAAGAGCAGCAGCGTGGTCCAGGCGCCGCGCCGGTCGGCGCGGAAGGACAGGCCGAGGAAGAAGGAGAAGGGCCGCACGGGAGCGGTGGGCCCCCTCCCGGAGGGGCGGGGCCCCACGGACGGGCCGGCCTCGGCGGAAGGCCCGGCCGGCTCGGAAGGTTCAGTCGTCATAGCGCCTCGCCTGGGCAGTGAACATGTCCGCGTAGCGTCCCCGCTGTCGCATCAACGAGGCGTGGTCGCCCCGTTCCCGGATCCGGCCGCCGTCCAGCACCAGGATCTCGTTGGCGTCCTTCACACCGGACAGCCGGTGGGAGACCATCACCGTCGTGTTCCCCGGCCCGGCCAGCTCCCCTGCCTCGCCGAAGAACTCCGCCTCGGCCTGGGCGTCGAGGGCCGCCGTGGGCTCGTCGAGCACCAGGATCCGGCAGTGCTCGGGGTCGAGGGCCTGCACCGCCCGCGCGGTCGCGACCCGCTGCCACTGGCCGCCGGACAGGTCCACGCCGCCCCGCACCCCCTTGGCCAGCAGGGGCGGGGGAGCGGCGGCCGGCACCAGGCCGGCCACCAGTTCGCGGGCGGCCTCCCGGACGGTGACCGGCGCGCCCGGGGCGAGGGTGACGTTCCGGTCGAGGGTCGCCGGGTAGCGGACGAAGTGCTGTCCGAGGAAGGCGAAGGCGGGGCGCCTCAGGCCCTCGGGGGACCCGACGGGCAGGCCGTCGTAGGTGACCGTGCCCCGGTCCGGCGGGAGCACGCCGGTGAGCAGGCGGACCAGGGTGGACTTACCGGCGCCGTTGAGGCCGACGACCGCCAGGCTCCGCCCGAGACGCACCTCGAAGGTGAGGTCCTCGAAGACCGGTTCGCCGCCCGGGTAACGGAACGACACCTGCTCGAAGCGGACGACGCTGCCCTCGCCCGGCACCGGCCGTGCGCGGTCGCGGTCCGTGGCGCGGTCCGGGCGCGGGCGCAGTACCCCGGAGGCCCTGACGTGGGCGAACAGGAGGACGGCGCGTCCCGAGTGGACGACGTTCATGGTCACCGCGAAGACGCCGGTCAGCGCGGTGAGGGCGGAGACGCAGACGGCGAGCCGCCCGGCGTCCGGCGGGCCGCCCGCCGGCTGCCGGGTGAGGACGGTGAGCAGGACCAGCGCCGACAGGAGCACGGCCGCGTACGCGCCCCGGACCGGCCAGGAGGTGCGGGTGGGCCCGTCACCGTCGGCGGTGGCCGCCTCGTGGTAGCGCTCCACGGCCCAGTCGGCCGCTCCGAAGACCTTGATCTCACGGGCGGCGGCGGGGGCGAAGGCGAGGGAGAGCAGGTAGCGGGGGCGGCGGGTGGAGTCCGCAACCGAGTACGCCTTGCCCTGCTCCCGGTCGTAGTCGGATTCGAGCAGCAGCGCGCAGAGCAGGAAGCTCGCCACCACCAGCAGGCCGGGCAGAGGGGCGAGGACGACCAGCAGGCACCCGGCGGCCACCGCCTGCGCCCGGGTCAGCAGGTGCTGGCAGGTCGCCACCACCAGCTGGCGGACCGGCACGGTGTCGCGCAGCGTGTCGACCACGGCCCGTACGGGGGCGTCGGCGCCCTCGGGCGCGGTCACGGCCGCCTCGATGACGGCGGCCTCGAGCACCCGTTCCAGTGCCCCGCCGTACAGGTCGGAGACGGCGGCGACCGACAGCGTCGCGAGCTGGCCCACCAGGAAGACCGCGACCAGGGCGGCCACCACGTGCGCGACCGCACCGGTGCCCGTCGCGTCCGGCAGCGCGGACCCGACCAGCAGACCGGTGCACCACGCGGACGCCGCCGGGGCCGCGGCGGCCACCAGCAGGACCGCGCCCGTGCAGAGGGTCCAGGCGGGCAGCGGGCGGAACCCGACGGCGAGGGGCGTCAGCCGCAGCCTGTCCGCCCAGGTCCGGGGTGTGCCGCTCACACCGCCCTCCAGTTCCGTACGGCGGCCGCCGTCGCCGCCGGGTCGTCCAGGTGGAACATGTGGCCTCCGTCGACCTCGGCGCGGACCGGACGGGTGAGGTAGGGCGCCCAGCGGTCCCACGCCCCCGGCGGACAGACGGTGTCGTCGGTGCCCAGGAGCAACAGGGCGGGGGTCCGGGCCAGTCGGCCGTCCGGACGGTAGGAGCCGTACAGGCGCAGGTCGCGGCGGAGCCGGGGCGCGAACGCGGCGAACACCTCCCGGTCGGCGGGGGTGGGCCGCCGGTCCCGGACGGTGCCGAAGGACCAGGTGAAGAGTTCGTCGTCGGTACAGGTGCGGGCGTCGACCCGGGCGGGCCGGGGGACGCCGTCGCCCGGCACCCCGGCGGCGATCACGACTCCGGCCGCCGGGGTGCCGCGCCGCTCCAGTTGCAGGGCCGTCTCGAACGCGACCAGTCCGCCGAGGCTGTGCCCGTACAGGAGGGGGGCTTCACCGGTATCCGCGGCCTCCTGATCACGGAGCCGCCCGGCGACGAACTCGCGCACGCTGCCGGGAGGGCTTCCCCAGGCCTCGGCCCGCGGGTAGTCCACCCCGCGATACGTCAGGGGAGCCAGTGCGCCGGCCAGGGGACGCAGCTGGTGCGCGAGGCCGCCGCTGTGCGGGAAGCAGTACAGCTCGGTCATGAGCCGCCTTCGCCGGTCGCACGGGCGGTGATGTCGTCGATCATCTCGTCGACGCTGGCGAACATCAGCATGTCGATGACGTCGTACTCCACCGCCCAGCGGGAGGCGATGACCTTGGAGACCGCGAGCAGGTCGACGGAGTCCAGACCGAGTTCGACGGCGCCGAGGCGGCCGCCCTCCTCCGGTGCGGGGCGGTCCGAGACGACGCGGTCCAGGACCAGGTCCAGCACCTGCCGGCGGATCGTCCCGGGGTCGGTGACGGTGTCCGGACGCCTCTCCGGAGCGGGGGCGGGCACCGGCGCCGGGGGCGAGGGGGCGGCCCGGACGACGGGGGAGGGCGACGGGGCGGCGGGCCGCCGGACGGTGACGGCACGGTCCGACACCACGGCGTGCACGCTGGTGCCGCTGGCGCCGAACGAGCTGACGCCGACCCGTACGACACCGTCGGGACCCGTGGGACGCAACGCCACCGGTCCGGCGGAGGGACGGGCGACACCGTTGGCCAGGGCGTCCGTGACCCGGGTGAAGTTCACGGTGCCCGGCATGGAGCCGCGCCGCAGCCCGAGGAGGACGTTCACCAGTGAGGCGACGCCGGCCGCCGCGTCGAGGTGGCCGAGAGCGGGTTTGACGGAGCCGACCGGCAGGGGCGCCGGGCGCCCGGCGAAGACCTCGTTGAGCACGCTGAGCTCGATCAGGTCGCCGACGGGCGTGCCCGTGCCATGGGCCTCCACGTAGGAGACGGAGTCCGGTTCGGCTCCCGCCGCGCGCAACGCGCCACGCAGGACCCGCAGTTGTCCGTCGAAGGCGGGTGCGGTGTAGCTGGCGCGCGCCGACCCGTCACTGCCCTGGTGGATGCCCTCGACGACACCGTGGATCTCGTCGCCGTCGCTCAGCGCGTCGGCGAGCCGCTTGAGGACGAACACGCCACCGCCACTGCCGCCGACCGTGCCGTCGGCCGACGCGTCGAAGGCGCGGCAGACCCCGTCCTGGGAGAGGATGCCGCCGCGCTCGTGCCGGTAGCCGCGCTTGGCGGGGAAGTACAGGGAGGCCGCCCCGGCGAGCGCGAGCCGCACACGGCCCGCGTTCAGCAGCATGCAGGCGTATTCGACGGAGGCCAGCGCCGTGGAGCAGGCGGTCTGCACGTTGACGGCGGGGCCGGTCAGCCCCAGCCGGTACGCCACGCGGCCGACTGTGTGGTCGCTGCCGTTGCCGACGAGGATCTCCGGGGGTACCGCCTCGTCGAGGAGCGTCCGGTCGTGCCGGAGGTGGTGGGTGAAGTGACTGGACAGGTCGTTGCCCGCGTAGAGGCCCATGCCGATGCCGCCGACGCACGCCACGTCCTGGCCGGACACCTGCCGCGGCGGGATCCCGGCGTGTTCCAGGGCCGCCACCGCGCAGTCCAGGAACAGCAGTTGCTGCGGGTCGGTGACGCGGCGCTCGCGGGCGGAGAGCATGTCGATGTGCTTGGCGCCCTCGACGGTCCAGCCGGTGGCGGCCGAACGCGGGACGTAGCCGGGGTGGTCGAGCTCGGCCGGGTCGATGCCCTGCTCCAGCAGTTCCTCGCGGCTGTGCGTGCGGACCGCGCTGCGGCCGTCGGCCAGGAAACGGTCCAGGTCGTCCAGGCTGTCACCGCCCGGGAGCCGGGCGGCGTAGCCGATGACCGCGATCGGGCCGGTGATCACGCGCCACCGCCCGCCGCCGGGGCCGGACGGCGCGCCGAAGCGCGGTCCTCCAGCGCTCCGGCGAGTGCGGTGACGCTGGGGTAGCGCATCATGTCCACGAGCGTGACCTCTTGTTTCTCCTCGCGCGCGATGCGCTTGGCCAGCAGCGGCAGGTCGACGGAGGTCAGCCCCAGGTCGAACCAGTTGTCGTCGGGATCGGCCAGGGGGCCCGGCAGCAGCTCGCGGGTCAGGCGCATCAGCCGGTCCGCGAGATCCCCGCCGCCCGCGGCCCCGGCGGGGGTGGGCTCCGGGGCGGGGGCGGCCGGCCCGGGCACCCGTATCCGCAGGCGGCAGGCGCCCTCCTCGTTCAGGTACCGGTTCCGGGCCGCCACTCCGAGGAGCAGCGAATCCGGCCGTCCGGAAGCCGTCAGGACGTCCGCCAGGTCCTGGAGGGCGACGGTACGGATACCGGAGAGCGTCGCGACGTCCTCGCCCCCGGTCAGGTGTTCCGCGCCCTCGACGCGGGAGCAGGAGATGACCCCGGCACGGACGTCGGACACCGCGGCGCGCGCTTCGGCCGCCGCGCAGGCCGCCGCGTAGTAGGGCACGCCGGCCCCGCCCAGATGGGCGTTGACGGATGACAGGACCGTCACCGTGGCGCCCAGCTCGCGCGCCACCGCGAACGTGTGGTCGAGGCCGTCCGTCTTGGGACGGACGACGTCCGGGGGCGGCACCTGGTCTCCGATGTCGGGGGAACCCGCGAGGTGTACGAGGTGCACCGGTGTTCCGTCCACGGCACCGCCCTCACCCCCGGACAGGACGCGCAGCAGGGCGTCGCGGCCCTCCTCGGTGCCGATGTCGCAGGCGATGCCCGTGCCGCCGGCGGCGGTGCGCCCGGCGACCGTCACACGGTGCCCGGCCCGGGCGAGCCGTGCGGCCAGCGCGGTGCCGAGACGGCCGGTCCCGCCGACCAGGACGTGGTGCGCGGGCCCGGCCTGCGCGGGCGTCAGCGTGACGGGGACGAGGGCCCGCGTCCAGACCGCCCCCCGGCCGTCCAGGCACCTGTCCCGGAGGTCGGCTCGGCCGGCCGCAGCCCGGACGGCGTCCTGGCCGGCCCGTGGGTCGGCCCAGAGCGTGCGGACGTTGGCGATTCCGCGTTCCGCGAGGTACGCGCGGATGAAGGCGGCGAGGGGGTGTGAGGTCGCCGCGGGGCTCGCGCCGTCCACCCGCTCCCTGACCAGGACGGTGACCGGTGCCGCCCTGGGCAGTCGCGCACACAGCTCGTCCAGCCAGGGCGTCCACCGGCCGCAGGCGGCCAGCAGGCCCTCCGGGCCGTCGAGGAGGGTGCCGGCCCCGAGACCCGCTCCGTGCAGGACGACTCCGGCGCGTCCGTCCCCGGGGACGCCGGGAGGGGTCCCCAGGTCGAGCAGGACGGGAAGGGCGCCCGCCGGACCGGCGGGACCGCCGGCGGTCCCGTCCAGCCAGACGACCCGCGACCCGCGCACCGGACCTGCCTGTCCGGCGGCCGACGTGCGGGCGTCCTCGTCGCCCTCCCGGACGAACCGTTCGACCAGCTGCTTCTTGCGCACCTTCCCGATGCCGGTCCGCTCGATGTCGGACGGCTCCACGACGATCACGCGCCGTACGCCCAGCCGGAGTCCGGTGAGCAGGTGCGCCCGCACCGCTGCCGGCAGCCCGTCGGGGAGGGCCCCTTCCGCGGCGGCGCAGAAGACGACCGGTTCCTCGGTGCCCGAGGTCCGGGACCGGTGCGCGGCCACCACAGCCGTCCCGGGGGCGACTCCCGGCGCGCCCTCGACGGCGGTCTCGATGTCGGCGGCGTTCCAGTTGACGCCGTTGATGATCAGCCTGCCCTCGTCACGGCCGGAGATGTGGAGCCCGTCGTCGGCGATCCACCCGAGGTCCCCGGTGCGGAACCAGCCCTCGGCGTCGGGGTCGGCCGCGCCCGCGCCGACCGCGTACCGCTCCAGCACGGAGGGGCCGCGCACCTCGACCCGGCCGGTCATCGGCCCGTGGGCGGACTGTTCCTCCAGCGGCACGATCCGGATCTCGGTCCCCGGCACCGGGAAGCCCACCGAGGGGACGCCGGGCGCGGCGGTCCGTGTGTCCAGGCAGGTGTTGTACGTGACGCCCGAGCACGTCTCGGTCATGCCCCAGGCCGGGGCGACGATGCCGGGCCGGAGGCCGAACGGAGCCAGCCGGCTCTCGAACTCCCGTACGTCGCCGACCGATACGGCCTCGCCGCCGTTGAGGTAGAAACGCAGCGAGGACAGGTCGTAGGAGGACCCGCCACCGAGGGCGGCGGCGGTGCGGGAGAGCAGTTTGAGGGCGAAGTTGGGTGACCAGGTCGCCGTGACCCGGTGGGCGTCGACCAGACGGAACCACTCCTCGGGGTCGGAGAGGACCACCCCGGGGGCGACCGTGACGTGCTCGGCGCCGATGTACGCGTCCCGCACCAGGTTCATCATGATGCCGCCGACGTGCGAGAGGGGCATCCAGTTCAGCCCGACGTCGTGGGCGCCCAGGCCGTTCATCCAGCTGGATCCGGCGGCGACGGAGAGCAGGGCCGCGTGGCGCTGGGCGATCACCTTGGGGCGGCCGGTGCTGCCGGAGGTCATGAAGGAGACGGTGCGTTCCGGGTCACCGGAGCGCGGGTGGCCCCTCTCCCAGGAGGCGCGGCGGGCCGCCAGGCCGGCGGGGCTTTCCCCGGCACGCGCGGCCGAGGCGTCGGCCGTCACCACCGGGATGCCCCGGCCGGCGAACCGTTCCCAGACGGAACCGTCGAACTCGGCGGTGTCCCGGTGGGTGACGATCAGGGAGAAACCGTACTCGTCCCTGAGCCCGGCCACCCAGGTCTCGATGTCCGCCGGACGGGAGGTGAGGAGTTCCGCGGGGACGAGGACCGGGTCCAGGTCGGCCATGACGCAGGACCAGAACGCCAGCAGGGTCGCCGAGGGCTCCACGGTGGCCAGCAGGACCCGCGCGGGCCGCCCGCCCGCCGCTGCCCGCAACCGGGCTCCGAAGACCAGCGACAGGTCCCTCAACTCCGCCCAGGACAGCCGTGTGCCGGTTCCGTCGGTGTCGACCACGGTGATGCCCCGGTCGCCCATGGCCGCCCTGGTGAGCGTGTGGCCGAGGGTCACCAGACGTTCCCGGGGCCCGTCGGCCACCTCGGACGGGGGTCCGACGAGCGCGATGATCCCGGTCTGCCTGCGGACGCGGGGCTGGGTGTGCTCCCGGCGCTCCCGTGCCGTGGCGGGCCCCTGCCCCGGTGCGAGGCCCGCCGCCGGGAGTTCGGTCACCTCGACGCCCGGCACCAGGCGGGCGAGGCGCGTGCGCAACCCGGCCGCCGGTTCGTCCCGTTCGAGCTCGACGTCGAGGACGTACGCGCCGTCGGCCCCGGGTGCGCCACGCGTGAACCGGCGCACCCGGATGTCCTCGTCGAGGGCCTCGGTCAGCGGACCTGGGGCCGGGGTTTCGTCGTGTCGCATGCTCATTCCGTGTCCAGAGACTTCCCGTGTACGGCGACCTGTCGCGCCCGGAGACCTTCACCTGCCCGGACCCCTCACGTCCGGAGACATCGAGGGGCGGCTACAGGCTCGGGGCGGTGGGAACGCCGTCCTTCAGCACGAGGTAGTGGCTCTCCATGTAGTTCGCGGGGGTCTTGATCTGCTTGCCCCACGGGTCGAGCGCGATCCGCTGCATACCGTCCGGCGCGTACTCCAGCATGATCGCCTTGCGGGCCCAGCCGCGCTCGTTCCCGCCGGTCATGTGCGGGAGGGTGGCGGTGAAGACGGCCATCGATCCCGCACGCATCGGCACCGGGATCATGCCCCGGGGGTCCTCACCGAAGATGTAGTTGCCGAACTCGCTCCGGTGGTGGCGCAACGTGCCGACCCGGTGGCCGCCGGGCAGCACCCGCAGGCATCCGGACTCGGCGTCCACGTCGGTGAGGGCGATCCACACCGTGAAGAGCTGCTCGTAGTCGACGAAGGTGTAGCCGGTGTCCTGGTGCCAGGGGAACGGGTCCGAGCACCGGGCGGGCTTGTACACCGACTGGTCCCAGTAGAGCCGCACGTCGGGGCCGATGATGTCGTGGCCCAGGTGCTGGAACAGCGGCAGCACGGAGAGCTGTTGCACCGCGCGCAGGCGCCGCGAGGGCTGGGCGCCGAAGCTCATCTTCTTCTCCGCCTCGGTGTTGCCCGTCCGGCGCAGGGTCTCCAGCCGTCGGGCGTCGTGCTCGTCGAGTTCGTCGGTGAGCCGCTGGAGGAAGCCCTTGTCGAAGACGTCCTCCAGGATCACGTAACCCTGCTCGTTGTACTGACGGGCCTCGGCCTGGGTGAAGATACGGCCCCGTTCACCGATGGGGTCCCAGGTGAAGTCGGTGTTGAGCGGGTGGCGCTCGAACTCGGGCCAGAAGCTGGACCGGAGACCGAAGTTCTCCTGGCAGAACAGCGCCCAGTCGGAGCGGCGGTCCGCGGCCAGCGGCATCCGCGAGCCGGGGAGGTGGACCCGCAGGTCCTCGTCGACGACGACCTCGAGGTCGTCGGGCAGAACGCCGTCCTCGAATCCGTGGGCGCGCGCCGAGGTCTCGCCGGGGTCCTCCCAGAAGGCGAACCGCCGGACGTCCGCGAGTGTGGCTTTCCGAATGGCTGACATCGAATCGTCCCTCCTAGCCACGCGCCGGCGCGCGGGAGTCGTCTGTGGGGATGGCGTCCGCCTCGGTGACGAGGGCCGCCGCGAGCTCGCCGACGGACGGGTGCAGGTAGACCAGGTTGACCGGCAGGGTGCTGCCGAAGCGGCTGTTCAGTTCGGCGACGACCCGGATGGCGGCGATGGAGTCCCCGCCGAGGTCGAAGAAGTCGTCGGCGTCGTCGAATCCGGTACGGCCCAGCGCCTTCTCCCAGGCCGCGCGCACCCCGGCCAGGAGCGCGGCGTCCCCCGTGGAGGGCGGCTCCGCCCCGGCCGCCTCCGCGTCGGCCCCGGCGGCCGTGACGGCTCCGGCCCGTTCGGCCAGGACGGCGGCGGCCCCTCCCACGGCGGTGACGCGTCCCGGGGCGTGCCGTGCGGCCAGCGCCGTGAGCATGCCCGCCACCGCGTCCGTCCCGGAGGGCGTGCACGGCAGCGGGGCGTCCGACTCCACGTAGGTCCAGGCCGACAGGCCCACCACCACGTGGCCGTCGGTGGACCCGGCACCCGTCGACACGGCCTGGATCTCCAGCCACGCGCCGTCCGACGCGCCTTCACCGACCCGGTCGGCCAGGCCGAGCATCGAGCACACCAGGGCGGCGCCGAGAAGGTCCTGTTCGGTGTCCACGGACAACCGCACACCGGTGATCCGGGCGAGGTCGCAGCGTTCCAGGACGGCGGCGGCGGTGGCCCTGGCCTTGCTGACCGCCAGTCCCGCCAGCTGCTCCTGGCCGTCGAGACGCAGGGTGCGCACCCAGTCGGCGCCGGTGCCGCGGACCGCCCCGGCCGCGGCGCGGGCGAGGGCCTCGGCCGCCGCTTCCGACGAAGGGCCCACGGGTGCGGACGCCACGGCGGGCCGGTCCCCGTACCGCTCGGTCAGGGAGGCGTAGAGCGCCTCGAAGCACTTCTCCGCCGCCGCGTCCTCCATGGCGGCGCCGATGTCCAGTGAGAGGGTCACCGTGTCACCCGGCTCGACGGTGAAGGTGACGGCGAGCGGGAACCGGACCACCTCGGTGCGCATGGGGAGTTCACGGATGGCGGCCTCGCCCAGACTCATCGAGTCGAAGTAGTCCCAGGCGAAGGTGACGTCGGGGGTGATCCGCCGCCCGGGGTCACCCGCGGTACCGGTCCCGAAGATCTGGGTGAAGGTGAGCGATCCGTGGCGCAAGCCGTCCAGGACGGCCGTCCGGCAGTGCCCGCGGAGGTCGCCGGCGGCGGGGTCGGCCCACAGGGGCAGCAGGTTGGCGTTGCTGCCGTACTCCTCGGTGCGGGGGCGCAGCGCGGGGAACGAATACAGCAGGGGCCGTCCCGCGAAGGCGTCGAGGCTGCCGATGGTGGTGGCGAACGACTCGACGAAGGGGGTGACACGGTGCTCGCGGCCCTGGGCCTTCACGGTGCCGAGCCAGTCGGCGGGCAGGCGGCGGCTGTAACGGCGGCCTCGCCAGCTCCGGTCGAACACCGGTCGGCTGCGGGCGTGTTCGAGGGTCTCACGCGGGATCCCGGCGACGGCCTCCCGCCAGTAGGCGCGGTCGGCGTCGGCGCCGGAGGTGTCCACCGGGCGACGGGGCGGCGGCCCGCCCGTACCGGTCCCGGCCGTACCGGTTCCGGCCGTGTAGATCCGTCCGGCCTGCTCCAGGATCTCGGAGAACTGGGTGCCGTCGATGATCGCGTGGGAGGCGGCCAGGTGCAGCAGCATCCCCCCGGCGGCACGCTGGCAGCGCAGCACGACGGCGCATCCCCGTTCCGGGTCGAGCGGGTCCCGGGCCAGGTCGCCCGCGACGCGGTCGCAGAAGGTCTCCTGGTCGGCGGCCGTCCCCTCGTAGAGGACGAACGCCTCCCGGTGCACCCGGGAGAACTCGGGGACGACGCCCCCGTCACCGGTGGGCCGCACGGTGAGCCGCAGGGCGGGATCACGGCGCAGGACCTCGTGGAAGGCGTCCCGCAGCCGGCCGGGGTCCACCTCCCCACGGATCTCGAAGAGCCGCTGAATGGTGTAGGCGGCCATGGCCTCGGGGCTGGTCCTGGACGCCGCCCATATCTCCACGGCACCGCGCGTGAGGGCGACGGCCTCCCCGACGACGGCTTCCTCGGGGACGGCCTCCCCGGCGACGGACGGCGCGGCAGAGGCCGAGGCCGCCGTCGGTCGCTCGACGGCCGCGACGGGCGTGCCCGGTCCCGTCCCGTTGACTTCCGCGCGCAGGCCCACCAGGGCCTCGACCGTCTCCTCCCACCGGCCGGGTTCGCCGACGAAGTCGACCAGGCAGGAGATCTCGGTGGCGCCCGCGTCGTGCAGTGCCCGGCACTGCCGCCGCCACTCGTCGGCGGTGCCGACGAGGCTCAGCCCGTCGAGGAGGCGCCGGGCGGCGGCCCGAGTGCGCGGCGTCCAGTCGACAGTGTCGAGCGAAGCGGGGTCGGGGTGGGTGCTGCGGAAGGTCTGGAGCATGTAGTTCTCGAGGTCGCGGCGCGCACTCTCACGGGCCGCCTCGTCCGGCGTGAACGCGGTGTGCACCAGCACGGTGACCTCGCCGCCCTCGGGGTCGAGCCCGGCCTCCCGGCGGCCGTCCCGGTAGGCGCCCAGCTTGGCCCTCAGCTCGTCCAGATCCTGCTGGATCAGGTTGGTGAGGATGTTGCGCCCGGTGCGCCCGGCCTGCCGGAACGACCGCTCGTCGCCCAGCACCGCCTGCCACAGCGGCAGCCGGGCCTGGACGGGCTTGGGGAAGAGCTCGACCTCGGCGGCGGTGCCTGCCGGGCTCTCCAGCAGGACCTTCTCCCCGGCCCAGAGCCTGCTCACCTCGTCGATCCGACGCTCGAAGAGCTCGCGCCGCTCCTCGTAGGGCCCGTCGGACAGGACGAAGTCGCGCCGCATCCAGCCGGAGGCCACGGCGACGCCGACGCGTCCCGCACTGGCGACGTCGAGCATCGCCCAGTCCTCGGCGACGGTGACCGGCGAGTGCAGCGGGAGCACCGCGCTGCCGGCCCGCAGGCCGATCCGTGAGGTCCGGGACGCCACCAGGGCGGCGAGGACGGCCGGGTTCGGGGAGAAGCCGGCGAAGCGGTCGAAGTGCCGCTCGGGGAACCAGACGGCGTCGAGTCCACCCTCCTCGGCGGTCTCGGCGAGCCGCACCACACGGTCGTAGAAGTCGCCGCCGTGCGCGGCGTCCTGCATGCCGAAGAACGACAGGCTGACGGCGAGGGGCCGCTGAGAGGCCGTCTCCTCGCCGGTCCCGGCGGAATCCTGGGGGGCGCGTACCGCGCGGGTCACGGCGCCGACGATCTCGTCGAGTACGTCGTCGGTGTGCGCGTCGGAGACGTAGCTGAGCCCTGTCTCCGTGATGTAGACGCCCTCGGCGATCAGGTTCCGCCGGAACTGGTGGAAGTCGCTCCCGATGAAGGCGAAGCTGGTGCTGTTGGCGCGGACGAACCGGAACGCCGAGCCCCGGCCGATCACCCGCACCCCGGCGTCCGCGTCCCGCAGCACCGTGTCGATCCGGCCGCGCAACAGGTCGCCGCGCTCGTTCAGCCGGGCGAGGAAATCAGGTCCCCGTTCGATGAGTTCGCTCATCACGGCGTTCGCGGCCGCCACCGAGAGCGGGTGCTTGACGTAGGTACCGGCGGTGTAGGTGAGCCGGTCCGAGGACACCCGCAGGTCCCGGGTCCACGGGCCGCCGTCGACGAGGTCCATGATCGCGGCGCGTCCGGCCACCACGGAGATGGGCAGACCCGCACCCACGGTCTTGCCGTAGGCGACCAGGTCGGCCTCGACGCCGTGGAGCTCCTGGAAGCCACCGGGCGCGAACCGGAAGCCGGTGAGCACCTCGTCGAGGACCAGCAGCGCACCGATCGAGCGCGTCACCCGGCGCATCTCGACGGTGAACTCCCGCAGGTCCCGGTCCGGGTACTGGTTCTGCATGGGCTCCATGACCACGGCCGCGATCTCGTCGCCGTGGTCGAGGAGGAACTGCGGCAGCTCCGGGTCGTCCACCGAGCCGATGAGGACGTCCTGCGCTCCGGAGGCCGGCACGCCGGGGGCGTTCGGTGTCGCGGCCCGCAGGGCCCGCCCGCCGGGCTTCGGCCCGTAGAGGGTGGCGTCGGAATGGCCGTGGTAGCTGTTGCGCAGCAGGACGATCTTCGGCCGGCCGGTGTGGGCGCGGGCCAGACGCATCGTGGTGAAGACGGCCTCGGTGCCGGTCACACAGAAGTTGACCCGCTCGGCACCGGTCAGCGCCTGGATCTTCCGGGCGAGTTCACCCGTGGCGGCGATCTCGTTGCCCACGTGGATGCCCTGGTCCAACTGGTCGCGGAGGGCCTCCGTGACGAAGGCGGGGTTGTGGCCGAAGAGGTGGGCACCGTAGCCCATGGCGATGTCGACGAGCCGGTTGCCGTCCACGTCCCACACGTAGGGGCCGTCGGACTTCGTGACCCAGATGGGGTACGACTCGGCCCGCTCCTTCTCGTCCCGTTCGGCGAAGCGGCGGTTGTTGCAGAGGGTGTCCTGGTAGGCCTCGGACAGCCGCAGTGATGCGGCGGTCGCCCCGGCGAACGTACGCCCGGCCCCCGGTACCGTCTCGGCGGCCGGCCCGGGAGCACCGGGAACGGCGGCAGCCGGCGCGGCGGGAGCGGGTGCGGACGGGGCCGGCGGGATGGCCGGCGTCCCCGGGAGCGGCGCGGACGCCGCGGCGGGGAGTACGGCACCCGGGGCCTCCTGCTCGATCCAGCGGGCGACCGCGTCCACGGTCACCACGTCCTCGAACAATTGCTGGACGGATATCTCGACACCGAAATCCTGCTCGACCCGGTGCGACAACTCGATCAGCACGAGTGAATCCGCGCCCAGGTCCAGCAGCGGAACAGCCGCCGGCACCTCGTCCTGGATTTCCAGCAGTTCACCCACCAACGCGCCGACACGCCCCACCAGAGCGGGCGGTTCCTCGTCCTTTGCCCCCGCGGCGACGACGCCTGTATCCGGTCGCTCCTGTTCGATCCAGCGGGCGACCGCGTCCACGGTCACCACGTCCTCGAACAATTGCTGGACGGATATCTCGACACCGAAATCCTGCTCGACCCGGTGCGACAACTCGATCAGCACCAGTGAATCCGCGCCCAGGTCCAGCAGCGGAACAGCCGCCGGCACCTCGTCCCGGATTTCCAGCAGTTCGCCCACCAACGCGCCGACACGCTCCACGAAAGTCATTGCGACAGACCTTTCTGCATTCACTGTGCTTGGACGGGCGCGACGATCGCGTGGACATTGGTGCCGCTCATTCCGAACGCGCTCACCCCGAGCGCGCACGTCTCGTGCTCCGGCAGGGGCGTGTCGTCCCGCACCAGCCGTACGTTGCCGCCGGACCAGTCGACGCCGGGGTTCGCGGCCCCCTCGGACCGGGTGCCGGGGATGATCCCGGTGCGCCGCACGGTGGTCGCCACCAGCAGCGACAGCAGCCCCGAGGCCGCTTCCAGGTGACCGAACCGCGGTTTGTTGGAGCCGATCAGCAGCGGCCGTCCCTCACCCCGGTCCCGCGTCCGGTAGGCAGCCGTCAGTGCCGCCACCTCGAGCGGGTCGCCGAGCCTGGTTCCCGTCCCGTGCGCCTCGACGTAGGCGACGCGGTCGGGCTCCACCCCGGCCCGCTGCAGCGCGCGGACGGCGACATCCTCCTGCGCGGCCCGGTTCGGGACGGTGACGCCGGCGGTGCGGCCGTCCTGGTTCACGGCGGTGGTGACCCTTACGCGTGCCCCGTCGGCGTGTTCCGGCGCCGCCGTCAGCACGAAGGCGACCACGCCCTCGCCCACGACGAACCCCGCCGCCCGGTCGGTGAAGGCGTTGCACCGCGCTCCCGGGTCGATCGCACCGGTGGCTTCGCGCAGGACACGCCCCTGCTCACTGCGGACGAGATGGGAGGCGATGACCAGCGCGCGGTCGATCTCGCCGTCCCGGATCGCCGCCGAGGCCAGGTGCAGGGCCAGCAGGCCCGAGGAACACGTCGAGTCCACCTGCATGCTGGGCCCGCGGAGATCGAAGGCGTACGAGATGCGGCCGGCCGCCATCCCCCGGTTGTTGCCGACGCCTACGGAACTCAGGTTCGCCGGCGGCACCCCGGCCAGGTCGACACCGAGCAGGTGGTCGGATTCCGTCATCCCCACATAGACACCGGTCCGGGAGCCCTTGAGCTCCTCGGGCGCCAGGTCCGCGTCGGCGAACGCGGCCAGCGCGACCTCCAGCAGCAGCAGTTGCTGCGGGTCGATGTAGCGGGCCTGACGGGGCGACACCGCGAACCGGAGCGGATCGATCAGGAATTCCTCGTCGGCGAACGCCAACTCGTCGGGTGTGCGGCCCGGTGGCCCGTAGAGAAGACTCTCGAACTCTTCCCGGGAGCGTATTTTTCCAGGGAGAGCGAGCCCTGAACCAGAAATCTCGACGACAAGAGGCATCTGCGAACCCGATCCCCTTACTGGGAATTTAGCCGAATGTCGCACCACGCAGGAAAGGAGCAGGGACGACGGTGCCGCCACGAGGACACCCCGCCCCCGCGGGAGATATACGCAATAATCCGCGTCCCGCCCGGGAAGGTGCACCCTGTATGTCGAGCGATTTGAGTGTGGCGACCACCGGTCGGCGCGTCAACACCCCTATGGGGAATAGGGGTGGTCGAATACCTGGGTTGTCGGACCGGTCGTGCGAAACCTGGCCTTTCCGGCCGAGGCCACCCCCTTTCACCTCGAAATCCGGTGACGGGCAACCGGCGGGCCCGGGACGGAAACCCCGTACCAGGGGCGGTCGCTGAGGGGGGCTTCGTCCCCCGCGCGAGGGTGGTCGGCACGTGGTCGCGGGCGGTGGGGTGCGGCGGTCAGGGGGCAGAGCGCCGGTGACCACCGTGCCCGCACGGCCGGCCCGGCGGCAGCCGGGGGCACCGTGCGACGGAGGAGTCATCGGCGCCGGCTCGGAGGAGGTGGCCGGGACGCGTGACCTGAGGCGGCCGAGGCGCTCGCGGACCCTTCGGGAGGTCCACCGGTTCCCGCGTCGGGCGGAGGTCCTGCCGACGGGGAAGCGGAACCCGCCGCCCACATGGTGGACGGCCGCCGCCCATGAGCGGAAGGGGGGGCCGGAAGTCACGCCGTGGGGGCTCCCGTGCGGACCCCTTATTGAATGGCGAAGGATTCTTGTTGAATGATTAAAGGCTTTGCTCGTGCGTCACCCGCCGTCATCCCGGCCATGGGGCGGGACGGGGCCGGGCCCCCGAGCGGAGGTGCGGGGGCCCGGCTGTGCTCATTTTGTTTCCCGCTCAATTACTGTGGACCCGCGCGGCGGGAAGCCGTCGCACCGACACAGAGGGAACGGTGACGAAGGCATTCCTGCGCTTCGGACGCCGCTCGTTGTGACCCCAGGTGACCCAGCCCAGCTGGGCGGCGGCCACCCCTGCGGCGAAACGGTTCTGCACGTCGAGCAGTTCCATGATCCTGGCCACCCGGCGCCGTACCGTACGCACACTGACGCCGAGGTGACGCGCGATCGGCTCGTCGCTCGGGTAGGTCGCCAGTAAGGTCAGCAAACGGAGATCATCTTCGGTGAGAATGCAGTCCTGTTCGGCAGTCATTGATCCCCCGGAATAATGAGACGGATGCATCGAGGTGGAGGTCACCCACCCTTGACGACCGCAATTGAGTCGATTGCAGTCCCATTGCGAGAGCCTAAGCGGCCGAATACGCCTCCTCAAGGGTAGGCTTTCGGACACCCGATCACGACATCAGGGCGTTACCCACGATTTCCGAAGTCTCGGGCGACAGCCCGCCGGTCTTGCGGAGCGACCGCAGTGTCCGCAGGACGAGTTCCCGCCGGACCGGGTCCAGCGACCGCCACATGTCGAAGCAACCGGCCAGTCGCGCCGCCGCCTGGGGGTTGAGGGCGTCGATGCGGAGGACCTGCTCGGCGGCGAAGGCGTAGCCGGAACCGTCCGACGCGTGGAAGCGCAGGGGGTTGTCGGAGCAGAAGGCGATCACGAGTGCCCCCACCCGGTTCGGGTTGGCGTCGGAGTAGGCGGGGTGGCCGGTCAGGTTCCGGACCCGGGCCAGCGTGTCCGGACGGCGGCTCCGGGCGTGCAGGGCGAACCACTTGTCCAGGACCAGCGGGTGTTCCCGCCAGCGGTGCCCGAACTCCTCCAGGACCTCCTCGCCGTCCGCGCGGTCGGCCAGCGCGGTGAGGGCGGCGAGCCGGTCGGTCATGTTGTCGGCCGTCCTGTACTGCCCGTGCAGCACCTCCGTGACCTCGGGGTCCGCCAGCTCGGCCAGGTACGCCAGGCTGGTGTTCCGCAGTGCGCGGCGCCCCGCGTCCGCCGCCGCGAACACGTAGGGGCGGCCGTCGTCCAGGCGCCGGTGGCAGGCGAGGAGCGGTGCCCGCAGGGTGCGTGCCAGCTCCGCCCGCGTGTCGTGCAGCACCGTGGCCAGCCTGACCGGGTCCACCTCGTCGAGCGAGCCGGACAGGGTTGCGAACCCGGGGAGTTCGAGCATGAGCGCGGCCAGTGCCGGGTCGGTCCCGTCCTCGTCGAGGAGACCGGCGAGCGCCTCGGTGAGCGCGGCGGGGAACGGCGGGTGCGACTCCGCCGCCGCGTCCGGCGTGCCCTCGGCGCGGTAGCGCTCCAGGAGCAGGTCGACGAGGCAGCCGTGCAGCGACTCCCAGCGCACGAAGGGGTCGTCGTCGTGCGCGGCGAGCAGCAGCCGGTCCTCGGCGCTCAGCGGAGCCCGGAGCCGTACCGGTGCCGAGAAGCCGCGCAGGAGCGAGGGCACCGGCCGCTCGGGTATGTCGGCGAAGGTCAGGGTGGTGACCGGTTCCCGCAGCTCGCAGACCCGTTCGGTGCCGGCCGGGGCCGCCTCGTCCGCCAGCCGCAGCGGCAGCCGGCGCCCGTCAGGACCCAGCAGGGCGAGGGTCAGCGGGAGGTGCAACGGCTGCTTCTCCGGCTGCCTGGGCGTGGGAGGGCACGACTGGCGCACCGTCAGGGTGTAGGTGCGGTCCTCAGGATCGTGCCGGGCGGTCACGTCGAGGACGGGGGTGCCGGCCTGGCCGTACCAGCGCGTGAACTGTGCCAGGTCGGCCTGATTCGCCTCCCCGACGGCCTCCACGAACTGCTCGCAGGTCGCCGCCTGCCCGTCGTACCGGGCGAGGTAGTGCCGCAGGCCCCGCCGGAACCCCTCCTCGCCGAAGAAGGTGTGGAGCATCCGGATGAGCTCGGAGCCCTTCTTGTAGACGGTCCAGGTGTAGAAGTTGCTGATCTCCTGGTACTCGTCCGGGCGGACCGGATGGGCCTGGGGCCCGGCGTCCTCGGCGAACTGGCGTTCCCGCAGAGCGCGTACGTCCCGGACCCGCTGGACCCCGGGGCTGCGCCGGTCACCGGAGAACCGCTCGTCGCGGTAGACGGCCAGCCCCTCCTTGAGGGAGAGCTGGAACATGTCCCGGCAGGTGACGCGGTTACCGGTCCAGTTGTGGAAGTACTCGTGGGCGACGACGGTCTCGACGGCGGCGAAGTCGTCGTCGGTGGCGGTCTCCGGATCCGCCTGGAGGTAGAGGCTGTTGAAGATGTTCAGCCCCTTGTTCTCCATCGCGCCCATGTTGAAGGCGTCGACGCCGACCAGGGTGTAGGTGTCGAGGTCGTACTCCAGGCCGAACCTGTCCTCGTCCCAGGCCATCGCCGCGCGCAGCGCCTCCAGGGCATGGCCGCAGCGCGGCAGGGCGCTCCTCTCGGCGTACACCCGTAACGCGACGTCCCGGCCGGAGCGGGTGCGGAAGGTGCCGTCGAGGTGCCCGAGGTGGCCGGCGACCAGGGCGAAGAGATAGCTCGGCTTGGGGTGGGGATCCGCCCAGGTGACCCAGACGCGTCCGTCGGGCAGGCGCCCGGCGTCCCGGCGGTCGCCGTTGGAGAGGAGGACGGGGAAGGCCTCCTCGTCGGCGACGAGGGTGCAGGTGTAGACGGCGAGGACGTCGGGCCGGTCCGGGAAGTACGTGATGCGGCGGAAGCCCTCGGGCTCGCACTGGGTCAGCAGGGTGTCGCCCGAGGCGTAGAGGCCGGTGAGCGCGGTGTTCGCCTTGGGTTCGAGCACCGTCACCACCTCCACCTCGGTGCGGCCGGTGCGGGGCGGCAGGACCAACGCGTCCCCGGTGAGCTCGTACTCGCCCGGGGAAAGCGCCGCGCCGTCCACGCGGACCGATTCCAGGACCAGGTCGCGGCCGTCCAGACGGACGGGGGCCGGGCCGTCCCCCACGCCTCTCCGCAGCACCGTCCTGGCGGTGACGCGCGTGCGGTCCGGGTCGAGTTCGAAGGTCAGCTCGATCGTCTCCGCCCGCCACTCGGGCGGCCGGTGGTCGAGCCGGCGGACGGGGGTGGATGACTCGCTGGTCTTGCTCACCGGGGTTCCTTACTCGTGTCACGGGGCCGGCGCGGCGGCCGGTGACCGCCGCGCCCCGCCTCCGGGAGGGGGCCCTACCTCTGGTACACGCCTCGTTCTCGGAAGGTGTCGAGGACGTGCGTGGTGAGGGCACTCATTGCGTGGTTGACCTGCTCGGCGGTGACGGTGCTGTCGTTCTGGAAGGCCAGCTCGAAGGTGTGCGCCCGTACCTCGCCGCTCTCGTACAGATCGGTGACGTGGACCCAGGCCAGCTCCAGCGGGGAGACGGCCTCCAGCTCCGTGCGCACCTCGCCGGCCGTCAGGCCGGCCGGCAGGTGGAAGGCGACGTCACGCCGGAGCAGCGGGTGCTCCGGCAGCTCGTCGACCTGCTCGGCGCCGTCCGGGGCACGCTCCGTGAGCAGGGCCGTCCAGTCCATCTCGAAGTAGAGGACCCGGTCCGTGCGGAGCTTCCAGTTGGCCGTCACCGAAGGGTGGACCTCGCCGCACAGACCGACCCGGCGGCCGTCCACGAAGAGGTGGACGGAGCGCGTCGGATGCATCAGCTCCATCAGCGGTGCGGCGTCGTCCGTGCCGAGGCGGAACTCGAAGCGGGTGCCGCAGGCATGGGCCAGCTCCTCCAGGACCCCCTTGAGGTACCAGAAGTCGAGGCCCTGGCCACCGTGCTGCCAGGCGCCGTACGTCTCCTCGCCCCAGAGCATGCCCCACAGGACGGGCAGTTCGAGGTGGTCGTCGTCACCCACGGCCTCGAAGAGGTGGGTGAACTCGAAGTACTTGCCCAGGGTCAGACTGCGCCGCTGGTTGTAGTCGGCGATGTCGAGCGCCTGGAGCAGGGCGTTGTTCTTCAGGAGGGAGAAGTTGCGGTCGATCGCGTTGCGCAGCTCGACGTGGCGGTTCAGCGGGGAGTCCTCGGACACGCCGAGGCGCTCGTGGGCGGTGCGGCTGTAGAAGCCGTCCGTGATCACCTCGAAGAAGCCGTAACCGACGAGTACCTGCTCCAGTGCGGTGCGGGCACGCTGGCGAGGGGTGGGCGCCGCGCCGCCGCCGGCCTCGGGGAGGACGGCGGGGAAGCTGTCGAAGCTCCACATCCGGCCGATCTCCTCGTAGAGGCACTCGGGGTTGAACACGTCCCACAGCCGGTGGCCGGGGACGCCGACGCGCAGTGCCCTGCTTCCGGACCGGCTCGCCCCGTCCGCCTCCTCCGCCTTGCGGACGGTGAAGCCGAGGCAGGTGAGCCGCCGTTCGACGGCGGCCGGGTCGAAGTCGACGGCGTAGTACGTGTCGAGGGCGTCCAGGTCCAGCGGGATCTCACGCGGGGCGAGCCGGGGATCGGGTGGGCAGACGGCCTCGCTCCAGGTGCGCGGGCTGCCGGGGGCCAGTGCACCCCAGGCGTCGAGCAGCGCGACCGTACGGGCGGCTCCGGCCCGGACCAGGGCCGGGTCGCCGCCGCGCTCGAAGCGGGTGGCGGCGGCGGTCTGCCTGTTGAGGGCGCGGGCGGCCCGGCGCACCGCGCCGGGGTCGAAGAGCGCCGACTCGACGAGGAGGGCGCGGGTCGCCCCGGTGACGGCGGCGCGGCGGGTGCCGATGACCCCGGCGACCGCGACGACGCCCTCGTCGTCCGCGACGACGGTCAGTCCGGCCGGGAGCTCGACCGGTTCGTCGGAGTCCAGGAGCACGGCGCTCTCGCCCTCCCGGGAGAGGCGGACGCGGAGCGGGCCGGCCAGCAGGCCGGCGTCGTAGACGTGGACGGGCTGGCCCAGTTCGCGGCCGGTGACGTTACCCGCGTCGACGGGGAGGAAGCCGGTGTGCTCGCCGTTGAGGGCGAGGGCCTCGGCCCATTCCCGGGGGAGCCGCGCGGGGTCGGCGTCCGCGAGGTCGCAGCGGGCGACGCCGAAGGCCAGGCAGGTGTCCGTCTCGACGAGGGGGCCCGGGGTGCCGGCCCCGGCCAGCGGCGCGAGCGGGGGCACCGGGGTGGGCGCCTCCAGACGGCCGCCGAGCTCGCGGGCGAGGCCGAGGTAGCAGTGGTGGTCGCCGCGGTTGGCGAGCAGTTCCACCGTGAGGACCTCGCCCGCGGGCGTGTCCTGGTGGCGCTTCACCTCGATGCCGACGTCCTCCAGGACCTCGCAGGCGGCCCGGGAGGAGGAGGGCAGCTCAGGACGGTAGTGGCGCAGCAGGGGGAGGCTCACACGCACAGCGCGGGCCTCCCGTCCATGACGCGCAGCAGACGCAGGTCGCCGCGGTAGACGGGCCTCAGCTTCGAGAGTCCGTACATCTGCGTGGTCATGCGGGACAACCCCCACCCGAATGCGAATCCGGAAAACACTTCCGGGTCGTAGCCGAACTCCTGAAGAACATTCCGGTGGACCATTCCCGCGCCCATGATGGTGACCCAGCCGGACTCGTGGCACGCGGAACAGCCGTCGCCCCGGCAGATCCCGCATTCCACGTCGATTCCGACGGAAGGCTCGGTGTACGGATATGACTTCGGCTTCAGACGCACGCGCCGGTCGCCGTAGAGTTCCCGGGCGAGGTGGACGGCGACTCCCTTGAGATGCGCGAAGGTGAGCCCGCGGTCGACCCAGAATCCGTCGAGCTGGTGGAACATCGCGAGGTGCGTGGCGTCCACGGCCTCGTTCCGGTAGACGCGGCCGGCCACCACGACCTTGACGGGCCGGCCGCCGGCACCGGCGAGGACACGGGCCTGGACGCTGGTGGTGTGGGTGCGCAGCAGGCGCTGCTCGTCGACCCAGAACGTGTCCTGCATGTCCCGGGCGGGGTGGTCGCGCGGGATGTTCAGGGCGTCGAAGTTGAAGTAGTCGGTCTCCACTTCGGGCCCCTCGGCCTGTTCGAAGCCGAGCCTCGCCATGATCTCGACACAGCGCTGTTCGACGATGCGGACGGGGTGGAGCGCGCCGCGCCGGGGCGCGGTGGCGGGCAGCGAGGGGTCGATCCGGTCGTCCGCGATCCGGCGGGCGGTGGCCTCGGCGGCGATGCGCTCGGTGGCCTCGTCCACGACGCGGGTGATCTCCTCCGCGATGCGGTTCACCTCGCGGGCGAACTCGATGCGCGCCTCGCCCTGGTGCTCCTTGATGGCGGCGCGGGCACGGCGGACGAGTCCCTTGCCGCCGAGCCATTTCACCCGCTGCGCTTCCAGTTCCCGGACGTCGCCCAGTGCGGAGATTTCCTGCACCGCACCTCGTGCCATGTTCTCCAATTCGGAGACTTCCATTACCCTGCACCACTCCTTGCGACGGCGGTTCCGTACCACATTCTCGTACGGCCAAGAACTCTAGCGCAGGCGCCAGTTGGGGCCCCGCCCGCTTAATGGCCGAATTTCGTCGGTCTGTTGATGCGGAAACCGTTCACTGTCCGCAGGGCGGAAGGAGCGTCATGAAGAACGGACGCTCCTTCCGCCCTGTGGGGGAGTCAGTCGTCGTCCTCGCCCAGGCTGACCTCCTCCAGGGCGAGCAGCAGCTCGGCGTGGTCGACGTCCGCCGTGCCGGGCGTCGGGCCGCCGTCGGCGAGCAGGCCGCGCAGGGCCTCGGCGCAGCCGTCGAGCAGGGCCCCGGCCTCCTGGGCGGAGTGGACCTCCGGCGAGAACTTCACCGCGAGCTCCAGTTCGCCGCCGGCGACGACGGCCGCCACGTCGATCAGGTAGTGGCGCTCCGCCTCCGGGCTCTGTTCGGCGCCGAGGGAGCCGGGCAGGGCGGCGAACAGCGGGTCAGGCTCCGGCCCGGCGCCGTCGAAGAAGCCCAGGTAGTTGTAGCTGACCTGGCGCTCCGGCAGGGCGAGCAGCGGGTGGCCGGGCGGGCAGGCGCCGCCGTACCTGAGCAGACCCCATTCCTGGTCCCGGCCGCGCAGCGACGCGAGCGCCTGCCGCACGCGGGGGACCGCGGCGGCGGGGACGGCGCAGTCCCGCAGGTCGAGCCGGAGGGGTGCGATGGCCGTGAACCAGCCCACGGTCCGCGTCAGGTCGACGGGCGCCTGAGCGTCCAGCCGGCCGTGGCCCTCCACGTCGAGGGCGAGGGCCTCGGCTCCGGCCCACCGCGCGAGGGCCCAGCCGACGGCGGTGAGCAGCACCTCGTTGACGCTGTTCTCGCCGATCCCGTCGAGCAGCCCGGCCGGGATCCTGCGGGTGAGGATCTCGGTGTCCCGATCCAGGAGGGGCCCGGTGGGCGTCCCGGGCAGGCTGCCCCAGCCGCCCGCGAGACGGTCGGCCCAGTCGTCGGCCCGCTCCGGCTCCAGGCGCTCGGCACGGTGTTCCATACGGCGGGCCCAGGGCAGGAAGCCGACGGTGGGGGCCGGGAGTCCGGGCTCGGCGCCGCGGGCGCCGGCGTCGAGGAGGAGCCGCAGGTCGTCCTCGATGATCCGCCAGGAGACCCCGTCGACCGCCGCGTGGTGGATCACCAGGACCAGGACGGCGTCGGCGCCGCCGGCCGGGCGGAGCAGGGCGGCGCGGACGAGCGGGCCGTCCTCGGCGCCCACCCGGCGGTGCAGGCCGGGCTCCGCCGCGTCCGCCGCCGCGGCGGCCTCCTCGCCGGGCGCCAGGTCGTGGACCTCGAAGCGGAGGCTGTCCGGGACGGAGTCCCCGGCGAGCAGCCGCCAGCCCTCCGCGGTGTGGGCCAGACGCATGCGCAACGCGTCGTGCCGTTCGACGAGCGCGCCGAGAGCCGCCTCCACGGTGTCCGGGCCGACTGCGGCGGCGACGTGGTAGCGCATGCTCATGGTCAGGTGGTCGCGGACCTCGCGGCGGTCGGCCTTCTCCAGCCACCAGCCGAAGACCGGCGGGACGGCGGCCCGTTCCACCGGCTCGGCGTCGTCGTCGGCGTCCGTCCCCAGGCCGGCCAGTCCGTCGCGGCCCGCCAGGTGGACACAGAGCTCGGCGGCGGTCTTGTGCTCGAAGAGGTCGAGCGGACTGAAGCGGAAGCCGCGCTCGGCCGCGCGGGCCACCGCCTGGATGGCCCGGATCGAGTCGCCGCCCGCCGCGAAGAAGTTGTCCTCGGGACCGATCTCCGCGGTGCCCAGGACGTCATGGAAGACGGCGAGCAGGGCCTCGACGTGTTCCGCCGCGACGGTCGCCACCGGTCCGCGGGACGCGGTGCTACGGGTCCGGCGCACCAGAGCCGGGTCGATGCCGACTTCGGCGGCGACGCGCGCCGGGTCCTCGGCGTCGGCCTCCAGCTCGTAGCCGACGGTGCCGAACGGCAGCAGCCCGGCCACCGCCTCCCCGGCGGCGCTCAGACCGATCAGCAGCCGGTCCTCGGCGGACTCCAGCGCCGTGTGCAGCGAGGCCAGACCCTGGGCGGGGGTGAGGGAGGCGAAGCCCCGGCGCTGGGCCAGCTCCTGCACCCCGGCGGGAGTGCCGGAGGCCATGCCGACCTGCTTCCACATGCTCCAGTCGAGGCAGAGGCGGGTGCGGCCGGTCCGGTGGGCGCTGTGCGCGGCGTGCGCGGCCTGGTAGGCGCAGGCCCCGGCGTACTCGGTGAATCCGGCGCCGCCGAAGAAGCCGTTGACGGAGCTGAAGACGACCAGCGGGGTGTCGCGGCCCTGGAGCGCCTCGTCGAGGGCGTGGCTCATCCGGATCCGGGCCTCGGCGCGGGCGTGGAGCCGCCGGGCGGAATCCTCGTCGGGCGCGGCCAGGACCTCCAGCTGCTCGCTGACCGAGCCCTCACCGGCCAGCTGGAACACCCCGTCCAGGGGGCCCCAGTCGGCTTCGGCGGCGTCGATGGCGGCGCGCAGGGCGTCCGCGTCGGTGGCGTCGAGGCGGGCGTGCCGGAGTTCCCCACCGGGACCCGTCCGGTCGGCGAGGTGGGCCAGCAGCGCGCCGCGCGCGTCGTCGGGACCGGCCGCTCCGCGCCCCACGACGACCACCCGGGCGTCGAACCGGCGCAACAGGTGCTGGGTGAGGTGGGCGCCGACGCCGCCGAGGCCGCCGACCACCAGGTACGCCCCCTGCTCGCGCAGCACCCGGCGCGGCCGCGCCGGGATGACCGGCTCGTCCAGGGGGCGCAGGCCGCGGGCCAGACGGACGCCGTCGCGGTGCGCGGTCTGCCCGGTCCCGCGCAGGGAGCACTCGGCGAGCAGGGCGTCGTCGGTGGCGCCGTCGACGAGGGCGACCCGGAGCCGGGGGTGGGACAGCGCGAGGCTCTCCGCGACGCCCGCGAGCGCGGCGTGCGTGACGTCCGGCTCGGCACCGGTGGCGACGACCGCCGCACGGGTGGCGAGGACCAGGGCGGGCGGCTCGGCGAGCCGGGCGGCGGCAGGCAGGAGCGCGGCCCACGCCGCGTGGGCCTCGCGCAGGGCGCGCGCGGCGGTCTCCGCGGGCGCCTCCGCTCCCGTGCCGGCAGCCGCTTCGGCGGGCGCGGTGTTCCAGCGGGTGTCGACCACGGCGTCGAGGCCGTCGAGGCGCTCGGCGGCGGCCTCGAACAGCGCGTGCAGATCCTCCGCGCGGTCGGTGCGGAAGCGGGCCCCGCCGGCCGCGTCGAACCCGGCGAACGGGGCACCCGGTTCCGCGGACAGGGCCGCGCCCGCCGGCGCCCGGCCGCCGATCCACAGCACACGGCAGGCGGGGTCCGGGTCCGGGGCCGCGACCGGCCGCCAGTCCGGTACGAAGTGCCAGGCGGGCACCGTCGCCCGGTCGCCGAGTCCGTGGGCGCGGCGCAGAGTGATCCGGTCGGCGAAGTCGCCGGCCTGGAACCCCTGGGCGAGGACGGGGCGGCGGATCTTGCCGATGGCCGTGCGCGGCCACTCCTCGGGGCCGATCTCGACGAGGGCCACGGGGCGCAGGCTGTGCTCGGAGACCAGGGCGGCCTCCACGGCGGCGGGGTCGGCGGCGCCGGGCGCGGTGGAGCTGTAGAAGACGACGAGGTCGTCGGTGGAGGCGTCGGGGCGGCGGACCGGGACGGCGGCGCAGCAGCCCTGGCGGACGCCGGCGACGGCCTCGACGGCGTTTTCCAGCGCGCGGGCCGCGTAGTTGAGGCCGTTGATGATGAGGACGTCCTTCTCCCGGCCGGTGACGACGAGGCTCCCGTCCACCATGAAGCCGCAGTCACCCATCCGCAGCCAGCCGTCCTCGGTGAAGGCCTCCGCGTCGGCGTCGGGGTTGCGGTAGTAACCGTCCATGACCTGGAGGCCGCTGACCTCGATCCGGCCGCCGACGCCCTCGGGGCAGACCCGGCCGTCGGCGTCCACGACCCGGAGCGCGAGGCCCGCCATCGGGGTGCCGACCTCGGCGAAGGGGGAGCCCTCACCGGGCAGGGCCCGTCGCACCGGGCGGTCCAGGGTGGCGTCGTTGAGCCAGTGCACGTAGGCCTGGCTGCCGGCGACCAGGTTGTGGGCGCCGATGACGGCGGAGCTGGTCTCCGTCATACCGAAGACGGGCTTGATGACGTCCGGACGCAGACCGTGCGGGGCCAGCAGGGCGAGGAAGCGCTGGTTGCCCTCGTGGGTGACAGGTTCGCCACCGTTCTCCCAGACCTTCAGCCGGCTGAGGTCCCAGGAGCCCTCGGCGATCTTCGCCGCCTGTTCGTTGACCAGGGTGAAGCCGAAGTTGGCCATCCAGCTGAGGGTGACCCGGTGGCGGTCCATCAGGTCGAGCATGCGGGTGGGGTCGGCCAGCACCCAGCCGGTGTCCACGTGGACCTGCTCGTTGGCCAGGCACAGGTCGCGCACGTGGTGCTGGACCAGGCCGCCGACGTGGTCGACGCCCAGCCAGTTCAGGGACACCTCGTCGGCCAGGTCGAACTCGTTCCTGACCGACTCGGCCAGGCTCACCAGGTTGCGGTGCGAGAGGGCCACACCCTTGGGTGCGCCGGTGCTGCCCGAGGTGAGGATCATCAGGGCAGGCGAGCGGGGCGCGGCCTCCCCGGCGGGCAGCGGCTCGTGGCGCCGCGCCTCCTCCAGGGTGAGCACCTGGGCGGTCAGGCCGCGGCGCTCCAGGACGCCGGCCATGACGTCCTTCTGCGCCTCGGTGGTGAGGACGGTGCGCCCGGTGAGCATGGTGTCCGGGCCGAGCAGGTGCCACAGCGGGTTGCCGGCGGCGTCGTACGGGGTGGCCGGGGTGAGCGGCACGGGCAGCACGCCGAGGAGGACGCAGGCCCAGACGCCGACGAAGATGTCGCCGGCCGCCGAGGCGTGCACGATCAGCTCGTCGCCGTGCCCGAGACCGCGCGCCCGCAGATGGGTGGCCACCCGGGAGACCTGGTCGAGGAGTTCGGCATAGCTGAGCCGGTGCTCCCGGCCCTCACCGTCGACGAGCGGGATGCCCCGGTCGGTGGCGGCGGCCTTCCGCAGCCGGTCGACCAGGTCGTCGGCGGGCGGGGCGAGTTCGGGCCCGCGCGCCTCGGCGGGGCGGGTGGCCGGATAGTGGCCGCCGCCGGCCATGAAGTCCTCGGGGAGCGGGAGTTCCTCGTCGCGGGTGGCGACGGGGACGGTGCGCAGCCGGACCGGAGCCCCGTCCGTGGCGAGGGCGAGCGCGGCGCGCTCCAGCTGGAGGTCGTCCGGCGGCGCGTCGGCGGCCAGCCGGGCGGTGTCCACCCGGCCCTCCGCGTCGCGGGGCAGCGTCGGCACCCGGCAGGCGCTGAGCGGCGCCGCCCAGGCGGGCAGCAGCGCCGCGAGCCGCTCCAGCGCCACCCGGCCGGGACCGTCACCCGGGGCGCAGAGGACGAGGCGTGCCCGTCCGGTTCCGGTGTCGCGGGCGACGAGGGCGGCGTCGGCGAGCCCCGCGCCGGCCAGCACGCGGGTGACGGCCGCGGGGGAGAGCAGGCGCCCGGCGAAGCGCAGGGCGTCCTCGCGGCGGGTGTCGAACTCGACGGTGCCGTCGCTGCGCTTCCGGGCCCGGTACCCGGTGAGCAGGGTCCGCTCCCCGGGCTCGGCCGCGACGGCCGCGAGGAGCTCCCCGAGGCCGTCGGCGACGAAGGGAAGCCGTCCGGCCAGTGCGAGCAGACCCCAGGCGTTGGTGGGCAGCGGCCGTCCGGCCGGGTTGCAGACGCGGTGCCGCCCGGGGACCTCACCCCGGTGCGCGCTGCCGCCGTCGGCCGGGTGGGCGCGGGTGACGGCGAGCACGTGGTGGTCACCGAAGCCGTGCGTCACGGTTCCGTCCGCCGGGGCCGGGCCCGCGCCCCAGGTGATCCGGTGGGTGAAGGTCCCGGCCGCGGCGGGTGCCGCGTCCGCGGTGGGACGGGAGGCCGGGCCCGCGAGGACGGCCGGGCCGTCAGGGAGCGGACCGGCGTCCCAGAACCCGTCGGACCGCAGGGATATCCGCTCCGTCCCGTCGAGCCAGGCCTCCAGGACGAGCGGCAGCCAGGCGTCGACACGCCAGTCGGCCAGCACCAGGAGGGAGGCGGGCCGTTCGGCGGGCAGCCGGAGGCGGCCGAGGGAGCCCGTGGGATGCGCGACGCATCCGGTCAGTTCCGCCGACACCAGCAGCGCCGCGTCGACCCGTACGGGCTCCTCGTCCCGCCCGCCGGGCTCGTGACCGGCGGCGGCCAGGGCCGCCCCGGCGGCGACGTCCACGACGAGGCGCGTGGCGCCGTCCGCCGTCGCCGGGCCCACGCCCGGCACCCCGCCGGAGAGCCAGACGGCCAGGCAGCCGAGCACGGTCTCCACGGCCTCGGCCGCGGCGACGTGGACCGGCTCGCCGGGCCGCACCCCGTGCTCGGCGAGCGACTTGAGGAGCCGGTCGGTCCGGTCGGCGAGGGCCTCGCCGCTGTGGGCGTCGGCCGCCGCGGAGGAGCCGCGGGCACGCAGCGCCGCGAGTACCTCACCGGCGGGGGCGGCGGCGTCGGTGGCGTGTTCGAAAAGGTGGAACGGCACTGCGGGCTCACTCCTCGGATCGGGCACGTACGGGCTGCGGCAGGGCGGGCGGAGAGGCGGTCAGACCGCCGCGGTCCGCAGCGACCGCTTGCGGGCGGCGGCCTGCTCCAGCCAGGCGGCGAAGAAGGCGCGGTTGTTGGCGCGCCAGCGGTTCACCGGCCGGTGGGGGTCGTAGTTCATCGGGACCGGCGGCGTGCGGCCCTTCTCCCGGGCGTTGAAGTACTCCTCCGCCAGCCGCTCGGTGGGGTAGTCCTGGTGGCCCTGGAGCATCAGGTAGGCGCCGTCGGCGGAGACCACCGTGGTGTGTCCGGACTCCTCGGACCAGTCGAGCGGGACGAGGAGTCCGTCGGCGACCGCCTTGGCGAAACCCTTCGGCTCCATCTGCGCGTACCGGCTCTGCGGCAGCCAGTAGCGGTCGTCGAGGCCCCGCATCAGCGGGTGGCCGGGGGCGAGGTTGGTCATCTCCACGACACCGGAGATCTTGGCCGGAAAATGCTCCTTCTCCAGGTCGAAGAAGACCTTTCCGACGACCTGGGCGCCCCAGCAGACGCCCGCGATGGAGCCGACCCGTCCGTCGGCGTCCCGGAGCGTCTCGACGACCTCGTCCCAGTAGGTGGCCGCGGTGAAGTCGGGGTTGAGGTCCATGGCCGCCCCGGTGAGGAGCAGCGCGTCGCAGTCCTCGAGGACGGTCTCGTCGTAGAAGTGGTGGGTGGCGGCGAGGATCTCCTGGTTGCTGCTCCGGTAGGGGTGGTTGCGTACCCGGAGCCAGCGCACGTCGGTGCCGGCGGGCAGGACCTGGGCCATGTAGTCGAGGTAGACCTCGGCCTGCGGCATCAGGTTGAGGACCGCGAGGCGGCGGGCGGGCGGGGCCTCGGCGGGGGTCGGGTCGAGCGGATCGGTGGTCACGGGGACACCTCCGTGGTGGTCTCGGGGGCCGGTCCTGCGGTCCCGTCGGGGTGGGCGGGGGCGGCCGGCCCTGCGACGGCGAGCAGCCGTTCGGCGACCAGGTCCGCGTGGCCGCGGACGAAGTAGTGATCGCCGGGCAGGACGGCGAGTTCGTGGCTGGGTGCGAGCAGACCCCAGCTGTGCCAGCCCTCGGCGTACCCCTCGGTCAGCGGGTCCGCCTCACCGATGAGGCAGGTGAGGGGCGTGCGCAGGAGACCGCCGGGAGCGGTGGCGACCCGGTCGAGGGCGCCGCGGAAGTAGCGCCTGGCCTCCGTGCCGTCGTGCCGCAGCAGCCGTCCGATGGTCTCCGCCTCCTCGTCGCCGAGGTCGTCGAATCCGCCCAGCGCGGCGAAGGAACGGGCGAGTTCGCGGTCGCTCAGCTCGGCGAAGGGGTCGTCGGCGAGGGAGTCGCCGGCGGCGGGCGGGTAGGAGGCCGCCACGACCAGGTGCCGTACGTCGAGGCCCTCCTCCTCCAGGAGGCGGGTGATCTCCGTGGCGAGGGCGACGCCTCCGCAGTGCCCGTAGACCAGCAGCGGGCGGTCCTTGAGGTCGCGGGCGGCCTCGGCGACGGCCCGGGCGACGGTGTCGACGTCCTGCGGCTGTTCGTCGGTGCCGTCGTGCTCGTGGCCCGGGAGGCGTACGGCGTGGACGGCGAGCCGGCCCGCGAGGGCGTCGGCCAGCGGCTGGTAGACGCCGGCGTGGCCGCCGCCGTAGGGCACGCAGATGACGGCGGGCGTCTCCGGCGCGGGCTCCGCGCCGCCGAGCAGGACGAGGGCGCCGGTGTCGCGGTCGGACCGGCCCAGGTGGTCGGCGAGGGCGCGGACGCTGCGGTACTGGTAGAGGGCGGTGATCGGGACGGTGTGGCCGGGGACCCGGCAGGCACGCAGGGCCTTGAGGGAGTTGCCGCCCATGTCGAAGAAGCTGCTCTCGACGTCGAGTTCGCCGGGGTCGATCCCGAGGACGCCGGCCCAGTGCTCGGCGAGGGCGGTCTCCAGCGCGGTGGCGGGGGCGGCCCGCAAGGCCGTGGTGGTGGTGAAGCGCGGGGCGGGCAGTTCCCGCCGGTTCACCTTGCCGTTGGCGGTCAGCGGCAGGCGTTCCAGCCGGACGAACGCCTCCGGGACGAGGTGGTCGGGGACCCGGCGGCGCAGCCAGGTGCGGAGCCCGGCGTGGAAGGCGGCCAGCCCGGCGTCGTCGTCCTCGGCCGGCCCGCCAGGGGCGGGGACCACGTAGGCGGCGAGCCGGCGGTCGCCCGACGCGTCAGGCGGCGCGGCGACGAGGCAGGTCTCCACGCCGGGGTGCTCACGCAGCAGGGCCTCGATCTCGCCGAGCTCGATGCGCACGCCGCGGATCTTGACCTGGAAGTCGATGCGGCCCAGGAGTTCGATCGTGCCGTCGGCGCCGAACCTGGCGAGGTCGCCGGTGCGGTAGAGCCGGTCGCCGGGCCGGTCGGACCAGGGGTGGGGCACGAACTTCTCGGCGGTGAGCTCGGGGCGGTCCAGATAGCCGGCGGCCAGACCGGCACCGCCCAGGCAGAGTTCGCCGGGCACCCCGACCGGGGTGGGCTCCATCCGCTCGTCGACGATGTACGCCGTCTGGTTGGCCATCGGCCTGCCGTACGGGATGCTCCGCCACGAGGGATCGACGGCCCCGACGGGGTACGTCACGGAGTCGACGGACAGCTCGGTGGCGCCGCCCGCGCTGACCACCTGGGCGGCGGGGAAGGAGGCGCGGACCCGGTCGGGCTGGGAGAGCGGGATCCAGTCGCCGTCCAGGACGGTGAGCCGCAGGGACCCGGGGCGGCGGCCGCGCTCCTCGGCGACGTCCAGGAGGGCGTCCATGAGGGCGGGGGCGGAGTGCCACAGGGTGATGCCCTCGCGGTCGACGAGGTCCAGCCAGTGCTCGGGGTCCTTGGCCCGGTCCGGTTCGGGCAGGACGAGCACACCGCCCGCGAGGAGGCTGCAGAACAGGTCGCAGACGGAGATGTCGAAGCTGAGCGACGAGACGCACAGGGTGCGGTCGTCCGGGCCCATGCCGAAGGTGCGGCAGTAGTCCTCGACGTTGTTGACGCGGCCCCGGTGGTCGAGCATCACGCCCTTGGGCCGGCCTGAGGAGCCCGAGGTGTAGATGACGTAGGCGAAGGCGTCCGGCGGCACGGTGAGGCCCAGCGGAGTGGCGGGCTGCCGGTCCACCAGGGCCGCCTCGGTGTCCAGGGCGAGCCGCGGCAGGCCGAGCCGGTCGGTGACCTCGGCACCGCTGCCCCAGGTGACCACGGCTCCGAGCCCGGCGTCCTCCACCATGTAGGCGATGCGCTCGGCCGGGTAGGCGGGGTCCAGCGGGACGTAGGCGGCGCCCGCCTTCATCACGCCGAGGATGCCGACCACGGTCGCCGTGGACTTCTCCGTGCACAGGCCGACCCGGTCGCCCGGACGCACCCCGAGCTCGACCAGCCGGTGGGCGACCTGGTTGGCGCGGGCGTCGAGCTCGCCGTAGGTGAGGCGGCCGTCCCCCGCGACCACGGCCGGCGCGTCGGGCCGGACGGCGGCCTGGTGCTCGGCAAGGCCGTGCAGGGTGCGCTCCAGGTCGAAGTCCGCCCCGGTGTCGTTCCAGCGGCGCAGGACCAGCTCCGCGTGTTCGCCGGCGACCGTCCCGATCTCGCCGACGCGGCGCTCCGGGTCGCTGCCCAGGCGTTCCACCAGGCCGCGCAGCTGGTCGAGCATCGTCCCGGCGACGTCGTCGTCCAGCCGGTGGCGGTAGTAGCTGAGGACGAGCATGATCTCGTCGCCGGGGAACGCGCGGACGGCGACGGGGTAGTTGGTGGGACCGCTCCAGCCGTAGTCGGTGAGGCGGATGCCGCCCCAGTCCTCGTTGTGGCCGTCGTCGAGAGGGTAGTTCTGGAAGCTGAGCAGGGTCTCGAAGAGCGGCTTGCCGCGCTCGACCTCGGACAGCTCCTGCACCCGGGCCAGACCGGTGAACTGGTGGGCCTGGAGGCGGAAGAGGTCCCGTTGCACCTCCTCCAGCCAGTCGCCGACGCGCTGGGCGGGGTCGATGCGGACGCGCAGCGGGACGGCGTTGATGAAGAGGCCGACCATCTGCTCGACGCCGGCCAGCTCCGGCGGACGGCCCGCTGTCGTCGAACCGAAGAGGACTTCCTCCTCGCCGCTGTAGGAACCGAGGAGGCGGGCCCATGCGGCGTGCGCGAGGGAGCTCAGGGAGACGCCGAGACGGGAGCACTGACGCTGGACCTCGGCGCTGGTGGCGCGGTCGAGGGTGACCGAGAGGGTGACCTCCGCGCCGCCGCCGCCCTCGTGGACGCCCTGGCCGCGGTCGACCGCCAGCCGGGTGGGGGCGTCGAAGCCGCGGAGGTACTCGCTCCAGAAGGCCTCGTCGGCTTCCGTGTCGCGGTCGCCGAGGTAGTGGATGAAGTCGCCGAAGGGCCGGGCCGGCTCCAGGGAGAGCGGGCGGCCCTCGCCGACGAGGGAGGCGTAGCACCCGAGGACCTCGTGGAGGACGAGGCCGAAGCTCCAGCCGTCCAGCAGGATGTGGTGGTGGCTCCACACGAACTCGTGCGCCGAGTCTGTGATCTGTCGCGCAGTCAGCCGGATGAGGGGCGCCTTGGACATGTCGAAGCCGCGCTGCCGGTCCTCTTCGAGGAGCGCCTGCCAGGCCTCCTCGGCGTCGGCCCGGCCGCGCCAGTCCTCCCAGTCCAGCGCGACGCGGACGGAACGCCCCACCACCTGGAGCGGCTCCTTGAGCCGCTTCCAGGCGAAGGCCGTGCGCAGGACGGGGTGCCGGGCGAGGGCCCAGTTCCAGGCGTCCTCGAAGGCGGTCCGGTCCAGATCGCCCTCGATGGTGCAGCGGATCTGTTCGAAGTAGGTGGGCTCACCGGGCCGGCTCAGGGTGTGGAAGAGCAGGCCCTGCTGGAGGGGGGAGAGCGGGTAGGCCGCCTCGACGTTCTTGGCCATGTGTCCTGGTGCCCCTAGAGGTTCTCGGTGGCCGTGGCGTACGGCAGCGGGAAGTCCCGGCAGAGTTCCCGTACGGAGGAGACGGTCTGCTCGCGGATCCCGTCGGGCAGCTCCACCTCGCCTCCGGGCAGGGTGCGGGCGTGGGTGAGCACGGTGTCGATGAGGGAGACGCAGCGTTCCATCTGCTCCGGCCCCATGCCCCGCAGGGCGGCGGTGTTGCTGCCGAGGCGGACACCGCTGGCGACGGTGGCGCCCCGGGTGTCACCCGGGATCTTGTTCTTGTTGACGAGGATGTGGCAGGACTCCAGGGCGCGCTCGGCGGTGAGTCCGTCGAGGTGCGGCGGCACCCGGAAGAGCACGATGTGGTTGTCGGTGCCGCCCCCTATCACCTCGTAGCCGCGGTGCGAGAGGGAGGCCGCGAGGGCGTCGGCGTCGGCGCGGATGCGCCCGGCCAGCTCCCTGAACTCGGGCTGGAGGAGCCGCCCCATGGCGCGGGCCTTCGCCGCGATGGTGTGCACCTCGGGCGAGCCCTGCATGAGCGGGAAGACGGCGCTCTGGATGAGCTGCGCCAGGGTGCGGGTGGAGCCCTCGGGGACGTGGCCGGCGTCGCGGCCCATCATGATGAGGCCGCCGCGCGGGCCGTAGAGCTGTTTGAAGGTGCAGGTGGTGGTGAAGTGGGCGGCGTCGACGGGGCTCGGGTGCAGCCCGGCGGCGACGAGACCGGCGATGTGGGTGACGTCGGCCAGGACGTACGCGCCGACCTCGTCGGCGATCGAGCGGATCCGGTCGAAGTCGACGACCCGGGTGTACGAGGTGGTGCCGCACACGATCAGCCGGGGCCGGTGCTCCAGGGCCAGATCGCGGAGTTGCGCGTAGTCGATCAGGCCCTTCTCGTCGAGGCCGTAGCTGTGTACGTCGAACAGCTTGCCACTCAGGTTGACGGGCGAGCCGTGGGTGAGGTGGCCGCCCTGGTCGAGGGCCATGCCGAGGACGCTGTCGCCCGGCTTCAGGAGCGCCTGCATCACGGTGTGGTTGGCGAAACTGGCGCAGTGCGGCTGGACGTTGACGTACTGGGCGCCGAATACCTGCTTGGCGCGCGCGACGGCCAGCTCCTCGGCCTGGTCCACGTACTGGCACCCGGCGTGGTAGCGCTTGCCCGGGTAGCCCTCGGCCGTGACGTTGACGATGCTCGAACCGACGACCGCCATCACCGAGGCGTCGGTGCCGCCGCTCGACGCGACCAGGGACAGCGTCTCCGTCTGGCGCACGTGCTCGCGCTCCAGCAGGTCGAAGAGTTCCGGGTCGTCGCGGCGCAGCGTCGCTATGCCCCGGTCCAGATTGCGCCCGATATGACTGTCGTGCATGTCTGTCTCCTCAGGTCCCGTCACCATGCGGCGTCGGCCAGCAGGTCGTGGATGGATGCGTGGGGTCGGTCCAGGCCGGCTTCGGCGAAGGCCAGCCAGTCCTGGCGGAAGCCCTTGACGGTGGCCTCCTCGAAGAGCGTGGTGCGGTAGGCGAGGATGCCGCCGAGTCCTCCGTCGGCCTCCCACAGGACGGCCGAGACGTCGAACCAGGCGACCGGGGTGTCCTGGTCGACCGGACGCATCGGCAGTCCGCCCAGCCGGTGGCGGGCACCGTCGCCGGGCTCCGCGCCGGACTGCAGCGAGAGCACCGTCTGGACGAGCGGCGGCCGGGAGGCGTCGCGGGCGACGCCGAGCTCCTCGACCATCGCGTCGAAGGGGCGGCGCTGGTGGCTGAAGGCGCCCGAGAGGGCGTCACGGACCCGCGTGAACAGATCGGCGAAGCTCACGTCGCCACTGGCGTCGATCCGCACCGGGAGGGTGTTGACGAAGCAGCCGACGAGCGGTTCGGCCTCGGCCCGGTGGCGCCCGGCCACGGGGACACCGATCAGGAAGTCCTCGGACTGGGTCAGCCGGGCCAGCCAGGCCGCGTACGCGGTCATCAGCCAGGCGTACAGGGTGCCGCCCCGGGCCCGGGCGGCCTCCCGCATCCGGGCCGTCGCACCGGCGTCGACACGCACCGGCAGCCAGGCGCCCGTGTAGTCCTGCTGGGCGCCGTACGGGTGGTCCGTCGGCAGTTCCAGCACGGTCGGGGCGCCGGCCAGCGCCTCCCGCCAGTAGCGGGCGTCCTCGGCCTGGGCGGGGGTGCCGTCGAGGCCGTGCTCCCAGACCGCCCAGTCGGCGAACTGGAGCTGCTCGCCCCTGCGGGGCGGGGTGCCGCCGGCGCGCAGCGTCTCGTAGTCCCTGGTCAGTTCCTCCAGGATCAGGTTCATCGACCACTCGTCGCAGACCGCGTGGTGCAGGACCAGCTGGAGGCGGGAGCCGGCGGGCCCGGTCAGGAGCAGGGCGCGGGCCGCACCGGGCCGGGCCAGGTCGAAGGGGCGGGCGGCGTGCTCCCGCAGCGCCGCGTCCGCGTCGAGGCCGGGCGCGTCCTGGTCCATGACCTCCAGCTCCCAGCCGCCCTCGGGCTCCACACGCTGCACGAGGGCGCCGTCCTCCAGGACGAGCCGGGTCCGCAGCACGTCGTGGCGGGCGGCGAGGCCGTCCAGGGCGCGGCGCAGCAGCCCGGCGTCGACGGGACCGTCGACGGCGAAGGCGGTGGAGACGTTGTAGGCGCCGGAGCCCGCGTCGAGCTGCTGGAGGAGCCACATGCGGCGCTGGGAGTGCGTGGCGGGGGCGCGGTCGAGGGCGGGATCGTGTACCGGGCCCCGGGGCGCGGGGGCGTCCTGCTCCGGCGGCGCACCGGCGGCGAGCTCGGCCAGGTGCGCGGCGAGTTCACGGAGCAGCGGGTAGTCGTAGACGGTGTCGAAGGGGAGGTCGTACCCGAAGTCGCGCTCCACGGCGTTCCCCAGCTGGACCTGCATCAGGGAGTCGCCGCCGAGGTCGAAGAAGTCGTCCTCCCGGCTGACCGTCCCGGCGCCGAGCAGGTCGCACCAGATGGCGGCGAGCTTGTGCTCCGCGTCGGTGCCGTCGTCCTCGGCCAGCCGCGAGGGCGGCTCCTCCTGCGTCGTCTCCGTCGTCCCCGTCGTCGGCCCGGTCCCTCCCGAGGCCGTCCGCTCGTCCGGGACGGCGCCGCGCGGCCGGGGCTCCACCCAGCAGCGGACGGGCTCGAACAGGTCCGTCGGCACGGAGGCCCGCCGGCCGTAGCCGCCGAGGAAGCGGACGCCGCGTGCCCAGTCGAGTTCGGCGCCGCACTCGTAGAGGGCGGCGAGCACCGCGAGGAGCCGCTCACGCGGGTCCTCGCCGGCGCCGGTGGCGGCGTCGACCAGGACGCCCCTGTGGCGGGGGGCCAGTTCGGCGGCGAGCCGGGACAGGCGGCCCTGCCAGGGGGCGACGAGGACGGGATCGCCCTGGGCGCCGATGGTGGCGAGGGCGGCCTCGGTGCGGCGTGCGTCCGGGTCGGCGACCGGCTCCGGCAGGGCGGGCCCGCCGGCCGCGGTGAGCGGGTCGGTCTCGCCGCGCAGCAGGTCGACCAGGACGTTCCCGCTGCCGTGCCCGATGACGATGCGGTCGGGCACACCGGCCTCGAAGAGGGCCCGTACCGGCGCCAGCCGGTCGATCAGGCGCTCGGCGGCGTTCCGTCCGGCCTCGGTCGCGCCGGAGAGCCCGGCGCGGCGTTCGGCGTGCCAGCCGGCCAGGGCCGGCAGCGACCGCGTCCAGAGCGCGGCCGTCCCGGGCGGGGTCGCGCCGTCCTCGTGGGGCAGCAGGGTGACGAGCGCGGTGGCGTCGGGCGCGCAGGTGACCGGGGCGGCGCCGGAGGCGATCCGCTCCAGGCCCTCGGCGGCCTCCTCCGCGGTGGTGGCGGTGACGGTGGCCCGCCACCGCTCGTGGTCACGCCCGGTGGCCTGGACGAAGGCGAGGTCGGCGAGTGTCGCCGGCTCGGGATGGGCCCGCAGGTGGGCGGCGAGCCGGGCCGCGTGCCGGCGCAGGGCCCCCTCTCCGCGCGCGGAGAGGGGGACGAGCACCCGGTGGGCCCCCGTGGCGGCCTCACGGGGCACGGCGGGGGCCTGCTCGAGGACCAGGTGCACGTTGGTGCCGGTCAGACCGAAGGCGCTCACGCCGGCGCGGCGCTGCGCGGAACCGTCCCAGGGCTCGGTGCGCGAGGAGAGACGGAGCGCCGAACGCTCGCTGTCGAGGAGCGGGTTGGGGCGGGTGAAGTGCGCGGAGGCGTAGCGGCGTCCGGTGCGCAGCGCCACCACGGCCTTGAACAGGCCGACCGCTCCGGCGGCCGAGTCGAGGTGCCCGATGTTGGACTTGAGGGAGCTGAGGACGCAGAAGCCGGTGCGCTCGGTGCGGCGGGCGAAGGCCGCGGTGAGGGCCTCGAACTCGATGGGGTCGCCGAGCCGGGTCCCGGTGCCGTGGGCTTCGATCAGACCGAGGGAGTTGGGGTGCACACCCGCGTTCCGCCACGCCTCCAGGAGCAGCTCCTCCTGGGCCTGGGCGCTGGGGGCGGCGAAGCCGTTGCTGCGGCCGCCGTCGTGGTTGGCGGCGCCGCCCAGGATGACCGCGTGGACCGGGTCGCCGTCCTCCTCCGCCCGGGCCAGGGTCTTCAGCAGGAAGACCGCGCCGCCCTCGCCGAGGCCGGTGCCGTCGGCGGCGGCGTCGAAGCTGCGGGACCGGCCTCCGGGCGAGACGATGCCCTCGCTGCCGGGGGCGGCGGTCGCGGGCGGGTTGCACAGGACGCGTACGCCACCGGTGACGGCCCAGTCGGCCTCGCCGTACGCGAGCCTGCGGCAGGCCTCGTGCACGGCGGCGAGGGCGGAGGAACAAGCCGTGTCGATGGTGAGGGCGGGCCCGCGCAGGTCGAGCAGGTGCGCCACCCGGCCCGCCTGCGCGGCCGGGAGGAGTCCGGTGACCAGCGGCGCGGACGCCGGGTCGACGAGCTCGGAGTAGGTCTCGCGGCCGGTGCCGAAGACCACCGCCGTACGGCTGCCGCGGAGGTCGGACAGGGGGCGGCCGGCGTCCCACACGGCCCGGCAGGTCAGCTCCAGCAGGAGCCGCTGCTGCGGGTCCATCTGACGGGCCTCGCGGAGCGACAGCCCGAAGAAGGCGTGGTCGAAGATGTCGACGCGGTCCAGGAGGGCGGCCTCCGTGAGGGAGGTGCCGGGAGCGGTGCCGGCGTCACGGCGCCGGTCGTCGGGGACGGGGCGCACCAGGTCGGCGCGGTCCTCCAGGAGCGCGGCGAGCCGGTCCGGGTCACCGCCGCCGCCCGGCAGGGCTGCGGCGATGCCCACGACGGCGATGGGCTGGGCGGGGACACGGTCCATGGAGGGCCTCATCAGAGTCGGAAGCTGAGGTCGGCGGCGGCCGGTGCGGCGGCGCCGGTCTCTTCGAGGGCGCCGGCGATGGCGGCGACGGTGTTGAGCCGGAACAGGTCGACGAGCCGGAGCGCGCCGGGATAGCGGGTGTCGACGCGTTCGTGGAGCCGGGTCAGGGTCAGCGAGGTGCCGCCCACCGCGAAGAAGCTGTCCTCGCGCCCGATCTCGGTGTCGGGGAGCAGCTCGCGCCAGATCGCGGCGATCTCCTGCTCCAGGGGCCCGCGCGGCGGTGCGGCCGGGACGGTCCGCCGGCGCCTGCCCTCGGCGGCCACGGCGAGGGCCTTGCGGTCGAGCTTCCCGTTGCCGGTGAGCGGGAAGGCGTCGAGCCGGTCGAGCCACGCGGGGACCATGTAGGCGGGGAGCCGGGACGCCAGGGCGTCCCGCAGCACCTCGGGGTCGAGCCCGGCGGGGCCGGCGACGAAGGCGACGAGATGCTGCTCGCCGCCGCTGCCGGCGACCAGGACGGCAGCGTCCGCGATCCGGGGGTCGAGTCCCGCGAGGGTGCGCTCGATCTCGCCGGGCTCCACGCGGATGCCGCGCAGCTTGATCTGGTCGTCGACCCGGCCGAGGAACTCGATCTCGCCGGAGTCGGTGAGCCGGGCGAGGTCGCCGGTGCGGTAGAGCCGTTCCCCGGGGGTGGTGGGGCTGGGATGGGGCACGAACCTCTCGGCCGTCAGCTCCGGCCGGCCCAGGTAGCCGCGGGCCAGGCCCTGACCGCCCAGGTGGAGCTCGCCGGGGACACCGGGCGGGAGCGGGTTGAGCGCGGCGTCCATGACGTAGGCCTCGGCGCCGGGGAAGGCGTTGCCGATGCTCGGGGAACGGCCGGGCGGCAGCCCGGCGCAGTCCTGGACGGTTCCGCAGACGGTGGCCTCGCTCGGTCCGTAGGCGTTCCAGAGGTGCACCGTGCCGCCCCAGCGCTGCGCCAGCTCGGCGGGGAGGGCCTCGCCCGCCAGGACGAGGTGCCGCAGGCTCTCCGGCAGGGTGCGGAGCATGGCGAGATTGGACGGCGGCATCGTCAGATGGGTGATCGACCGCTCGGCGAGGGTCTCCTCCAGCGGCGTACCGGGCAGCAGCCGGTCGGGGTTTGTGAGGTGCAGGCAGGCTCCGGTGAGGAGTCCCATCACGCACTCCCACACGGAGGCGTCGAAGGAGTACGGGGCGTACTGAAGGACGTGCGAGCCGGGGCCGGCGCCGAACGACCGGCGGTGCAGCTCGCGCAGTTGGGCCAGGCCGCGGTGGGCGAGCAGGACGCCCTTGGGTGTGCCGGTGGACCCGGAGGTGTAGATGACGTACGCCAGGTGCCCGGGTGTGAGGGCGGGAGCCGGGAGCGGTTGGGCGGCCTCGTCCGGCACCTCGTCGACGCGTACGGCCGGAACGGTCCCCGGGAGCCGGTCGGCGAAGGCGGCGTCGGTGATCCGGAGCCGCACCCCGGCGTCGCGGGCGATCCACTCCATCCGCTCCGCGGGCAGCGCGGGGTCGAGGCAGAGGAAGGCGGCGCCGGCCTTGGCGACCGCGAGGAGCGCGGTCACGGACGCCCGGGACCTGGGCAGGACGATGGCCACCCGGTCGTCGGGGCGGACACCGTGCGCGGCGACCCGGGCGGCGAGCAGCTCGGCGGCCCGGTCGAGTTCGCGGTAGGTGAGCACCCCGTCGTCGTCGTGGAGGGCGGGCGCGTCGGGATGGGCGGCGACCTGCTCGGCGAAGAGGGCCGGGAGGGTGGCGGGAACCGGGGTGGCCTCGGGGCGCCCCCGGTCGAGCGCGGCGCGCTCACGGGCGGGGGTGCTCAGGGGCAGGCCGTCGAGGGGGGCGTCGGCGTGCCGGCCGGCCTGGTCGAGGAGTGTCTCGAAGCAGTCGGCGTAGCAGGCGACGGTCCCGGCCTCGAACAGGTCGGTGCGGTAGTCCCAGGTGGCGTGCCAGCCGTCGGCGTCGCGGCCCACCATGAGCGTGACGTCGTACTGGGTGGCGACGGGTGGCACGTCGAAGCGGGCGGTCTCCAGGCCGGGGGCGCCAGGAGCGGGGGCAGCGGTGCCGTCGAGGACGAACATCGTCTGGAAGACGGGGGTGTGCTCCACGGTCCGCTCGGCGCCCAGAGCGGTCACGACCAGCTCGAAGGGCGTCTGCTGGTGGGCGAAGGCACTCAGGCACTCCTGGCGGCTCTGCTCCAGCAGCGCGCGGTAGGAGGGCGAACCGCTGTGGTCGGTGCGCAGGGCCAGGGTGTTGAGCAGGCAGCCGACCAGGTCCTCGGTGCCGGACTGGTCGCGGTTGGCGATGGGGGTGCCGACGACGACGTCGTCCTGCCCGGACAGGCGGGACATCAGACCCTGGTAGAGGGCGAGCACCGTCATGAAGGGAGTCGCGCCCGCTTCCCGGCCGAGGGTGAGCAGCCGCTCCACGGCCTCGTCGGAGAGCCGCCTGGTGAGGCGGGCGCCCCGGTACGAGACGGCCTCGGCCGGCGGGTGGTCGAAGGCGAGCCGGAGCCGCTCGGGGAGGTGGGCGAGCCGTTCCCTCCAGTGGTCGAGGTCGCGCCGGGCGAGGGCCGGGCGGTCGAGGTGGCGGCGCTGCCAGGTGCCGTGGTCGAGGACGGAGAGCCGGGGCGCGGCGGCCGGTGCCTGCCCGGAGGCCGCCGTGGCGTAGTCGCGGAACAGCTCGTCGAGGAGGAGCCGCAGGGACCACGCGTCGGCGACGACGTGGTGGATGACGAGGGCCAGGACGTGCCGGGGGCGTTCGCCCGGTGCGGGCGGCTCCTCGACCAGCAGCCAGCGGGCGGGAGCCTCGGTGGCCAGATCGAAGGGTTCCGCGAGGGCCTCCCCGAGCAGCCGGCCGGTGGTGTCCTCGCCGTCGGAGGCGAGGACGCGGGCCGGTGTCCGCTGGTGGTCCGCGGCCCGCTGGCGCAGGGTGCCGTCGGAATCCCTGCCGATCCGCAGCCTCAGCGCCTCGTGACGGGAGGTCAGGGCGTGCAGGGCGCGGTCGAGGGCGTCGCGGTCGAGAGGGCCGGTGGTGCGGACGGCCACGCCGATGTTGAGCAGGGGGCTGCCGGGCCGCAGCTGCTCGACCAGCCACATGCGCTCCTGGGCGAAGGAGAGCGGGGCGGGGCCGCCGCCGTCGCGGCGGCGCAGCGGCGGCAGGGACGCCTCCTGGGCGAGCGCCCCGTCGACGCGCGCGGCGAGGGCGCGGACGGTGCGGTTGCGGAAGACGTCGCTGAGCGCGATCTCCGCGCCGAACCTCTCCCGTACGCGCGTCATCAGCTGCATCGCCATGAGGGAGTGGCCGCCGAGGTCGAAGAAGTCGGCGTCAGGGCCGAGCGGTCCGGCGCCGGTCAGGGCGGCCATGAGGGCGCCCACCTCGCGCTCGGTGGGAGTGACGGGTCCGGCGGCCTCGCCGGTGTCGCGGACGGGTTCGGGCAGCGCGGCGCGGTCGGTCTTGCCGTTGGCGTTGAGGGGGAACGCGTCCAGCGGCACCCAGTGGCCGGGAACCATGTACGGGGGCAGCTGGGCGGTGAGCGCGGTGCGGACGGCGTCGGTGGCGGCCCCGCCGGTCCAGTAGCAGACGAGGTGCGGGGTCCCGGCGACCTCGCGGAGGACGACGAGGGCCTGGGAGACGCCGTCGACCTCCCGGGCACGGCTCTCGATCTCCCCGGTCTCGATGCGGAAGCCGCGCAGCTTGACCTGGTGGTCGTAGCGGCCGAGGTAGCGCAGCTCACCGTTCTCCGTGGCCCGGACCCGGTCGCCCGTGCGGTACATGCGGGCGCCCGGGACCCCGCTGAAGGGGTCGGGGAGGAAGCGTTCGGCGGTGAGCTCGGGGCGGTCCAGGTAGCCCTGGGCGACACCGAGGCCGCCGAGGAAGAGTTCGCCGTCGGCTCCGGCGGGCACGGGGGTGAGCCGGGAGTCGAGGACGTACGCGTTGGTCCCGGCGACCGGCAGACCGATGAGGGGCTCGTCGGACCCGGCGCGGGGGACCTCGTGCCAGGTGGAGTAGGTGGTGTCCTCGGAGGGGCCGTACAGGTTGAACACCCGGACGTGGGACGAGCGTTCGTGGACCGCGTCGGCGAGGGTGCGGGGCAGCGGTTCGCCCGCGAGGTTGACGACACGGACGCCGGGCGGGAGGGCGCCCGCGCGCAGCAGCTCGGTCATCGCGGACGGCACGGTGTTGATCAGGGTGGGCGCGGTGCCGGGCTGCTCGGCGAGCTGCAGGGCGTTGTCGACGAGGCGCAGCGAGCCGCCGGTGGCGAGCGGCAGGAAGATCTCGAAGACCGAGAGGTCGAAGCTGACCGAGGTGCCGGCGAGGACCACCGCGAGGTCCTCGGCTGCGAAGTGGGCGCCGGCCCAGCCGAGGAACGCGCGCAGCGCGCGGTGCGGGATGGCGACGCCCTTGGGCCGGCCGGTGGAGCCGGAGGTGTGAATGAGGTAGGCGATCCGCTCGCCGTGTGCCGGGACGGCCTCGGGCAGTGCGGCGGCGGCCGGCACGGTGGTGAGGTCGATCAGCGGGCCCGCGTCCCCGGGGAGGACGTCCCGGGTCTCCGGCTGGACGAGTACGACGCGGCAGCGGGCGTCCCGGGCGATGAACCGCAGGCGCTCGGGAGGGTATCCGGCGTCGAGCGGCACATAGGCCGCGCCCAGCCGGACCACCGCCAGCAGGGCGGCGACCAGGTCGGGCGTACGGCGCAGGCAGACGCCGACGAAGTCGCCGGGGACCACCCCGGCCGCCAGCAGCGCGCTCTGGACCGCGCCGACGCGGCCGGCGAGCCCGGCGTAGTCGAGGGCGTCGTGCCCGGTCCACACGGCGGGGGCCGCGGGCCGCTCTGCGGCGTGCCGGGCGAAGGCGGCCACCGGGTCGAGCTGTTCGGGGGCCGGGTCCAGGCGCCGGGCCGGGGCGAGCAGCGCGCGGTCGGCGGGCGGGGCGGGCACCGGCTCGGAGACGTACGCCTCCGGGGCGGCGACCATCGTCTCCAGGATCTGCTGCCAGTGCTCCAGCATCCGGGCGGCGGGCGCGGCGCCGAGGACGTCGGCGCGGTACTCCAGGGCGGCGAAGGTGCCGCGGACGGCGTCGCCGCCCCCGGTCGCGGTGAACCGGCCCTGGTCGACCTGGAGGAGCAGGTCGAACTTGGTGTGGTGGTGGTCGACGGGAAGCCGCGTGGCCTCCACGCCCGGCAGCTCGGGCAGCGGCACGTCGTCGGGCTGGACCACGAGCATGGCCTGGAGCGGCAGCCCTCCGAGACGGGCGGCGAGCCGGTCGAGGGGCACGTCGGCGTACGTGTACGTGTCCAGCGCGGAGTCACGGACACGGCCGACGAGCGCGTTCCAGCTGTCCTGCGCCCCGATCCGGACGCGCAGCGGCAGCGTGTTGACGAACAGGCCGTACGTGGCGTGGGTGGGCGTGCTCTCCCGGCCGGCCGCGGGCAGGCCGAAGACCACCTCGTCCTGGCCGGTCCAGCGGGAGAGGAGGACCGCGTAGGCGGCGGCATACAGCATGAAGTGGGTGGCCCCGCACTCGGCGGCGTACACCTCGACGCGCTTGACGAGTTCGTCGGGCAGCCGGCTCCGGTGGACGGCGGCGGGCGCCGGCTCGGTCGCGGCGGCGGTGTCGAACGGGAGGTCCAGGGCGAACGGCGCGCCGGACAGCGCGGCGGCCGCCGCGTCGAGCCGGTCGGCGTGCCCGGGTGACTCCAGCCTGCGGCGCTCCTCGGCGACGGCCTCGCGGTAGTCGCCGGGCGGCTGCTCCCAGCGGAGCTCGGCGCCGTCGGCCAGCCGCCTGTAGGCGAACTCCAGTTCGGTGAAGAAGAGCTCGGCGGACCAGCCGTCGGTGACGATGTGGTGCACGACGAGGGCGAGCACCCACTCGTCGCCGCCCAGGTCCAGGAGGGCGACCCGGTGGAGCGGCCCGTCGGCGAGGTCGAAGGGTACGGCGGTCTCCTCGGCGAGCCAGTCGGCCACCCCGTCGCGCGCGACCGTGTGCCGGGCCAGCCGGAAGGGCCGCTCGGCGGCGGGCACCACGCGCTGGGCGAGCTCACCGTCGCGCATCGCGAAGACCGCACGGAGCTGGTCGTGGCGGGTGACGACGGCCGCGAGCGAGCCCTCGAGGGCGTCCACGTCGAGCCGGCCGCGCAGGCGGACGGCCTCGGTGACGGTGTAGGCGCGGCTGTCGCGGTGCCGCTCCTGGAGGAACCACAACCGCTGCTGGGCGCTGGAGGTCGGGAAGAATGCGGTCACGTCTGGGTTCATGTCTCGGGCGTCCTCGGTGGGCCGGCTTCGTCAGGGTCAGGACGCCGCGTACAGCGCGTCGAGCGTCAGGTCCGCGCGCACCGCACGGCAGATTCGGGAGCGCTCGGAACGGATGACGAAGTGGTCTCCGTCGTAGACGCGCACCTCGTCGGTGGCGCCGCCGAGCCGCGTCCACGCGGACAGGTCCGCGGTCGGGACGAAGGCGTCCCGGCTCGCTCCGAACACGGTCATAGGACAGGGCGCGGGCTCCGCGGTGGGCACGAAGGTCTCGGCGACCTTGAAGTCGGCCCGCAGGACCGGCAGGTACATCGCCATCAGCTGCGCGCTCGCCAGTACCTCCGGATCGGTGCCGTTCAGCGCCCGCAGCTCCGCGATCAGTTCGGCGTCCGGCATCAGGTGCCGGGGCCGGTCGCGCGGCGGCAGGAAGGGCGCCCGCGAGCCGCCGACGAAGAGCCTGCGCGGGGTGCGGCCCCGCTCCGCCAGGTGCAGGGCGAGAGCGTAGGCCGCGTACGAGCCGAAGCTGTACCCCAGCAGCGCGAAAGCCTCCCGGGAGAGGTCCTCGCACTGCTCCGCCAGGTCGGCGACGAGGGCCGGCATGGAATCGAGGAGGGGCCGGCCGAAGCGGGCGCCGCGGCCCGGGAGCTCCGCGACGCGCACCTCGGCCACCGGTGCGAGGGCCTCGCGCCAGCCGTCGAACGCCTCGGTGCCGCCTCCCGCGAAGGGGACGCAGAACAGGATCACGGGCGCTGCTCCCGCTCGCGCAGGCTCAGGGGACGCATGTCGGACCAGTGTTCGCGGATGTGGTCCAGGCAGGTCTGCCGGCCGGCCGGCGGGGTGCGGGCCTGCCAGCCCGGTGGCAGCTCGCGGTGGGCGGGCCAGAGGGAGTACTGCTCCTCGTGGTTGGTGACGACGACGTACCGGGTGCTGTCGGCGGTGTCGTCCGTGGTCTCGCTGGGGATCTGGGTCATCGTGTCCGTGCCTTACGCGCGAGGGCCGTGGGGGATCGCGGCGACCGGCCACTGCCAGCCGTCGGATACCGGGGAGATGCCGTGCTGGATGTCGAGCAGGCGTCCGCGCAGGTCCAGCGCGGTGGACCGGCTCGGCAGCGGGAGGCGCAACCCGGTCTCGTCGCCGAGGAGTTCGACGGGGGCGACGACCGCTCCGGTGCCGCAGCCGAAGACCTCGACGTCCTCACCCGCCGCGACCGCGTCGGTCAGCTCGTGGATGTCGATGGGCCGTTCCTCCATCTTCAGCCCGGAGGAGGGGCCGAGGGCGAGGAGGCTGTCGCGGGTGATGCCCGCGAGGATGGTGTCGGAGAGCGGCGGGGTCACCAAGGTGTCGCCACGGCGCGTGAAGACGTTCATCGCGGTGAACTCCTCGACGTACCGGTGCTCCACGGCGTCCAGCCACAGCAGCTGGTGGAAGCCGTTCTCGCGGAGCGGGGCGGCGGCGGCGAAGCTGGCCGCGTAGTTCCCGGCCGCCTTCACGCAGCCGGTCCCGCCGGCGCCGGCCCGGCTGTAGTGCCGTTCGATCCACGCCGAGATGGGGGCGGTGAAGAAGGCGTCGGACGGGGTGGCGAGGATCAGGAAGCAGAACTCGGTGGAGGGCACCACGGACAGGTCGGCGGTGGCGCCGAACATGGTGGGCCGCAGGTAGAGGGACTGGCCCCGCTGCCCGGGCACCAGCCGCTCCAGGACCCCGACCAGCTCCTCCAGGGCCTCGACGAAGACGCGCTCGTCCAGCTCGGGCATGCCCAGCCGGGCGGCCGACCGGTTGAAGCGGCGTGCGTGCTCGTAGGGGCGGAAGAGCAGCGCCGGAGCGTCGAAGGCGTCGCCGAGGTTCCGGTACGCCTTCATGCCCTCGAAGATGGCCTGGCCGTAGTGGAGGGCCTGGGTGTGCGGGGCCAGCGGCAGGGAGTCGAGCGCGGTGAGCCGCGGGGTCTCCCAGGCGCCGTCGCGGTAGTACGCGACGGACATCACGGGGGCCATCAGCCGGCCGAAGCCCAGCGGGTCGGGCAGCTCGATCCCGGCGAGCCGCGCGGCGAGCTCGTCGGGCAGCACCGGGGACGGGGAGGACGGGGACATGGTCACACTCAGCTCCAGCAGCGCAGGGGGAGGTCAGGGCCGTAGTTGCCGACGAAACCGGAGACGGTGATCCGCCGGCCCGCGGTGATCTTGCGGATGGCGTGCACGCACGCGGCGTTGATGAGAATCAGGTCGCCGGGCTGCGGGGCGATCAGCACGGACTCCTCGGGGAGGATGTCGCGGGGATATCCGTAACTTCCCGGATACCTGTCGGCCATTCCCTCGTAATCCTCGTCGGAAATGACGTGGTCCCATACTTCCAGTTCACCGCCCTCGTCGGCGGTGTCGAGATAGATGTTGACGCCGAGCTGGCCGAGCAGGGAATGCGCCATGGGGTCGTCGAATTCCCGCCTCAGCACGTCCTGATGGGGCAGACCCTCGCTATCCGTGCGCCATACACGGGTGATGCCGAGCGGCATCTTCGCACCGTCGAGCGTCATGAGGGAGGAACCCCCGGGCCAGCTTTCGTCGAGCGCCACCCTCAGATGGTCGACAGGCGACGGGTGGGGGGCGCTCAGACGACGCATCCGATTCAGCAGGGGAAGCGTCCCGGCGAGATAGCGTTCGCGCCGCTCCGGATTCTGGGTGACGTTCCAGAAGGAGTCGATGTTGCTCTCGTAGATACCGGCACCTGCGGTGTTGTCTATCTCCTGGTACAGCAGGTCGGCCAGGGCCTTGCAATACGTCGCGTCGTAGAATTCGGGGACGCGGACGGCGACGCAGTCGAGCGCGAAGAGAGCGCGCAGGACCTCCGCGTCGAGGGTGTCGACGGTCACGAGCTTGTTGTGCGGGGACATACGAAAGAAGCCTTTCGTCAGGGGTGGTCGACGAAGACGTCCGGTGGCGCCGGTGCTCACCGGTCGATCAGGGCCCACTTGTCGGCGGTGGAGGCGACGTTGTTGGCCGGCAGCGCGATCAGCTCGGGCTTGTACAGGGGCGCCGAATCCATCGCCGGCTCCCAGGTGGCCAGGGCTTCGTCCTGCGGGACCTCGATGCGGAGGTCGTTCGCCAGGTCGTCGATCACCCGGAGCAGCAGCCGCACGCCGAGCGGCGCGAGGTGCTCGCGCCAGAGCGACTCGGCGGTCGATCCCGGCGGCACGAGGACGTGTTCCTGCGCCGCGATGGGCCCGCCGTCGGTGCGCTCGGTCAGGTGGTAGACGCTGCCGCCGGTCGCCCGGTCGCCGTCCCTGATGGTCCATCGGATGGCGTCCCTGCCCCGGTGCAGCGGCAGCAGGCTCGGGTGGTAGCCGATGGTCGCTATCCGGGCGCGCGCCCGGGTCTGCCGCCCGATGAAGGCGTGGGAATGGGCGGCGACGATGACGTCCACTTTTTCCGAGATGTGGTGGGCGCGCAGCTCGTTCGCCTCGGTCCACGGAATGCGCCGAGGGAATGACCAGCCGCGGAGGCGGTCCCACGACATGGGATCGGCGTCGTCCGTCCGCCCTTTCTTCAATCCCGGGGAAGCTGCCCCCAGAATGACGTGCCCGGCGTCCTCCACGGCCTCGGCGACTTGTACCGCAAAAGCACCGCGGCCAGAAATATAGATGTTCAAGCTTCCTCAACTCGCCATGCGTGAACGGGCTAGGTCCGCCACACGTTCAACTGTTTCAGAGCCACTCAGAAGGAGATCTGTTATTTCTGATGGTCGGTTGCCCGGCGCCTCGTACTCCTGGTTCTACGCTCGAAGGAAATGCTGATGCGAACGGGGCACGCGGCGGTCGGCCGCTCCTCGACGATGCCAACCGTAATGAGCCACACATGGGCCGATCAAGGATTTGTCATCAAGATGACAACGCGACGGAGTGCCTTCGAAAAAGACGAGGTCGGAACACCGGCGCGGGCGTCGCGCCCAGGGGGCGCGGCGCCGGGGTGGGGGGCGTCACACGGCCACGGGACGCGCGGCGGGACCCCCCTGGCGGCACGTCAGGTCATGGCGCGCTCGCGCCGGGCCGGCGGCAGCGCCGGCCATGCGGCGCGCGAGGGCCTGACCGGTGCCGCCGGGCCGGAGCCGGCGGGGCGGGGCGGCGCGGCCGGACCCCGGTGTGTGTACGGCCCTGTCGTGTCACCGCGCCGGCCCCGGGCCTCCGGTGCCTCGCGCCGCCTCGCCGGGCGGGTGCCGGCGCGGGCCGCTGCGGTGACGCGTCCCGCGCCGGGGCTTCGTCATGTCCCGGCGCGGCCGGTCGTGGCGGAGTGCGGGACGCCGCCCCCCGGAAGGCGCCGGGGTGAGGAGTCGGGCGGCCCCGGACGCGGAGGGGCACCGTCGCCTGTGGTGGCGACGGTGCCCGACGGCCCGGCGCGCCGGTCGTCACCGGCCTGCGGCGGGTCGGTTTCCCCGGTGTAGCCCGTGGCTCAGCCCCCGACGGCGCAGGCGTCCTCGTTGAGCGTGAACCGCGGCGGTGACGACGGGTCACCGGTGTGGCCGGCCAGATAGCCGAGGGTGATGCTCGCGCCCGGAGCGATCGCGGCGTTGTGCGAGGCGTTGGCCGCCTTGACCGTGTTGCTCAGCTGTGTCAGGTCCGTGTTCCAGTCCGAGATGATCGTCTGCCCGAGGGGCAACGGGAACGCGAGCGTCCAGCCGTCGACGGGGGTGCTGCCCGTGTTGGTGACGGTGAGGTCGACCTTGGTGCCCGTGCCCCAGGCTGTCACGGAGCGGTCGACGCGACAGGTGGGTTCCTCCCGCGCGAACGACACCCGGTGGAGGCCGCCGGGCAGGTCGTTGACCATGTAGAACTCCCCGTCGACGGTCGCGCCGATCGACGTCACCTGGGTGGGCGTCCTCCCGATCTCGGCCTGCTCGTAGCCGCCGTCGCCGTCGGGGCGCAGCGCCCAGACCGTGGAGGAGCAGTAGTCGGTGGCGATGTACGTCCCGCCCACCAGGCCGGCGTACTTCTGGCCCCGGTAGACGTGGCCGCCGATGACCGAGCAGCCGCCGGTGTAGGGGGAGTACGTGAACACGGGCTCGGTGTACGTCTCGCCGGGCACGCAGTCGCCGCCCTCGAACCTCTCCAGGCCCTCGTAGCAGGACCAGCCGAGGTTCAGCCCTCCCTGCCCGGGGGCAAGGTGGTCGATCTCCTCCCATCGGCCCTGGCCGACGTCGCCGATCCACATCGAGCCGTCGGCGCGGTCGAAGGAGAAGCGCCACGGGTTGCGCAGTCCGTACAGCCAGATCTCCCCACGGGCGCCGGGAGTGCCGACGAAGGGGTTGTCGCCCGGGACGCAGTAGGCGAGCGGGGCGCAGCTCCGGCTGACGTCGATGCGCATGATCTTGCCCAGCAGGGTGTCCAGCCGCTGCGCGGAGCGCAGGGGGTCCGCGGAGCCGCCGCCGTCACCGATGCTCCAGTACAGCTTGCCGTCCCGGCCGAAGGCGAGCTGGCCGCCGTTGTGGTTGTTGTACTCGGCGTGCTCCTGCGAGAGCAGCACCTCCAGCCGGGACTCGTCGAGCCGGTAGCGGGCGAGGGTGACCGCACCGTCGGGCAGGGCCGTGTAGGCGAGATAGAGGTCCTGGCTCTCGGCGAAGTCGGGCGGGACGGCGATGCCGAGCAGGCCGCGCTCGTTCCCCGATTCGTCCACGGCCGACGTGATGTCGACGACCGGCGCGGCGGCCAGTCCGGTGTCCGGGTGGTAGACGCGGACGGTGCCCGACTTCTGGGTGATGAACAGCCGGTCCGTGCCGTCGTCCGGGGCGGCTATCGCGGTGGGCCGTCTCAGTCCGGAGGCGACCTGGGTGGTGGTCGCGCTCAGCGACGGCAGGGGTACGGGCGAGGCGGCCTCCGCCGTGTCCGTCCGGGACGGGGCGTCGGCCGTGTCCGCCGTGGCGGGTAACGCGAGGGGGGCGGTCAGCAGGAGGGCCAGCAGGAGGGACCCGGCCCAGCGGTGTCGCGACATATCGGCTCCAGGGAAGGGGGCGCCCGCGCGGCGTGTCCCGGCGCGCGGGGTGGTCGTGCACAACGGTTTCTCGCACAGCGGTGGCGCTTCCGACGGTGACGGGTTCATGACAGGCAAGCCGCACCGTGGAGCGGGGGATGGGAGCGCTCCCGCGTCCTCAAGGCTGCGCGTCCGGGAACAGGGCGGCAACGTGCGATCACGCCACTTTCCCGCCGTGTGGCGCGAATGATGCGATGGCTGGAACGGTCACCCTCCGCCCCGTCCCGCCCGGAGGGCGACCGGTCCCGCGACGGCGGCCGTGCGGGCCGATGCGGCGGAGCGGCCGGCTGGGCCGGCAGCCGCGCGACCCGGCGGCCGGCCGGTCCGGGGCGCGACGGCCGCCGGGCCCGGCGGAGGGCACGGTCGTTACCATCCCGTGTGACCGAAACCGCCAAACAAGGTGTACCCCGCACACGCATACTCGCCGACCTGACGCCGCTGCGCTCCTCGCCCGACTACCGGCGGCTCTGGTTCGGGAACACCGTCTCCTGGATCGGGCAGGGCATGACGTCGCTGGCCGTCTCCCTCCAGGTCTACGACATCACCGGGTCCGCCTTCTCCGTCGGACTGATCGGTCTCTGCTCGTTCGTCCCGCTGGTACTCCTCGGGCTGTACAGCGGCGCGATGTCCGACACCATGGACCGGCGCGGACTCGGCCTCTTCAGCGCGGCCGGATCCTTCGTGCTCTCCGTGGGCCTGGCCGCCGTCGCCTTCGCGGGGATCGAGCACGTCGGGATCCTCTACGCCGTCGTCGCGCTCCAGGGCGTGTGCTTCGCGCTCAACTCCCCGGCCCGGAGTTCGATGATCGCGCGACTGCTCCCGGCGGAACAACTGCCCGCGGCCAACGCGCTCAACGCCATGACGTCCACCACGGGCGGCCTGGCCGGCCCGATGCTCGGCGGCCTCATCGTGGGCTGGTGGGGATACCGGGCGGCCTACACGGTCGACGCCGTCACCTTCACCGCCTCGCTGTACGCGATGTGGCGGCTGCCCTCGATGCTGCCCGACCGGGCGGCAGGGGAGAAGGGCGCGGGGCGGGCCTCGGTCGCCGACGGGCTGCGCTTCCTCGCCACCCGTCCCAATCTCCGGATGACCTTCTTCACCGACCTGAGCGCCATGGTGCTCGCCCAGCCCCGCGCCCTCTTCCCGGTGGTCGCCGTCCTCTGGTTCGGCGGTGACGCCAGGACGACCGGCCTCCTGGTCGCCGCCCCCGCCCTCGGCGCCCTGCTGGGCAGCGTGTTCTCCGGCTGGCTGGGCCGCATCCGCCGGCACGGGCTCGCGGTCCTCGTCTCCGTGGCGTGCTGGGGCGGTGCCATCGCCGCCTTCGGACTGACCCGGCAGCTCTGGCCGGGCCTGGCGCTGCTCGCGCTCGCCGGGTGCGCGGACTCCATATCGATGGTCTTCCGCAACACCATGCTCCAGGCGGCCGTACCGGACGACCTGCGCGGCCGGCTGCAGGGCGTCTTCATCGTCGTCGTGGCGGGCGGCCCACGGCTCGGCGACCTCGTGGCGGGCTCCGCGGCCGACCTGACGTCCCCCACCGTGGCGGTGACCGGCGGAGGCATCGTCTGTGTGCTCCTGGTGTGCCTGCTGGGGCTGCGATGGCGCGGCTTCGCCCGGTACGACGCACACGATCCACAGCCCTAGCGGGGGCGGGGACCGGGCGACCGCGGCCCCCGCGGGGCGGGGGCGCGCGTCCCGGCGGGACGCGTCAGGAGGCGTCCGTGACGCCCGGCATCTCGCCTTCGGTCGTCGTGGGGTCGAACAGCGAGAACACCGCGCCCTGCGGGTCGGTCAGCGAGGCGAACCTGCCGAACGGGATGGTCATCGGACCGAACGTGAGCTCCGCCCCGAGCGACCTGGCCTTCTCCACCGCCGCGTCGCAGTCGGCGACGGCGAAGTACACGTTCATGTGGGCCGGCACCTGGGGCGGGAACTCCTCGCCCATCTTCATCCTGCCGAGCACCGGGTCCGCGCCCAGGTCGTACAGCGCGAAGTCGACCGCGTCGTCGTCCAGGTGCTTCACCCCGTAGCCGAAGACCGCCGCGAAGAAGGCGTCGGCCCTGGCCGGGTCCCGGGTGTAGACCTCGGCCCAGCTGTAGGCGCCCGGCGCCCCCGTCGCCTGGAAGCCCTCGTGCGTGCCCGCCTGCCACACCCCGAACGGCGTCCCGCCGGGGTCGGCGGCCAGCACCATGGTCCCGAAGTCGCCGACCCGCATCGGCTCCACCAGCACCTCACCCCCGTGCTTGCGGATCTTCCCGGTGGTGGCGGCGGCGTCCGGCGACGCGAGGTACAGGGTCCAGGCGGGCGGTGTCTCCTGGCCTGGCATGGGGGGCGACAGCGCGGCGACCGCGTTGCCGTCCACATGGGCCTGGGTGTAGTCGCCGTACTCCGGCATGGACTCGCCGTACGTCCAGCCCAGGAGCTCGCCGTAGAAGCGCTTCGCCCCCTCGAGGTCGCCGAACGTACCGTCGGCCCAGCACGGAGTGCCCTCGGATTCTGCGGCCATGACTCGGACCTTCCTTCGCTCGACGGGGACGATCCCTCCCGTCACGCTAGTCAACCGGCGCCCGCGCGGCGCGCCGAACGCGTCTCAGCCCTCCCGCACGGCCGGCCCGACGACCGAGCGGGCGACCCCCAGCTCCACCAGGTCCTGGGGGCGCAGCCGGAGCTGGTCGGCGGTGGACCGCACCTGGTCCGGACCGCGTTTCAGGATGGCCGCCGCCAGTTCGGGGGCGATCACCGAGAAGTAACTGTCGGTGGTGACGTGGGTGTTGCCGGGCGCGGCCAGTGCGAGGGCGCCGCCCGAGCCGCCCTCTCCGATCACCAGTGTCGTCACGGGCACCCGGGCACCGGCCACCGCGGCGAACGCGTCGGCGATGGCGGCGCCCGCGCCCGCCCGCTCCGCCTCCGCGTCGTTGGCCGCGCCGGGGGTGTCGACCAGGGTCAGCACGGGGAGGCCCAGCCGGTCGGCGAGCCGGATCACCCGGGCGGCCGTGCGGTAGCCCGCCGGGCGGGTCGCCGTGCCGCACTGGGCGGCGTAGGCCACCGGCCCCCCGGCGCGCAGGCCCACTCCGCAGAGCAGCCCGGGGTCCCTGCCGCCGCAGCGGTCGCCGTTCAGCGGCATCCGGTGCTCGAAGTACGCGTCCAGATAGGCCTCGGCGCGTGGCCGCGCCGGCGCCCGGGCCTGCCGCACCGCGTCCCAGCCGCTCGCCGGCAGCGCCGCGGCCGACAGCGCTTCCGGCACGGGGGCGGCCCGCGCGGGGCCCGAGACCGTCAGCGCCGCCAGCCAGCGGCCCAGCGTCGGGGCGAGTTGCTCCGGCGCGACGACCGCGTCGATCTGGCCCGCAGCGAGCTGCCCCTCCGCGGTGTACGCGTACGGATCGGCCTCGGCGGGCCGCACCCGGGACCCAGCGAACCCGACCTGTGCCCCGGGCAGTGCCAGGACCACGTCCGCGCCCGCCCCCACGGTCGCCCAGCCGCCCCCGGTGGCCGGATCCCGCAGGACCGCCACCTGGGCCAGTCCCTCGGCCCTCAGCCGCGCGGAGGCCCGGGCCACCCGCTGGAGCTGTATCAGCGCGATCATGCCCTCCTGCATCCGGCTGCCCCCGGTGGCGACGAGCGAGACGAGGGGCAGCCGCCGCTCGGCCGCCAGCGCGTAGGCGGCTTCCAGACGGTCGCCCGCGTGCCCGCCCAGCGAACCGCCGAGGAAGCCGAACTCGAAGGAGACCAGGACGCACTCCCGGCCCTCCACGACGGCGGTCCCGTGGAGGACGGACTCCTCCTCGCCGGTCCTCGCCGAGGCACGAGCCCGGGAATCCGCGTAACCGCTCCAGCCGAGCGGGCCGTCCGGGGGAGCGGGACGCCTCTGCGGGCGGTGTTCCGTGAAGCTTCCGGTGACGGCGGCGATCGCCTCCCGCGCCGACAGGCGGTCGCCCCGCACGTCAGACACCGAGCGACCGCTTCATGATCTTGCCCAGCTCGTTGCGGGGCAGTGCGTCGAGGTAGCGGACGACGCGTGGGCGCTTGTGCGGTGCCAGCAGGTCCGCCACATGGTCCGCCAGCTCCCGCTCACCGGGCGGTGCCCCGGGGTCAGCGGGGACCACCCAGGCGACGATCCGCTCACCGAGGTCCGCGTCGGGCTCGCCGGTGACGGCCGCCTCCCTGACCCCGGGGTGCTCCAGCAGGGCGTTCTCGATCTCGCCCGCGCCGATCTTGTAACCCCCGCTCTTGATGAGATCGGTGGCCTTGCGCCCGACGATCCGGACGTAGCCGTCGGGGTCGACCGTGGCCATGTCGCCCGTCCGGAAGAACCCGTCCCCGGTGAAGGCGGCCGCCGTGGCGTCGGGCCGGTTCAGGTAGCCGGTGAAGAGGTTGGGGCCGCGCACCTGGATCTCGCCGATGGACGTGGTGTCCCGGAGCACCGTGCCGTCCTCCTCGACGAGCCTGAGCTCCACGCCCGGCAGTGGCGGGCCGACCGTCCCGGCGCGCGGCGCGCCATCGGCCCGCACACCCGTGTTCATCAAGGTCTCCGTCATCCCGTACCGCTCGATGACCCCGCGGCCGGTGGCCGCCGTGATCCGTTCGTGGTCGTGGAGCGGCAGCGCCGCCGAGCCGGACACCAGCAGCCGGGCCCCCGCCAGTGCCTTCGTGAGGTCGCCGGGTCCGGCGTCCAGCTCACCGGCCAGCCGGTGGTACATCGTGGGCACGCCGAACAGCATCGTTCCCCCGGAGAGCAGTTCCCGGGCCACGCCCCCGGCCGAGAAACGGCCGAGGTGACGCACGGAGCCGCCCCGGCGCAACGGCCCGAGGACGCCCAGGATCAGGCCGTGCACGTGGAACAGCGGCAGGGCGTGCACGAGGACGTCCTCGCCGGTCCAGCCCCAGGCGTCCTCCAGCGCGTCCAGGGACGCGGCGATCGCCCGGCGGGGCAGGACGGCGCCCTTGGGCGGGCCCGTCGTGCCGGAGGTGTAGACGACCAGGGCGGGGGACTCCGCCGAGGGCTCGGGGAAGTCCGCCCCCGGGGGAGGGCCGGCCGCGGCCGTGGCGACGTCGAGCCGCTCCAGGCCGCCCAGCGCGGACGGCAGTGCGTCGTCCTTGCCGGCCAGCACGACCGAGGGCGCGCTGTCCGCCACGATGTGCGCGAGTTCCCGCTCGCCGGTCTTCGGGTTGAGGGGCACGGCGGGCACTCCCGCCCGCAGGGCCGCCACGACGGCGACGACCGTCTCGGGGGTGGACGTGGCCCAGACGGCGACGCGTCCCGCCCCCGCGATCCGGGCGGCGAGGGAGGCGGACGCATCGGCCAACTGTGCGTAGGACAGGACGTGTTCGCCGAACCGGACGGCCTCGGGGGAGTCCGTCCGGCCGGACGCTCCGCGCAGCGCGGGCAGAAGAGAAGTCACCCGGCGAAGCCTAAGCGCTCCCCGCACGGTCCCACCCGGCACAGTCCCACCCGGCCCACGGCACCCGGACCACGACGCCCGGCTAGACGCCCGGACCACGACGCCCGGACCACGACGCCCCGCCGCGCGGTCAGCCGTCCCGCCGGATCGTCCGCATCCGGCCGTAGGAGTACACCGCTCCCGCCAGTGCCAGGTCGGAGAGCAGCATGAACCCGATGGAGTACGAGTCCTTGGCGCTGTAGATCGCCCCCATGACCAGCGGCGGCACGAATCCGCCGAGCCCGCCCATCGCGCCGACGATGCCGGTCACACTGCCCACCTTCGCCTGCGGTGTCACCTGCGAGACCAGGGCGAAGACACTGCCGCTCGCGGTGCCCAGCCCCGCCGCCATGCACAGCAGCGCGACCGTGCCGAGCGGATCCAGCGGCGGGTCGAAGGCCTGGACGACGGCCATGAGCGCCGCCAGCAGCAGAGCCCCGGCCGTGACCATGGCGGGGTGGAACCGGTCCGACAGCCAGCCGCCGACCGGCCGGAACACGACCGTGACCAGGGCGAACCCCGCCGCCTTGGTGCCCGCCTCGGTCGGCGACATCTCGTACCAGGTCTTCAGATACGTCGGCAGGTACACCCCGAAGGCGACGATGCCGCCGAAGCCGATCGCGTAGAGCGCGGACAGCTCCCAGGTCACCCGCAGCCGGCCCGCCTGCCCCAGCCGGTGCCCCAGCGAGTCCGCCGGGGCCTTCCGGCCCGGGTGGTCGGTGACGAGGACCGCCGCGAGGGCCGAGTAGACCAGCAGCGCGCCGGCGACGATCCAGAAGGGCAGGTTCTCGCTGTGCTCGGCGATGCGCGGAGTGAAGTAGCCGGACAGCGCCACGCCGCCCATGCCCATCCCGAACACCCCGAGCGCGAGCCCCCTCTTCGAGGGCGGGAACCAGGAGTTGACCAGGGGGATACCGATCGCGAAGGTCGTCCCGCCCAGCCCGAGCAGGAAGCCGACGGCCAGCATCGCCCCGTAGGAGTCCCTCGCCGGGATGAGCAGCAGCACCGGGACGACGGTAAGGGCCGACACGGCGGGGAACATCAGCCTGGCGCCGTACTTGTCGGTCAGTGCCCCCGCCGGGATGCGGCCGAGCGAGCCGACGAGCACGGGTACCGCGACCAGCAGCGACTGCTGGAAGGAGCTCAGGCCCAGCCGGTCCTTGAACTCACCCGACAGCGGGGAGATCAGGTTCCACGCCCAGAAGGTGAGGGTGAACCCGATCGTGGCCATGACCAGGTTCCGGTAGGCGGCGGCTGACTGCTTCCGGTCCGGTGCGGGGGTGTGCCTGTCGATGGTGTCCACACCGTCAGTCAAGAGTCGGGGAGGGGGCGCGGCACGGCGGACTGGGCCATCCGGGTAAGCCCCCGCACGGCAGACGCCCCATGGGCGGAGGGCCCGTCCGCGCCCCCTGGAGGGGCCGCTCGTCCGCCGCTTCCCGCACCGGGCTGCGACAATCGCCGGTATGGACCGGCTGGACAGAGAGATCCTCGGCATTCTCCAGGAGGACGCCCGGATCTCGTACCGCGATCTGGGTGTGCGCGTGGGCCTCAGTGCCAACGCGGCGGGCGACCGTGTGCGCCGTATGCGCCGCGACGGGGTGATCCGCGGCTTCACGGTCATCGTCGACCCGGCCGCCGACACCCGTTCGGGCCTCGTCGTCTTCATCGACGTGTCGCTGCGTCTGGACACGACGAACGAGGAGTTCGAACGCTCGGTGCTCACCCTCCCCGGCATCACCGAGGTGGTGCACGTGACGGGTGGCCACGACTACCTCGTACGCGCCACGGCGGCCGACCCCGGTTCCCTGGACACGCTTCTGCGCCGGCTCAAGAAGGACGCGGGCGTGGCCCACTCCAACACGCGGATCGCGCTCAGAGCGGCGCCTGCCAGGTGACCGTCGGCGACCGGGTGCCGTCCTCGGCGCGCCCGTCGTCCGCGACCACGAGCCGTACCGCCGCACGTCCGTCGGGCAGGCGCGCCGCCGCGTCGACCTCCACCTCGACGGCCGACACACCCGTCCGCCGGTGCGCCGCGGCCAGGGCCCCGCGCAGCACGTCGAGGAGCTCGCCGTCCACCGGCTCGGTCACCAGGGCGTCCACCGCGCCGGTGAACTGGACCGACGGCTGGAAGCCGAGCACCGCCGCCGCGCCGCCCGTCTCACGCAGGACCCGGCCGCGGAAGGTCGTGGGGACCTCCGCCGGGGGCTGCTGGAGCGCGAAGATCGCGGTCCTCACCTCCTGGATGGTGGAGTCCAGTTCGTCGACCGCCTTGGCGAGCAGCCCGGCGGTCTCCGTGTCGCCCGCCAGGTCCTTGCGGCGGGTCGACTCCAGCATCATCTCCGTCGCGAACAGCCGCTGCACGACGAGGTCGTGGAGATCGCGGGCGATGCGGTCGCGGTCCTCGTAGACCGCCAGCTGCTCCCGGTAGTGCTGTGCGTCGGCCATCACGAGGGCCAGCGCGGCCTGGGAGGCGAACTGGGAGGCGAGCAGCCGGTCCGTCGCCGTGTAGGGAGCCCCGCCGCGCCTCCGGGGGAGAGCGAGGGTGCCGATGAGCCTGCCCCCGCTCTGCAGCGGCAGCATCATGCTGGGGCCGAAGCGGGACCGGACCGGGGTCGTCATCCGCTCGTCCGTCGCGGAGTCCTCGATGAAGACCTCCTCGCCGCCCAGCAGCTGGACGAGGACGGGGGAGCCCGGCTCGATGGCCGTGCCGACGAGGCCGGCGGGATCGTCGGGGGTGGAGGCGGCGACGATCTCCATCCCGCCGCCCGGCGTCGGCTGGAGGATCACCCCCGCCGCCGCGCCCGCCAGTACCCTGGCCCGCTCGGCGACGGTCGTCAGGGCGTCCGTCGTACCCGCTCCGGTCAGCAGTGCCCGGGTGACGGCGGCGGCCCCCTCGATCCAGTGCTCACGCTGCCGCGCCGCCTCGGACAGGTGGGCGCCTCCGATCGCCGCGGCCGCCTGGGAGGCGAGCAGCCGCAACAGCGCCGGCTCGGTCTCCGTGAAGTGCCCCGGCTCCTCCGCGGCGAGGCAGAGGATGCCGAGCACCTCGGTGTGCACCCGGACGGGAGCCCCGGTGAACGAGCGCACCGGCAGCGGGGCGGGCCGCGTGGTCCACGGGCGCGGACCGGCCGTCAGATCATCGACGCGCACGGCCCGCGCGTCGTCCACGAGGGTCCCGAGGGCACCGGTGCGCCCGTGGAGGAGCGGGCCCGCGGCACGGCGTTCGCTGTCGGACATACCGGTGGTGAACAGGTCGGTGACATGGCGGTCCTCCCCGTGGAGGAGGGCGAGGGCGCCGTAGCGCGCCCCGCCCAGCGCCGTGGCGGTGTCCACGATGTGCTGGAGGGTGGTCCGCAGGTCGAGGCCCGCGCCCGCCACCGGGGGCCGCCGGCTCTCAGCGTGCGATCGGGGCGAGGGCCAGCGGCTGCACCGTGCCGTCCAGCATCGCGCCGAGCCCCAGCACGGAGCACACGTCGGGCCGGTCGGCGATGGTCACCGGGACGCCCGTCGCGTCGCGCAGCATCTGGTCGAGGCCCGGCAGCAGGGCGCTGCCGCCGACCATCATGATCCCGGCCTCCGCGATGTCGGCCACCAGGTCGGGCGGGCAGTCGCGGAGCACCTTGCCCAGCCCGTCGAGCACCGCGGTGAGCGGGGTGTGGATCGCCTGGCGTACGGCGGCGGTGTCGACCTGCACCGAGCGGGCCAGGCCGGTCGCCACGTCACGGCCGTGGATCTCCGTCACCGCCGGGCCGTTGAGGGTGAGGCCGTTGCCCCGGAGCGCCAGTTGCAGGGGGCGCACCGACTGGCTGGGCAGCATCAGCTCGTGGTGCTGGCGCAGGTGCTGGATGACCGCGTTGTCGATGGCCTCACCGCCGATCGGGATGCGTACGGCCGTCACGATCGAGCCGAGCGAGAGCACGGCGATCTGGGTGGTGGCCGCCCCGCACACCATGATCATGGTGGCGGTCGGCTGCTCGACCGGCAGTCCGCAGCCGATGGCCGCGGCGATCAGGGTGTCCACGAGCTCCACCCGCCGGGCGCCGAGCCCGACGAGGGTCTCGACGGCCGCCCGCTGGGCGAGCGGATCGGCGTCGTGCGGGACGCAGGCCGCGGCCCGCAGCCGGGGCTTGCGCCGCAGCTGGCGGCGGAGCTTCTCGCCGAGCAGATGGCGCAGCATGCGCTGGGCCATGTCGATGTCGACGACGGTGCCGCCGGAGACCGGACGGGCGACCCGGATGTACGCCGGCGTCCGGCCGGTCATCTGTTCGGCGAGCGTCCCCACGGCGATGAGCGAACCGGTGCGCGTGTTCACGGCGGCCACGCTGGGCTCGTCGACGACGAGTCCCACTCCCTTGACGTACACCCGGGTCCTGGCGGCCCCGAGATCGACGGCGACATGGCAACGGCGCAACTGTTCGAGACTGACGGTCACGGCAGATTCTCCCGGGAGCGCTGGCGGAGGGCACCGGCGGCCGCCGGCTGTCCTGGCATCGTCGCGCCGTCGTGGGGGCGGCGCGCGCTGGGTGAGCCGTAGGGGGGACACCGGGCTGACGGGGCGACAGATGTCAGGCGCCGCCGGGCAGCAGCCGCTGGAACAGCCCCCAGGTGAACTCGGCGACACAGGGCCGCCCGCCGTCCGGGTCGGTGAAGGCCAGTGCCCAGCGGGTCGGCGCGCTGCCCTCCATGGGACGCGCCGGGGCGAAGGCCCTGGCCACCTCGTCCACGGTGCAGGACCACGGGCGCAGGTCGGCGGCCGTACGCAGCCCGGGACCCGCCGCGCCCGGGGCCCGGACCAGCCATTCGTTCCACACGGCCCCGCCGGGGCCAGCCATCACCTCGAACCGCAGGTCCGGCCAGAGCGGCAGCCGCCACAGCAGCGCGTCGCACTCCAGGTCGCCGACCGTGCGGCGTACGGACGACTCGGGCTCGCCCAGGACCGAGCGGTAGCGGCGCAGCGCGCCCCGGCCGCGCGGGGCGCGCAGCATCGCCTGCCAGCGGCGGTTCGCCTCCCGCATGTCGGCGAGGGAGGCGCTCAGTTCGTGGCGGGCTTCCTCGACGAGGTCCGGCCGGTGGTCGGCCATCCGGCGCAGCAGGACGAGCTGGAACTGGAGCGGCCCGAACGGGGCGGGAGCGGTCATGGGGCTCATCCTGCCGCGTGTCGCGCTCATCGGACGGCGCGCCCCGGAGTCCGGGATTCCACACAGGATCCTCACCTGTGCGGCTTCCTGTGCCGTTCTCCGCGCGTCTAGTCTGCGGGCGCCATGGATTACTGCCACCCGTGCCGACGGCACCTGAACGGGGCGCTGGCCTGCGCGGGTTGCGGGACCCCGGCCGACGCGCTGGTCCCCTATGCCGTCGTGGGCCCCCCGGCACATGACACCGCGACCGCCGGTGAGACCCCGGACGCCTCCGGGCGGGTGGGCCACCGCCGTCGCGTCCGGCCGGCCGCCCGCGGGCGTGGCCGCCGTACGCACCGGCGGCGAGGCCGCACGCTGCTGCTGACGGCGGCGGGGCTCGTGCTGGCGCTGGGGGCTCTGAGCCTGGCCGAGCTGGCCATGGAACCCGGGGGTGACGGCGGCGCCTCGGAGTACGTGAGCGAGGCCACGTCCTTTGCCACCGGGTCCCTGCCGTCCGCCTCTCCGAGCGCGGAGCCCGAGGACCCCGGTCCGGCGGACGTGCCCACCGTCGTGCCGGTCACCGACTCGCACTCCGCGACGGCCTCGGGCGGTCCCTCCCGCTCCGCGGAGCCGAGCGCGTCCCCCTCGTCCGCCGCCCCGGCGGACCCCTCGCCGTCGGTCCCCACGTCCGGGTCCCCGGAGGAGACGGAAGGTCCGGCCGAGCCCTCGGGCTCCGGTGAGCCGACCGCGCGACCGTCGTCGCCGTCGCCCGAGCCCTCGGAGGACCCGGCGCCCAGTCCGTCGCCGACGGAGTCCTGCTGGTGGATCTTCTGCGCCTGACGCGGTGAGGAAGCCGGTCAGGCGTCCTCCTCGCCGACCATCCTGCGCAGCAGGTCGCGCAGCACCGTCCGCTCCGACTCCGACAGCTCGGCCAGGGGCTCCCGGGCGAAGTCCAGCGCCTCGCGCAGCTGACGGGCGGTCCGCACACCCTCCTCGGTCGGAGCGGCGAGCTTCACCCTCCGGTCGGCCGGGTCCGGGCGCCGTTCGACCAGGCCGCGGAGTTCGAGCCGGTCGACTATGCCGGTGATGTTGGACGGTTCGCACTTCAGTTTCCGGGCAACCTTGCGCATGGGCATCGGCTCCAGGGAGAGCAGCCCGAGCACCCTGGCCTGTGCGCCGGTCAGCGCGTGCGCGGCGGCGGCCCGGTCGTACTCCTCGTGGTAGCGCGCCACGACACCGCCGATGAGCTGGATGACGTCGAGGGTGAGCGGGTCCGTGCGCGAGGTGGCCATGACACCCAGGGTACCGAATTACTTGACAAGGTGAAATATCTGGACGCATGGTTGTTTCAGGTCCTGAAGCTTCCGGCTTCCCGCTCCCGTACGACACCGAGGAGAACCCGAGCCCATGTCTGCACTTCCCACCTCCAGCCGCGAATGGCACCTCGTCGCCCGACCGCACGGCTGGCCCGAGGCCTCGGACTTCGCACTGCGCGAGGCGCCGGTGACCGCTCCCGGTGAGGGCCGCGTCCTCGTCCGCAACCTCCACTTCTCGGTCGACCCGTACATGCGCGGCCGGATGAACGACGTGAAGTCGTACACCCCGCCCTTCAAGCTCGACCACCCCATGGACGGCGGCGCGGTCGGCGAGGTCATTGCGTCGAACGCCGAGGGCTTCGCCGTGGGCGACCACGTCCTGCACGGGCTCGGCTGGCGCGAGTACGCCGACGTCCCCGCCAAGCACGCGGTCAAGGTCGACGGCTCGATCGCCCCGCTCTCCGCCTACCTCGGTGTGCTCGGCATGCCCGGGCTCACGGCCTACGCCGGCCTCTTCGAGGTCGCCTCCTTCAAGGAGGGCGACGCCGTCTTCGTCTCCGGCGCGGCCGGCGCGGTCGGCAGCCAGGTCGGGCAGATGGCGAAGATCAAGGGTGCCTCCCGGGTCATCGGCTCCGCCGGCTCCGACGAGAAGGTCAAGCTCCTCGTCGAGGAGTACGGGTTCGACGCGGCCTTCAACTACAAGAACGGCCCCGTCCGCGAGCAGCTCGCCGAGGCCGCCCCCGACGGCATCGACGTCTACTTCGACAACGTCGGCGGTGAGCACCTGGAGGCCGCGATCTCCGCGTTCAACGTCCACGGCCGCGCCACCATCTGCGGAATGATCGCCCAGTACAACGCCACCGAGCCCACGCCGGGTCCGCGCAACCTGGCGCTCGTCATCGGCAAGCGGCTCCGCCTCCAGGGCATCCTGGTCGGCGACCACGCCGACCTCCAGCCGCAGTTCGTCAAGGACGTGGCCGGCTGGCTGGCCTCCGGCGAGCTCAAGTACCGCGAGACGGCGGTCAAGGGCATCGAGAACGGCTACGACGCCTTCGTCGGCCTGCTGCGCGGCGAGAACACCGGCAAGATGATCGTCTCGCTGGACGCCTGACCGGTCACGCCGGCCCCGCACCGCTCGTGGGCCCGTGACCGCCGTCCCGGGCGCGGTGGGGTCGCACCGCGCCCTCGGCGGTCACGGGCGGGGCCGGCCGCGAAGCCCCCTGTCACGCCCCTCCGCGGTCCGAGGGGGGCCACACGTACGGCAGGTCGTCCGGGACGCCGGGGAACAGCGGGCGGTAGTAGGCCGGGTCCTTGCGCACGAGTGCGGAGCGATGGCTCTCGTGCAACGCCTCGTCGCCCAGCCACGGCGGGAGCTCGCCCGCCGCGGCGAGTTCCGCGTCGGACCGGACGGCGGCGAGCCCGAGCGACGCGGCGAGATCCGCGCGCAGGGTCGCCGCGCAGGTGTCCGCCCGGCCCTCGGCGGTCCACACGGCGCACATGTCCAGGCCGTAGCGCACGAGGGCCTCCTCGTACCCGGTCCACATGCGGACCGCGGGGTGATGCCGCCAGCCGTAGCCGGGGACGGTCAGTCCGCGCAGGACCTGGATCGCCTCGACCCGCTGCTTGCCCAGCCGTCGCGGGTCCAGCGTGAGGGCGCTCCGGCGGAAGTCGGCGTACGGCAGGAATGTCTGCATGGTCCATGCCTATCCCATGTGCGCCCGGTGGCTGTCCCGCTCACGCGGTGTCACCCGCTAGGCTCCGTCCAGGCCGTCGCGATCGTGGGCGCGAGTCGCGGCGCACCAGAGGAGGAACACCCGTATGAGCATCCAGAACATCGACGTGGCCTACACCGCCGTCGCCACCGCGGAGAACGGCCGTGACGGCCGGGTCGCCACCGACGACGGCAAGCTCGACGTCGTCGTCAACCCGCCGAAGGAGATGGGCGGCAGCGGCGCGGGGACCAACCCCGAGCAGCTCTTCGCGGCCGGCTACAGCGCCTGCTTCCAGGGAGCGCTCGGAGTGGTCGCCCGCCAGGAGAAGGCCGACATCTCCGGTTCGACGGTGACCGCGTCGGTCTCCATCGGCAAGACCGAGGCGGGGGGCTTCGGCCTCGAGGTCGCGATCAGCGCCTCCATCCCCGGCGTCGACACGGCGACCGCCCAGGCGCTCATCGAGAAGGCGCACCAGGTGTGCCCGTACTCGAACGCCACCCGGGGCAACATCAAGGTCGAGCTGTCGGTCGCCTGATCCCGTCCTGACCGCGTCCGTCCGAGGGCCGCATCCCGTCACCGGGGTGCGGCCCTCCGGCGTGTGCGTACGGCTCCATCCGTCGAAGCGTGCGGAGGCATTGACGGCCGGGGAGGTTGAACTCTACGGTCCCGTTCGAGGTTACGAGCAGCATTCGATATATCGAACGAGAAGGAAGCCATGACCCGCACCGCGCGCTTCACCCTCGATCCGGCCTTCACCGTCGGTGACGTCGACCCCAGGCTCTTCGGCTCCTTCGTCGAGCACCTCGGCCGCTGCGTCTACGACGGCATCTTCGAGCCGGGCCACCCGTCCGCGGACGAGGCCGGACTGCGCACCGACGTCCTGGATCTCGTCCGTGAACTCGGTGTCACCGCCATCCGCTACCCCGGCGGCAACTTCGTGTCCGGCTACCGCTGGGAGGACAGCGTCGGCCCAGCCGACGAGCGCCCCCGCCGTCTCGACCTCGCCTGGCGCTCCACCGAGACGAATCGTTTCGGCCTCTCCGAGTACATCGGCTTCCTGAGGAAGATCGGGCCGCAGGCCGAGCCGATGCTCGCGGTCAACCTCGGCACCCGGGGCGTCCAGGAGGCCATCCAGCTCCAGGAGTACGCCAACCACCCGTCCGGGACCGAGCTCTCCGACCGCCGCGTCGGCCACGGTGACAAGGACCCCTTCGGGATCAGGCTCTGGTGCCTGGGCAACGAGATGGACGGGCCGTGGCAGACCGGCCACAAGACCGCCGAGGAGTACGGGCGGCTCGCGGCCGAGACGGCGCGCGCCATGCGGCAGATCGACCCGTCCGTCCAGCTCGTCGCCTGCGGGTCCTCCAGCCGCGCCATGCCGACCTTCGCCGCATGGGAGGCCACGGTCCTCGCCGAGACCTACGACCTCGTCGACTACGTCTCCCTGCACGCCTACTACGAGGAGACCGACGGCGACCGCGACTCCTTCCTCGCCTCGGCCGTGGACATGGAGTCCTTCATCGAGAGCGTGGTCGCGACCTGCGACCACGTGGGGGCGCGCCTCAAGTCGACGAAGAAGATCAACCTCTCCTTCGACGAGTGGAACGTCTGGTATCTGAGCCGCTACCAGCAGGACGCGCAGGAGAACCCGCTCGACTGGCCCGAGGCGCCACGGCTGCTGGAGGACAACTACAGCGTCACGGACGCGGTCGTCTTCGGCAGCCTGCTCATCGCGCTGCTGCGCCACGCGGACCGGGTGACCGTGGCCTGCCTCGCCCAGTTGGTCAACGTGATCGCGCCCATCATGACCGAGCCCGGCGGGCCCGCCTGGCGGCAGACCACCTTCTTCCCCTTCGCCCAGGCGGCCCGGTACGGGCGGGGCCAGGTCCTGGACGTACGGGTGGACTCGCCCACGTACGGGACGGCGAAGTACGGCGAGGCCGACCTCCTGCACGCCACCGCCGTACGGGACCCGGAGACGGGTGCGGTCACCGTCTTCGCCGTCAACCGCGGCCAGGATGCCGTGCTGCCGCTCGAAGTCGCCCTGGCCGGGCTGGGTCTGGACCGGGTCGCCGAGCACCAGGTCGTCGCGGACGCCGACCCGGAGGCCCGCAACACCCTCGCCGAACCCGAGCGGGTCGTCCCGCACGCGGCGCGGGGCACCGAGCTGGCCGGCGGCACGCTGAAGGCCGTACTGGAGCCGATGTCCTGGAACATGATCCGGCTGGTCTGACGACGGCGGACGGCGCCCCTCCCCGGCCGGGGAGGGGCGCCGTCCGCGTCCCGGGAGGGGCGCTCAGCGCGCCGAGAAGGCGTGCACCGTCGTCGAGCGGTAGGTGTCACCCGGCCGCAGCACCGTCGAGGGGAACGACGGCTGGTTGGGGGAGTCCGGGAAGTGCTGGGACTCCAGGCAGAACGCGTCGCCCTGGCGGTAGACCCGCCCCGAGGTGCCGGTCAGCGTGCCGTCGAGGAAGTTCCCCGTGTAGACCTGCATACCGGGCTCCGTCGTGTACATCTTCATCACCCGGCCGGAGCCGGGGTCCGTCACGGTCAGCGCGTACTCCGGGCGGGCCGTGATGCCCTTGTCCAGGACGTAGTTGTGGTCGATCCCCTGCCCGTAGCCGATCTGCTCGTGCGGGGTGCGGACGGCCTCCCCGATGGCGCGGGTCCGCCGGAAGTCGAAGGGCGTGCGCGCGACCGGGGCGAGCTCGCCCGTCGGGATGAGTGTCGAGCCGACCGGCGTGTAACGCGCGGCCGCCAGCTCCAGCAGATGACCGTCGACGCTGCCGCTGCCCTCACCCGCCAGGTTGAAGTAGGTGTGGCTGGTCAGGTTGAGGACGGTGGCGCGGTCCGTGGTCGCCGCGTAGTCGATGCGCCACTCGCCCCGGGAGGTGAGGGTGTAGACGACGCGGACGGCGAGCCTGCCCGGATAACCGGCCTCGCCGTCCGGGCTGGTACGCGTCAGGACCAGGCCGACGTCACCGCGCGAGGTGAAGGGCTCGACGTCCCAGACCCGCTTGTCGAAGCCCTGGTCCCCGCCGTGCAGGCTGTTCGGGCCGTCGTTGACGGGCAGTTGGTGCGTGGTGCCGTCGAGAGTGAAGCGCCCCTCGGCTATGCGGTTGCCGTAGCGTCCGATCAGGGCCCCGAAGTACGGGGACTTCGCGACGTAGTCGTCGAGGCCGGCGAAGCCGAGCGAGACGTTCGCCGTCCGGCCCCTGCGGTCCGGGACCTCCAGGGACTGGACGACGCCGCCCCAGGAGAGGACCTTCAGCCGGGTACCGCCGTTGGCGAGCGTCCAGCGGTGCACCTTCGTGCCGTCGGCGAGCGTGCCGAAGAGCTCCTTCACCGGGGTGCGTCCGGTGGCCGAGGCGTGCGCGGACGGGGTGCCCGCCGCCACGGTGAGCCCGGCGGCGGCGGTGGCCGCCAGTACGGTGCGTCTGCTGGTTCCGGTCATGAAACAACTCCTGTGGGATGAGGGGAGGTTACGAGCCGACCTTGCGCTTGTTCCACACGTCGAAGCCGACCGCGGCCAGCAGCACCGCGCCCTTGATGACCTGCTGCCAGTCCGTGCCGATGCCGACGAGGTTCATACCGTTGTTCAGCACGCCCAGGACCAGGCCGCCGATGATCGCGCCGAGGACCGTGCCGACCCCGCCGCTCATCGACGCGCCGCCGATGAACGAGGCGGCGATGGCCTCCAGCTCGAAGTTGAGGCCCGCCTTGGGCGAGGCCGCGTTGAAGCGGGCCGCGAAGACCAGGCCCGCCAGGGCCGCGAGCATGCCCATGTTCAGGAAGACCAGGAAGGTGACCTTCTTGTCCTTGACCCCCGACAGCTTGGCCGCGGGCAGGTTGCCGCCGATGGCGTAGATGTGGCGGCCGACGATCGCGTTGCGCATCACGTAGCCGAAGCCGACGACCAGCACGCCGAGGATGAGCAGCACGACCGGGGCGCCCTTGTAGCTGGCGAGCAGCAGCGTGACGACGAGGACGGCCGAGACCAGTGCGACCAGCTTCAGCAGGAACAGCTTGACCGGCGGGACCTCGAGGGCGAACTCCTGCTGCCGCTTGCGGTCGCGTACCTCCTGGATCACCACGAAGGCGATCAGTGCGAAGCCCAGCAGCAGGGTGAGGTTGTGGTAGTTGGTGGTGGGGCCCACCTCGGGCAGGAAGCCGTTGGCGATCTTCTGCAGGTCCTTGGGGAAGGGGCCGAGGGTCTGGCCCTTCAGGAAGATCTCCGTCAGACCGCGGAAGAGCAGCATGCCCGCCAGGGTCACGATGAAGGACGGTATGCCGAGGTAGGCGATGAAGAACCCCTGCACCGCACCAGCGACGGCGCCGATGGCCAGGCACAGCACCACCGCGAGCGGCCAGGGGAGGTCGTGTTCGACCATGAGCACGGCGGCCATCGCGCCGATGAAGGCGGTCAGTGAGCCGACCGAGAGGTCGATGTGACCCGCGATGATGACGAGCATCATGCCGATCGCGAGGATCAGGATGTAGCTGTTCTGGAGCACCAGGTTGGAGACGTTGCGCGGCAGCAGCAGGTCGCCGTCCGTCCACACCGCGAACAGCACCACGATCAGGCCGAGAGCCATCAGCATGCCGTACTGGCGCATGTTCCGGCGCATGCCCCCGAGCATCAGCCGCAGCAGGCCGTCACCGGCGGCCGGTCCGCCCCTGCCGGGCGGCACGGGTGCCGGGGTCTTGGCGGTCAGGTCCGTGCTCATCGCGTTACCTCTTTGTCCTTCGTCATCTGACGCATCAGCGCTTCCTGCGAGGCCTCGGCCCGTGGGAACTCACCCGTCAGCCGTCCCGCGGCCATCGTGTAGATGCGGTCGCACATGCCGAGCAGTTCCGGCAGTTCGGAGGAAATGAAGACGACCGCCTTGCCCTGGGCGGCCAGCTGGTCGATGACCGTGTAGATCTCGTACTTGGCGCCCACGTCGATGCCGCGCGTGGGCTCGTCCAGGATCAGCACCTCGGGACCCGCGAAGATCCACTTGCTGAGGACGACCTTCTGCTGGTTGCCGCCGGACAGCTTGCCCACCGGCTCGAAGACGGTCGGCGCCTTGATGTTCATGGACGTGCGGAAGCCCTCGGCGACCTGCCGTTCCCCGTGCTCGTCGACCACGCCCCGCCTGGCGACCTTGCCCAGGGCGGTCAGCGAGATGTTCCGGTTGATGGTGTCGATGAGGTTGAGGCCGTAGTGCTTGCGGTCCTCGGTGGCGTACGCGATGCCGTGCCTGATCGCCTCGGGGACGGACCTGGTACGGATCTCGGTGCCGTCCCTGAGGACGGTGCCGCCCGCGTAGCGGCCGTAGGAGCGGCCGAAGACACTCATCGCCAGCTCGGTGCGGCCGGCGCCCATGAGCCCGGCGATGCCGACGATCTCGCCGCGCCGCACCTCGATGGAGACGTCGTCGACGACCTTGCGCTGCTGGTCGATGGGGTGGTGCACGGTCCAGTTGCGGATCTCCAGAGCGGGCGCGGTGCCCTCCTCCGGGTGGTGCGGGGTCCGCTCCGGGAAGCGGTTCTCCAGGTCGCGGCCGACCATCCCGCTGATGATCCGGTCCTCGGTCGTCTCCGCGGCCTTCACGTCGAGCGTCTCGATGGAGTGCCCGTCGCGGATGATCGTGACCGAGTCGGCGACCCGGCGGATCTCGTTCAGCTTGTGCGAGATGATGATCGAGGTCATGCCCTGTTCCTTCAACTGGAGGATCAGGTCGAGGAGCTTGCCGCTGTCCTCGTCGTTGAGCGCCGCCGTCGGCTCGTCGAGGATGAGCAGCTTCACCTTCTTCGACAGTGCCTTGGCGATCTCCACCAACTGCTGCTTGCCGACGCCGATGTCGGCGACGCGGGTCTCGGGGTGCTCGTCGAGACCGACCCTGCGCAGCAGTTCACCGGCGTGCCTGAGGGTGTCGTTCCAGTTGATCAGTCCGTGCGCGGCGTGCTCGTTGCCGAGGAAGATGTTCTCCGCGATGGAGAGGTACGGCACCAGTGCCAGCTCCTGGTGGATGATCACGATGCCGTGCTGTTCGCTCGCGCGGATGTCCTTGAACCGGCAGGCCTCGCCCTCGAAGAGGATGTCCCCTTCGTAGCTGCCGTGCGGATGGACGCCGGAAAGCACCTTCATCAGGGTCGACTTGCCGGCGCCGTTCTCTCCGCAGATGGCGTGGACCTCGCCCTGACGGACCGTCAGCGTGACGTCCGAGAGCGCTTTGACACCGGGAAAGGTCTTGACGATCGAGCGCATTTCCAGGACGGGTCCCGCCATGGTCTTGCCTTCCAATCCTTGAGGGGGCCCGGTTACTTGAGGTCGTTCTCGGTGTACTGGCCGTTGTCCACGAGGGCCTCCTTGTAGTTGGCCTTGTCGACGCTGACCGGCTGGAGCAGGTAGGCGGGGACGACCTTGACGCCGTTGTCGTAGGACGTGGTGTCGTTGGTCTCGGGCTTCTTGTCGTTCAGGGAGGCCTCGACCATGTTGGAGGCGACCTTGGCGAGCTTGCGGAGGTCCTTGTAGACGGTCTGGGTCTGCTCGCCCGCGATGATCGACTTCACGGAGGCGAGCTCCGCGTCCTGACCCGTGACCACCGGCATGGGCTTGGCCTCGGAGCCGTAACCGTCCGACTTGAGGGCGGAGAGGATGCCGATGGAGATGCCGTCGTACGGCGAGAGCACGGCGTCGACCTCGGTGCTGCGGTAGGTGGACGTCAGCAGGTCGTCCATGCGCTTCTGGGCGGTGCCGCCGTCCCAGCGCAGGGTGGTGACCTGGTTGAGCGCGGTCTGCTTGGACCTGACGACCAGCTCGCCCTTGTCCATGTAGGGCTTGAGGACGTTCATCGCGCCCTGGAAGAAGTACTTGGTGTTGTTGTCGTCGTTGGAGCCGGCGAACAGCTCGATGTTGAAGGGGCCCTTCTTGCCGTCCGTCAGGCCGAGCTTGTCCGCGATGTACGTGCCCTGGAGCTCGCCGACCTTCTCGTTGTCGAACGAGGCGTAGTAGTCGACGTTCTCCGTGCCGAGAATCAGCCGGTCGTAGGAGATCACCGGGATGTCGGAGTCCTTGGCCTGCTGGACCACGTTGTCGAGGGACTTGTTGTCGATGGCGGCGATGATCAGGGCGTCCACGCCCTGCGTGATCATGTTCTCGATCTGTGAGACCTGCTGGTCGGGGTCGTCCTCACCGTAGACCAGCTTGGTCTTGTAGCCCTTGGCCTTCAGTTCCTTCACGACGTTGGCGCCGTCGGAGATCCAGCGCTCCGAGGACTTGGTCGGCATCGCGATACCGATGGTGGCGCCGTCGGCGCCACCCTTGTCCTCCTCGCTGCCGCCCTCACTGTTCTGGCCGCAGGCGGTCAGGGCCAGGGCGAGGGAGGCGGCGGAGGCGACGGCGGCGAGTGCGGCTCTGCGGTTGCGCATGGTCATCATCCTTGGTGTGGGTCGGTGCTCGGTCCGGGGTACCGGACCGCTGACGGGGGATCGACCGGGAACGGGTGTGTGGGATTGTGCGCGGCTGTGTCCAGTTCTGGGGAGCGCGTTTCCGGAACGTTATGACGGGATTCCGAACCGGTTGAGCGGGCCCGGCAGCCGGCTGCCGAGCGGAGCCATGCCCCCGTCCGCCCCGTGCCGCGCGAGCAGGTCCAGCGCGAGCCGGCCGCGCCGCACGCGCTCCTTGGCGGTGGACAGCGCCAGTTCCCGGAGGTGCTGGCCGTAGGGGTAGATGCCGGGGGACTTGGAGAGGCCGAACTTCAGGTACAGCGGCGCGCCGCGCCGGACCAGTTCGGCGACCTCGTACATCCGCACGTAGCCGCCGAGGTCGTCCGGGGCCTCGATGTAGATGTCCATCGGAGCCCGTGAGACCCGGCGGATCTCGGTGAACTGGGCCGGCGTCAGGTCGGACGGGATGTTGATCGAGTCGGCGCCGAGCTGCTCGAACACGGCGTAGGAGGCCGGGTTCACCGGGCCGATGAGCGCCGAAACCTTGAAGGTGGTGTCCGCGGGCAGGGTGCCCTGCTCACGCAGCCGGTGCAGGGTCCACAGCACGCCCTCGTCGGCCACCAGCAGGCACTTCACGCCCAGCCCGGTGGCGCGCAGGGCGTCCTCGACGCAGCCGGCCAGGGCGTCGTGTCCACGGGAGCGCAGACCCGCGCCGCCGGAGTCCGTGCGGACCGAGGCGCCCGTGTCCCAGGTGCCGCGCGGTCCCGTGAAGAGGCAGAGCTCGATGTCCCGCTCGGCGCAGCCCTCCACCATCTCGGTGATCTCCGCGTCCGTCAGCATCCAGATGCCGCTGCCCTGGCTGATGCGGTGGACCGGGACGTCGAGCCTCGCTGACTCCTTGAGCACGACACCGAGGGCCTCCGGACCCTCCACGGACGGCACCTCGGTGCGCCAGCTCCCGCCGTCGGGGAAGGAGTGCGGAGAGGCGTCGGCCGGGGACAGCGGCGCCGGGCCGAGGCCGAGCGCGGTGAGCGCGGGGTCACCGGGACGGCGGGCGCCGGGGGAAGAGGCGGGGGCGTCGTTCACGACTGGTCCTTCATGTTCGGTATTTCGGACGACATTCGGGTCTTTGGGGGTGCGCCGGTACGGAGGCGGTCAGGACGCCGCCGTACCGGCGCACGGATCAGGGCGGGCCCGTCACGGCCGCAACAGCACCTTCCCGGTCTCCGGATCCCCGGATCCCACCAGCGCCACGGCCTCGGCGAACCTCTCCAGAGGGAACTCGTGGGTGATCAGAGGCGCCGGGTCGAGCAGCCCGGCCGTGAAAGCCCGCACCGCGTAGGACCAGGCCGCCGACGGCGCGCCGAAGACGCTGCGCACGGTGAGCTGGCTCAGCGACAGGTGCACCGGGTCGATGCCCACGGCACCCGGGGTGAACATCCCGGTCAGCACCACCCGGCCGCCGCGACGCGCCAGCAGGCACGCGTCAGCAGCGGTGGAGGGCGCTCCGGCCGTCTCCACGACCAGGTCGTAGCGGCCCCGCACCTCCTCGGCCTCCTCGGGTACACGGGCCTCACCCGCCCCGAAGTCCAGTGCCAGAGAGGCGCGTTCCTGCCTCGGGTCGATCACGGTGAGCTCCGCCGGCGACACCGCCGCCAGCAGCTGCACCGCGAGCAGGCCGAGCGTGCCCGCTCCCAGGACGGCGATCCGCTCGCCCGGCTCGGGCGCCCCGGCCCGCACCGCCGCCGCGATCACCGCGGCCGGCTCCAGCAGCGCCGCCGCCCGCAGGTCGGCGTCGTCGGCCAGCGGGTGCAGCAGCCGCGCCGGGACCACGAGGTGGTCGGCGAACGCGCCGGGCCGGGTGAAACCCGTCTCGTCGTACCCGGCCGTGCACAGGGAGGTCTCCCCGTGGCGGCACCGCTCGCAGCGCCCGCACGCCCGGAAGCCCTCGGCGACCGTGCGGCGGCCGGTCAGCGCGGGATCGACGCCCTCGCCCACCGCGTCGACGGTCCCCGACCACTCGTGGCCCGGCACCACCGGGTAGCGCACGTAGGCGGGATCGCGGTGGCCGTCGTACACCTCGCGGTCGCTCATGCAGATCCCGGCGGCGGCGACCCGCACCCTGACCTCTCCGGGGCCCGGCTGCGGGAGCGGGCCCTCGGCCAGCCGGTGACTGCCCGGCCGGTCGACGGTCAACGAACGCGAGAGGGAGGTCACTTGGGCTGCCTCTTCTCCCAGCCGTCCGCCCACAGGTCGAACCGTGCCTGCTGCTGCGGGAACTCCGCCGCCGCGTCCACGTCCAGCTCGACCCCGAGACCCGGCGCGTGGGAGAGCTCGAAGCAGCCGGTTTCGGGGTCGACGGCCGGAGCGCCCTTGACGACCTTCTTGATGTCCGCGTCCGCGAAGTCGTTGAAGTGTTCCAGGATCTTGAAGTTGGGGGTGCAGCCCGCGACCTGGAGGCTGGCCGCGGTCAGCACCGAGCCGCCCACGTTGTGCGGGGCGATCAGCGTGTAGTGGGTCTCCGCGGTCGCCGCCAGCTTGCGGGTCTCCAGGATGCCGCCGATGTGGCCGACGTCCGGCTGGATGATGTCGACGGCCTGCGACTCGAAGAGCTCGCGGAACTCGATCCTGTCGTGGATGCGTTCACCGGTCGCGATCGGCAGGTCGACCTTCTCCGCGACCTTGCTCAGGGCCTTGAGGTTCTCCGGGGGCACCGGCTCCTCCAGCCAGGCGGGCCTGAACGGCGCCATCTCGCGGGCGATCCGCACCGCGGTCGACGGGCTGAACCGGCCGTGCATCTCCAGCATCAGCTCGGTGTCGGGGCCGATGGCGTCCCGCACGGCCTCGATGAGGGAGACCGCGTAGCGGGTCTCCTCCTGGCCCAGCTCGAAGTGCCCCGTACCGAAGGGGTCGATCTTCAGCGCCCGGTAGCCGCGCTCGACCACTCCCTGCGCGGCCTTGTGGTAGGCCTCCGGGGTGCGTTCCGTGGTGTACCAGCCGTTGGCGTAGGCCTTGACCCGGTCGGTGACCTTCCCGCCGAGCAGCTGCCAGACGGGGACACCGAGCGCCTTGCCCTTGATGTCCCAGCAGGCCATCTCGATGACCGCGATGCCGGACATCACGATCTCCCCGGCCCGCCCGTAGTCGCCGTACTTCATGCGGCGGACGAGGTCCTCGATCGCGAACGGGTCGGAGCCGGTGACGTGGTTGGCCGACGCCTCCCGCAGGTAGCCGAGGAGCGCGTCCGTGCGGCCCAGCATCCGCGTCTCGCCCACACCGGTGAGGCCCTCATCGGTGTGAACCTGGACGTAGGTGAGGTTGCGCCACGGCGTGCCGACGACATGCGTGCTGATTCCGGTGATGCGCACGTGTGTTGCCTCTCAACGTGTTCGGTATTTCGTCGCTCGTTCGAAATGCTGGCGTGACGGTAATGACGGGTCAGGGGAAGTGTCAATGGTCCGCGCAAGTACGCTGACGCCCATGAGTGATCTCGGGGCGGGTTTCGGTTACTTGATCAAGGGCCAGCGCTGGGCCTTCGGCCACGGCCGGTGGTTCGGCTTCGGACTGCTGCCCGCGCTCGTCACCCTGGTCGTCTACGCGGGCGCGCTGGTCGGACTGGGCTACGGCGCCGACGACTTCGTCGCCTGGGCGACCCCGTTCGCCGACGACTGGTCCTCGCCCTGGGCGGGACTCCTGCGCACCACCCTGGTCGTCCTGGTCTTCGTGCTCGGCACGTTCCTCGCGGTGATCACCTTCACCGCGGTGACCCTGCTGGTGGGCCAGCCGTTCTACGAGTCGCTCTCCGAGGAGGTCGACCGCACCGAGGGCGGCGAGGTGCCCGGGTCGGGCCTGCCGCTCTGGCGCGAGCTGTGGATCTCCGCACGCGACTCGGTCCGCGTCCTGCTGCGCGTCGCGCTGTACGGGGTACTGCTCTTCGCCCTCGGCTTCGTCCCCGTCGTCGGGCAGACCGTGGTCCCCGTCCTCGGCTTCTGCGTCTCCGGGTACTTCCTCTCGGAGGAACTCACCTCCGTCGCCCTCCAGCGCCGCGGCATGGTCCTCAAGGACCGGCTCACGCTGCTGCGGGGCCGCCGCATGATGGTCCTGGGCTTCGGTGTCCCGCTCGCACTCGCCTTCGTCGTCCCCTTCGTCGCCGTGTTCCTGATGCCGGGCGCCGTCGCCGGGGCCACGCTGCTGGCCAGGGAGCTCACGGCGGCGCCCGCCGCAGGGCCGGTGCCGGCCCCCGCGTCGCCCTACACCCTGCACAAGGACTGAGGGGCGCACCGCCCTCCCGGCGCGGTCGCGAGCAGGCCCCGGACCGGCCGGTCCGGGGCCTGCCGCCCGTCAGGCGCCGTGGACCTCCAGCGCCGTCCGGACCGCCGACTCCAGGGCGCCCTCGATCCAGGCCGGCTTGACGGACGTGTGGCAGCCGGCGAAGTGCAGCGGCCCCTCGGGGGTGCGTACGTCGGGGAACAGCTCGGTGTGCTGACCGGGCAGGAGCACCGAGGCCTCGCCGTACGCGTAGGGGTCACGCATCCAGGACTGGGTGCGGCCCACGCCCGTGTAGAACACCTCGACGCGCTGCCCGTACACGTCCTGCACCCCGCCCAGGGTGCGCGGGTAGCGCTCGTCGTCGTCCAGCGAGTCCCACTTCAGCGCGTCGTCGGCCCAGCTGTACGAGGCGAGCATCACTCCGCCCGCACAGCCCTCCACGGGGTGCGAGGGCTGGTACATGAACCGGTTGGCGTTGTCCGTCACCGAGCCGCCGCCGATGACGTGTGCCGCCTCCGGCTGGTTGCGGGCGGTCGCCCGGCAGGCCGCGTAGTGCACCCGCTGGCCGGGCGGGATGTGGCCGCGCGGTACGGAGGGGTGCGCGCCCAGGAGCGAGCCGTCGGCCGGAGCCCTGCCCAGCCGGTAGGCGTCGTACAGCCCCGGGCGCACGGCCTCCAGCTCCCGCTTCCAGTCGGCCTCGTCGAACTCCCACCAGCGGCGGCTGAATTCGAGGAGCACCTTCGTCGCCGCGTCGTAGTGGACCTCGGTGATCGCCCGCCGTTTGCCGTAGGACAGCGCGGGCGTCACGGGGATGTGCCGCAGCCCGGAGAAGGGCACGGTGATGATCGCCCGGTCGCCGGTGTAGGTCTCCCGGACGACGGGGCCACGCCGGCCCTCGGAGACCGTCTCGACCCTCACCGTGTCCTTGGTGTGGCTGATGCGGGTGGCCCGGCGGTCCAGGCGCACCAGGTCCTTCACCTGGGCGTACATCGCGTCGGCCAGGGTCGCGGTGCCGTCGGGCAGTTCGAAGAACGAGGTGGCCGGGCTGATCAGGGACGCCCCGATGAAGCTGTGCAGGAACGCGAGGTGGAGCCGTGACGTCATGTTCTCCACGGTGCCGATGAGGTCGACGGTGCGCTCGTCGAGCCCGGCCGCCTCCGTCAGGTACCGGTACATCGACCAGTGTCCGTACCGCTGCAGCACGGTCGCCCAGCCCTCGACCAGCGCCGTACCCTCCTTGCCCTCGATCTCCGCGCGCACGGGGGCGAACGCCTCCCGCACGATCTGCGAGGCGGGGGTGTTCTCGTAGGCCGCGGGAACGCCGAAGGAGCGGTTGACGGCCTGCGGCTTCGCGGCGTAGTCGGCACGGCGCGTCCGCACGCCGTTGACGTGGATCCAGGTGCGGTTGGCGGGACGCCCCTCGCCGTCCACGTCGACCAGGTGGAAGCGGCGGGTCTTCAGCCCGAGGTGGGCCATCAGTCCGGTGACCAGGGGATGGCTGTCCGGGATGCGCATCGCGCCGGCCTCGGCGTACTGCTTGGGGTCGGCGAAGGGCGGCTCGGCCCGCTCGTGACCACCGGCCCGGAAGGTCTTGATGCGGCCGCCGACCCGGTTGCCGTTGGCCTCGATCACGGTGACCTCGTGACCGGCGTCCCGCAGGAGCCGCGCCGCGGTCAGCCCGGCCGGCCCCGCGCCCACGACCAGCACCTTCCTGCGTGCGGCCCGGGTGCGGGGCAGGCCCTTCCCCAGCAGGACCTCACGGTAACGGGGTACCAGGTCACGGTCGTCGGCGTCGCGCACGAGGATGGCGCGGGCGACGGTGAGGCAGGCCTCCCGGCCGGCGCCCGCCGCCGCCCCCGGCGCGGCGGCGGCCCGGGAGGCCGGGGCTGCGGAGGCGGCGGCGGACGGGGCGGCCGGGGAGACGGCGAGGGCCGCGGCACCGGCCGTGGCGCCCGCGAGCAGCGAGCGCCGGGACGGCAGGGCGGACGACGAGTCGTCAACAGGTGGAGTCATGGTGATCACCCTGCTGCGCGGAGCCGCCCGTGACCGTCGTCAACGCGCCCCCGGCGCCCTGATTCACCCACTGGTGATCATGTCCGTCCGGTGTTGACACGGTCCGGAACAGGGGGAGTTGAGGGACTCAGCGCACGGAGAAGCCGTAGACGGTCGTGGAGGTGAACTCCTCGCCCGGCCGCAGCACCGTGCTCGGGAACCCCGGGTGGTTCGGCGCGTCCGGGAAGTGCTGCGTCTCCAGCGCGATCCCCGCGCACGGTGCGAAGGGATCACCGCCGAAGTGGTCGGCGGTGTACAGCTGGAGCCCCGGTTCCGTCGTGCGGACGGTCAGGACACGGCCCGACGCGGGGTCGTACAGCTCGGCGACCGGCTCGCCGCCGGTCTCCTCCAGCACGTAGTTGGTGTCGAAGCCGGGACCCACCGGCTTCGGCTCCCGGAAGTCGAAACGCGTCCCCTCCACCGGCAGGAGCTCCCCCGTGGGGATCGACTCCTCGTCGCCGGGAGTGATGTACCCGGCGGCGAGCCGCAGTTCCTGCCCGAGCGCGCTTCCGCTCTCCGCACCGGCCGGGTTCCAGTACGTGTGGTTCGTCAGGTTCACCACGGTCGGCGCGTCCGTCGTCGCCCGGTAGGCGATCCGCAGCGCGCCGTCCTCGTCCAGGGTGTACGTCACCGACACCGCCAGCCGCCCCGGGAAGCCCTCCTCGCCGTCCTCGGCGACCAGGGAGAGCCGGACGCCGTCCGGCACCTCCTCCGCGTCCCACACCCGCTTGTCGAAGCCCCGCTCACCGCCGTGCAGCGTGTTGCGGCCCTCGTTGCGCGTCACCCGGTGCGTGCGCCCGTCCAGGACGAACGACCCACCCGCGATCCGGTTCGCGTACCGCCCGACCACGGCGCCGAAGTAGGGGCTGGTGTGCGTCTCGTACCCCTTCAGGTCCGGCAGCCCCAGGGCCACCTCGGCCCGGGTGCCGTCCCTGCCGGGCACCACGACGGACTGCACCACCGCCCCGTACGTCAGCACCCGCACCCGGGTGCCCCCGCGCTCCAGGGTCCAGCGCCGGACGGCGGTGCCGTCGCCGAGCGTGGAGAAGTCTTCGCCGTGTACCGCTGCGCCCGTCGTCACGATCAAGAACTCTACGCGGAGGGCCCGGCCGCCGTGACCTCCCGGTAGGCGATCTCCGCCAGCCTGGCCTGACCGTTGCGGCCCGGATGGAACCAGTCCCACTCACTGAGCTGCTCGCCGGTGAACCGGTAGTCGAACACCGCCCCGCCGTCGTAGCGGCAGCGCTCGTCCCGCGCGCAGACGTCCCGCAGCACCCCGTTGTACGCGACCACCCTGTCCCGCACCGCGTCGCGGCGCGCGACGGCCGCCGCACCCATGTCGTCGGCGTCCCCCAGCATGGACCGGCAGATCCCCAGCTTCCAGATCTGCTTGCCCAGCGGGTTCTCGCGCCCGGTCGACCAGAGCCGCTTGAGGTCCGGCACGCTCGACACGTACACCTGCGCCTTCGGGGCCGTGGCACGCAACCGCCCCATCGACGCCTCGAAGGAGGCACGGAAATCGGCCACCGGGGTCATGAGCGCCACCGAGTCCCGGCAGGCGTCGTTCGCGCCGATCATCACCGTGACCAGCTCGGGCTCCTCCTGTGCCGCCAGCGCCATCTGCTCCGGCAGCTGGGCCATCCTGGCGCCCGAGACGGCGTGGTTCCAGCTGTGCGAGGCGGCCTTCGAGGCACCCAGGAGCCGGACGGCCAGGCTCTTCACCCCGCCGTCGGTGCCGGTCGCCCAGGACACCTCCGGACAGTCGGCCAGCACCGCGCAGGCGTCGAAGCCCCGGGTGATCGAGTCCCCGACGGCCGCGACGGAACCGGGGCTCACGTCCCACACCGCCGTAGGGGAGGGGGAAGGGCTCGGCGCGCCCGACGTGCCTCCGTCGGAGGTGCAGCCCGTCAGCACGGACGCACCGACGAGCGCGACCGCCGTCAGAGTGGTCGCGGCTCCCCGGACACGACGGCGTGACGAACGCTCAGGCATACCTGTTTCCCCTCCGGTCACACGGGTGATTGTGCCCGTGGCACACCCGGACAGCCCCAGGTGGGGGCCCTCGCGCCCTCGCGGGTGAATGCTGGACCGATCAAGGGCCCGGGACCGACGGTACGTCACACACCCGGCCCCGGCGCACGGTAGCTTTTCCCCGTCGGACCAGTGGCGCCCGACGGGTCCGCGCACGAATCGGCGGGTCCGGTAAGTTAGCTCACGTCACATACTGTCCCTTTTCAGGAGATTCACTCCCGATGCTGTTTACTGATGACAACCTCGGGAGCCGGCCGGGAAGAGGCGGTACGGGCGCGAGGCCGCTGGGGAAGGCGAACCTCGTCCCACACTGGAGGTCCCGGTGACGACACGTGGAGTCCTTTACGTCCACTCCGCACCGCGCGCGCTGTGCCCGCACGTCGAATGGGCGGTGGGGGGCGTGCTCGGTGTGCGGGTCCAGCTGGACTGGATCAGACAACCGGCCGCGCCCGGCACCTGGCGGTCCGAGTTCTCCTGGAAGGGCCGTGCGGGTACGGCCTCGGAGCTGGCTTCGGCCCTCCGCGGCTGGGACCTGCTGCGCTTCGAGGTGACGGCGGAGCCCTGCCCCACGGCGGAGGGCGAGCGCTACAGCTCCACGCCCGGGCTCGGCATCTTCCACGCCGTCACCGGCATGCACGGCGACATCCTGGTCCCGGAGGACCGGCTGCGGGCGGCGCTGGCGCGGTCCCTGCGCGGTGAGACGGACCTGGAGGCCGAGGTCGCCAAACTCCTGGGCAAGCCGTGGGACGACGAGCTGGAGTCCTTCCGCCACGCGGGCGAGGGTGCCCCCGTGCGGTGGCTGCACCAGGTGGTGTGACGGGGGCAGCCCCTGCCCCGGCCCCGGTCGACGGTCCGGCAGAAACGTTTGGCCCCCGGCCCCGCCCGTGCGGCGCCCCCCCCCGCGACGGCGCGCACATGCGCGAGGCCCGCCTCCCGACGGGGGAAGCGGGCCTCGCGACAGGGCCGGGCGGGTCAGACCGAACGGAACGCCAGCACCACGTTGTGGCCGCCGAAGCCGAACGAGTTGTTGATCGCGGCGATCGTCCCCTCCGGCAGCGCCCGCGGTTCACCGCGCACGACGTCCGCGTCGACCGCCTCGTCGAGGTCGTCGACGTTGATGGTGGGCGGCGCGGTCCGGTGGTGCAGCGCCAGCACGGTCGCCACGGTCTCGATACCGCCCGCGCCACCCAGCAGGTGACCCGTCATGGACTTCGTGGCGGAGATCGCGACGTGGTCGAGGTCGTCGCCCAGCACCGCGCGCAGCGCCTTGATCTCCGCGACGTCACCCTGCGGCGTGGACGTGGCGTGCGCGTTCAGGTGCACCACCTCCGACGGCTTCAGGTCCGTGGAGTCCAGCAGGTTCTGCATCGCCGCGGCGATGCCGCGCCCGGTGGGCTCCGGCTGTGCGATGTGGTGGGCGTCGGCGGACAGGCCCTGGCCCAGCACCTCGCAGTAGACCCTGGCGCCCCGCGCGGCCGCGTGCTCCGCGGACTCCAGGATCACGACGCCGGCACCCTCACCGAGCACGAAGCCGTCACGGGCGGTGTCGTAGGGGCGCGAGGCCTTCTCGGGCTCGTCGTTGCTCTTCGACATCGCCATCATGTTGGCGAAGGCCGCGATCGGGAGCGGGTGGATGGCGGCCTCGGTGCCACCGGCGACGACCACGTCGGCGCGGCCGGTGCGGATCATCTCGACGGCGTAACCGATGGCCTCGGCGCCCGACGCGCAGGCGGAGACCGGGGTGTGGACACCGGCCTGGGCGTTGACCTCGAGGCCGACGTTGGCCGCGGGCCCGTTGGGCATGAGCATGGGGACGGTGTGCGGGGAGACGCGGCGTACGCCCTTCTCCTTCAGCACGTCGTACTGGTCGAGCAGGGTGATCACGCCGCCGATGCCGGAGGCGATGACCGAACCCAGGCGCTCGGGCTGGATCTTCTCGTCCTCACCGGCCTTGCCGGTGAAGCCCGCGTCCGCCCACGCCTCGCGGGCCGCGATCAGCGCGAACTGCGCCGAACGGTCCAGCTTGCGTGCGAGCGGACGGGGCAGTACCTCGCCGGGGTCGACGGCCGCGAGGGCGGCGATCCGGACGGGCAGTTCGGCGAAACGTTCGCCCTCGAGAGGCTTGACGCCGGACCGGCCGGCCATCAGACCTTCCCAGGTCGATGCGGAGTCGCCACCCAGCGGAGTGGTTGCGCCGATACCGGTGACGACCACGGTGCGATTGGTCGGGCTCACTGGAAAATCTTCTCCACGTGTAGAGGGTCGTGAATCAGCGGCGCCACCGCCGGGTGGCGACACACGGGACGGGCTGGGGTCAGCCCTGGTGCTTCAGGATGTAGTCGGCGGCGTCGCCGACCGTCTTGAGGTTCTTGACGTCCTCGTCGGGGATCTTGACGTCGAAGCGCTCCTCGGCGGCGACGACGACCTCGACCATGGACAGCGAGTCGACGTCCAGGTCGTCGGTGAAGGACTTGTCCAGCTGGACGTCCTCGACCGGGATACCGGCGATCTCGTTGACGATCTCGGCGAGACCGGTGACGATCTCTTCCTGAGTGGCGGCCATGTTGGCGCTCCTTCGATATGTTTCTGCAGGGTTCGGGCGTGCGGACCGAAAGGTCCGGTGTGCCTAGGGGAGGGTAACGACCGTCGCGGCGTAGACGAGACCCGCCCCGAAGCCGATGATGAGCGCCGTGTCGCCGCTCTTGGCCTGACCGGTCGCCAGAAGCCGCTCCATCGCGAGCGGGATCGAGGCGGCCGACGTGTTGCCGGTGGTTTCCACGTCACGGGCGACCGTGACGTGCTCCGGCAGCTTGAGCGTCTTCACCATCGAGTCGATGATCCGCATGTTCGCCTGGTGCGGAATGAAGACATCCAGGTCCTCCGGGGAGATCCCGGCCGCTTCCAGCGCCTGCTGGGCGACCTTCGCCATCTCGAAGACGGCCCAGCGGAAGACCGCCTGGCCCTCCTGGGTGATGGCCGGGAACTTGACCTCGCCCCGTTCGTTGAGCGGGAGGTTCGAGACGTCGCCGATGTGGAAGTCGTTCCACGCGACGGTCTGCTTGATCGTCTCGGACTTGTCGCCCTCGGAGCCCCAGACGGTCGGGCCGATGGCCGGCTCCTGGGACGGCCCGACGACGACCGCGCCCGCGCCGTCACCGAACAGGAAGGCCGTCGCGCGGTCCTCCAGGTCGGTGAGGTCGCTGAGCCGCTCGACGCCGATGACGAGGACGTACTCCGCCGAGCCCTCGACGATCATGCCCTTGGCGAGCGTGAGGCCGTAGCCGAAGCCCGCGCAGCCGGCCGAGATGTCGAAGGCGGCGGGCTTGCCGGCGCCGATCCTGTGCGCGATGTCGGTCGCGACGGCCGGGGTCTGCTTGAAGTGCGAGACGGTGGAGACGATCACTCCGCCGATCTGCGAGGGAGTGATCCCGGCGTCCGCGATCGCCTTGCCCGAGGCCTCCACGGACATCATGGACACGGTCTCCTCGTCGGAGGCCCAGTGGCGGGTGGCGATACCGGAGCGGGAGCGGATCCACTCGTCGGACGAGTCGATCGTCTCGAGGATCACCTCGTTGGGCACGACACGGGTCGGACGGTAGCCGCCCACACCCATGATCCGTGCGTACGGGGCGCCCTTGCTGGGCTTGATCTTCGACATGCTCTCGGGCTCCTTAGGCGCCTGCGTGCTCGGAGATGAGCGCGCGGGCCGCGTCGAGGTCGTCGGGGGTCTTGAGCGCGAGGGTCTTCACACCGGGCAGCGCGCGCTTGGCGAGCCCCACCAGGGTCCCACCCGGCGACGCCTCGATGAGGGCCGTGACACCGAGCTCGGCGAAGGTCTCCATGCACAGGTCCCAGCGGACCGGGTTGGCGACCTGGCCGACGATCCGCGAGATGACCTCGTCGCCGGTGGCGACCGTCTTCCCGTCCGCGTTCGACACGTACGTCACCTTCGGGTCGGTGACCGTCAGGGTGGCGGCGGCGGCACGCAGCTGGTCCACGGCCGGAGCCATGTGGAGCGTGTGGAACGCGCCGGCCACCTTGAGCGGCACCACGCGGCGTACGCCTTCGGGCTTGTCCTCGGTCAGCGCGGCGATCTGGGCCGCGGTGCCCGCGGCGACGATCTGTCCGGCGCCGTTGACGTTGGCCGGGGTGAGCCCCAGCTTCTCCAGGTGCGGGACGGTGACCTCCGGGTCCCCGCCGAGGAGAGCGGCCATGCCCGTCTCGGTCGCCGCGGCGGCCTCGGCCATGCCGAGCCCCCGGGTGCGCACGAAACGGAGCGCGGCCTCGTCGTCGATGACGCCGGCCAGCGCGGCGGCGGTGATCTCACCGACGCTGTGTCCGGCGACGACACCGGGCGAGGCGTCCAGGGCGGCGGCGGACAGCAGACCCGCGGCAACCAGCAGCGGCTGAGCCACCGCCGTGTCGCGGATCTCGTCCGCGTCGGCCTTCGTGCCGTAGTGGGCAAGGTCGAGCCCGATGGCGTCCGACCATCCCGCGATGCGGTCGGCGGCACCGGGGAGTTCGAGCCAGGGAGTCAGGAAGCCGGGCGTCTGAGCGCCTTGGCCGGGAGCGACGAGTACGAGCACCCTCACACTCTCTCTTGTGGACGGCCCCGGACGCCCGTGGGGACAGGGACGAAGAACCGTCAGGGGAATTGTTGAAGTTCGACAAAAGTCTAGGACTGAGTGTCCCCGGCGGCCAAGCGCCCCAGGATGAGGGCGATCCGCAGAGTGAACGCGGAACGGACATCGGAGGGTGACCAACCGGTGACGTCGGTCACACGTCGCAGCCGGTAGCGCACGGTATTGGGGTGCACGAACAACATGCGTGCCGCGCCCTCAAGACTGCTCGCCTGCTCCAGATAGACACTCAGCGTCTCCAGAAGTGCTGAACCCGCTTCTTCGAGCGGTCTGTAGATCTCCTCCACCAGTTGATCGCGCGCGGCCGGGTCTCCGGCCATCGCACGCTCAGGAAGGAGATCGTCCGACAGGACGGGCCTCGGAGCGTCCTGCCACGCCGAGCAGGCCTTCAGACCCGCTGCGGCGGCCTGCGCGGACCGGGTGGCCGCGAGGAGGTCGGGCACCACGGGACCGGCGACGACCGGACCGGCCGCGTACGGGCCGATCAGCGACTTCGCCACGTTGAGGGGGTTGTCGCTGCCTCCGGCGATCACGACCAGGCGGTGTCCGAGTACCCCGGTCAGGACCTGGAGCTTGGCGTGCCTCGCCGCCCGCCGGATGGCCTCCACGGTGAGCTCGCTGTCACCGTCGGGAGCGGTGCCGAGGACGACGCACACGTGCTCGGGGGAGTTCCAGCCGAGCGCGGCGGCCCGGGACACGGCGCCCTCGTCCGCCTCGCCGGACAGCACCGCGTTCACGACGAGCGACTCCAGCCGGGCGTCCCACGCGCCGCGGGCCTCGGCGGCCTGCGCGTACACCTGCGCGGTCGCGAACGCGATCTCGCGCGCGTAGACGAGCAGTGCCTCGCGCAGGACCGACTCGTCGCCGGGGGCGGCGACCTCCTCGATCGCGGTCTCCATGACCTCGATCGTCGTGCGCACCATCTCGACGGTCTGCCGGAGGGTGATCGCCCGGGTCAGCTCGCGCGGGGCGGTGCCGAACACGTCGGTGGAGATCGCCTGCGGTGTCTCCGGGTGCCGGAACCACTCGGTGAACGCGGCGATACCGGCCTGGGCGACCAGGCCGATCCAGGACCGGTTCTCCGGTGGCATCGCCCTGTACCACGGCAGCGTCTCGTCCATGCGGGCGATGGCGTCGGCGGCCAGCCGGCCGGAGGACTGCTCCAGCCGTTTCAGCGTCGCGGTGTGGAGGTGGGCGTCATGCGGGGCGGGCTGCTCAGGATCGGGTCGGGGCACGACACAAGACTGCCTTATCGGGACAGGTGCCCGGAGGGGTGGGGCGGAAGGCCGGCCGGCGGGGATACCTTGGGGGCGTGATGGACGTACGCCGCTCCGGGGACCGCTTCCGCGGCGGAGACCCGGCCACGGGTGACTCCGCGGGCATCGAGACGCTGCACGCGTTCTCCTTCGGACGGTTCTACGACCCGGACAATCTCCGCTTCGGGCCGATCCTGGCCTGCAACGAGGAACGCCTCGCGCCGGGCGCGGGCTTCGACGAGCATCCGCACAGCCACACCGAGATCGTCACCTGGGTCGTGCGGGGCGAACTCACCCACCACGACTCGGCCTCGCACACCACCGTCGTACGGCCCGGAGACGTCCAGCACCTGAGCTCGGCCGCCGGGGTGCGGCACGCCGAGCGCAACGACGGCGACCGTCCGCTGATGTTCATCCAGATGTGGCTGGCCCCTCTGCGCCCCGGGGGCGAGCCCTCCTACACGCACGTCGCCGGGATCGCCGACTCCACCCCGTACCCCCTCCCCGAGGCCGGCGCGATGCTCCACGTGCGCCGGCAGTCCGAGGGCGAGCGGAGCTCGGTACCGGACGCGGCGGGGATCTACGCCCATGTCGTGCGGGGCCGTGTGCGGCTCGCGGGCGAGGAGCTCGGGCCGGGCGACTCGGCCCGGATCACCGAGGCGCGCGGACTGGAGCTCGAGGCGCTGGAGCCGGCCGAGACGCTGCTCTGGGAGCTCGCCGCGGTGTGACGGGTACACGGCTCCCTCTGGCGCCGAGCGCGGCGAAGGCCCGCGGCCTGGCCCAGGGAGTGGAACCGGATCACACGCTCGTGGTGGACCCGGGACGGACGATCATCAGGACGACGACCACGGCCCAGACGAGGTTGAAGACGCCGGTCAGCATGGTCAGCCGGGCGGCGGTGGGACGCGCCGCCTCCTCCGTGAGCGCGCCCCCGCCCTCTTCCTCGGCGAGCAGGCGCCGCTGTCCGGGCAGGATGGCGAACCCGAGGATGGCCGCGGCGGCCACCGTGAGGACGAGCGAGACGATCAGCCAGGCGTCGGTGAGCACCCCGAGCGCGGCACCGGTCGCTATCCCGAACACGGGCACGACGACGCCCCCGAGCGCGTAGGCGTAGCAGACGCGGTGCAGGAGCGCGGCGACCCCGGCGGACCGCCCGTCCTTCTCCGTGCCGCTCAGGGCCCGCAGCGCGTAGCGCGGGAACATCGAGGCGGCGACGGTGATCGACCCGACGGCCACGATCGCCGCGAGGACATGGATGGATAGCAGCAGCTTGGTCACTGCGGATGCCTCCTGCTCGGAACAGACACATGTGTTGGCTGCCAATACATACCCTGTCTACGGCTCTTTTGGGTAGGCTGCCTACTCATGAAGGCGGATGCGGTGCGAGGGCACCTCGACGGACTGCTGCTTGCCGTGCTGGAGCCGGGCCCGCTGCACGGGTACGCGATCATCGCCGCCGTGCAGCGCCGCAGCGGCGGCGTGGTCGAGCTGCGCACGGGCACCATCTATCCGGCTCTGAACCGGCTGGAGCGGATCGGGCTGCTGAGCAGCAGCTGGGAGTCCGCCGGTGAACGGCGCCGCCGCTGTTACGAGCTCACCGACGAGGGGCGGCGCACGCTCGCGGGGGAGCGGACGGCATGGGACGAGTTCACCCAGGCGATCGGCTCCGTCCTCAACCCCTCCTCCCCGCCCGGGCTGACCACGTGAACGCCCCCGGCCCGTCGGCGGCCGATCCCATCGCGGACTACGAGGCGGCCCTGACGGCCGCCCTGCACGGACCCGGCGGGAAGAAGGCCCGCATGATCGAGGAACTGCGTGACGGCCTCGCGTGCACGGCCGAGGCCCACGTCGAAGAGGGGAAACCGTACGAGCAGGCCGCCCGCCTGGCGGTGCGGGAGTTCGGGACCGTGGAGGAGGTCACGCCGGCCTGTCAGCGCGAACTGACCATCGCCCAGGCGCGGCACACGGCCCGCACGGTCGTCCTCGCCGCGCCGTTCCTGATCGCCTGCTGGTATCTGGCCCGGACGTCCGGCCTCCCCGGCACCGCCTGGCAACTGCCGCGTACGGCCCAGTCGCTGGCGGTGTACCTGGCCGGTGCCGCGATCGTCGCCGCGCTGCTGGCCGCGTCGGCCCTCGCCGCCACCGGCGCACTCGCCCGGAGGCTGCCCACGCCGCACCGGCTGCCCCTGGTGGTCGCCTGGGCCGGCACGACGACCAGTGTGACGATGGCGGTCGCGACGCTCGCGCTCGCCGCCTCAGCCGCTCTCACCACCGACTGGCCGCTGCTCGCCCTGGCCGGCGCCCTCTCGGCCGCCTCGCACGCCCTGGTGGCCTCCTCGGCCCGCGCCAGCCGCCACTGCGCCCGCCTGGCCCTGGGACAGGGGTTCGGAGGGGCCGGGACACGCAGCCGGACCTGAGGGGCCGGCTTCGCCCGCTCGGTGGTGACCGCGACCCCGGTGGTGGCGACGGCCGCGGTGGGTGAGGGGAGTCAGTCGTCCTTGTCGGATTGCCCGTTCCGCTTGTTCCACGGGGTGTGGACGGCCAGCAGGTCACCCACCGTGCCGGCCACGTGGACCGCGAGCCAGCCCACCCCCTTGACGACCCGCGCGACCGCAGAACCCGCGACCTCTTCCATGCCCTGATCCCCTCCCGTGCTCCTGGTGGCTCCTTCGGTCCCGAAGACGCGTGTCGCCGCCACCGGGTTGCCCGGGAGACGCCCTGGTGACGCGGTCAGCCCCGCGGTGTCCTCGCCGGCCCGTCCAGCTCGCGCATCGCCTCACTGTGGGCGCTCATCCGGCGGGACACGGTCCCGATGGTGAAGAGCCCCATGCCGGTGATCGACACGGGCAGGGAGAGACCGAGCACGGCCACGGCCTCCGGCCAGTCCCGTTCGTCCGCGCAGTGGTCCCCCCTCAGGAGTCCCTCGTTGGCGGTGCCGCGCTCGGTGAACAGCCGCGACTCGCACTCCGCCGGGTACTGGTCGTCCGGCTTCTCGTCCACCTCGTACGGTATGAGAAGCAGTACGGCGCACCAGGTCCACAGGAGCGCGGCCAGGGACAGCAGGCCGATCCCCCAGGCGCGCGTCCGTGTGGCGCGCTCCCGGAAATCCTGGTCGTAATCACGTGATCGCATAGCGGCCGAATCTATCGGAGCCCACGCGCGAGAGGCCTGCCGGACGGGACCCGGCGGACAGGGTCCGGGATGTGTCCGCCACTCGTCACAGGGCTCCGCGTCGGCGATGAAGCCGGCCACGCGACGTCGTCGATCGCGAGCCACGGCGCGACGGCCACCGCCGTGGGAGTGAGCCCGGCGAACGACTTGACCTCGCGATGCAGGTGGGACTGGTCGGCGTAGCCACTCTCGGCGGCGACGCCGGCGGCGGCGTGACCCGCCGCGAGAAGGCGGGCGGCGTGGTCGAACCGCACCAGTCGGGCGGCGCGTTTGGGCGTGATACCGAGCTGGGCCCGGAAGCGGGCCGACAGACGCTTCCGGCTCCAGCCGACCTCGTCCGCAAGGCCGTCGACCCGCGCACGCCCCCGGCCGGCCCGCATCTGCCGCCAGGCGAAGGCGACCTCCGGGTCGACTGCCGGCCCGCTGCCCAGGCGCCGGCCGAGGAGGTCCGCCGCGATCGTGAACCGTTCGTCCCATGACGCGGCGGCGCGCAGCCTGTCCTCGGTCCGTCCGGCGTCGCGGCCCCAGACGTCGTCGAGCGACACCACGGCCCCGGTGAGCTCGGTCGCCGTGCCGAGCACGACAGCCGCTGCGGCAGGATCCAGCCGGATCTGGAGGCACTCGCCCACCCGGCCGCCCGCCCGGAGATCGCCGGGGAGGAGCCCGACCACGGCACTGCCGCGGACGTCCCGGCCACGGGTGCGGTGGACGAGGCCCTCGCCCTCGCTCAGGTCGATGAACAAGGTGACGGAGGGATGCGCGACCATCGCGATGTCCACGGATGCCGGGGCACGGTGGCGGAACCCGGCCATGCTGACCCCCGGCAGCCGATGCGACGAGCGGTGCACGGCGATGTCCACGAGCGACCAGTCGAGTGGTGCCCCTGTCGACAGCATGCGACCAGCCTAGACCTCGTCAAGGGCGGTGTGTCGGAAGTCAGTTGCCGCGAAATCGAGGAGCAGTCCGCTGGTCGCCCCGGGCGCTTCGAGCATGGGCATGTGCCCGACCCCGGGCAATTGCTCGACCCGCGCGTTCGGCACCGCGTCGTACCGGTGCACCGAGGACGGGTCCCAACGGGGGTCGGCGGAGCCGAAGACGGCCAGGACCGGCACGTCGAGGGCGGCCAGACGCTCGGGCACACTCCGCTCGGCGATGTACTCCGTGTTCCGGCGCAGCACCGTCCTGAACGTTCGGTACGTGGTGCCCCGCATGTCGGCGACCATGTCGTCCGGGACATCCACCGGCCGGGCAGCCGTCGCCCCGATCCCCTTCCGGATCATCGCGTCCGAACGCCTCGACCACAGGAGAGGGCCGAACGGCGGGCCCAGCAGGACGCGAAGGACGAGCGGCTGCGGGAGGAGCGCGTCGGTGCCCGGGCCGGTGCTGATCAACGCGATCGACCTCACCAGGTCCGGGCGCCGTTCGGCGAGCGCGGTGGCGACGTAGCCGCCACTGGAATGTCCGACCACGGTGACGGGACCGAGGCCGAGGCGGTCCAGGTGCGCCGCTACCCCGGCCGCCTGCTCGGGCACGGCGTAGGACGCCGCGGGTGGTGACTGACCGCAGCCCGGGAGATCGACCCGGAGGACGTGATGATGACCGGCGAGTGCCGGGACCATCGGACTCCAGGAACCGCCCGAGGCGCCCGATCCGTGGACGAGCAGCAGCGGTGGCGCCTGCCGGGGGCCGTCCTGGACCACATGCATTCCCTGTACGTGCTCAACGTCGTACTCAGTCATGCGGGTGATGATGCGTGGGGTGTCGGCCATCGGTCTTGTACGAATGTCGTGGTCGAGCTGACGACTGCGTTCGGTCATCACGGCATCAGGCGAGGTGCGGACCCCGGTTACCGAAGACGCCCTACTCCCATTCCGCGTCGACGTATCCGAGGCGCCGGTTCATGGCGATGACGCCCGTGTTGGCCGGGTGGTGGACGGTGCGTACGCGGTCCACCCCGCACAGGGCCGCGAACCCTGTGCCGTACGTCTTCATGGCGAGCGCGATGCCCCGGCCCCGGTAGGCGGCCCTGACCCCGGTCATCTCGTTGAAGACGTGCCCCGACGCACGCCTGTCCGAGGTCGCCGCCATGCCGCACCACTCGTCGCCGTCGAGTGCGATCACGACGCCGCGAGGGTCGTACGAGGGCACGGCGAGCCGCCGCTCGACGTACTGGTCGTAGGTGTGGAACGCGCCGCGGCCGGGGATGTCCGCCGAGCACTCCTTGTTGAGCTCGTACAGGCGGTGCCACCGGCTTTCGGTGTCACCCAGCTCGGCCATCGTGGTCAGCCGGATGCCCGTGTCGCGGCAGCGCTCGACGTACGGGGCGAAGCGTGCGGCCCGGAAGGTGGTGACGTCGAGCTCCAGCTTCACCCAGCGGATGTCCGGCACCTATCGGAGCCCGTCCACGAAGGCCTGCCAGGCGTCGGCGCCCAGGACGAGTACGGGGCCCGCCGGGTTCTTGCTGTCGCGGACGGGAACGGACGCGGAGCAGCCGTCGGCCACCTCGACGCAGTCGCCGCCGGTGCTGCCGCTGTACGAGGACTTACGCCATGCCGCGCCGCCGGTGACGGTGCACTCGACGCAGTCACCGCCGGTGTTGCCGCTGTAGCTGGACTTACGCCACGCCGTGCTCTTCGAGTCCGGGCCGATTGCCATAACGCTCCTCCATCACACGGGCGATCAGAGCCGCGGAATCCTCGACGGAGAGGGCTGCGGCCTGCAAGTGAGCGTAACGGCGCGCGGCCTCTCTGATGGTTTCGGTGTTCGCGGTCATGTGGCCGGAGATCAGGTCCTCGGTGTAGATGATGTCCGGGTCGTTGTCGAAGCGCAGAAGGTTGAACGGCCCATCCAGACTTGAATGTTGGCCCGCTGCGAACGGCAGCACCTGGACCCGCATCCACCGGTGCCCGGTGAACTCCAACAGACGGGCGAGTTGGTTCCGCATGACCTGTCGCCCGCCGATCGGCCGGTGCAGCACCGCCTCGTCCAGGATCGCCCACGCGAGGGGCGGTTGCTTCCGCTCCAGGACACGCTGGCGTTCCATCCGTGCCGCGAGGAGACCATCCAGGTCATCGGGCATGCCGGTGGTGAGTACCGCCCGCGCGTACTCCTCCGTCTGTAGCAGCCCGTACACCAACTGCGCCTGGTACGTGGAGATGTACGTCGCCCGTGCCTCCATGTCCGCGTACTGCTGGAACCACGTCGGCAGTTGGCTCCGCAGGACCAGGCCGACCAGCCGCGAGAACACCCCGTCCGTGCCGAGCGCGGCGTCCAGGCGTTCCGAGAAGTCGCGGGTGGGCACCTTCTTCGTCGTCTCGATCTGGCCGATCAGCGAGCCGGTACAGAAGATGATCTCGCCGAGCTGGCCCTGGCGCAGGCCGTGCGCCTCCCGTTGGCGGCGCAACTCCCAGCCGTAGTAGTCCAACGGGGAAGCACTGGGGTCGAGTGACTGCACGTTGGCCACGGCGGAGGCGCCTCTCGCTACAACGCCTCGCGGCGTTCGTTTCGGATCGTGGCCGAGAGTAACCAACGCACTGCACTCTGGTGACATGAATCACGTATCCGATACCCGGACCGGTGACGTCGAGGGCGCGGTCTATCGCGCCGACCTCGCGATGGGTGAGCACTCCGCCCGTCATCTGCGCCGCATCCTGCGGCTGTACCTCACCGGCTGGGGTTTGCTCGGCGTGGCGGACTCGGCGGAGCTCGCCCTCACCGAGCTGATCGCCAACGTCGTGCGGCACGTCCCGGGCCGCCGCTGCCAGACCCTGATCCACCTGCTTCCGGCCGGAGGCGTGCGGGTGGAGGTCGCGGACCCGTGTCCCCGGCTGCCCCGCCCGGCCGTAGGGGACCCGCTGGACGAGGGCGGGCGGGGGCTGAGGCTGGTCGACGCCGTCACCGACAGCTGGGGCGTGGAGGTGCGCCGGGACGGCTGTGGGAAGACGGTCTGGTTCGAGTGTTCTCAGCGGGAGGCGCCGAGCTCCGCCAGCACCGCGTCGGTGAACGGTGTCCACACCTCGGCGGCCCACGGTCCGAAGGCCCGGTCCGTCAACGCGACGCAGGCCGCGCCCGCCGCCGGGTCGACCCACAGGAACGTGCCGGACTGGCCGAAGTGGCCGAAGGTGGCGGGTGAGGACGAAAGGCCGGTCCAGTGCGGTGACTTGGAGTCGCGGATCTCGAAGCCGAGTCCCCAGTCGTTGGGGTTCTGGTGACCGTAGCCGGGGAGCACGCCCTTGAGGCCGGGGTGGACGACGGTCTGCGCCTGAAGGACCGTGCGCGGGTCGAGGAGGCGCGGGGCCTGCACCTCGGCCGCGAACCGCACCAGGTCGTCCACGGTCGAGACGCCGTCCTTCGCGGGGGAGCCCTCCACGGTCGTCGACGTCATGCCCAGGGGCTCGAGGACGGCCTGGCGCACGTACTCCGGGAACGGGATCTCCGTCGCCTTCGCGAGGTGGTCGCCGAGCACCTCGAAGCCCGCGTTGGAATACAGCCTGCGGGTGCCGGGGGGCGCGGTGACCCGGTGCTCGTCGAAGGCGAGCCCGCTGGTGTGTGCGAGGAGGTGGCGGACGGTCGATCCCTCGGGGCCGGCCGGTTCGTCCAGCTCGACGGCGCCCTCCTCGTAGGCCACCAGTGCCGCGTACGCCGCGAGCGGCTTGGTCACCGAAGCCAGCGGGAAGCGGTGGGCGGTGGGACCATGGGTACCCAGGAGCGTGCCGTCCGAGGTGAGGACGGCGGCTGCCGCGGTGGGGACGGGCCAGTTCTCGATCATCGCCAGGCTCTGCATGCGTACGAGCCTAACGGGAGCCCGATTCCGGATCGCCACCCGTTTGCGCTTGCCTGGAGTGCACTCCAGGGTTCTAGCGTGGAGGCATGACGGTGATGGAGAGCGTTTCCGCACGGACCGACACCTGCGCTTCTGCCCCGAAGGCCCATCCGCGCCCCGAGGGGCAGGACCACTACACCATCAGCGAGGTCGTCGCCTTCAGCGGGCTCACCGCCCACACGCTCCGCTGGTACGAGCGGATCGGCCTGATGCCGCACGTGAACCGCTCCCACACGGGGCAGCGGCGGTTCAGCAACCGCGACCTGGACTGGCTGGCCTTCGTCGGCAAGCTGCGGCTGACCGGGATGCCGGTCGCCGACATGGTCAGGTACGCGGAACTGCTCCGCGAGGGGGACCACACCTTCGCCGAACGGCAGGAGCTGCTGGAGGCGACCCGGCGCGACGTGAGGACACGGATCGCCGAACTCCAGGGAACCCTGGCCGTGCTCGACCACAAGATCGAATTCTATGGCGGCGCCCGTGCGGCGCCGGAAAGGGCCTGAGGCCATGAGTGACACCGGAAAGATCGCTACAGCGGAGCTCGGAACCGGAGGCCCGCAGGTAGGTGTCCAGGGGCTCGGCTGCATGGGGATCAGCGAGTTCTACGGGGCCACCGACGAGGCCGCCGCCAGGGACACCCTGGAAGCGGCGCTGGAAGCCGGCGTGACGCTCTTCGACACGGCGGACATATACGGGCGCGGGGCGAACGAGACGTTCCTCGCGCCGTTCGTCCGGGAACACCGGGACGAGATCACGCTGGCGACGAAATTCGCCGTCGAGCGGACCGATGACCCGCACTACCGAGGCGTGCGCAACGATCCGGCGTACATCCGTGAGGCCGTCGAGGGCAGTCTGCGCAGGCTGGGCACCGACGTCATCGACCTGTACTACATGCACCGCCGCGACCCCCTCGTCCCGTTCGCCGAATCGGTGGGCGCGATGGCCGAGCTGGTGCGGCAGGGCAAGGTCAGGCAGCTCGGACTGAGCGAGGTCACCGGGGACGAGCTCCGTGCCGCGCACGCCGTGCACCCGATCGCGGCCCTGCAGTCCGAATGGTCGCTCTTCAGCCGGGACGTGGAACACAGCGCCGTGCCCGCGGCCGTCGAGCTCGGGGTCACCTTCGTGCCGTACTCCCCGCTCGGCCGGGGATTCCTGACCGGTTCCTTCACGGACGCGGCCACGGACCTGTCACCGGACGACTTCCGCACGCACCAGCCGCGCTTCACCGGCGAGAACGCGAAGACCAACGCGGCCCTGCTGGAGCCCGTGCACAAGGTGGCGGCGGCGCACGGGGCGACGGCCGCACAGGTCGCCCTGGCCTGGGTGCAGCAGCGCGCACAGGTGCACGGGCTGACCGTGGTGCCGATCCCCGGCACCCGTAAGCGCAGCCGTCTGCTGGAGAACGTGGCCGCGACCCGGCTGACACTGACGGACCGGGAGCTGGAGCTGCTGGAGCCCATCGCGGGCCAGGTGGCGGGCGACCGCTACCCGGACATGAGCAGCACGGCCACCGCCCGCGAGTAGCGCGAGCGGGCGGCCCCCGGCCCCGCGTCAGGCCTGAGCGTCCTGAGGCCACCGCTGCTGCCCTTGGTACCCGTGGTTCCCGGCGGCCGCGTCGACGTGTGAGGGGGCGAGGCCGCTCATGTCCTGGCCGTAGGGCGCGTACGGAGGCGTTTCGCCCTCCCCGGAGGTGCCGGACGACGGTGACCAGGCCTCGCCTGTGCCCGCGCTCGCGTACACGGCCCGGCCGAACCCGTGGGAGGGGGCCTCGACGGGCCGGGGGAACTCGTGGGTGACGCGCCGGTGACGGCCCCGGTCGAGGCGTACCTGCGCGAAGCGGCCGTTCGCGTACAGCAACTGGGCCCGGGAGACCAGCTGAGGGAGCCCGACCCCGAGCTGAGCGGCAAGGGTCACGGCGTCCGTGCCCTTGGTCCAGCCCTCCACGAGCAGGGTGTCGTGAGCATGCGACCACTCCCTCGCTCCCGTGGTCCCCGCCGATGACACCTGCTGGGCCGGGAACGTCCCGGCACGGGGTGACGGGATGGAAGGCTGCGCGGGCTCCGGCCGCGCCGCGACCGCGGGCCTCGCGCTCCTGGGCGGTGGCGAGGGGGCGCTGTCCTCGGAGGTGTCCTCCGGCGCCGCACCGGAGTCCGGAGGACCGGCCGGCTGATGGTCGAGCAGTGCCCCCGCGAGTGAGCGGGCATCGCTCTTCCCCACGGTACGGCGGGCGATCCGCACCTCCCGTTCGTTCAGCCCCAGCAACTCGGCCACCGCGGCATCGCTACCCACAGTGACGGCGAAAGCGGCAAGAGTCCTTGCCCGTTCCGCCTGGGCCCCGTCGAATACCGACTGCGCCTCACGCACACGGTCGTCCGCACCGCAGAAGGCGTCAGCCAAAACGGCATGCCGCCTCCACATCTCCCTGGCTTCCACGCTCGGTCAACGCCGTGGCGGCTGAATAGGCTTCAGTGACGTCCTGAAATGACCCGATTGGGCCTGTGGGGTCATACCTGATGACGATCAGGCCGCAGCGTGTTCCCGGACGTTCGTGCTTTTTGTCCGTGTGTCCGGATCGCTTTCGGCCATCACTTCACATGGCCGGCGTGTTCTTCTGCAGACGGAGTATCCGCAAGGTCCGCTCCGTCTCCTCCTGGTGATGCCGGTAGGAGACGAGCCGGTGCCACTCCGGATCCGGGACACCGGGAAGGGTGCTGCCGCGAGCGGCCCACAGCCTGGACAGTTCCCCGTACATCGGCGTTCCCGGTCTTTCCCGGGCCGCCGACGCGAGAGCCGGGGGCGGTGGCGACGACCCGGGGCGTCCCGCGGCCCTGGGGCCGGGCACGCCACCCGTCCTCCGCGCCGTGCGCTCCGTGTGGTCCGCGAGGAAGGACGCGTAGCCGGTGCCCGACACGGTCGCCGAGGCCTCAGATGTACTCATGCCTCGGAAACGAACCACGGCGCCTCTTGTCACTACCCCCGGCCGGCCCCTCGCGTGAACGGGTTCCGTACCGGCCGCCTCAGGCCAGCCGGAGCGCGAACACCGCGAACCCCAGCCCCAGCAGCCCGGCCGCCGCCCGGCGGGCGTGCCCCGCCCGGCTTCCCGTCTCCCACGGCGCCTCGAACCGGCGGGCGTACCGGGAGATCACCACCAGCAGGGCGGCGAACAACGGCATCCACGCCAGCCGCGCCAGGATCCAGCCCGCCGAGTCCGGGCTCGTCGTCAGCCCGGGCACCGCGCCGGCGAACGACGCGGGCACGGCCGCGGCCAGCATCGCCGTCTGGTGCCAGCACAGGACCGTCATCGCCGACAGGTTGACCACCACCACGGGGGCCCACAGCGCGGGGCGGCGCAGCGCCCGGCCGATCCGGCCGTGCAGCAGGATCGCCGCACCGCTCTGCGCCGAGGCCAGCGCCAGGACCAGCAGCGACGGCGGATGCGAGTTCGTCCGCGCCTCGCCCGGTACGCCGACCATCGACGCCGGGTAGTCGAAGGCGAGCAGCAGCACGGCGAACAGGGCCGTACCGCCGGCGAGCAGGAGCCGGGCGCCGCCCCGGGAAAGGCGGCCCTGGCCCCAGCAGACGCCGAGCTGGTAGGCGAAGAGCCAGCCGGGGAGGAGGTTCAGCACACCGAGCCAGGAGGGCACCGCCTCCGCGTAGGGCCCGTAGCGCAGGAAGTCGACCACGGCGACCGATCCGACCAGCGGGACCGCCGCCCAGCCGCCGGCCCGCCGGGCCAGACGCACGCAGTACGGGGTGAGCGCGGTGACCACGGCGTACACCCCGACGAACCAGAGCGGCTGGATCACCAGCTTCGCCCCCGTGCGCAAGGTGGCCTCCGGCACACCCGCCGCGTACAGCACCGGAATCATCAGCGCCCACACAGCGGTCACGCCCAGGACCGGCCTGCCCAGGCGGACCATCCGGCCACGGAGCCACGCCCCGGTGGTGGACGGCCTGCGGTGGTAGGACAGGACGGAGGCGTAGCCGCCGACCAGGAAGAAGACACCCAGCATCTGGAGCACCCAGCTGACCGGGGAGAGACCGGGGAACGCGGCCAGGGGGCTGGCGTTGTGCAGCGTGCCCCCCGCGCCCAGGTCGAACCCGCCGAGCAGCCAGTGGCCGGCAGGCACCGCCATCAGCGCGAGGGCGCGCAACCCGTCGACCGCGCGGTCACGGTGAGCGGGCGTTCCCGCGTCGATCCGGGAGACCAGCTGCCGCACGCTCATCGGGAGGCCCCCTCGGCGATGGCGGCGAAGGCGCGGAGCGAGTCCGTGCCGGGAACGAAGTACCCGGTGTGCCCCACGGCGTCCTCCGCGGGCACCCGGCGCGCGCCGAACTCCTCGCCGGCCGGGTCGGCACCGTGCCCGAGGCCCGCCACCTCCACGTGCGGCACGTCGTCGATCCAGTCGGTGTCGGCCTTGGCCGCCCAGACCCGCGCCCCGGTGCGCAGACCGGCCACGTCGCCGGCGCGCATCCCGGGTGAGCCGAGGACGACCAGGTCCGCGGCACCGAGCCCGGAGGCGGCGAGCCCGCACACCACCGAGCCGTAGCTGTGGCAGAACACGGCGGGCGCGGGCAGCGCGTCCGCCGCCAGCCCCGCGGTGAACCGGGTCAGCCGCCCGGCCCCCGCCTCGGCCAGACCACCGGTCGCCGCGTCCAGACCGAGTCCGACCGGGGTGGTGTAACCGGCCCAGGCGATCACCGCGTGGCCGGGGCCCGTCTCGGCGTACAGCGACTTCGCCATGCCCGCGGGCGTGCCGTACACGTCACCGCGCCGGTCGAAGGTGCCGGCGTCGATGTCCGACCCGGGCACGACGACCGACACGTGGCGCGCGGAGCGCAGGTCCCCGAACACCTCGGCGACCTGGCCGCGCCCTCGCGGGTCGAAGGCGAGGATCTGCCGGCCGGGCCGGGCGAGCCCGGCGTACCGGGGGTCCTGGGAGGCCCGCAGCGCACGGGCGTTGGCGCGGTAGCGGAGCTCCAGCGGCGCCCCGTCCAGATTGCCCACCACCGAAGGGTGCCGCTCCAGCAGGTGCTCCCGCCCGGGGGCGCTCAGCCCGCGGAAGAAGCGCCGCACCTCTGCCGGACGCGCGCGGGCAGGGTCGGGCAGCTCCCGCCCCAGCACCCCGTCGGCACGCCAGGAGGCGGTGCCGGGAGGCGGCCCGGTCACCGCCCGCTGGGTGCTCCCGGACGCCCAGCCGGCCGTCCCCGCCACCACGGCTGCCGCCAGTGCGACCGCGGTCAGCGTCCTCGTGAACCGGCTCATCATGCCCTCCCCGTACGGCGTCAGCACACCGTTCGGCGCGCCGGGAGGAAGGTAGGAAGAGGACGGGTGGCAAGGCGTCACCCCGCGGAGCCAACCGTCCGGTCATACCGGGGTAGGGGGCGTACGGGGGGACGGCCCCACCCCGCGCCGGGGGGTACCGGGGAGCTACGCCTCCCCGGGGGCCACCAGCCCCGACTCGTACGCGAAGATCACGGCCTGCGCCCGGTCCCGCAGCCCGAGCTTGGCCAGGACCCGGCCGATGTGGGTCTTCACCGTCTGCTCGGCCAGCACCAACCGTGCCGCGATCTCCTGGTTCGACAGGCCCCGGGCGATCAGCTCCAGGACCTCCGTCTCACGCGGGGTCAGGCCGTTCAGGCGCAGCGCCGGCCCGCCGGACGGTGCGGCCGGCCGCTGCCGCGCGAAGTCCGCGATGAGCCGCCGTGTCACCGACGGCGCGAGCAGCGCGTCCCCCGCCGCCACCACCCGCACCGCCGAGATCAGGTCCGCCGGCGGCGCGTCCTTCAGGAGGAACCCGGACGCCCCGGCGCGCAGCGCCTCGTAGACGTAGTCGTCGACGTCGAACGTGGTGAGCATGAGCAACTTCGGCCGGTGCACCACCCCCACCGGTGGACTCAACAGCTCGCGGGCGGCGGCCAGGCCGTCCATCTCGGGCATCCGGACGTCCATCAGGACGACGTCCGGATGCGCCGTCCTGCTGACCTCGACGCCCCTGCGCCCGTCCGGGGCCTCGCCCACCACGTCGATGTCGCTCTGCGCCGCCAGCAACGCGGCGAACCCGGCCCGCACCATGGCCTGGTCGTCGACGATGATCACGCGGATGGTCACGGTTCCTCCGGGGTCAGGGATGCCGAGGGCGGCTGGGGCGGCGGCAGCGGGAGCCGCGCGGCCACCCGGTAGCCCCCGTCCGGCAGGGGGCCGGTGTCGAGGGTGCCGCCGGTCAACCGTACGCGTTCACGCATGCCGACCAGCCCGTGTCCCGTCCCCGACGTCTCCAGGGGCGAACCCGGCTCCTGCGGACGGTCGTTGACGACCAGCACCGTCAGATGGCCGTCGCGTGCCGTGACCGACACCCGCGTCCGCGCCCCGGGCGCGTGCCGGACCACGTTGGCCAGTGCCTCCTGCACGATGCGGTACGCCGACAGGTCGACGGCCTGCGGCACACCGCCCCGCTCCACCGCCTCCAGCACGTCCGCCGCCAGCGACAACTCGGCCGGCAGCCCCGCCCGTACCGTCGCCTCCACGAGCTGCTGCACCCGGTCGAGACCCGGCTGCGGAGCCAGTTCGCCCCGGCTGCCGTCACTGCGCAGCACCGACAGCAGACGCCGCATCTCGGCCAGCGACTCCCGGGCACCGGCGGCGATGGACGTGAACTCCGCCCGCGCCTCGTCGGAGAGCCCGCTGATCCGGTACGGAGCCGAGTCGGCCTGCACCGTGATCACCGACATGTGGTGCGCGACCACGTCGTGGAGCTCGCGGGCGATGCGTGTGCGCTCCTCCAGCAGGGTCCGCCGCGCGCGCTCGGTCTCGCTGATGGACCACTGCTCGACGAGCCGGCGCTGCGCCTCGCTCCGTTCCCGTACCGACGCACCGATCACGAGCACCACCGCGCCGAGTATGAACAGCAGGAGCGCGCCGCCGTCGCTGCGCACGGGCGCGACCAGGTGCAGCAGCAGCCCGGCCGCGCCCGTCACCAGCCACACGCCGGTCACGGTCCGCCGGCTCTCCCGCAGCCCCAGGGCCAGCAGCACGAAGAGGTACCCGACGATCGCCGGCGGGGTCCACGGCCAGATGGTGCCGTGCTGCTCCGGCCGCCCCAGCAGGACGAGGGCGCCCACCACGTCGGCGGTGAGGACGATCCACCAGGCCTGCAACGGCCGGTGCGCCAGCATCAGGAGAGGGGCGGCCTGGCCGACGGCCAGGGCACCGGCGACCCCGCCGGGCAGCCCGTAGTCGCCGGTCAGCACGGCGGTCGTGACGGGGACGAAGACGGCGGTGAGCGCGACCACCACGGCGTACGGCAGCAGTCGCAGCCAGCGGCGCGGGGACCCGGCGAACAGAGGGGCCGGCGGATGGGACGCGTGGGACAGCCCGTGGGCGAGCTCGCGCAGATTGCGGCGGGCGGCGCTCAGCAGACCGTCGGCGGGCGGTGGCCCGGCGGGAGATGGGGACATGATCGGGTCAGAGTAGGCGCGGAGCGCTCCGGGCGGCGTCATACCGGGGGGTGGACCGCGGGGCCCCGGCCCCCCGTACGGGAGTAGGGGCCGGGGCGGAGCGCCCCGGCCGCAGCCGGTTCCGCCCCGGCCTAGAGCTCGGCGAGGAGCTCCGTCTTCTTCGCGCTGTACTCCGCGTCCGTCACCAGCCCCGCCTGGTGCAGGTCCCCGAGGTGGCGTATCCGCTCGGCGATGTCCGCCGGGTCACGCCGGGCGCCGCCGACCGGGACGGGAGCGGTCGCCACCGGTACGGACTGGGTCCGGCGGACGGACTCCAGGACCGCCGCGGCGAAGGGCAGCGACTCGTGGACCGGTCCGTAGCCCAGACCGAACACGACGGTGGCGGGGTCCTGGTCCGGCTGGGCACGCGCCACGGGCGCCCCGCCCGCACCGGGCACCGGGTCCGGCGCGGGACCGCCCGCCTCGGAATCCGCCGCGGCGCCGCGCGGCACCAGCCGGAGGTAACCCTCGAAGGCCTCAGGTGAACGCCACTCGATTCCGGCCAGTTCCTTCACGGGGAAGGTCTGGTCGCCCGCCTTCCACTTGGCGCTCGACGCCCCCGTCCAGAACCACCGGAAGGACACCAGGGAACCGTCGAAGCCCGCCCGGCCGTCGTACGCCTTGAAGTGCAGGGGCGGCTCGGGAGCCGTCACCATGAAGCGCTCGGCGGGCAGGGAGGCCTCGGGGCCGAGCACGGCCCGCACCTCGTCGGCGTAGTACTCGGCGAGCGTCTCCCGTTCGGCCGGCAGCACCAGCCGGTACGGGTCGGCACCCTCCTTGAGCTGCCCCGCAGCCGCATCCAGCAGCGGATCGGCACCGGGTCTCGGCACCGCGTGCAGGACCACCGTGCCCCGCTTGCCCGGGGTCAGAGTCACCGACGAGAGCGCCGCGTACGGAACGCGGCGTTCACGCAGACTCTGGAAGAGCCTCGGCGTGCGGATCCCCCGTTCGAAGCGGATGATCACGGAGTCGGTGTCGAACTCCCAGGTGGCATGAATTCCGGCCAGCACATCACCCATGTGCCTCATCGTATGTGGCACAGGCCCGCACGTCCCCCTTCGGTACCGGCAGAATCGCGAGCGGGCACGCAGGCCGTTCGCCGTTCTCTACGCGCGTCAGACGCCTCTCTACGCGCGTCAGACCTCCGCGTCGCCGGAGATCTCGCGGTGGCAGGTGCCGTCGGAGGGCGCGCAGCTGACCGAGTCGTAGGCCCCCACGCCGATCGCGGCGAAGTTGCTGAGGCTCTCCGTGCCCGGCTCGAAATACCCGCTGTGCCCGACCGCGCCGCTCGCCGACACGATCCGCGCGCCGAAGGCCGGGTCGACCGGATCGGCACCGTGCCCCAGTCCGCCGACCGCCATGTTCGGCACGTCCTCGATCCAGTCGTCGCTGTCGCGCATCGCCCACACCCTGGCCCGGGTCTGCAGCGCGTCGGCGCTGTCCGCCCGCATCCCGGGACTGCCGGCGACCGCGATGTCGGACACCCGGGACGGCAGCTCGCGCGCGGCCAGACCGCACAGCACGGAACCGTAGCTGTGGCAGAACAGCGAGACGTCCGAGGTGCCGGGCAGCGCCGTCACCAGGGCGTTCAGCCGCACCGCGCCCTGCGCCGCCAGTCCGCCCAGCGCGGCGTCCATGCCGATTCCGGCGGGCGCCGTGTAGTCGGCCCACGCGATGACCGCCGTACGCGAACCCGGGCGCGCCGAGCGCTCGGCGCCGTACAGCGACTGCGCCATGCCGACGGGAGCCGCGTTCCTCCTGACGCCGCTGCGCTCCAGCGTCAGGAGGTTCGTGTCCACCCCCGGCACGACGACCGAGACCCGCTCGGCGCGGTCGAGGTCGCCGAACACCTCGGCGGCCCGGCCCCGGCCCGACGGGTCGAAGGTGAGGATCTGCCGGTCACCGGCCAGCAGGGAGCGGAAGCGTGCCAGCCGGAGCACGGCCTGATGCCGCCCGTCCGGCGAGAGCTGCGTGTCCCGCGTCCGTTGTTCCTCGGCGGCTTCCGCCTGCGCCAGGGCGTGCCGGTTCGCCCGGTACCGCAAGGTGACCGGCGCGCCGTTCAGGTTCCCCACCACCAGCGGGTACTTGTCGGCCAGGGCGACCTGCTGGCCCGCCGTGAGCGTCGCGAAGAAGTGCGCCAGCCGGTACGCCGGAGCGCTCACGTCCGGGAGGCCGTGACCTGCTATCCGGTCCTTCGCCCACGAGGCGAGCGCCGTCTCACGCGGTGCGGCGGAGTGCTGCTGACGCACCGCGGTCCATCCGGTGGTCGCCAGCATCACGAACACCACCGCGATGGCGAGCAGCGCGCGCCACGCGGTGAGAGTGGGGGAGGAGTCGAAGGAAGTCACTGCGCCCCACCCTAGGAGACGCGCACGGGGCGTCGTCGCAGGGGTGACGCGGATCACTCGACCGCGGGGAATGGGCGGCCCGTTCCTCACGCTCCGTGCGCGACGGATCCACGCTGCGGTGCGTCGGGCCTCCGCCGGACGCGTGGAACGGCGGGCAGCAACCGGCCTTTGTGAGTTCGGCCATGCGGCCGCGGTGAGGAGTGCGGCACACCTGTGCGGTGCGCGTAAAGGAGGGCCTATGCGGCGCGCCAGCTACCGGAGAGCGCAGGTCCGAGCTGGTCCAGGTGCAGTTCGGTGAGATCCCGCAGCGCGTCCACACCCGCGTCCGGCCTCCGGCCCCACAGCTGTCCGGTCATCCGCAGCACCCCGGTGAAGGCGGCCACCGCGACCCGGGGGCGGGGATCGGACTCCGGGTCGAGACCCTCACGCTCCGCGATCAGCACGACGGTCTGCTGCTCCAGGCCGATGTTGCGCCGCATGTGCGCGGCGTGCAGCGCGGGGGTCGATTCGATCATCCGGTAGGCGCGCATCTGGAGCTCGGCCGTGACGTCCTCGTCGTCGGTTTCGGCGACCGTGCTCCAGGCGTCCACCGCCGCCCTGCGCATCGCCTCGAAAGGGGCCTCCGAGGCGGGGCGCCGGCGCAGCTCCGCGAGGAAGCGGGCGTCCACCGCCTCCTGGACGGCGAAGGCGACGGCCTCCTTGTTCGCGAAGTAGCGGAAGAAGGTGCGCTGGGAGACCTCGACGGCGTCGACGATCTCGTCCACCGTGGTCCGCTCGTACCCCTGCGTGGTGAAGAGCCTGAGGGCGGCGTGCAGGAGGGCCTCGCGGGTGCGCCGTTTCTTGCGTTCGCGCAACCCGGCCGAAGCCTCTGGCGCGGCGGCCCCGGATGTCTGCCTGCGTGTCACGTACAGGACCTCTTCTCGCTGCTTTTCCCTGCTCAGCCTACCTGTGAGCTACGTGACAGTTACTGTCTTGTGAATTGGTTTGTCAACTGTCAGTGGCTGACATAACGTCCTGTGCATGACTAGTCAGACCACTGTCGAGAAGGCGCCGCGGGAGCCTGAAGACACCCTTGTTCCCGCCCCGGCGAAAGGGCTGCGCGGCCATCCCTGGCTGACGCTCTTCGCCGTCGCCATCGGCGTGATGATGGTGGCGCTCGACGGCACGATCGTCGCGATCGCCAACCCCGCCATCCAGCAGGACCTCGGCGCCTCGCTCGCCGACGTCCAGTGGATCACCAACGGCTACATGCTCGCCCTCGCGGTCTCCCTGATCACCGCCGGCAAGCTCGGTGACCGCTTCGGCCACCGCCAGACGTTCCTCATAGGCATCGCGGGCTTCGCCGTCGCCTCGGCCGCCATCGGCCTCTCCGACAGCGTCTCCCTCGTGATCTTCTTCCGGGTGCTGCAGGGCCTGTTCGGCGCGCTCCTCATGCCTGCGGCGCTGGGGTTGCTCCGCGCCACCTTCCCCGCCGAGAAGCTCAACATGGCGATCGGCATCTGGGGCATGGTGATCGGTGCCTCGACCGCGGCCGGGCCCATCCTCGGCGGCGTGCTCGTGGAGCACGTCAGCTGGCAGTCCGTGTTCTTCATCAACGTGCCCGTCGGTGTGGTCGCGCTCCTCTTCGGCCTCGTGATCCTCCGTGACCACCGCGCCGAGAACGCCCCCAGGTCCTTCGACATCGGCGGCATCGTGCTGCTGTCGCAGGCGATGTTCTGCCTCGTCTGGTCGCTGATCAAGGGCTCGGAGTGGGGCTGGGGCGACTGGAAGACACTCGGCTTCCTGGGCGCCGCCCTCGTCCTCTTCTTCGTCTTCGCGCTCTCCCAGAAGAACGTCCGCGAGCCGCTGATCCCGCTGGCCATGTTCCGCTCCGTGCCGCTGTCCGCCGGTGTGGTCCTGATGGTGCTGATGGCGTTCGCTTTCATGGGCGGCCTCTTCTTCGTCACCTTCTACCTGCAGAACGTCCATGGCATGAGCCCGGTGGACAGCGGCCTGCACCTGCTGCCACTGACCGGCATGATGATCGTCGGCTCCCCGCTCGCGGGCGTCGCGATCACCAGGTTCGGCCCGCGCGTACCGCTGGTCGGCGGCATGGTGTCCGTCGCGGTCGCCATGTTCGGCATGTCGCAGCTGACCATCGGCACCGGCACGCTGACCATGTCGCTCTGGTTCGCCCTGCTCGGATTCGGTCTCGCGCCGGTCATGGTCGGCGCCACGGAGGTCATCGTGGGGAACGCCCCCATGGAGCTCTCCGGTGTCGCGGGCGGACTCCAGCAGGCCGCCATGCAGGTCGGCGGCAGTCTCGGTACGGCCGTGCTGGGCGCCGTCATGGCGGCCCAGGTCGACGCGAAGCTCGGCGACAACTGGAAGGCCGCGGAGCTCCCGCCGGTCGACCCGGCACAGCTGGAGCAGGCGTCCGCCGCCATCAAGGTCGGCATGCCGCCGGTCGCCTCCGACACCCCGCCGGAGATCGCGGCGAAGATCACTGGCGTCGCCCATGACACGTTCGTGTCGGGCATGAGTTCGGCCTTCATGGTCGCCGGCATCGTCGCCGTGGCCGCCGCCCTGGTGGCCACCCTCGCCAAGCGCGGCACGAACGCCGAGGCCGGGATGGGCGCGGGCCACATCTGACCCCGCGGCGACGTCCCGGGCAGCCCCTGGGCCCAGGCGTCAACACAGCGCATCCGACAGCCCCGCCGGACGGTACCGGCGGGGCTGTCGCCTATCAGGGTGGTCCGCCGCCCGGCCCCTTCCCGGCCCCCGCCCGCGCGGGTCAGAGTGCGGACACGGCGAGCCGCCCGGCTCGCCGGACCACGGGGGTTGATCCACCATGCGCACGACCGTCCTCGCCGCCACCCTGGCGGCCACCGCACTCGTCCCGGCCACCGCCCTGTCCTCAGGTGCCGCGCCGGCCGTCCACTCCGCGCACGAGCAGTCGCGCAGCGCACCGCACGCCGCACCCGCGGGCCTCGCGCCCTGCGGAGCGGGGCAGCTCTGTCTCTGGGCGAAGCCGGACTTCACCGGAACCAGGCACGTCAGCGAACTGTCCACCGTGGACATCGAGAGCTGCGTCCCGCTGCCGGCCGGCGGCCACGCCCAGGCACTCGTCAACCGCACCGGGCGGCCCGTCACCACCTACCAGTCGGCCGAGTGCGCCGAGACCGGTGAGTTCGAGACCTACCCGGGCGGCGGCACCTGGGTGCCCCGGTCGCCCTACACGGTGCGGGCCTTCAAGATCTGGGAGAGCTGACTCGATCTCTAGGTTGAAGATCAAGTGAGGCGCGGGGGGCCTCGGCGGCCACGGGTGCGGGCACCTGACCCCCGGGCGCGGGGACGTCCGGGGCACCCGTCCGCACCTCGGGCACGGGGCGGGATGCCTCCGTGCCCGACAGCCGGGCCACCTCGGACCGCAGCGCGCGGACCTCGCTCGTCAGTGCCTCCAGGAGCGCGGTCTGCCGGCGCTCCTCGGCATCGTCCCGCTCGAAGCGGGAGATGAACCACGCCGCGATGTTGGCCGTCACGACACCGAGGAGGGCGATCCCGGAAAGCATCAGGCAGACGGCGAGCAGCCGTCCCAGACCGGTCGTCGGTGCCAGGTCGCCGTACCCGACGGTCGTCATCGTGGTGAACGACCACCACACCGCGTCGCCGAGCGTCTTGATGTTCCCGTCCACCGCGTTCCGCTCCACCTGGAGCACGGCCAGCGAGCCGAACATCATCAGCCCGGCCACCGTGCCGCCGACGTAGGCCGTCAGCGTGACCTGGGAGGCCATCCGGGCCCGCCTGCCCATCAGGAGCAGCGCGGACACCACCCGGAGCAGCCGCAGCGGCTGCACCAGTGGCAGCAGTACCGCCAGCAGGTCCAGCGGATGTCTGCGCACGAAAAGCCACTTGGCGGGTGCGAGCGCCAGCCGCACCAGGTAGTCGACGGCGAAGGTCGCCCACACGGCCCACTCGGCGGCCAGGCACGCCTCGTGCGTCCATCGCGGGGCGCCCGGCGCGACGATGGGAACCGCGTAGGCGATCGCGAACGCGAGAGCGAGCCCCAGTAGCGGGACCTGCATGCGCTGTTCCCAGCGGATCTGGGCGGTTCGCTCTTTCATGTCCGGCATCGTAGGGAAACGCACGGGCGGCGGACCCGCTGGGTCCGCCGCCCGTCACCGGATCGTTGCCGTCGCGCCCTACGCGTCGCCCCCGGCCGGGCCGGGCCCTGCGGCGGCCACGTCCAGCAGTTCGTAACGGTCGAGCGCCGTCTTCAGCGCCGAACGGTCGATCTTGCCTTCCTTCGCCAGCTCGGTCAGCACCGCGAGCACGATCGACTGCGCGTCGATGTGGAAGAAGCGGCGGGCCGCGCCCCGGGTGTCGGCGAAGCCGAAACCGTCCGCACCCAGCGACTGGTACGCGCCGGGCACCCAGCGCGAGATCTGGTCGGGCACGGAACGCATCCAGTCCGAGACCGCCACGAACGGGCCCGCGGAGCCGGACAGCTTCTGCGTCACATAGGGCACACGCTGCTCCTCCTCCGGGTGGAGCAGGTTGTGACGCTCCACCTCCACGGCCTCACGGCGCAGCTCGTTCCAGGAGGTCGCCGACCAGACGTCCGCCTTCACGTCCCACTCGTCGGCGAGGATCCGCTGGGCCTCCACCGCCCACGGGACCGCCACACCGGACGCCATGATCTGGGCCGGGATCCGGCCCTTCTCGCCGTCGCGGTAGCGGTACACGCCCTTGAGGATGCCCTCGACGTCCACGTCGGCGGGCTCGGCGGGGTGCTGGATCGGCTCGTTGTAGACGGTGAGGTAGTAGAAGACGTCCTCGCTGTCCTCGCCGTACATCCTGCGCAGACCGTCCTTGACGATGTGCGCGATCTCGTACCCGAACGCCGGGTCGTAGGAGACGCAGGCGGGGTTCGTCGACGCGAGCAGCTGCGAGTGGCCGTCCGCGTGCTGCAGCCCCTCACCGGTCAGAGTCGTACGACCGGCGGTCGCGCCCAGGACGAACCCGCGCGAGAGCTGGTCGGCCATCTGCCAGAACTGGTCACCGGTGCGCTGGAACCCGAACATCGAGTAGAAGACGTAGACCGGGATGAGCGGCTCACCGTGCGTGGCGTACGCCGAACCCGCGGCGATCAGCGACGCCGTGCAGCCGGCCTCGGAGATGCCGTCGTGCAGCATCTGGCCGGTCGGCGACTCCTTGTAGGCGAGGAGGAGCTCCCGGTCCACGGACTCGTACTGCTGACCGAGCGGGTTGTAGATCTTCGCACTCGGGAAGAAGGCGTCCATGCCGAACGTGCGGTACTCGTCGGGCGCGATCAGCACGAACCGCTTGCCGATCTCCTTGTCCCGCATAAGGTCTTTCAGGACGCGGACGAACGCCATGGTCGTGGCGATCGACTGCTGTCCCGACCCCTTCTTCGCGGTCGCGTACGCCTTCTCGTCCGGAAGGGGAAGCGGCTTCGCCCGCACCACGCGCGTCGGGACGTAACCGCCCAGACCCTTGCGGCGGTCGTGCATGTACTGGATCTCCTCCGAGTCGCGGCCGGGGTGGTAGTACGGCGGGTTGCCGTCCTCCAGCTGCTTGTCGGGGATCGGGATGTGCAGGCGGTCGCGGAAGCGCTTGAGGTCGTCGGCCGTGAGCTTCTTCATCTGGTGGGTCGCGTTGCGGCCCTCGAAGTTCGGTCCGAGCGTCCAGCCCTTGACCGTCTGCGCCAGGATCACGGTCGGCTGGCCCTTGTGCGCCTTGGCCGCCGCGTAGGCCGCGTAGACCTTCCGGTGGTCGTGACCGCCGCGGCCCAGGTGCAGGATCTGGTCGTCGGACATGTCCTTGACCATGTCGCGCAGCCGCGGGTCGTCACCGAAGAAGTGCTCACGGATGTACGCCCCGGTCTCGGTCGCGTACGTCTGGAACTGGCCGTCCGGGGTGGTGTTCAGCTTGTTGACCAGGATGCCCGTGCGGTCCTGCGCGAGCAGCGGGTCCCAGGTGCGGTCCCAGACCAGCTTGATGACGTTCCAGCCGGCACCGCGGAACTGCGACTCCAGCTCCTGGATGATCTTGCCGTTGCCGCGCACCGGCCCGTCGAGCCGCTGCAGGTTGCAGTTGACCACGAAGGTGAGGTTGTCCAGACCCTCACGGGCGGCGATGGAGAGCTGGCCGAGCGACTCCGGCTCGTCCATCTCGCCGTCGCCGAGATAGGCCCAGACGTGCGACGCGGAGGTGTCGGCGATGCCGCGCGCCTCCATGTAGCGGTTCATCCGCGCCTGGTAGATCGCGCCGAGCGGGCCGAGGCCCATCGAGACGGTCGGGAACTCCCAGAAGTCCGGCATGGACCGCGGGTGCGGGTAGCTGGACAGCGCGTGCCCGGCCTTCGACTTCTCCTGGCGGAAGCCGTCGAGCTGGGCCTCGCTCAGGCGGTCGAGCAGGAAGGCGCGGGCGTAGATGCCCGGGGACGCGTGCCCCTGGAAGAAGATCTGGTCACCGCCCAGGCCGTCGTCCTTGCCCCGGAAGAAGTGGTTGAAGCCCACGTCGTACAGCGAGGCGGACGAGGCGAAGGTGGCGATGTGGCCGCCGACACCGATCCCGGGACGCTGCGCGCGGGAGACCATCACCGCGGCGTTCCACCGGGTCGCGTTGAGGACCTTGCGCTCGATCTCCTCGTCGCCGGGGAAGAACGGCTCGTCCTTCGTGGCGATCGTGTTGACGTAGTCGGTGCTGCGCATCTCGGGCACGGCCACGCGCTTCTCACGCGCGCGCTCGATGAGCCGGAGCATCAGATAGCGGGCCCGCTCACGGCCGCGCTCGTCGACGGCGGCGTCGAGGGAGTCGAGCCATTCCTGGGTCTCTTCAGGATCGAAGTCCGGGACCTGGCTCGGAAGGCCGCCAATGATGATCGGGTTGCGATCGGATCCGGAAGCCACGCTGTTCCTTCGCTGTTCGGTGGTGCTCTTCGGGGCCTGGTTGCGGGGAACGTACCCCCGGGCGGCTGCTGTAAGCCGTGTCCATCGTGTACCGCGAGGGCCCAAACGTCATCTCTACTGTGGGGTAACACAAGGTTCCCGGACGCCGTGTCCGGGCACGAGCACGGCAGTGTCGGGGGCGGCCCCGCCCAAACCGCAACCATACGCCCAACCCGGCCAAGCGTTCCCAAAGCCCGTTCGAATCCGAATGGCGGAGCGAAACGGCATAAGCTGAGGAAGGACGTAAAGGGTCCGGACACCGTTTCCGGCCCCGCAGGGGACATGCCGGACGTTGCGGTGACGTGGCAGGGAACGTCACCGTTTAGGCGGTCTCGTACGCCGGGTACTTGCGCGATTCGCCGAGCCCGTGTGGACTACGGCCAACGCCCCGCGCACGCGCGTGGCTGAAGCATTTTCCGAAACATGATCAGGAGGCAACCCGTGAGCGCGACCGCGGACCACGCGGAGGAACGGACCAACACGGCCGCGAGGCTTGGGTTCGAACCCGGACAGGTGGTCCAGGAGATCGGCTACGACGACGACGTCGAGCAGGAGCTCCGTGAGGGCATTGAGGCCACAATCGGCCAGGAACTCGTCGACGAGGACTACGACGACGTCGCTGACGTCGTCCTGCTCTGGTTCCGCGACGAGGACGGCGACCTTACGGACGCGCTGGTGGATGCCATTGGTCTGATCGAGGACGGCGGGGCGGTCTGGCTGCTGACGCCCAAGACCGGCCGAGACGGATACGTCGAGCCGAGCGACATCAACGAGGCTGCCCAGACAGCTGGTCTTGCCCAGACCAAGAGCATCAACGCGGGCAAGGACTGGACGGGCAGCCGTCTGGTCACTCCCAAGGGGGCCAAGGCCAAGCGCTGAGAGCTCCTTCACCACCCGAGGCCCCCGACGGCAGCCCGCCGCCGGGGGCCTTCGTACGTGCGGGTGCGGGCCTTCCCTGATCCGGTGGGGGGCGCTGCGTAGGGTGGGAGCCACCCGGACGGCCCAGGCCGGGGAAGTGCGACGTTTGCGAAAGGACGCGTTCACATGGCGATCGAGGTCGGCACGCAGGCTCCGGATTTCGAGCTGAAGGACAACCACGGGCGGACCGTGAGGCTCTCCGACTTCCGGGGTACCGACGGCGCCAAGAACGTGGTGCTGCTCTTCTACCCCTTCGCCTTCACCGGCGTCTGCACGGGGGAGCTGTGCGCGCTCCGCGACGAGCTGCCGAAGTTCGAGAACGACGACACCCAGCTGCTCGCCGTCTCCAACGACTCGATCCACACCCTGCGCGTCTTCGCCGAGCAGGAGGGCCTCGAGTACCCGCTGCTGTCGGACTTCTGGCCGCACGGGGAGACCTCGCGGGCGTACGGCGTCTTCGACGAGGACAAGGGCTGCGCGGTACGCGGCACGTTCATCATCGACAAGCAGGGCGTGGTCCGCTGGAGCGTCGTCAACGGCCTGCCGGACGCGCGTGACCTGAACGACTACGTCAAGGCGCTCGACTCGATCTGATCCGGGGACGCCCCCGGACCGGCCCGCGCGCGGTCCGCCGCCCGGGATGTGCGGGATCCCGGGTTTGCGACCCGCCGGATACGGGGATCTCCTGGCGGCGACCGGCCAAAAGCCTGTTTTGGCCGGGAACCGGTCACTAGGATCCAATCGTTGATCCTATGCCAACGCACAACGGGGGCGCTGGTGTCTGCCGGCCCTCGCAACACTTTTTGGAGGACTCGTGGGAGTCAGCCTCAGCAAGGGCGGCAACGTCTCGCTGACCAAGGCCGCGCCGAACCTGACCGCGGTCATCGTCGGTCTGGGCTGGGATGCCCGGACGACCACCGGTGGTGACTTCGACCTCGACGCCAGCGCGCTGCTGACGAACGCCGAGGGCAAGGTCGGCAGCGACGGGAATTTCGTCTTCTTCAACAACCTCAAGAGCCCCGACGGCTCCGTCGAGCACACCGGTGACAACCTCACCGGTGAGGGCGAGGGCGACGACGAGGTCATCAAGGTCAACCTGGCCGGCGTCCCGGCCGACGTCGACAAGATCGTCTTCCCGGTCTCGATCTACGAGGCCGAGAGCCGTCAGCAGAGCTTCGGCCAGGTGCGCAACGCGTACATCCGCGTGGTGAACCAGGCGGACAACACCGAGCTCGCCCGCTACGACCTCAGTGAGGACGCCTCGACGGAGACCGCGATGGTCTTCGGCGAGCTCTACCGCAACGGCGCGGAGTGGAAGTTCCGCGCCATCGGCCAGGGGTACGCCTCGGGTCTGCGCGGCATCGCGCAGGACTTCGGCGTCAACGTCTGAGCCGGTCCGGACCCACATCCGGACCCTCCAGGCTCCACCACGTCCGGCGCCGCACCACGTGCGGCGCCGGACGTGCTCGGCAGGGCGCCCCGCGTCCTTGGGCGCCCGTGCCGGGCCGGCAAGACCGTCCATCGACTCGGGGAGGACACATCATGGGCGTCACGCTCGCCAAGGGAGGCAACGTCTCCCTCTCCAAGGCCGCACCGGATCTCACGCAGGTGCTGGTCGGGCTCGGCTGGGACGCGCGATCCACGACGAGAGCCGACTTCGACCTCGACGCCAGCGCACTGCTGTGCCAGTCGGGCCGGGTCCTCGGCGACGAGTGGTTCGTGTTCTACAACAACCTCACCAGCCCCGACGGCTCCGTCGAGCACACCGGTGACAACCTCACGGGTGAGGGCGACGGCGACGACGAGTCCGTCATCGTGAACCTGACGCAGGTGCCGGCGCACTGCGACAAGATTCTTTTCCCGGTCTCGATCCATGAAGCCGACAATCGTGGGCAGACATTCGGTCAGGTCAGCAATGCCTTCATCCGCGTGGTGAACCAGGCGGACGGTCAGGAGCTGGCGCGGTACGACCTCAGCGAGGACGCGTCCACGGAGACGGCGATGATCTTCGGTGAGCTCTACAGGTACGGCGGGGAATGGAAATTCCGTGCAGTCGGACAGGGGTACGCATCAGGGCTCCGGGGCATCGCTCTAGACTTCGGGGTCAACGTTTCGTAAAGCCGCGCACGGCGCGGGGGAGCCCCGTACTCACCGGGGGAGACCCTTACACACATGATGGGGTAGCCAGTGGTTCTGAAAACCTTCGGCTGGTCGTTCGCGGTCACCGCGCTCGGCCTGGTCGCAGCGGTGTTCTACGGGGGGTGGCAGGCATTCGGCGTCGTCGCGATCCTGTCGGTCCTGGAGATCTCGCTGTCCTTCGACAACGCGGTGATCAACGCCGGAATCCTGAAGAAGATGAGTGCCTTCTGGCAGAAAATCTTCCTCACCATCGGCGTGCTCATCGCGGTCTTCGGTATGCGGCTGGTCTTCCCCGTCGTGATCGTGGCCGTCAGCGCGCAGCTCGGACCCATCGAGGCCATTGATCTCTCGTTCAATGATCCCGACCGGTACAAGGAACTGGTGACGGACGCCCACCCGTCCATCGCCGCCTTCGGTGGCATGTTCCTGCTCATGATCTTCCTCGACTTCATCTTCGAGGACCGTGACATCAAGTGGCTCGGCTGGCTCGAGCGCCCGCTCGCCAAGCTCGGCAAGGTCGACATGCTGTCCGTCTGCGTCGCGCTCATCGTCCTGATGATCACGGCCATGACGTTCGCGACCCACGCCCACCAGCACGGCGGCGGTCACGCGGACAAGGCGGAGACCGTGATGCTCTCGGGCATCGCCGGTCTGATCACGTACCTCGTCGTCGGCGGCCTGTCCGGATTCTTCGAGAACAAGCTCGAGGAGGAGGAGGAGCGCGAGCACGAGGCGGAGGAAGAGGCCAAGAAGGCCGGCAAGCCGGTCTCCGGTGTCGTCCTGGCGGGCAAGGCCGCGTTCTTCATGTTCCTCTACCTCGAGGTCCTCGACGCGTCCTTCTCGTTCGACGGCGTCATCGGCGCCTTCGCCATCACCAACGAGATCGTGCTGATGGCCCTCGGCCTCGGTATCGGCGCCATGTACGTCCGTTCGCTCACCGTGTACCTGGTCCGCCAGGGCACCCTGGACGACTACGTCTACCTGGAGCACGGCGCGCACTACGCGATCGGCGCCCTCGCGGTCATCCTGCTCGTCACGATCCAGTACGAGATCAACGAGCTCATCACCGGTTCCGTCGGCGTCATCCTGATCGCCTGGTCCTTCTGGTCCTCGGTCCGGCGCAACAAGGCCCTCGCGGCGTCCGGCGGCGACGGTTCCAAGGCGGAAGTCTCCTCCGGGGTGTGACCCGGTAGGGAATGAGGAACGCTCTCTCTGCGGGGCGGCCCACGGCGGCGGTTCTCCGGGAACACCCGGACCCGGCCCGGTGGCCGCCCCGCAGCGCCATGTGGGCGTGCGGGCCGCGCAGACGGGGCCGGGCGGTACTTACCGATACATGTGGGGGTTGGGATGGCCTTCTGGGACGGCCTGTTTCCGCGGCGGGCCGCGCAGTTCGAGTCGGGTAACTCCGCGACGAACTCGATCGTGCTCTCCAAGCGCAACGCGACGGTCTCGCTGAACAAACAGGGCGCGCTGACCGGCAATCTGCGCGTCAACCTGTCGTGGCGGATGCGCACGTCGGACTTCGGCGGCAGGTCGCGGCAGAGCGGCCGGCTGCTGCGTCCGCTGAAGCTCTTCCAGCCGGACGTCGTGCAGGCGCACACCCAGGGCATGGTCAACGTCGACCTCGACCTGGGCTGCATGTACGAGCTGACGGACGGTACGAAGGGGGTCGTGCAGCCCCTGGGCAACTTCATCGGCGACCTGAACGGGCCGCCGTACATCAGGCTCAGCGGCGACGACCGTTTCGGGGCGCCGTCGGGCGAGACCGTCTACGTGAACCTCGACAAGCGCGACGAGATCAAGCGCCTGCTGTTCTTCGTCTACATCTACGACCAGACCCCGGCCTTCGACCGCACGCACGCCAAGGTGACGCTCTATCCGGGCAACGGCCCGCGCATCGAGATCGAGCTGGACGAGCGGGCTCCGCAGGCCCGCTCCTGCGCGGTGTTCACGGTGGACAACGTCAAGGGCGAGCTGATCGTGCGGCGCGAGGTGAAGTTCGTCTACGGCTTCCAGTCGGAGCTGGACCGGATGTACGGCTTCGGTATGCAGTGGGGGCGCGGCTACAAGACACGGGCCTGAGTGCGCGCCGTGGAGGGCGGCCGCGCCTCCGGCTCACGGCCGGAGGAACTGCGGGCCCTGCGGGGGGAGCACGAAGTTCGGGTCCGCGGCGGGCGCCGCCGCCGCGGCGGGCTGCGGGTAGCCGTAGGCCGGCTGGGCCGCCGGGGGCTGCGGGTATCCGTAGGCGGGCTGCGGGGCCGCGGGGGGCTGCTGCGGGTAGCCGTAGGCCGGCTGGGGCGCCACAGGGGGCTGTGGGTAGCCGTAGGCGGGCTGCTGGTGCTGGACCGTGGCCTGCGAGTCGGGCGCGGGCGCGGTGGGCTCCGGCGCGGGCGGGAAGGACGTGGACGGCCCGGGAGGGCTGGGCACGGCCGCCGGGCCCGGCTCGGACGCGGCCTCGGCCTCGTCCACCGAGATCCCGAAGGCGGTGGCCAGACCGACGAGGCCCGTCGGGTAGCCCTGTCCCACCGCACGGAACTTCCAGCCGTCGCCGCGCCGGTACAGCTCGCCGCAGATGACGGCGGTCTCCTCACCGGTTTCCGCCCGCACGTCGAAGACCGCCAGCGGCTCACCGTCGGCCGAGGCCGCGTCGTACAGCGATATCCGCAGGTCCGTCACGCGCTCGAACGCGGACTCGTCGCAGGACGCGGCGATGACCACCTGGTCCACGGAGGGGTCGAGCGAGGAGAGGTCGGCCTCGATCGTGTCCGTGAGCCCTTCGGGGCCACTGCGCTTGGGCAGGCGCCGCACGAGGCCCGAAGGGTGCCGCGGCTGGTTGTAGAAGACGAAGTCCTCGTCGGAACGCACCCGCCCGGCGGGGCCGATCAGCAGGGCGGAGGCGTCCACATCCGGCACCCCGGGGCCCGGGGTCCAGCGCAGCACGGCCCGTACCGCCGTGGCGTCGAGAGGGACGTTCGAGCCCTTCAGCATCGCGTGCGTCATGGCGGTCATCCTGCCTGCTGGTGGGGTGTCCGGACAACGCGGGGGTACGAGCCAGTAGGCCAGGCACTGTCCGCGGCGGCCCGGCAGGCGCGCCGCGCGACGTGCGCATTACGCCGGGGACACGCGAAGTTCACCGTGCCGGGGAACTGGCGACACCTCCCCGAACGTACTATTACCGGCCATACGTTTGTCCGGTCTCTATGGCAGTACGGGGGAATCACATGCGTCATTTCGGGCACATCTCGCCCGCTGTCCGCGAGAGCCTGTTCTTCAGGGAGCCCTGTGAATTCCACACGGGCTCCTCGCCCCACGTGCTGTCCGCGGCTCTGGGTGCCACTCTCTACAGCCCCGCGACGCGGCCCAGGCTGGCCGACGACGTGATCAAGCAGGCCGGTCAGGGAGTCGTCTCCATGGTGCTCTGCCTGGAGGATTCCATCGACGACGCCGAAGTCACCGGCGCCGAGGCCAACCTCGTCCGGCAGTTCGCCGACCTCGAGGCGAGGGACGCGGAGGTGCCTCTCCTGTTCGTGAGGGTCCGCGAACCGGACCAGATCTCCGACCTCGTACAGCGGCTCGGAAGCTCCGTCCGATTGTTGTCCGGATTCGTACTTCCCAAATTCACGGAGGACCGGGGCGAGCTCTTCCTGGAGGCTCTCACCGCGGCCGAAGCCGCCAGCGGGCACCGGCTGTTCGCCATGCCCGTCCTCGAATCACCCGAGCTGCTCCACCTGGAGACCAGGGGGGAGACCCTCCGCGGGATCGCCCGCACCGTCGACAAGTACCGCGACCGGGTCCTGGCCCTGCGGCTCGGTGTCACCGACTTCTGCTCCGCCTACGGTCTGCGCCGGGCGCCCGACATGACGGCGTACGACGTACAGATCGTCGGCGCCGTCATCGGCGACGTCGTCAACGTGCTGGGCCGCGCGGACGGCACCGGTTTCACCATCACCGGGCCGGTGTGGGAGTACTTCCGCCTCCAGGAGCGGATGTTCAAGCCCCAGCTGCGCCGCAGCCCCTTCATGGGGCAGGCCGAGGAACTGCGCACCGCCCTCATCGAGCACGACCTCGACGGACTGCTGCGCGAGATCGAGCTCGACCGGGCCAACGGACTGCTCGGCAAGACCTGCATCCATCCGTCCCACGTCCTGCCCGTGCACGCGCTGTCGGTCGTCAGCCACGAGGAGTACAGCGACGCGCAGGACATCCTGCGGCCGGAGCGGGGCGGCGGCGGGGTGCTGCGCTCCGCGTACACCAACAAGATGAACGAAGTGAAGCCCCACCGCGCCTGGGCCGAGCGGACCCTGCAGCGGGCCGAGGTCTTCGGCGTGGCCCGTGAGGACGTCGGCTTCGTGGAGCTCCTGGCCGCCGGCGTGACGGGCTGACGGCCGGCATGGGCGAGTACGGGCGGGCACACGAGCACATACGGGAAGAAGAGGCAGTGGACGTGGAGTGGTCGGGTAACTGGGTCGCCGGGCGGCTCGGGGTCGAGCTCGCCGGCGACGGCGAACTCCGGGAGCTGCTGGGCCTCGCCCTGCGCCGGAACCCGAAGCGGGCCCATCTGCTCGTTTCGAACGTGCTGGGCAAACACGTGCCGCAGAGGCCGTCCCTCGTCCACGGCGTCGGTTTCGAGCTAGGCGAGAGGGTCCGGAACCTCCTGGGCGAGGCGGAGGCCCGCCGTGCCGTCGTCCTCGGGTACGCGGAGACCGCGACGGGCCTCGGCCACGCCGTCGCGGACGGGATCGGCGTCGCTCCGTACCTCCACTCGACCCGGCGGCCCGTCGAAGGCGTCGCGACGGCGGGCGGCTTCGAGGAGGCGCACTCGCACGCCACCTCCCACCTGCTGCTGCCCGAGGACCCGGACCTGCTGCACGCGAAGGAGGCGGGCTCACCGCTGGTCCTGGTCGACGACGAGTTCTCCACCGGCAACACCGTCCTCAACACCGTCCGGGCCCTCCACGCGCGCTACCCCAGGGAGCGGTACGTCATCGTCGCCCTGGTGGACATGCGGTCCGAGGCCGACCAGGGGCGTCTCGCCGAGTTCGCCCAGGAGATCGGCGCCCGCGTCGACCTCGTGGTGCGGGCGCGTGGCACCGTGCGCCTGCCCGACGGAGTCCTGGAGAAGGGCCGGAGCCTGGTCGCCGCGCACGAAGCAGGCCACGCGCCCCGTGCGGCCGGCGCACCCCGCGCGCCACGGCCCGCCCCCGTCCGCGTCCCCCTCGACTGGCCGGCCGGCGTGCCCGACGGGGGCCGGCACGGCTTCACCCCCGTCCACCGCGCGGCCCTGGAAGCCGCCCTCCCGGCCATGGGGGCGCGCATCGCCGACGCCCTGGGCGACGCCCGCAGGGTGCTCGTCCTCGGCTTCGAGGAGCTCATGTACGCGCCTCTGCGGCTCGCCACCGCCCTGGAGGACGCCACCACCGCCGAGGTGCGTTACTCCACCACCACCCGCTCACCCGTGCTCGCCGTCGACGACCCCGGTTACGCGATACGCAGCCGCCTCGTCTTCCCGGCCCATGACGACCCCGCCGACGGGCCCGGCGACCGGTACGCCTACAACGTCGCGGGCGCGGGGTTCGACGCCGTCGTGGCCGTCGTCGACTCCGCAGCCGACACCCCCGCCCTGCACGCCCCCGACGGTCTGCTGGCCCAGCTCGCCGGGCACACCGACCAGGTCCTGCTCGCGGTGATCCCCTCGTACACCCCGCCGCCGGCCCCCGGCGGGACCGTGCCGACGACCTCCCACAGGCAGGAAGCCGCCATGCTGCCCGACCCCCTCCGGGGCCCCGCCTTCTCCTCCTACGCGGCGGACGACGTCGGCTGGCTGCTCCAGGACCTCTCCCACACACGACTGGAGGCCCCCACCGAGGAGCGCGAGGAGGCCATCCAGAGCGGCGGCGCCCATTACGCCGAATCGCTCCCCGTCGAGTACCAGCCGAGCCCTCGGTACCAGGAGCTGTTCAAGGCGGCCTCGGAGACCTCGGCGGCCCGGATCGCCCGTGCCGTCGGCACCGTCACCGAGACCGTCCTCGCGGAGAGGGGGCCCCGCCCCGTCCTGGTCTCCCTCGCCAGGGCCGGCACCCCCGTCGGCGTCCTCATGCGCCGATGGGCCCAGCACCGGCACGGCCTCGACCTGCCGCACTACGCCGTCTCCATCGTCCGGGGCCGGGGCATCGACGCCAACGCCCTGCGCTGGCTGGCCGCCCACCACGACCCCGCCGACGTCGTCTTCGTCGACGGCTGGACCGGGAAGGGCGCCATCACCCGGGAGCTGGCCGCGGCACTGGAGGACTTCGAGGGCTTCGACCCGGAGATCGCCGTACTCGCCGACCCCGGCGGCTGTGTGCGGACGTACGGGACGCGCGAGGACTTCCTCATCCCGTCCGCCTGCCTCAACTCCACGGTGTCCGGACTGGTCTCCCGCACGGTCCTGCGTTCCGACCTGGTCGGCCCCCACGACTTCCACGGGGCGAAGTTCTACCGCGAACTCGCGGACTCCGACGTCTCGGGTCTGTTCCTCGACACGATCACCGCCCGCTTCGACGAGGTCATAGACGCCGTCGACGCCGAGGCGAAGGACATGCTCGCAGCGGACCGCGCCCCCACCTGGGAGGGCTGGGCCGCCGTCGAACGCATCAGCGAGGAGTACGGCATCCACGACGTCAACCTGGTCAAGCCCGGCGTCGGCGAGACGACCCGGGTGCTGCTGCGCCGCGTCCCCTGGAAGATCCTGGCCAAACGGGGAGCCGGCGCCGACCTCGACCACGTACGGCTGCTCGCCGAACAGCGAGGCGTCCCCGTCGAGGAGGTCGGAGAGCTCCCGTACACCTGCGTCGGGCTGATCCACCCGAAGTACACCCGAGGCGCCACCGGTGCGGACGGCACGGCGGTGGCGGCGAAGTGAGCGACACCGTGAGCACGACCCCGGGCACCGCTGTGGACGCCCGCGTGCATGCCGCCGACGCCCCTGTGGAGGCTGTGGACGCCCCTGTGGAGGCCGCCGTCGACGCCGTGGACGCCCCCGTGACGCTGGTGGCCAGCGACCTGGACCGCACCCTCATCTACTCGGCGGCGTCCCTGCAACTGGCCATGCCGGACGCGCAGGCCCCGCGCCTGCTCTGCGTGGAGGTGTACGGCGGTGCGCCCCTCTGCTACATGACGGAGACGGCCGCCGCACTGCTCGACGAACTCGCCCGCACCACGGTCTTCGTCCCGACCACCACCCGCACCCGGGAGCAGTACGGCCGCATCCACCTCCCCGGACCCGCCCCCACGTACGCCATCTGCGCCAACGGCGGGCACATCCTGGTCGACGGGGTGTCCGACCCGGACTGGCACGACCACGTGGTCCGGCGGATCGAGGACGAGTGCGCCTCCCTCGCCGAGGTCCGTGCCCACCTCCGGGCAGCCGGCGACCCCTCCTGGCTGCTCAAGGAGAGGATCGCCGAGAACCTCTTCGCCTACCTCGTCGTCGACCGCGGCGCCCTCCCCGAAGGCTGGGTGAAGGAGCTGACGGCCTGGGCGGACCCCCGGGGCTGGACCGTCTCCCTCCAGGGACGCAAGATCTACGCCGTACCGAAGCCGCTCACCAAGAGCGCCGCGATGCAGGAGGTGGCCCGCCGCTGCGGCGCCACGCTCACGCTCGCGGCCGGCGACTCGCTCCTGGACGCCGACCTGCTGCTCGCCGCCCACCGGGCATGGCGCCCGGGTCACGGCGAGCTCGCCGACTGCGGCTGGGGCGCGCCCAACACCGAGGTGCTCAGGGAACGGGGCGGCGCCGCGGGCGAGGAGATCGTGCGCCGGTTCCTGCGCGCCGCCGGCCGCCGGCAGGCGAGCCGCTGAGCGGGCGCGGGCGATCTTCGGCAAGCTGGACGGGCCGCCGCGAACGGAGGAGACCCGCATGACCAAGGGCAACGACACCAAGATCACCGACGAGCTGTACGCGTACGCGCTCGCCCACAACCCCGCGCTGGACGAGGTGCAGCGCGAGCTCGTGGAGACCACGTACGCCGAGCTGCCCGACCAGGCGGGCATGCAGTCCGCGCAGGAGCAGGGCCCGTTGCTCGCCTTCCTCGTCCGGCTGACGGGCGCCCGGCACATCGTGGAGGTCGGTACCTTCACGGGGTTCTCGGCGCTGTCGATGGCCCAGGCCCTGCCCGGGGACGGAACGCTGATCGCCTGCGACATCTCCGAGGAGTGGACGGCGTACGCCCGCGAGGCCTGGGGGAAGGCGGGCGTCGCCGACCGGATCGACCTGCGGATCGCGCCCGCGCTCGACACCCTGGCCGCCATGCCCGCCGAGCCCCACATCGACATGGCCTACCTGGACGCGGACAAGGGCAACTACATCGCGTACTGGGAGGCACTGGTCCCGAGGATGCGCCGGGGCGGGCTCCTCGTCACCGACAACGTCCTCTTCCACGGGCGTGTCACCGACCCACTGGCCACCGGGGACGCCGCCGCCATCAGGGGCTTCAACGACCACGTGGCCGCCGACGACCGGATGGACAGCGTGCTGCTGACCGTGGCGGACGGCCTGACGCTCTCACGCAGGAGGTAGCGGGCCCACGGACGCAGGGACCCGGCCGCGCAGTCGACGGGCCTCGCGGCCTGCGGGCTTCGCGACCCGCGCTCCCCTCGGCCTGCGGGCCTTGCGCTGGTCGCCGCTCGTGGTCCGCGGGCCGTGAAGCCCGCGGACGTCAGCCGCAGCAGCCGCCACCGCAGCAACCTCCGCCGCCTCCACCACCGGCCGACGGCGCGGCGGGAGCGGCGGAGGAGGCCGAGCCGCCCACGGCCACGGTGGAGAGCAGCTTCACGGTGTCCTCGTGCCCGGCGGGGCAGGAGGCGGGTTCGGACGACTCGGCCATCGGGCGGCTGAGCTCGAACGTCTCGCCACAGGGGCGGCAGCGGTACTCGTAACGAGGCATGCCCCCAGATTAGAGCCTCTTTCCCTTCACGACCTCGGGCATCGGGGGACGAGCGCGGCGTTCCTCCCTGGCGGCCTGCTCGGGATGGCGGGCCCGCCAGTAGGGGTTGTCGTGCGGCAGACCACCGCTGACCCGTCCATACATGCCGAACATCATCAGCAACAGCCCGACCACGAAGCTGAACAGCACGTTCTGCATGCGGAAGGCCAGGAAGTTCATGCCGCTGTCCAGCAGGGCCAGGTTCACGAAGCCACTGAGGATGAAGGCGATACCCAGGACCATGTTCAGGGTCGACGCGAAGTTCCCGCCGATGACCATGCCGACGAAGAGCAGCAGCCCGACGCAGATGGACAGGATGCTCAGCGCACCGTTGGTGTTGAGGCCCGCCACCGTGTCTCCGCCGGTGTCGAAGAAGCCGATACGGTCGATGAGCCCCAGGATGCCGAAAGCGAGCAGCAGCAGGCCCATCAGGCCCGCGCCCACCCGGTAGAACCGGCTGAGGCCGTGGTCGACGGGCAGGTGCTCGTCGAGTCGGATGGCTTTGCGGGGGGTGTACCTGCCACGCCCCGGCCCGCCGTGCGGGGGTCCGTCCTCGCGCCGGCGTGAGGGACGCATGACGTGTGTGGCCATGACGGCCTCCTTAAGCCGCGTGCGGCCAGGGACGCCTCAGCGGAAGCCGCTGCGTACCTCCAGCATCGGCCCACCGGCTGCGGGGGACAAGTCAACCGTTTCCGGCCCGTTCGCCGTCAGTGCCTGAGCGGACGCAGCAGCCGGCTTCCACGGGCGGCTCCCGGGGGCCGGGCGGCACGGCGGGCGGCGACGACGGACGGTGGTGGTGGCGGTGGTGGACGGGCGCCGTCAGGCGCCTCCTCCCAGCTCCTCCCGGATGGCCGAGACCACCCGGTTCGCGGTCGTGCGCACGGCCTCGGTCTCCATGAGGAAGTGCCAGTAGTCGGGATGGCGCTCGTCGAGCGCGGCGATCGCCCGCTCCAGCCGTGCCACGGCGTCGTCAAGCGGCCGGGCGTGACGCGGGTCGGGCGTGTGGCGCCCGGCCATCGCGAGGCGCTGGGCGTCCCGGATCGCGAAGCGGGTGCGCTCGATCTCCGCCTGGGGGTTCTTCGCCACCGCGTCGAGCCGCTGAAGCCGGTCACCTGCGGCGGAGACCGCCTCGTCGGTCGCGTTGAGCAGCGCCCTGACCGTACTCAGCCGGGACGTCGCATCCGCCCAGCGCTGCTCGGCCCGGGCCTCGACGGCCTCCGCGAGCTTCGCCTCGGCCTGCCGCACATTGACGGCCGCCTGTTCGGGCACCGGTTGCAGGTCCTGCCAGCAGGCCGCCGAGAAGCGCCGCCGGAGCTCGCTGAGCACGGGCTCGACCTGCCCGGCGCGCGTCGTCAGCGCCTGGGCCCGGGTGCGCAGCGACACCAGCCTCCGGTCGATCTCGGCCGCCCGCTGGGGAAGCCGTTCGGCCTCCGCCCGGACCGCTTCGGCGTCCCGCAGCACCTTGTCCGCGCGCTGCAGCGTCTCGGCCACGCCGTGCCGCCCCGCGCCCTGGTTGAGCTTGGTCAGCTCCGGCGCGAGAGCCGCGAGCCGGGCCGCGAGATCGTCCGCCCGGAGCCCGGAAGCGCGGACAGCGTCCAGGGCGTTGCTCGCGGCCAGCAGCGTCTGGCGGGCCCGCTCCACAGCGGGGGCGAGCCGCGCGAGCTGGGTCTCCGCGCTGCTGAGCAGCGTCCCGAGCCCCTGGGCGAACCGGTCGAGCTCACCCTTCACCCGCACGAGCTCGTCCTTGGCCCGGGTCAGCTGGGTGCGCGCACCGGCCGCCGCCGAGGGCTCCAGATCGTCACGGTCGAGGTCGTGGGCGTCGACCGCGGTGATGTAGAGGTGACTGACCTCGTCGATCCGCCGCCCCAGCGCCGCGAAGTCCTCCGCCACCTTGTGTGCGCGGGGCGAACTGTCCACGGCGGTGATCGTCTCGATCGAGATCTGCAGGTCGCGCTGAGCGGTGTCCAGCTCGTAGAAGGCGGCGGCCGCCGCGTCTTTCGCCGCCTGGGCGTCGGCCCGCTGGTTCTCCCCGCGCCCCCCGAACCAACGGCGCGTGCCCCCGCCCGCGAAGGCCCCGGGGATCGCGGCGACGGCAAGGGGCACCGGCAGCAGCATCAGCACCAGGACGTCCCTGACGGCGGAACCAACACTCGCTTTCGCCTGCGGCCGCGTGTGTGTCGCCGTCACATCCCTCTCCCGTGCCGATCCGCCCTGCCCGGTTCATTCTCGCACCAGTTAGGACGAACGCACGGGCCGGTTAGTTCGCACTTCGGACGGTGACTTCGCCGTTGTCACTCCGTGCCTTCACCACGTGCGTGCTGCTGTCGCTGCGGGGCACGTCGACGGAGACGGCACCGTTGTCGGCCTCCGCCGACACCGCGTACGTGTCCTTTCCGGCCGGCAGGTCGATGGAGATGCTCCCGTTGTCACTGACGGTGTCCACCAGATCCGGTACCCGGGTGAACCCCAGCTGGACCGACCCGTTGTCCGAGCGTGCGATCACCGAACTCCCCGAGACCCGCTCGGCCTCGATCGTGCCGTTGTCGGCACTCAGCTTGAGCGGACCGGACACGTCACGCACGGTGACCCCGCCGTTGGCGGCGGAGATGTCGAGCGCGGCGGTGAAGCCCGCCGCGGTGACCTCCCCGTTGTCCCCCTGCACGGTCAGCGCCAGCCCGTGGGGCACCTTCACCTCATGGTGCGCCTGGCAGTTGCTGATCACGGCCCGGCACTTCACCTCGAGCCTCAGCTCGTCGCCCTCGAGCTTCCAGACGGGGTCCGGACCACTGCCCAGCGCGACCCACCCGTCGACCCGGCGGGTCACCTCGATCTGCTCCACGTCGGCGGGCACCAGACGCAGGGTCGAGTTCTCGGCGTCGATGGTGAGCGCCTTCCCGCTGAACGCGAACGACTTGTGCTCGGCGGGGGCGTCCTCCGCGTCCGCACTGCCACAGCCACTGAGCGCGGCGACGAGGAGCCCGGTCCCGGCGATCGCCACGAGGGCGTCGGTACGTCGTGTGCGGATGGTCATGATGTCGAGTCCCCCTGAGAGCGCTGCCGGTGTGGCTCCACCGTATGTACGGGCCCCCACCGGGGACGATCCGGACGGCTACCGTCTCGGGGTGGGGATATCCCCCGTACCGGCCGGGGCCGGGGCCGGGGCCTCGGGCCCGGAGCAGGGGGAGCGGAGGACCGGTGGCCCGGGCCGGAACCGGATTGCGGCTGAGGGCGCTGGGCCATGTAACCTGTTGCCTCATCCACGGGTGCGTAGCTCAGGGGTAGAGCGCTGCTCTTACAAAGCAGATGTCGGCGGTTCGAAACCGTCCGCGCCCACCAATAAAAAGCACGACGAAGGCCCAGGTCACCGGTACCGAACCGGAAGCCTGGGCCTTGTTCGTTGCTCGGCTGCGGGGCGGGAGAGAGGCGTCGTGCCGCTTACGTGCCGGATGCGTCGCGGGGCTGCCGGCGGAGCCTTTCTGATCTGCTCGTCGATGTGAGCGGCGATCGTGGGGGTCGGGGCCGTTCACGGCATACCTCCGTGAGGGATGTTGACCACGATCGGAACACTCCCTTCGAGCAGGTAGGGATGTTCGGGGAAGTAATCGACGTGGAGGTGACCGCCGTCCTCGGCGGTAGCCATGGCCTTCAGGTTGTCCGCCAGGATCGCCCTGGCACCGGGATTGCCACTGATCACCAGGACCTGCCGCGATGCGTCGCGTGCGATCAGCACCCCAGCGCCGGAGGCCTGCCTGACTTCGATGCCGGTCAAGGTGTCCTCATCGCGCGATGAGGTGGCTCCGATGAACCCGTCACCCTCGGCCACTGCGTGTGCCAGGCAGGCCAGCTCCTCGGCTGACGCGGTGACATCTACTTCACCGAAGACCGGATCGGAAACGAGTCGCACGAGCGGCACTCCTTCATCGCGAACTCCCATGATGCCGTTGGGTTTCTCCGTCCTGTCCTCACCCCCAGGCTGGCCAGCGGAGGTCAGGTACGTCGGAGTCCATCACGGGACACGTGCGGTAGAACTTTCTCTACTTCATCAAGGCACCCGGCTGCGCTCCGCTCCGCCGGGCGCGCTTCCCGGCTCTGGCTGCGCCCGCGCTCCTGCCTTCGGCCCGCTCGGCGCTGCCGCCGCCGACGCGCGCCCACAGGGGATAGGCCCAAGGGCATGAGACGAGAACCAAGCCCGCGGCTTTAAGACATGCCTCCGGCGGGGGCGCTACGGCATCGGGATGGCGATGGCGCCGTTCGCGAGTGCCGGCCGGAGCGTGGTGAGCGTCGTGGTGGCTCCCATCCCGACCACCTTCGACCCAGGCAGAGCCGAGCAGTCGCGGCCCAGGGCGTCAAGGTCGTTCGTACAGTGGCGCGCTCCACCTTGACGCCCTGAACCACGACCGCTCCACGGTGTGTGGGTCGAAGGCGGACGGGATGGGAACTGGGGTAGGTGGTTGGCTGAGCGAGATGGGTGCCCTGTTCCCGCTACTTCGCCAGTTCCTTACCTAGCGTAACTACTGCCACCCCCGCGGAAAGTACGGCGACGACAAGCGAGCCCAGTGCAATCTTGTCGGCGCTTGTGGATCGACTCCACCACGAGCCGTGTGGGATTTCACCTGTTGGTTTAAGAAGCGCCCGATTTGCTCGGTTGAACAACTTAAAGCCGCACCAGTACACAAAGATCATGGTCGCAGAGGAACCTAGGATCGCGAAAAGCCCTTGCCACGACTCGCCCCCTCCGCGTGATTCTCTCGATTTAAGGGCTTGCGGGTCGACGACCATTAGGCTTATGAGCATTGCTGCCATATAGGGAATTGCGAGTGCGTACCCCAGTAGAGCGAGCCTTATGCGTCGCGCCTTCTCTTCGCTGTCGCGCCTCGGTTTGCCGCCCGACGCTTTTAGGAAAAGCTCAATTCGGGCAGCCTGTCCGTGGACCCAAGTTGCATCCTGGCCCGAGACTTGAATTTCAACCCGCTCGGTGTCAATGGCTACGCTAACCTTGCGGTCGCCTGTGCCGTCAGCAGCTTCGAGCGCGAGATTTTCCCAATTATTCAGGTTGCCCGTGGTGTTGGAATTACGAACATGGTCAATAAGGTCGGAAAGTTTTGCGGCGCTATAGCGGGTACTGTCTCGCTGAGTTGAAACGGAAACTGAAGCCGCGGGAATTCCCTCTGGGGCGAGATTGAAGAGTCTTTCAAGTTCACCTTTGCCAAGTCGGCAGGTTATATAGACCTTACGGACTTCATCGTGCTGGATGGGGGCATTCATGGCCGAGATGGTGTCACGATTGATTGGGTCAGGGGTCAGAATCGATGTCCAGTGACCAAGTTGTGGCCGGGAGGGTAGGCTTTCGCGGCGAGCTGGGGAGCGCGCGGCGTGCGAAGCGACCGGCTAGGGCAAGGTGACGTGAGCCCCAAGGACTTGCCCGGGCGCGGGCTGCCGTACAGCAGTGGCGTACCGCAACCACAGCAACCGCCCTCGCTCATAGCAGCCCTCCGGGACCTCGTAGCGGCCCATATGGCCGTCGGTGACCGGTCTGGCTTGAGCTACGGATCAGAAGGTCTCTGACATCTACCGCTGACATCAACGATGCTGGGCAGGGGCATATGTGGGCGTTCCCGTCCGGCTGTAGCGGTGGTGGGAGGTGGGGGCCGCAGCGGCGCCCGGCCGAACTTACAAAGCGGATGTCGGCGGGTTGAAACCGTCTCTCCGTCAATCAGTAGCCCCGCTGCGGGCATTGAAAGTAGGGCGGATGCCCGCCGTATCCAATCGTCGCGAGCTCGCGACCAGGTGGCCGACCGCTCAGCTGTGCCGGTGAGGGCTACGAGAGCTACAGCCAAAGAATCAGAGCAACGATTACAATCAGCAGAAGGAAAGGACTAGCTATTGCTTTTCGAAGATCTCGTTCGCCTTTTCCAGAGAACATGGGGACATCGCCCTCGTCGGTAAATGGGGTCGTTGGGCTGTCCTTGCTGGTCAGGATGTTGCTCGCATCGCGGACCAGCGCAGCTGCCGCCCGCACGTCGCCTGATTCCTTCAGCATCGCATCTACCTTAGCCAGCATCTCAGGCGAAGAGACTGCCAGGCGTCGTACGTTTTGTTTGGTTTCTTCGTCAATACCCTCGTTCTTTATAATTGTTTGAAACACGCTGCCATTATTAGTCTGAATGTACTGGTCAATTGCTGGAATTTCGCCCATGGTCACCCCCGCCGCAGCTTGTGTTGCTCACCAGCGAGGGAGCCTGGTCCAGACTTAGCTGGAATGATGAGATGCATTCACCCTCACTCCTGGACTGGCCGAGCGGACCAGCCAGAATGAGTGCGATCAAGACGGCGGCGACGGCCGAGACGGTGGCCACCCCGATCCGCGCGAACGGGTTGAGTGCCTGACCGATCGTCTTAACCAAGGTGGGCCACTTGTGAGTGACCCATAGAGTGAAAGCCACGCCTATGACAATGAAGACGAAGACTCGATCTTGTACGAATGCCCCGACGTATTTGTCAGAAGACAGGCGGATCAGATCTCCCACTAGGCCTTCGATAGCTGGCAACGCGTAGGGGAAGTATTCACTGATGAGTTCGACGCCTGCGAGGACAGCGAGCACAGCGAGGACGGCGCCGAACGCGTAATAGGCGATCCCAAGTAACCCGGCGCTGTTGGTGGTCGGCAGCTTCACCGCTTGCCATCGCGGTAGTTGGTCTGCGAGACGGTGCCGTTGTTCGTTTCGATGAACTGTCCGTTGACGGTGACGCCGCCCGGACGCGCGCTCTGAGGAGGGTGGGGGATGCTGGGGTTGGTTCCCTCCGGCAGTGGGTTGTCAGGGGGGCGAGGGACGTTGGTGTTGACGCCGTCGGGCTGTGGGTTGCTGGTGGCAGGCAAGGCGGCGGGGGTGTGATTGCCGGTGGCGCGTGAGCGTGTCCACCGGGCGGTGATCGCGGCGCCACCGAGTAGGAACACCCCCCCGATCAAGGCGGTGATTATCTCGGTCATGGAGTCCCCCTGAGCGTCTGTGAAGGTCGACAAAATCCTACCCAACAGGGGCGGTTGAGTGTCCGACGTTCGACTAAAGCGAGCAAGCAGCGACTCAGTGAGCAGCCAGCGGTCGGTAGGGGGCCCAACTGCGCGACGGCGGCTTCGGTGTAGCCAACCAGTGGTGACTCGTTTTTGAACTGAGTGGTCCATCGGGGCTCGCTGTCGCAGCCACTGGTGTTGGGGAGGCCGGCGGCAGCGCGTTCGGTGGGATGTGCGATCTTCGCCTATGGTCCTGATGCCGAAGCGCCGTTAGGGGCGATGGATGGACCCTGGCTTGCGTGAGTACCCATCTCCCCCATCACGCGGCGTGCTGCGCCCCGGGAGCCCGCTGACGACGTCGTGGGCGAGCGTGCCAGATGTGTGCCAGATCGAGCGGTCAACCACGGTCATTCGAGGAACGCCACAGCGTCCACAGCTCGCGACAACCGTCGCAGTGCACAGGTGGTCTGAGCTAGGAAGATGACTCAGATGCTGCCGCCAGGCTTACAAAGCAGATGTAGGCGTTTCGAGACCGTCCGCGCCGACCAGCAGGAAACACGACGAAGGCCCAGGTCACCGGTACGGAATTGATCTGCTCGTCGGTGTGGGTGGCGGTCGTGGTCGGGGCCGTTCACGGCATACCTCCGTGAGGACTGATTGCCACGATCGGCACACGGTGCTCGAAACCTGGACGAGGCCAGCCCTCACGGGCGGAGCCGTGACGGCAAGCACCTACGCGCGAGTTCTCGCCGCAAGAAGTCGCTCCTGCCGGCGGCCTTCGCACTGAGCTTTGACCGTGTTCGCACCAAGGGGTCTCACGATGACCTGCGACTGCGGATTGGCTCGTCGGCAATACCGGTCCAGATTCAGCTACTTCATGTTGGGCCCTTTTCCTGGGCCCCGGTGACCTTCGCCTCGGACTCTCGTCGGGTCGAGCTGTACATCGAAGGCAGCTCACTCCCCGCACAGCGGCCCCAGCCAGCATGCATAGTGGCCCTCGTTGCCCACATCAGCAGGGGCCACGGGGAATGAGGAGTAACGCGCAGGCGAATGGTCGCCGACCGATTCGCCTGGTCGCGGGCCGTTGACCTGTGGTGGGTCGGGGGTGTAACCGACCCGCGGTGACACGCGGCCACGAACGAACCTCGGAAATGCGGCCACTGAGTCGGGGCTTGGCCCGTTACCTCCTTGCCGCAGTGTTACATGGCGGCGTGTCTCGCGTTCGTCACAACGTGGGCGCTCGCCCCACGTCTGCAACAGTGAGCGGCAGGATGCTGTCGTGGAGATCGCAAAGCTCGTTCTGGAGTTCGTCAAAGCCCTGGCTTGGCCGGTGTTCGCCGCTGCCCTTCTCTGGGTCGTGAGGGCTCAACTGAGAGACGTTGTCGGCCGGTTGACGCGGGTGGAAACGCCTGCAGGGAGCGCCGAGTTCGCCGCAGCGGCAGCCGACGTACTCGATGACGCGGAAGAGCTTGCTCTGTCCACGGCCGGCGGTCCAGACCCAGTCGCGGTGGTACCGAGGCCGGCCCTCCCCACTGAGGCGGAGGGCAGCCGTGTCGAGCCCGAAGCCGATGCAGAGGCTGAACAGGAACCAAGTACAGATGACCAGGTGTGGGAGGAACAGCGGCTGAGGCAGAGAGTATGGGAGGTGTTGGAGAGCATGCCCTACCTCTTGGATCCGCCGGACTTCGAGTCGAGTGTGTCAGGAAAGCGATTCAGAAAGGCGATGCATACAGCGGCCGTTGCTCCCAGGGCTGCGGTGATCCGGGCATGGGAGGCGCTCGAAACCAGTTTCCAGGAAGTGATGTGGGCCCGGGGAATCGAGACTGAGGGGCAAGACGCGCCCTTTGTCGGGCCAACCAGACGCAGGCTCTTGGCCATCGAGGCTCTGGGGCTGTCTCGTGACGCACTGGACGTATACGCGCGCCTACGCAAGCTGCGCAATCGGGCGGTCCATACGGGGGAGGAAGTGACCGTTGCCGCTGCCGAAGACTTTGTTCGCAGCTGCCGGACCATCGCGATCGAGCTGCAACGGGCCGGCTGAGCAGCGTAGCGACGGCCCGAAGCGTCACCCGGCACGAATGCGGGATCAGTCGCCGAGAATCCGCTCCCACAGCATTCCGTCCCGCCAGCTGCCGTCGAGGAAGATCGACGAGTGCGCGATGCCGTACGGGCTGAATCCGTTGCGGCGCAGCACCCGTTGCGACGGTATGTTCTCCAAGTTGGTCGATGCCTCGGCGCGGTGCAGGCCGAGTTCCTCCGTCATCACCCGGAGTGCGAGCCCGACGGCGTGCCCGGCGTGTCCTTGGTTCTGGGCGACGCCGGCTATCCAGTATCCGACGGAACCGCGGCGCAGGTGCGGCTGGGGCAGGATGCCTCCGATGGTGACCTGCCCGATCACCTGGTCGCCGGCCAGCACCACGCCTGGCCAGACCGTGCCCGCCCGGTGTGCGGCCAGCAGGTTGTCGATCCGCTCCGCCTGGCCCTCCGGGGTGAAGAACGTGGCCGGCTGCGCCGGTTCCCACGGCCGGAACGCCTCGACGTCCCGCACCCGGTGCGCTGCGATGGCGGCGGCGTCGGTGGGCTCGATCAGGCGGATCCTGGTGCTGCTCCGCATGGGTTGATCCTCGTCGCACGGCGTTCCAGTGGGACGGTCAGCCTATGCGGGCGTGCCCGCCCCGCCGGCCCCTGCCCCCGTCAGGAGGAGCCGGGCGATCGCGCAGCTCCTGTCATCGGCTCAGCAGTGTGCGCCTTCGTGCCTCGTGCCTCGTACCTCGTGTCGCGTTCGCCTCGCATCGAGCGACGCGACGCGGCTAATGTCGGACCATGCCACGCACGGACAGGGCCTCGCGGGTGATCGCTGCGACACCGGAGCGGGTCTGGGCCGCACTCGTCGATCGTGAGGCCCTCACCACCTGGCTCCCTCCGGCCGGGATGACCGGCAGGTTCGAGCGGTTCGACGCCCGGTCCGGCGGGTCGTACCGGTTGGTGCTCACCTGTTCCGACGCCTCGGGGGCGTCCGGTAAGGCGACCGCGGACTCCGACATCGTGGAGGCGCGCTTCGTGGACATCGTTCCCGGTGTGCGCGTCGTGCAGGCGGTCGACTTCGTCTCCGACGACCCCGCGTTCGCCGGCACGATGACCATGACCTGGGACGTCACCGCCGTCGAAGAGGGGGCGCGCGTCGACATCATTGCCGAGGACGTCCCGGACGGCGTCTCCGCGGAGGACCACGCCGAGGGCCTTTCCTCCACCCTGGCGAATCTCGCCGCGTACGCGGAGTCCGGCCGGCCCCCTGCTGATGTCGGGTCAGGTCGCGCCGGGCCGGTACCACGGGCGACGTGACGACGCCCTGCTCGGAGGCGACGCACCGTCCCGCGCGGCGAACATCGCCGATGTGCGCGGAGGAAAGGCAGAACCGGCCGGATTCGAACCGGCGTCCTCACGGTTTTGGAGACCGCGCGCGACGACCTCTGCGCTACGGCTCCGCCTCGTCCCTCATCCTACGGACGCCCGCCCCGCGCCGGTGTTCCCGTGGCCGTCCTCGTCCGCGTCCTCCGTCGTCCTCAGACGCGTTCCAGCGGGCGGTGCGGGCCCGGTGGGAGCTCGATCCCGACGGTGTCCTGCGGGCGGACCAGGCCGCCGTGGCGGACCACGGACATGATGCCGGACCTGAACGTGAAGTCGTCGGAGACGGGATCGAGGGCGAACATCTCTCCCAGCAGGCCCTGGCGGAAGTCGTTGATCTTCGCGCACGGGTTGCGCAGGCCCGTCACCTCGACGACCGCCTGGTCACCGAGGTGCAGCAAGGTGCCGGCCGGAAGGCCGAGCAGGTCGACATCGCGGGTGGTGATGTTCTCACCGAGCCGGCCCGGGGTGACGGTGTAGCCCTTGAGGGCCAGCTCGTCGAAGAGTTCCTCGTGCATCAGGTGCACCTGGCGCAGATTGGGAAGGTCCGGCTCGTACGTCATGCGGAACTGATGGCGGATCGTCACGCCCGCGTGGACGTCCCCCTCGACGCCGAGTCCGGCGAGCAGTGTGACGGACTCGCGATTGGGCTTGCTGAACGCATACGTCCCGTTGCTGCTCACCGCCGTGACCCGGCCGGCCATTCCCACCCCGCCCCTCTGTTACGCGTACGTCGGGCCATCCTAGGGACTCCACGTCAGGGCGTCCGGGCAGCCGCACGTTCCAGGATCGCCGCCCAGGGGAGTTCCCGGAGTGCCGGTCCCTGACGCGGTTCGTACAGGGGCCAGACGTCCGCTCCGTGGACCAGTTCCACGCCCGCCCTGCGCAGGGCCTCGATATGGCCTTCCCACGCCGGGTGCCGCGCGTGGGCCGCGTTGATCATGGGGAAGACCACCACCGGGACGCCGGGAGTGCCCAGCGCTTCGCTCACCTGCGTGAGGGCCTGGTTGTCGGCGATGCCCGTCGCGAGCTTGGCGACGTAGTTCGCGCTCGCCGGAGCGACGACGTAGCAGTCCGCGACGGGGTGGGGCCGGGGCTCGGCCGGCAGGCGGGGGGTGTCCCGTACCGGCAGGCCTGTCAGCGCCTCCAGCCGGTCCCACTCACCGCTCGCCCGCAGCCACCGGCCGGCGTTCGGCGTGAGCGTCACTGCTGCCTGCCAGCCCTGGGTGACAGCCGGCTCGACCAGGCCGGTGCGCAGCGTCTCCAGGCCGTCGGTCGCCGTGGCCACGACGCCCAGCACCCCACGGCTGCCTGCACTCACCGTCTTCTCCGTCCCGCGTCGGTCTGTTCGCCCGGCCGGCGTCACGGCACAGACCTACCACGGCCCCGGCGACCGCCGGTAGCCGCTGTGTGCGCGCACTTCAGTCGCCGATGCCGAGGTCCTGGCGCATGAGGCGGTGCAGGGCGGTGAGCCGTGGGTCCGCGGCCTTCAGGTCGAGCAGCAGCTGACCGGCTGTCTCACCCTCGCGGGGCAGACCGCGGTCGATGCGCTTGAGCGCGGCGTCCACCCCGGCCAGGACCACGTTGACCTCGCGGGACGCGGCGAGTACGGCGTCGGGGACGATCATCTGCGCCTCGGCGTACCGGTCGCGGTAGTCGCGTCGGCCTTCCTCGAGCAGGGCCCGGTCCTCGTCGGTGCAGACCCCGTCACGCGTGCGGTGCAGGGCGTCCTTGAGGAGGGTGTGGAAGTGACGGGTCGCCCGGTTCATCGAGGTGTACGCGGTGCGCCGGTCCTCGAAGGACCGCCGCCGCTCCTCGACCCCGAGTTCCGCCGCGCGCTGACGTCTCGTCATCCCACTCGTGACCACCGGTGCGAAGAGCGTGCCGAGCACTCCGACGACTGCGGTGATCATTGCGGCTATGGCGGCGCTCATGCCGACGACCCTAGCCAGTGTGCCGTCCGTCCGGCGCCGGTTCTCCCGACTGCGGTGCCGCCACGCGCACGACGCCGGCCCCCGCCGCCGGGCCCGCCCGCCGCTGACGAGCGGCCCGGCTCCGGCCGCCCCGGACCCCGGGATGCGAGCCGAGGAGGCACGGGAGACGGTGGAGACATGTCCGGACATCCACCCGTGATCGTGTATCCGCCGTCGCCGACCGGTGGACGACGGGTGACCGTGCGCGGGCGGATCGTCGGGCTGGCGCACGGGCGTGGCGACGTCGCCTCGTTCCTGCGGCGGGCGGGACTCGCCCAGGGGGCCGGGGAGATCGACCTGGACCAGCCGGAGCTGATCGAGTGGCGGGGTGGCGACCTGGACACGTGGAGGTGAGCCGCCCGCGGCACCGTGCGGCACACCGGCGTGCGGCGTCGCCCGGACCTCCTCGCCGGACGTCACCAGGCGGGGTGGGGGAACCCGGGACCCGTACGTCGCGCACCCGGGCCTGATCCTCGACCGGTCACCCGGTCGGCCGCGCACACCCCTGCCTGATCCTCGGCCGGCCGGTCACCCGATCGGGCGCGCCCGAGTCGTGGCCGGCGAGGTCGTCGCACAGGGTCGGATCTGCCCGCAGCCGTGTGGGGTGGTCCGTCGAGTGGAGGAATCCCATGACCCAGTCATCGTCCGCAGCCGACCCCCGGCGCCCCTCCGCCCCCGACCCCTGGGCGGCCACCGGGGCGATGTTCGCGGGAGTCGTACTCCTCGTCGACGGCATCCTCTCCATCGTCAAGGGGATCGCGGGCATCGCGTCCGACGACGTGTACACACGCATCAACAACTACACGTTCAAGTTCGACATCACGGCCTGGGGGTGGATCCACCTGATCCTGGGGGTGATCCTGGTGCTCGTCGGATGGGGCATCCTCAAGGGCGCGGCCTGGGCCTGGGGCGTCGGCATCGGGCTGGCCGCGCTGAACCTGATCGCGAACTTCGTGTGGCTGCCGTACCAGCCCGTCTGGGCGATCATCTCCATCGCGCTCGACACGTTCGTGATCTGGGCCCTGTGCGCCCACCGGGCGAAGCCGGTCATCTGACGTGCGTCCGGGGCGAGGCGGCCCGAAGCCGGACGCGATCACGGCGCTGGCCGCCGACGCGTACGTCTACGGGTCGCCGCTCGTCCGCCAGCTGTCGGCCGTCCAGGCCTGTCTGCGGGAGGGCTGCGGGACGTTGGCGCCCGCGCCGTTCAACGACTTCGCCCACGCGGACGGCCCGGCCAGGCCCGGCGACCCCGTGCCCTTCGCTCCCGCCGACCTCGTCGACGCGCTGGCCCAGCTCGACCTCTCCGGAGGGCCGGTGAGGCTGCACGTGCCGGACACCGGGGGCGCGTACTACGTCCTGCAGTTCGTGGACGCGTGGGGCAACGCCTTCGCCTACCTCGGTCCCCGCGCCACCGGCACGGGCGAGGGGGACTGGATGATCGTTCCGCCCGGCTGGGCCGGCACCGTGCCGGGAGGGGTGTCGGGAGTGATCGACGCGCCTACCTCCGTCGTCTCCGTCGTCGGCCGGCTCGCGTGCGACGGACCCGAGGACGTGCCCCGCGTCAGAGCGCTCCAGCAGGAACTCACGCTCACCCATCTGGGCGACCGCGCCCACCGGACGGGACTTCCGGCGACCGAGCCCGGAGTGCCGGGGGAGCTGCGCTTCTTCGAGGAGCTCCGGGTGTGGATGGGTGACTTCCCGCCCGCCGCCCCGGACCGCGCCTACCAGGACCGTTTCCAGCCCCTGGGGCTCCTGGAGGAGGGCCTCTCGCCGTACGTATCGGCCGGGCCCGCGCTCACACGCGCGCTGGGCCGGGGACTCGCGCTGGGGCGACTGCGTGTGGAGGAGGCGGCCCGCAGACCCCTGGCCGAGACCGGCGGCCTCCCGGGCGCCTGGCAGACGGTCCCGCACCTGCGTGACTACAACCTGGACCACTTCGGTGTCGGCACGCTCGGCTCGCCGGAGTGGAGGATCCCGGACCGGGAAGCGTCGTACCTGGTCAGGGCAGTGGCGGCGCGGCGGGGGCGGTGGATCCCCCATGGGTACGAGGCGCTCTACGCGCACACCTCCCGTGACGCGCGCGGCCGGCCGCTCGACGGCGCCCACCGCTACGTCCTGCGCCTCGCGCAGCCACCGCCCGTCCGGGCGTTCTGGTCGCTGACCGCCTACGACAGCCCCGGCGGCCACCTCGTCGAGAACGCGGCGGACCGGTACGTGGTCGGGGACCGGACGCCCGGGCTCCGCCACGGGGCCGACGGCTCGCTGACCCTGTACCTGAGCACCGAACGGCCGGCGGGCCCGGCCGGGGAGACGAACTGGCTCCCGGTGCCTGCCGGGCCCTTCCGGCCGGTCCTGCGGCTCCACCTGCCCGACCAGGCCCTTCTGGACGGGAGCTACGTGGTCCCGGCGATCGAGCGGCTCGGGGAACACGGGTCCTGAGGCGCGTTGTCAGTGGCGCGCCGCACACTGGAGGCATGTGCCGCAGCATCAAGACGCTTCGTCCGCCAGCCATCCCCGAAGAGGCCACCGAGGAGGAGATGCGAGCCGCCGCCCTGCAGTACGTGCGCAAGGTGTCGGGCTTCCGCGCGCCCGCCGCGCACAACCAGGAGGTGTTCGACCGCGCCGTCGCGGAGATCACCGAGGCGACGCGGCGGCTGCTCGACGACCTGGAGATACGGGGCGCCGCCCGGGTCTGAGTGACCTGGCCCGTCAGGTCCCGGCCGGGACGCCGGCGGCCGGGGCCGTGGAGGCGTGGCGGGGGCGCCGGACGACGAGCGCCGCGAGAGCGCCCGCCAGGAACAGGGCGAGGACCGACACGGCGGTGCCCAGCCAGCCCGCGCCCAGCCACTGGCCGCCGAAGTAGCCGAGGCCCACGCTGTAGACCGCCCATGCCACCCCGGCCACGGCCGACCAGGGCAGGAACTCCTTCACCTTGCGGTGGGCGGCGCCCGCGCCCAGGGAGACGACCGACCGGCCGGCCGGGGCGAACCGGGCTACGACGACGAGTGCCCCTCCGCCACGGCTCAGTGCCGCGCCGAGGCGTTCCTGCGCGGTGGTGAGCCGGCGGGAGCGTGCGATGGCCCGGTCCAGACGGTCACCACCGCGCCAGGCGAGCCGGTAGGCCACCAGGTCACCGAGCACCGAGGCGGTGGCGGCGCAGAAGACCAAGGCCAGGAGCGAGGGCACCTGCCGGGTCGCCTCACCGGCGACGGCCGTGACCGTGGTCGTACCGGCGGCCGCAGCCGTGGCCGCGGTGATCACCAGTACACCGCTCGGCAGTACGGGCAGGAAGACGTCCAGGAGTACCGAGAGGGCGACCACTGCGTAGATCCATGGGCTGCCGGTCAGCGCACCCACACTCTCGAGCACTTGTTACTCCCCGTTCCCGTGTCCGTGTCAACGCCGCGACGCCGCGACGTCGCAGGGGAGCGGCAGGCGGCAGGGCCAGCTGTACAGCGTACGCCTGCCGTTCACCCGGTTCACCTGGTATCAGCCGGGTGGGCGGCCGATGTCGTGCAGGTCACGTACGGCCCCGGCCCCCCTCGGGAGGAGGGGGGCCGGGGTGCGGGAGCTCGTGTGGTCAGACCGAGACGGCCTGCGCCTTCTCGGGCGCGGGCTCGCTCGCGCGCGCGGAGCCGCCGCGCGAGGAGAACAGCCGGTCCAGAGCGACGGCGCCGGGGCCGGTGAAGACCAGCAGGAGGAAGGCCCAGCAGAAGACCGCCGAGGCCTCGCCGCCGTTCTGCAGGGGGAACAGCGACTCGGGCTGGTGCACCTTGAAGTACGCGTAGGCCATGGACCCGGAGGAGATGAGGGCGGCGATCCGGGTACCGAGGCCGAGCGCGACGAGGGTGCCGCCGACGAGCTGGATCACGGCGGCGTACCAGCCCGGCCAGGTGCCGGCGGGTACGGTTCCGCCTCCCATGGAGCCGCCGAGTACTCCGAAGAGCGAGGCAGCACCGTGGCAGGCGAAGAGGAAGCCGATGACGACGCGGAAGAGGCCCAGTGCGTAGGGCTGGGCCCGGTTCAGACGTATGACCATGGGGGGTGGGGCTCCTTCGGTCTGGGGACGGAAACCGATCGGGGCCCCACAGGTTAGGGTGACCTCATTATTACTTGCAAGTTCAACATTCTGTGGAGTGGCTGAAAATTGTTCACTCGTTCGAGGTGAGCCCGCGCTCCAGAACGGTCTCGAGCTGCGCACCCGTAGGTGTCGCCCTGGCCTGAACCAATGTCAGCGCAGCTTTCCGGCCGTGCAGCGTGAGAGTCATCAGCTGATTGCCGAACCACGGTCCGCCCGTCTTGCGCCAGCGCATCGGCGGGCTTCCCGTCCGCCCGTGGAGCGCCAGCGCGCGCCCCAGCCACCGGCCCGTCCGGCTCCAGCCGAAACGGAATCCGGCTCTGACGTATCCGGGAACGGAGTTGTGGACGGGAGAGCAGGTCAGTTGCAGGACGTGGGCGGTGGAAGTGTCGCCCGGGGCGGAATCGGACCACTGGGGTTCGGCGATGTACGCATGGTGCACATCGCCCGAGAGCACGCAAACCGTCGCGGGCCCCCCGGGGGCGCGGCCCACTTCCCTCAGGAGCGCCGACAGGCGGCGGAAGGAATCCGGGAAGGCGGCCCAATGCTCCAGGTCACCGGCCCTGCGCACCTTCTCGCCGATGCGCGCCCAGCGCTCACCGCGCTCTCCGCCGCACAGTGCCGCGTTCCAGGTCTCCGCTTCGTGTATCAGGGGCGGCAGCAGCCACGGCAGTGAGGTGCCGATCAGCAGATGGTCGTACGCGCCGGGGTCCGCGAGGACCTCGTCCCGCAGCCACCGCTCCTCCTCCTCGCGGAGCATCGACCGCTGCTGCTCCTCGAGGTCGCGGGCCGCCCGGGTGTCCACCATCAGGAGCCGTACTCGGCCGAAAACACGCCGGTAGCTCCACCGGGTCCGTGCCGGGTCGGCGTCAGCGGCCGCCGCGTGGTCGCGGAGGGTCTCGGTGCCGTCCGGGACGGCGCGTACGGCCGCGTAGACCGGGTCGGCCTCCAGGGCGTCGGGGGAGAGGTTGCCGAGGTGCTGGTAGACCCAGTACGACATGAGCCCGCTGACGATCCGTTCGTGCCACCACGGCGTACGACGCATGTCCCGCACCCAGGCGGCGCTGGTGTTCCAGTCGTCCACGACGTCGTGGTCGTCGAAGATCATGCAGCTGGGGACCGTGGAGAGCAGCCATCGCACGTCCGGGTCACGCCAGGACTCGTCGTAGAGGTGGGTGTACTCCTCGTAGTCGGCGACCTCCGCGCCGGGGGCCTCCTCGAGGTCCCGGCGGGCCGCGAGCCGTCGCCTGGTGGCCGGTGACGTCTCGTCCGCGTACACCTGGTCGCCCAGGAGGAGGAGGACGTCGGGGCGTTCCCCTCCGGGGTCGGCGGCGAGACGGGCGGCCAGGGTGTCGAGCGCGTCGGGGCCGATGGCGTCGTGCCCGTGGGCGGGCGGAGCCGCCCAGCGGCAGGAGCCGAACGCGACCCGTACCGGACCGGCCTCCTCCGCCTGCGGAACCGCGGGCGTGGTGATGGTGCTCGGGGGGAAGCGCGAGTCCTCCGGCGGCCACACGCGGCGGCCGTCGAGCAGCACCTCGTAGGGCGTGGTCGACCCCGGTGTCAGGCCCGTGACCACCACCAGGGCGTAGTGGTGCCCCTGGACCGCGAACGTCGGGGAGGCCCCGGCCGCCCCGTCCGCACAGCGGACCTCCGCCGTGCAGGGCCGGGTCGCCTCCACCCACACGGTCGCCCGTGACCCCGACTCCCAGTCGACGTACCTCAGCAGCGGTCCCAGGCGTAGCCCGGCCATGTGTGCCCTCCTCGCGTCGCCGTGACCGATGGCTCCGTAGGGTACGGGGCGGCGGAGGAGGGCGGGCCGGTGCCGCCGGAGCGGGAGGGCGGGTCAGCAGCCGTTGAGGACGGACTGCAGGGCGCTCTTCTCGGTGGAGTCGACGCTGAGGCCGTAGTAGTGCTTGACGTGCACCCAGGCGCGGGCGTAGGTGCAGCGGTAGGCGGTGCGTGAGGGGAGCCACTCGCCCGGGTCCTGGTCGCTCTTGGACTGGTTGACGTTGTCGGTGACCGCGATGAGCTGAGGACGGGCCAGGTCGTTGGCGAAGGACTGGCGCCGGGTGTTGGTCCAGCCGCTGGCCCCGGACCGCCAGGCCTCGGCGAGCGGGACCATGTGGTCGATGTCCAGGTCGGACGCGACGGTCCAGGTGGCGCCGTCGTACTCCGAGTACCAGCGGCCGCTCGTCGCCGCGCAGGCGGAGTCCTGGACGACGCCGGTGCCGTCGCGCTTGAGGACCACTTCACGGGTGTTGCAGGCTCCCGACTGGGTGCTCCAGTGCGGGAACTTGTCGCGGCTGTAGCCGGACGAGGAGCCCTCGGCGGAGACGGAGAGCTGGCTCAGATACGTACGGGCGGTCGAGGCGCTGACCGGGGTGGGCATCGCGGCCTGGGCTGTCGGGGCCGTGAGAAGCCCGGTGGTCGCGGCGAGCGCGGCGGAGGCGGCGACGACGGCTATGCGACGCGCGTAGATACCGGACATGTGAACTCCCTTGATGTGGGGGGGGGGGGCTGTCGAGCGGTGACCTGCGAAGCCGGACCATCGTGTCGGCGCCGGGTTTCGGTGGGGTGGTCACCAGGTAACAGAGTGACGACATGCGCACGTCACATCAAGGGGTAGGACGATCGGTCTGACGTGCCGTCCGAAAGTTGTTCGAGGCGCGGTGTTGACGGCCCGGTGGTGCCGGCGGCCGGTCAAGGGGCGCGCACGGGCGCCGCCTAGGCTGGCCGCGTGCTGCTTCCGGTCAGTCCCACGCTCGGTGCCGTGCTCGGCGTGCTCCTGGTGTCCGCCGCCGCCGTCGCCGCGTGGGCCTCGCTCGGCCGGTCCCGTGAGATCGCCGTCGCCGGGGTGCGGGCCGCGCTCCAACTGGCCGCCGTGTCCCTGCTGATCGGCTGGGTGGTGCGCTCGGTGGGACCTCTGCTCGGCTTCCTGGCGCTGATGTCGGCGGTCGCGGTGCGCACCGCCGGCCGGCGGATCACCCCCAACCGCACCTGGTGGTGGGCCGCGCTGCCGATCGGCGCGGGCGTCGTGCCGGTGGTCGTGGCGCTGCTGCTCACCGGTCTCCTCCCGGCGCGCGGCATCGCGCTGATCCCGGTCGCCGGCATCCTCGTCGGGGGCGCGCTCACCGCGACCGTGCTCGGCGGGCGGCGCGCGCTGGACGAGCTCGGCACGCGGTGGGGGGAGGTCGAGGCAGGGATGGCGCTCGGACTGCCCGACCGCGACGCGCGGCTGGAGATCGCCCGCCCCGCCGCGTCGGACGCGCTGCTGCCGGGGCTGGACCAGACGCGGACCGTGGGGCTCGTCACCCTGCCCGGCGCCTTCGTGGGCATGCTGCTGGGCGGGGCCTCACCGGTGGACGCGGGCATCGTGCAGCTGTTCGTCCTGGTGGCGCTGATGGCGGTCCAGGCGGTCGCCGTGGCGCTGGTGCTGGAGCTGGTCGCGCGCGGGCTGTTGCACCGGGACTGAGAGCCGTTGGGGCGGCGCCGGGCCCCGGCGCCGCCCGGAAGTGCGCCCCGGGGCGAGGCGTGGGTGTTACGGGGCGTCGATGTGCAGGCGGACCGTACCGTCGGTGCCCGCTTCCACCCGGATGCGGGTGAGGTCGTCGACGTGGGCGTCGGGGGAGAGCGCGGCCGCGCGCGGGCCGACGCCCACGACGCGCATGCCGGCTGCCCGGCCCGCCGTGACGCCCGCCTCGGAGTCCTCGAACACGATGCAGTCCGCCGGGTCGAAGCCCAGCTCCGCTGCGCCCTTGAGGAAGCCCTCGGGGTCCGGCTTGCTGGCGCCGACCATCTCGGCGGTGACGCGCGTCTCCGGCATCGGCAGGGACGCGGCCGTCATCCGGGCCCGGGCCAGCGCCTCGTCGGCCGAGGTCACGAGCGCGTGGGGGAGGGCGGCGATCGACGCCATGAAGGCGGGGGCGCCGCCGATGGGCACCACGCCGTCGGTGTCGGCGGTCTCCTCGGCGAGCATGACGCGGTTCTCCGCGTAGTTCTGCTCCATCGGGCGGTCCGGAAGCAGGGCGGCCATCGTGGCGTAGCCCTGGCGGCCGTGGACCACCTTGAGCGCGGCCTCGGGGTCGAGCCCCTGCGCGAGTGCCCAGCGGCGCCAGCAGCGCTCCACCACCGCGTCGGAGTTCACGAGGGTGCCGTCCATGTCCAACAGGAGGGCGCGGGCTTCGAGGACGGTGGCCGGCATCGGCATGCTCCAGAGCGCGGGGGACAGCTCGTAGCTGCGGAGGAAGAAGACAAGCAGCCCCGCCCGCCGGTCAGGGAGAACGGGCGGAGGCTACTTTGTTCCTCCACGGTACAAAAACCTGCGCCGAAACGCCAATCCCGCGCCGGAACGCCGGACCGGCCGCCCGGTCTCAGGAGCGGTGTGCTCCGCCGCTCGTCTGCGCCTCCAGGGCGCGCCGGGTCTCCGGGCCGTAGACGCCTGGCGGGTCGCCCTGCACGGACACCCATCTCTGGAACTCGGCGACCGCGTGCTCCACCCGCTCGGAGTAGTCGCCGTCATCCGGCCCCCGGTAGACCCACACCTGCTGGAGCCGGCGCTGGAGCTCCGAGACCTCCGCGCCGCGGTCCCCCCGCCGCAACGTGGCCCCGGACGCCTCCTCGGCCGGCGGCGCCGCCGCTGTCGTGGTGGGGGGCCTGGTCGTGGACGCCGAGGGAGCCGGCGGCTTCGACGCGACGGGCGTCCGTGAGGGCGAGGGGCTGGCGGACGGGGACGGGGAGGCCGACGGCGAAGGCGACGCGGAAGCGGACCGGGACGGCGTGGCCGACGGGGACGCCGACGCCGACTCGGACGCGGATGCGGAAGGCGCCCCGTCCAGGTCCGGCGCGCTCGCGGTGACCTCGGGCAACGCGGTGCTCCCGCTGTCCTCGTCGTCGAACAGGCCCCCCGCGAACGCGGCGGTGCCCACCACGGCCGCCACAGCCGCCCCCACGGCGAGGACGGTGAACGGGCGCCGGCGACGCGGTTGCACGGGGTCGGGACCGCCGCCCGCGTAGGCCGCGGCGGTACGCCGGTGGGCCTCGTCGGCAGGGGCCGCACCGGCCGGCCCGCCCCGGGCGTGCCCCGGGGCCCCGCCGGGTGCGCCGTCCAGGAACAGCGGCATCGTCGTGGCCGCGTCGGGCGCGCCGTGATCATGCGTGTCGTCGCTGTTCAGCGTCACGTAGGGCCGGATGCGCAACGGGTCGAAGTCCTCCGCCGCCGCCATCTCCGCCGAGCGGGCGTCCCGCCCCGTCCGCGCGGCCGTGCCGGCTCCGCAGGCGCATCCCGCCCCGGGTCTCGCGCTCTGCTCGCCGCCGCACTCCGGGCACCGGTGTCCGGTCATCGTGGGTTCCCCTCCCCTTCGAACTGCCTGCGATTATGCAGGCCGCCACGGGGAAGCCCAACGCGCGTAGCACGGCTCGGCAGGCCATAACGGCACACAGCGGCCAGGATGGGGGTGAAGCGGACCCGAGGAGATGCCCATGGCCCAGCAGCTGAGCCCGCCACCCCTAGAAGCAGGTGCAGGGCGGTCCCGGCGGAGTGTCCTGGTGCCCATCGGCGCCCTGCTCCTCGGCATGCTGCTCGCCGCCCTCGACCAGACCATCGTGTCCACCGCGCTGCCGACCATCGTCAGCGAACTGGGCGGCCTCGACCATCTGTCGTGGGTGGTGACCGCCTACATGCTGGCGGCGACGGCGGCGACCCCCCTGTGGGGCAAGCTCGGGGACCAGTACGGGCGCAAGACGCTCTTCCAGACGGCCATCGTCATCTTCCTCATCGGCTCCGCGCTCTGCGGCATGGCCCAGGACATGCCGCAGCTGATCGGCTTCCGCGCCCTCCAGGGGCTCGGCGGCGGCGGACTGATGGTGCTGTCGATGGCGATCGTCGGAGACATCGTCACCCCACGGGAACGAGGCAAGTACCAGGGCCTGTTCGGGGCGGTCTTCGGCGTGACCAGTGTGCTGGGGCCGCTGCTCGGAGGCTTCTTCACCGAGCACCTCAGCTGGCGCTGGGTCTTCTACATCAACCTGCCCGTCGGTGTCGTCGCGCTGCTCGTCATCGCCGCGGCCCTGCACATCCCGGTACGCCGCACCAAGCACACCATCGACTACCTGGGCACCTTCCTCATCGCCTCCGTCGCCACCTGCCTGGTCCTCGTCGCCTCACTCGGCGGTACGACCTGGGCCTGGGGCTCCGCCCAGATCATCGCCCTCACGGTCCTCGCCGTGGTGCTGCTCGTGGCGTTCGTGGCGGCCGAGCGGAGAGCCGCCGAACCGGTGCTGCCGCTGAAGCTGTTCCGCAAGAGGACCTTCAGCCTCGTCGCCGTCATCAGCTTCGTCATCGGCTTCGCGATGTTCGGCGCCATGACCTACCTGCCGACCTTCCTCCAGGTCGTGCACGGCATCACCCCCACCATGTCCGGGGTGCACATGCTGCCGATGGTGCTCGGCCTGCTGATCACCTCGACGGGCTCCGGCCAGATCGTCAGCCGGACGGGCCGCTGGAAGGTCTTCCCGATCGCCGGCACCGCCCTCACGGTCGTCGGCCTGCTGCTCCTCCACACGCTCTCCGAGAACAGCTCCACCTGGACGATGAGCCTCTGCTTCTTCGTCTTCGGCGCCGGACTCGGCCTCGTGATGCAGGTGCTCGTCCTGATCGTGCAGAACTCCGTCGGCTACGAGGACCTCGGCGTCGCCACGTCCGGCGCGACCTTCTTCCGGTCCATCGGGGCGTCGTTCGGCGTGGCCGTGTTCGGCACGATCTTCACCAACCGGCTGACCGGCAAACTCGGGGAGGCGCTCAGCGGCCGTTCGCTGCCCCCCGGCGTCGACGCCGCGGCCCTGGCCGCCGACCCCCGGGCCATCGGCCGGCTCCCGGCGGACCTGCGCCCGTCGGTCCTCGGCGCCTACTCGACCGCTATCACCGACGTCTTCCTCTACGCGGCACCGGTCGTCCTGGTCGCGTTCGTCTTCGCCTGGTTCCTCAAGGAGGAGCCCCTGCGCGGGTCGGTGACGGCGCCCGACACCAGCGAGACGCTGGCCTCGAACCCGGTCCAGCGCTCCTCGTACGACGAGTGCGCCCGCGCCCTGTCGGTGCTCGCCACCCGGGAGGGGCGCCGGGAGATCTACGAGAAGATCACCGAGAGGGCCGGCTACGACCTGCAGCCCGCCGCCAGCTGGCTGCTGCTCCGCATCAAACGGCACGGCACCGTCGAGCCCGGCCGGCTGGCCGAGGTCGCCCCCGTGCCGCTGCGGGTGATCACCTCGGCCGCCCGCCAGGTGGAGGGGCGCGGCTTCGCCCGGCGCGAGGGCATGCAGCTGGTGCTCACCGACCGGGGCGCGGAGGCCGTCGTCCGGCTGTCGCAGGCCCGTGAGGAGTCCCTGGCCGAGCTGCTGGGCGACTGGTGGGGCCCCGACCGGCCCACCGACCTGGTCCGCCTCGTGACCGAGCTGTCCGCCGAGGTCAGCGGGTCGAGCCAGGAGCGGCCGCACATGCCGGAACCGCGCCGCGACCACTCGGTGGGCTGACACCACCACCGCGCGGGCTCAGAGGTCCTTGGCGAGCCAGTGCTCCGCGTAGGGGCCCCGGTTGAACGCGGGCACCTCCCGGTACCCGTGCTTCGCGTACAGTCCGCGCGCCTCCACCAGGTCGGCACGGGTGTCGAGCCTGATCCGCCGGACCCCGAAGGCGCGCGCGGCGTTCTCGATGCCCGCGAGCAGCAGGCCCCCGCCCCCCGTCGACCGGAAGGCTGGCCGCACGAAGACCCGAGTCAGCTCCGCCGTCCCCGCGCCCGCCAGCCGCAGACCCGCGCAGCTCCCCGGCTTGCCGTCGTACCGCCCCACCAGGAACTCCCCGGTGGGCGGGACGAGCAGGCCCGCGTCGTCGTCCCTCAGCCCCTCTTCTATCTCCGCCTCGGTCGCCGGGCGGCCCCAGTAGCGGCTCGCCACCTCGTCGTAGTAGTCCCACCGCAGCGCGGTCGCCTCGGGGCTGCCGACGTGTTCGGGGGTCACGGTCCAGGTCATCGCCCCATTCTGCCGATGGTGCGGCAGGATGACGAACCATCTGCACGAGGGGGAGACGAAGATGAGGGACACGGCCGTCGGGGCAGCCGTCCAGCGGCTCGGGGAACGGTGGATCCAGGAACTGGCGCGGCCCGGCCGGGGGAGCTTCGTGTGCTCGCCCGCCGGACTGTGGCTGGCCCTGACCGCTGTCGCAGCGGGCGCGCGGACGGCGACCGCCGCGGAACTGCGGACACTGCTCGGAGTGGCCGGGCCGAAGGCCGCGGCCGTGGTGACGGAGGCGGCGCGCCACTGGGGGCGCACCGAGGGGCTCAGCGTGGCGACCCGGGTGTGGAACGGCGTGCCGCTCCACCCGGAGTACGAACGGTCGCTGCCGGACGTCGACTTCGGCCCGGTGGACGTGGCGGAGATCGACGCGTGGGTCCGTGAGCGGACCGGCGGCCTGATCGAGCGGCTGCCACTGGACCTCGGTGGCGGCGTCGCGCTCGCCCTGGTCGACGTACTGGCCCTGAAGGCGTGCTGGGAAACGGCGTTCGACGCCACCCGCACCCGCGACGCCCCCTTCACCGACGCGGCGGGGCTGAGCCTTCCCGTACCGACGATGCACGCGCGCGTCCGGCGCGGGGACGTGTGGACGGCAGGGGGCGCGTACGTCGTCGAACTGCGCTGCCACGCGGAGCCGGGCGGCGCCGCACCCGTACGGGTCAGGTTCGTCCTGGGGGAGCCGGGCGCACCGGCGGACCGGGTCCTGCCGTCGGCCTGGGCCCCGGAGGAAGCGCGGACCCCCCTGGCAGCCGACGCGGTGACTTTCGCGCTGCCGCGCTTCACCCTGCGGACACACATCCAGGTCGTCGGCCAGTTGCCGGCGCTCGGTGTGCGGCTCGCCCTCGACCCCGCCGAGGCGGACTTCTCCGGCCTCGCGGCCGTGCCCACGCACCTCTCGGAGGTGGTCCAGGAAGCGGTCGTGAAGATCGCCGAGAAGGGCGTGGAGGCCGCGGCGGTCACGGTCGTCGCGACGCGGTCCGCCGCCCCGAGGCCGCACGTGGCGCAGCACATCGCCTTCGACCGGCCCTTCGGCGTCGTCGTCCTGGACGGCGCGTCGGACGTCCCCCTGTTCGCGGGCTGGCAGGCGGACATGCCCGTGCACGAGGGCTGACCCCGGCTCCCATCGCGGGGCCCGCAGGCGGCCCCGTCCCCGGCGACCGGAGAATCTTTCGGCGAATCGGTGGTGACAGTCAGGCGAAGAGGGGGTTGATTGTGTCTACCTCATAGGGCAATGCGAGGCTTCATCCGCACATACCCGGGTCGAGGGGACAGTGCACGGAACCGGGAGGGTCGGCGCAGCGTGACAGATGTGGAGCGCAGTGTGCGGGGGGACGCGGCGGCGGATCCAGGGGCGAGAGCGGCTGCGGCCAGGGCCGTCCTCTGGCTGCTCGTCGCAGTCCTGGCGGTACGGCAGGTGGCGGTGGTGCTGCGCCGGCCGGCCGGTGAACGGCTCATCGACCTGGAGACCTGGACCGGCGCGACCGGGGTCCTCCACATGGCGGGGTCGCTGTACGACCCCGGCCGGTTCACCGGGACGCCGTTCGCCGGCCTCGTACTCAAGCCGTTGACGGTCTCGGCCGAACAGGCCCTCGGCGTCGTGTGGACGTTCGGCTCGCTGCTGCTCGTCGTGCTGCTCGGCTTCGTCGCCGTCCGCGCGCTGCCCGCACCGGTGAGCCGGGGCACCGCCTTCCTGGCCGCGCCCGCGGCGATCACCCTCCTCATGGTGTCGCTGCCCGTCCGCAACACGCTGCACCTGGGCCAGACCAGCATCCTGCCCGTCCTGCTGGTGCTCGTCGCCTGCTTCGCGGTGCGCGGTGAGCGCCTGCCGGGGGTGCTGACCGGTATCGCCGCAGCCCTCCAGCCCGCCGTGCTGCTCTTCGCCGCCCTGTTCTGGCTCACCGGGAGACGCCGGGCCGCCCTGAGCGGCGGTGCCACGTTCGCCGTCTGCACGGCGCTGGCCTGGGCGGTGATGCCCCGTGACTCCTGGGCGTACTGGGTGCACCATCTCGCCGGGGCCGGACTCGGGGAGAGCCCCGACAGCCTCGCCAACCAGTCCCTGCACGGTGCCCTGCTGCGGTTCGGGCTCCAGGGCCCCCTCGAGATCGCGCTGTTCCTGGTGCTGGCCGCCGCCGTCGTCGTCCTCGGGCTGCGCCGGGCGGTGCGCTACGCCCGGGACGGGCAACTGCTCCTGGCCGTCGCCGTCACGGGATGCGTCGCGGTCGCCGTGTCGCCCACCGCCTGGCAGCACCAGCTCCTGTGGGTCCTGCTCGCCGTCGTCGGGCGCGTCGGCACCCGGGCCGCGGACCGGCTGGTCTGGCCGGCGGTCGTGGTGCTCGTCCTCACCCTGCCGGGGAAGATGCTGCTGCCGAACGTCGGCGTGGTCCTGCCCGTGCGCGACAACGCGCTGCTCATCGCCGCCCTGGGGGCGGCCTGCGCGGTGCCGTTCCTGTCCCGCACCTCGCCCCACTGGCAGCGGCCCGTCCCCACGGACTACGCGCAGCCGGTGCCCGCGCGGTACGCGTGGGTGCCGCTGCTGCCGTTCTGGCGGCGGGTGCTCAGCCGCCCCAACCTGCTCCTGGAACTCCTGCTCATCCGGGTCGTCTACTCCGCGTACGCGAAGGTCCGGCTGGCGGCGACCGCCGGACGTCCCACCGCGGAGGAGCACGGCCGGCAGATCCACTCCGCCGAGCAGTGGCTGCACATCGACATCGAGCACTGGGTCAACCACACGGTCGTCGGCATCCCCTGGCTGCGTGAGTCCTTCGACTACTACTACTCGACGTTCCACTTCATCGTGCCGCTCGCGATCCTCGGTGTGCTGTACGTGCGCCGGCCCCCGGACTACCGCTGGGCCCGCAGCTCCCTCGGCTTCGCCACGGTCCTCGCGCTCGTCGGCTTCTGGCTCTACCCGCTGGCCCCGCCGCGCCTGATGCCCGGCCTCGGCTTCATCGACACCGTCCACGGGGTGCAGGACCTCGACAGCCCCGACTTCGGGGCGCTGACCGCGATGACGAACCAGTACGCGGCGATGCCCTCGCTGCACTTCGGGTGGTCGCTGTGGTGCGGTGTGGTCATCCTCCTGCTGGCGCCGAAGCCGTGGATGAAGGCCCTGGGCCTGCTGCACCCGCTGTTCACGGTCTCCGCCATCGTCGCCACGGGCAACCACTGGGTGCTCGACGCGGTCGGCGGTGCGGCGGTGGTGGCGGCGGGCTTCGGCCTGGCGTACGCCCTGGCCGGGCCGCGCAGGCTCAGGGCCGGCACCGGCCCGGCCGGACCCCCTGGCCGGGAGGCCGGGGACACCGCCGGGGAACCGGTACCCGAACCGGCGGGCAGCAAGGTGTAGGGCCGGCGCGCCCCGCGCCGCCCGGCTGATCAGTCCGCCCGGCCCCCGAAGGCCGCCCGGGCGTCGAACGCGGCGCGGCGCGTGGCCCGGCGCAGGGCCCTCAGCAGCGTGGGGCCGACGGCCACGGTCAGCACGACGGTCAGGGCGGCGCGGCCGAGGTCCCAGCCGAGGGACGTGGCGGTGCAGTACGCCAGGAAGCGGACGAGGTTCTCGTGCAGCGGTGCGCCCGCGACGAAGGAGATCCCCGAGCCGAGCCCCGGCACGATCGTCCAGCCGTACAGGTTCATCACCGTGCCGTACGCGAACGCCGCCAGGAATCCGTACAGCGCCAGCAGCAGCAGCTCACCCCTGCCCCGCAGCCGGTCAGGGCCCGGCAGCAGACCCGCGCCCATGGTGAACCAGCCCATCGACAGCATCTGGAACGGCATCCACGGTCCGACGCCGCCCGTGAGCAGCGCCGAGGCGAACATCGTGACCGACCCGAGCACGAACCCGAAGCCGGGCCCCAGCACCCGGCCGCTCAGCACCATCAGGAAGAACATCGGCTCCAGGCCCGCCGTCCCCGCGCCCAGCGGACGCAGAGCCGCGCCGACCGCGGCGAGCACACCGAGCATCGCGACCGCCTTGGCGTCCAGACCGGAGTCCGCGATCGTCGCGAGGACCACCCCGACGAGCAGGACGAGCAGGACGGCGAACAGCCACGGCGCGTCCTGCGCGTGGGCGAGACCGGAGTCCGCCCCGGCCAGCAGCGGCCAGCCGAACGCGACCAGTCCGACCGCGCTGATCAGGACGAGCGCGGCCACGGCGTGGGGGCCGAGCCGTACCGGGCGGGCGGAAGGGGCCGTCATGCGAGGCCCTCCAGCGCCGTGCGCACCTGCCCCACGGTCAGCCACTCCCTCGGGGCCAGTATCTTCGCGGTCTGCGGGGCGAACGCGGGGGAGGAGACCACGACCTGCCGGGTCGGACCGTCCGCGACGGCCTCGCCGTCGGCGAGGATGACCACCCGGTGCGCCAGCTCCGCCGCCAGCTCCACGTCGTGCGTGGCCAGGATGATGGCGTGGCCCGCGCCCGCCAGCCGGCGCAGAACACCGACGAGCCGTGCCTTCGCCGCGTAGTCCAGGCCACGCGTCGGCTCGTCCAGCAGGAGCAGCGGAGGCCGGGCGGTGAGCACCAGGGCGAGCGCCAGCGCGAGCCGCTGGCCCTCCGAGAGATCACGGGGATGGCTGTCACCGGGTACCCCGGGCAGCAGCTCGGCAACCAGAGCCCGGCAGCTGCCCTCCGGCGCGCCCGCGTCGGAGTCGGCCGCGGCGCACTCGGCGGCGACCGTGTCCGCGTACAGCAGGTCGCGCGGTTCCTGCGGCACGAGCCCGACCCGGCGCATCATGTCGCGCGGCGCGGTGCGGGACGGGGGCAGACCGCCGACGAGGACGGACCCGGTGGACGGCTCGGTCATCCCGACGAGAGTCGTCAGCAGCGTCGACTTGCCGGCGCCGTTGCGGCCCATCAACGCCACGGTCTCACCGGGTGCGACGGACAGCGTCACCCCGCGCAGCGCCTGGACCCGCCCGTGCCGCACCCCGAGCCCCTCGACCCGCACGACGGCGTCGTGGACCGGAGGCCCCGCGGGTGGCGGAGCCTGACGACGGCCCAGCAGCCGGCTCAGGAGACCGGGACGGGCCACCACCGGAGCCGGCAGCGGGACCACGGCGGCATCCGCCGGGGCGGTGCGGGGCGGCGGCTCCACACCGGCGAGCCGTTCCCGCAGGTCCACCGCCCGGCGCCGGGCGTCACGCACCGACAGCGGCAGCGGGTCCCAGCCCACCAGCCGCCCCAGGGCCACCACCGGCGGCCGGACGGGCGAGAGCGCCATGATGTCCGCGGGCGCGCCCATCACGGGGGCGGCGCCGGGGGCCGGCAGCAGGAGGACCTGGTCGGCGTACTGCACGACACGCTCCAGGCGGTGCTCGGCCATCAGGACCGTCGTCCCCAGGTCGTGCACCAGCCGCTGGAGCACCGCCAGCACGTCCTCGGCCGCCGCCGGGTCGAGGGCGGACGTCGGCTCGTCCAGCACCAGGACCCTCGGATGGGGGGTGAGGACCGAGCCGATCGCGACCCGCTGCCGCTGGCCCCCGGAGAGCGTGGCGATCGGCCGGTCCCGGAGCTCGGCGAGGCCCAGCAGGTCCAGTGTCTCCTCGACCCGGCGCCGCATCACGTCGGGAGCGAGGCCCAGCGACTCCATCCCGTACGCCAGCTCGTCCTCGACGGTGTCCGTCACGAAGTGGGCGAGCGGATCCTGGCCGACCGTGCCCACCAGGTCGGCGAGTTCACGCGGCTTGTTAGTCCGGGTGTCACGGCCGCCGACCGTGACCCGGCCGGTCAGCAGCCCGCCGGTGAAGTGCGGCACGAGACCGGACACCGCGCCCAGCAGGGTCGACTTGCCGACCCCGGACGGGCCGACGACCAGGACCAGTTCGCCCTCCGGGACGGTGAGGTCGATCCCGGACAGGGTGGGGCGCTCGACGCCCTCGTACCGTACCGAGACCTGCTCGAACCGGATCATGCGAGCTCCTTGGAGTCCGAGGGGGAAGCGGGCAGCGGCGCCACCGCGGCGGGCAGCAGCCCGGCCAGCACGGCGGCGGCGGGCAGCAGCGGCAGAACGGGAGCCGTCAGCGGGACGACGCCTGGGTGCAGGGCCTCCGGGCCGGTGGCGCCCGCCCAGATCATCGCCGCCGCGACGGCCGCGCCCGACGCCGCGACGAGCCAGGCGCGTACGCCCCATCGGTCCGGCCGGTAGCGGGTACGCACCGAGCGGCGTCCGCCGAGCCTCAGTCCGGCCATCGCCGCGGCCAGCCCGGCCAGCAGCAACGGCAGCCCGTGCACGGCGCCCTCGGCGGCGAGCAGCCCGTACGTCCCGGCGCACACCCCCAGCAGCCCGCCGAGCGTGAGCACATGGGTGGTGCGGCGGACGGCGGGCGGGACCTTCGCGGTACGCCCGTAGCCCCGCGCGTCCATCGACGCCGCTACCGCCACGGAGCGCTCCAGCGCGCCCTCCAGGACCGGCAGACCGATCTGGAGCACCGCACCGACCCCGCCGGTGGGCCGGCCGCGCAGGCGGCGGGCCGTCCGCAGCCGCGCCACGTCGGCGACCATGTTCGGCGCGAAGGTCATCGCGACGACGACGGCGACCCCCACCTCGTACAGGGCGCCGGGCAGGGACTTCAGCAACCGGGCCGGGTTGGCCAGCGAGTTCGCCGCGCCGACGCAGATCAGCAGGGTGGCCAGCTTCGCGCCGTCGTACAGCGCGAAGACCAGTTGCTCCGCGGTGACCCGGCCGCCGACCCTGACCCCCTGCGCCCAGCCGGGCAGCGGCACCTCGGGCAGCGCGAACAGGAAGTGCGTACCGGGGACGGGCGAGCCGAGGAAGACGGAGAAGACCAGCCGCACGGCGACGACGAACAGCCCGAGCCTGACGAACGCCCCGTACGAACGGGCCCACGGCGCGTCCGTGCGGCGCGCCGCCACCACGAAGCCGGCGACCCCCACCAGCAGTCCGAGCAGCAGCGGGTTGCTCGTACGGGACGCCGCGGTCGCCAGCCCGAGCGCCCACAGCCACCAGGCCCCGGCCGGCAACGCGTTGGCACGGGTGGCCTCGGGGGCCCGCAGGGCATGGGGGAGCCGGGCCGGGCCGGTGGAGCGGGTCATCGGCGGCGGCGGGCCCGCAGCACGGCGGCGACGCCCAGGACGAGCACCGCGCCGACGCCGGTGAGCACGCCCGCAGACGGGCCGCCGCCCCCGGAGGAACCGTCCGCGCCTTCCCGGTCGCCCGCGGTGGACGCCGTGGCCGGCCGGTCGGTCTCCGAGGCGCCGGAGTCCTCGCCGGTCTGTTCACCGCAGCCGGACCTCGGATAGCCCGAGATCGCGCAGAGCATCGCGGAGCTGTCGTACCGCAGGGGCTTCGCCACCGAGGCGAGGGCCTCCGCCGTGCTCGCGTCCGGCGCCACCCGGGCACAGGCGGTACGCGGCGCGGGCGGCTCCTCGCCGTCCGGCGCGTCAGCCGCCGTACCCGGGTCGATGACCAGCGCGATCCGCTTCAGGCCGTCCTTCGCCGGGGTGCCCGCGCAGACGGCCCCGAAGTCCGGCGCGCGCCGCGGCCGCGCCGAGTCCTGGGAGTCCTCGCTCACCGAGAAGCGGAAACCCTGCACCGCGCCGTCGTCCGGCCGGACCACGGAAGGCCCCTGCGTGGCGTACGTCCAGCCCGTACCGCCGTCGCCCTCCCAGAACGACCAGTAGCGGTAGCCGGCCGCCTGCGCGCTCCCCGCGCCCAGCACGGCCAGGACGGCGCCGAGGAGGAGCAGCAGCGCCGCTGTGGCCGGCGGACGCCTCACAGCTGCTGGTTCTTCCGGCGTCCGCTGAGCAGGAAGCCGATGCCCGCGCCGAAGGCGAGACCGATGCCGATGATCCACCAGAGGCCGAGCCCCTCGTCGTCGCTGCTCGTGTCCGCGGGCTTCGAGGGTGACGTCGCCGTGGGCGAGGGCACGGCGGTGGCGGCGGGCGCCGGGCCCGTCGCGTTCAGCTGCCTGACGAGGTCGACGCCGCCGAAGTCCCGGGCGTCCGTGCCGGTCGCGTGGGCGGCGAGCACCAGCTGCGCGGTGGCGGCGGGCCCGCCCTCCTTCGCCCAGCCCTGGGCGTGCTTCTCCAGATACGCGACCGCGCCGGCCGCCTTGTCCTTGTGGCCGGAAGCGGCCAGCGCCACGACCGCGTCCGCCGTGTTGCCGAAGTCCGGCTGCGGCGCGGACTCCTCGGCGCCGGGCATCGGCGGCAGATCGAGGTGACCCGACTCGGCGAGCGCCTTCGCCAGGTAGGAGGCCCCGTTCTGCGCGGACTGCTCGGGGGTGAGGCCGGTGCCCTTGTGGCAGACGGGTGCCTTCACCGCGTTGTAGTTCCCCGCGGCCATCCCCTTGCCCATGGCACCGAGGACCGCCGCCGCCGTGGCGTCCGCGTTGGCGGTGAGCCCGCCCTTCTTGTCCGGCTGGTAGGCGAACGCGCCGCCACCCTCGCCGCCGCAGGGCAGCGCGAAGGTCTGCAACGCCGTGTACGGCGTCTTCCCGCCCTCCCGGGTGAGGTCGGCGAGCGGCACGCCCGCCCGGGCCATCGCCCCGGTCACGACCCCGGTGGAGTTGGCGTCGCTCGGACCGCCCGGGTTGTAGCCCCAGCCGCCGTCCTCGTTCTGCACGGACTTCAGCCAGGCCACCCCGTTGTCCACGACCTCACGGTGCACGCCGAGCTCGACCATGGCCTGGACCGCCGCCGCGGTGGCGTTGGTGTCCGCGACCGTCTTGGCGTCGCACGGCTCGGACGCGTCGCGGTACGCGGCGAAGGCACCGCTGTCGCACTGCTGGCCGACGAGCCAGTCCACCGCCTTCGTGGAGGGGGTGACCAGCTCGATCTTCTGCGCGAGGAAGGCGAGCGACTGGCGCCACACCCCGTCGTACGTCGGGTCCTTGGTGCCGTACAGCCCTTCCGGAAGGGCGGGCGCGGAGGGGGACGGGGACGGACCCGGCGCGGCGACCGCCACCGGGGCGGCCGTTCCACAGAGCACGGCGGTGATCGCGAGCGCTGCCGCGCGGCGGCGTACGGACATGACGGGCTGGGCCTCTCGAAATGGGGTGTCCCCTGCTCGAGCGGAGCCGAGCGCGTGGGGAACGGGTCGGTGCCGGATTCGCACCGGCTTCCCCCTGTACGGGCATGATGACGACCCGACCACTCTACCGGGGCCCTCCCGGCCCTCCCCGGGCGGACGGCCACCCCACGCGCCAAGGGTCTTCCCAGCAGGTCAGACCCCATGCGAAACTCCGGCGGGGGTCACACGGGCACGGGCCCGTGGGGGAGGGACGACCGGGGTGGGAAGCACCAGTGCGCAGACGTAGGACCACGGTGGCCGCCGTGGCGGCCGGACTCATGACGGTGACGGCGGGCTGCGGCCTTGTGGGGGAGAGCGGGGCCGCGACGGCCCCCTCCCCGGAACCCACCCCGCCGTTCACCGCGCGGACGGTCGCCGAGGAGATAGCCGGCTTCGCCCGGGCCGGAGGGCTGCCGCCCGGCGACACCTCCACGGCCGGACTCCCGGAAGGTGACTGGCGGACGTGCGTCGCGCCCTGGAAGGGCGACGCGCCGGCGGCGGACGCCGCCGGCGCCTTCGAGGCGACGGTGCTGCGGCTGCGGCAGCACGACTGGGAGATCGTCTCCAGCCACGCCGAGCAGGACGTCACCTACCGCACCCTGGCCAAGCGGGGCTGGAAGCTGTACGCCCGGCACTACGCCGCGAAGGGCCCGGACGCCGGGCCGACCGTGTCCCTCACCGCGGTCGAGGACGGCTGCGAGCTGCCCCGGCGGGTCCGGAGCGACTACGAGGACCCTGCCTGACAAGCCGGGTCGGCGATCACGAAGTGGCCCGCCGGTGACTCCCGGAGGGTGCGGGTGACGAACACGTTGTACAGCCCCATGTCCTGCCCCGAACCCCGCGCGTAGGCATGGCCGCCTGAGGTGTAGGCACGGCCGGCCGTCACGTGCGCGTAGTTCGTCGCCGTGAAGCACCGGGCGGGCGCCGTACCGCCCGACGTGGTCGCGGTGACGGCCGCCGAGCCCGCCCCGGCCGCGCCCGAGGAGTCCGCCGCGCTCACGGAGTAGCGGTAGGAGGTGCCGGCGGTGAGCCCCGTGTCCGTGTGGGACGTCGAGGCCGTCGTGGCCACCTTCGCGCCGTCGCGGAACACCGTGTAGGAGGCCGCGCCCCGGACCGCGTCCCATGACAGCGAGGCGCTGCCGTCCGTGGTGCCGGTGACCTTCAGGCCGGCCGGCGCGGGCAGCCCGTCGCCGCCGCCCGGGGTGTCCTCGTCCAGCCCCCAGAACACACCCGTGTGGTACGACGAGCAGAGGGTGTTCAGGAAGTACGCGGCCGTCGACCCGCACTGCTCGGCGCCCGATCCCGGGCTCACCGGCAGGCCGTGTCCCATGCCGGCGACCGAGTACGTCTCCACGGCGGGCCGGCCGGACGCGTCGGCGTAGACGCTGCGGGTGGTGTCGCCGGGCAGGTTCTGGGTGCTCGACGGGGTCTGGCCGATGCCCCAGACATCGGTCCACTGGTCGCGCAGCGCGGTGGCGTTGGCCGGGCGGACCGTGTAGTCGGAGGTGCCCTGCCAGATAGCGACCCGGGGCCAGGGACCGGTCCAGCCCGGGTGGGAGTCGCGGACCTTGTCGCCCCACTGGGCGGGCGACAGCTTCTGCGGGCCCGTCTGGCACCCGGACGCGGCGGCCTGGCTCGTGGCGCACTGGGCGGGCAGCCCGGAGGCCACGGACCCGCCCGCGAAGACGTCGGGGTAGGCGGCCAGGAGGTCGGCGGTCATCCCGCCGCCCGCGGACAGCCCGGTGACGTACACCCGGCGGCCGTCGGAGCCGTACGTCTGCTTCGCGTACTGGACCATCTGCACGATGGACGCCGCCTCGCCGCGGCCCCTCGTGCTCTCCGCCGGGTCGAACCAGCCGAAGCACGACAAGGGGTTGTTCGCCGCGGTGGTCTGCGGGAACACGAGGTCGAAGCCCCACAGATCGGCGAACTTCGTCCAGCCGGAGCTGGTGTAGTACGCGTTGGCCGACTGGGTGCAGCCGTGCAGGGCCACCACCAGGGGCGCGCCCGCCGGGACGCTCTCCGGGGTGTAGGCGAACATCTGCAGGCCGCCGGGGTTGGAGCCGAAGCCGGTGACCTGCTGGAGACCGGCGGCAGCCGGGGCCGAGGGGGCGGCGACGGCGGGGACCGGATGCGCGGCGAGCAGGGCCAGCAAGCCGCAGACGGCGGCGGACGCGACGCGGCGGAGCAGGCGTCGCAGGATCGGTGGGCGCACGGTGGGGCCTCCTCATCGGACGTGCGGGGGACGTGGGGACTGCTGCCGGAACCTATGAGCCGGGGGCCGGGCCGCCCATGTGGCAGGCGGACATCCGCCGCCCACCGCTGTGTGCGGCGCTCCCCTTGCGCGTCCCGTCCGCCCGCCCGGTACGCGCCACGGCCCACGGCCGCACCATGTACGCCGCCACCATGCGGCCGTACCGGGGTGTGTGCACCGGCTCCGTGTGATGCGGACGGCGACGTCCTTACGGTGACGCCCATGCAGACTTCCCGGACCCCGCAGCACGACCCCCTCGCCCGCTCCGCCCTCGCCGGGCGCACCGCCCTGGTCACCGGGGCGGCGAGCGGCATCGGACTGGCCTGCGCGCAGGCACTCGCCGCCGCCGGCGCCCATGTGCACGTCGTGGACAAGGCCGGTGACGCCGCCAGGAACCTGGCCGAACGGATCGGCGGAACGGCCTGGGTGGCCGATCTCTCCGTGGCGGAGGCGGTGGACGGACTGCCCGACGACGCGGACATCGTGGTCAACAACGCGGGGTTCCAGCACGTGGCGCCCGTGCACGAGTTCCCGCCGGACCGCTTCACACTGATCCACCGGGTGATGGTGGAAGCGCCGTTCCGCATCTTGCGCCGCACGCTCCCCGGCATGTACGAACGCGGCTGGGGACGCGTCGTCAACATCTCGTCCGTACACGGGCTGCGCGCCAGCCCCTACAAGTCGGCCTACGTCTCGGCCAAGCACGCACTGGAGGGGCTCAGCAAAGTGGTCGCACTCGAAGCGGCGCCGCACGGCGTGACCAGTAACTGCGTCAGCCCCGGTTACGTCCGGACGCCCCTGGTCGAGGACCAGATCGCCGACCAGGCCCGCAGCCACGGCATCTCCGAACAGGACGTGGTCGGCCGGGTCCTGCTGGAACGCAGCGCCCTCAAGTCGCTGATCGAGCCCGGTGACGTCGCCGGTGCCGTCCTGTGGCTCTGCGGGCCCGGTACCTCGCACATCACCGGGAGCTCCCTCACGATGGACGGCGGCTGGACCGCGAACTGACCCCGACCACCCGGAAGCCGGAAGAGCGATGAGCGCCCATGCCTGAACCGTCCCCCTCCGCGGCACCCCTCCTGGCCCGCCTCCTCGACCTGCTGGCGGACGACGCCCCCGCCGAGGAACTGGGAGCCGTCACCTCGGCCGCCCGAGCCGCCGGTGTGCCCGCGGCCGACCTGGCCGAGGTGGAGCGGGCGGCAGCCACCGCCCTGCGGATCAGGGGCGCCCTTCGCCAGCACCGGCGCAGGGAACTCCAGCTCACCGCCCTCTTCGACACGGCGGGCGACCTGGCGGCCTCCCGCGACCTGGACGACGTGCTGAAGGCGATCGTGCGGCGGGCCAGGATGCTGCTGGGCACCGACACCGCCTACCTCACGCTCCCCGACGAGGAGGCCGGCGACACCTACATGCGGGTGACCGACGGGTCGGTGTCCGTGCTGTTCCAGCGGCTCCGGCTCGAACTGGGCGAAGGACTCGGCGGACTGGTGGCGCAGACCGCGAGCCCGTACGCGACGCCCGACTACCGCACCGACGACCGCTTCCGCCACACCCGGAACATCAACGCCGGTGTGCTGGACGAGGGACTCGTGGCGATCCTGGGCGTGCCCCTGCTGCTCGGTTCCAGCCGGGGCGGCACGGGCAAGGTCATCGGGGTCCTCTTCGCCGCCGACCGTGCCGCGCGGGTCTTCAGTCCCGACGAGGTGGCCCTGCTCTGCTCGCTCGCCGCGCACGCCGCGATCGCCATCGACACCGCCCGGGCCCTCGACGACACCCGGTCCGCCCTCGCGGAACTCGCCGGCGCGAACGCGGAACTCGCCGAGGCCAACGCCGCCGTACGGGCGCACTCGGCCGCCATGCGGCGCGCGGAGGAGGCCCACGACCGGCTCACCGACCTGGTGCTGCGCGGCGGCGACGTGAAGGACGTCGCCGTGTCCGTCGCCGGGCTGCTCGACAGCCCCCTGACCATCCACGACCCCGGCGGGCGCCCCCTGGCGGCCGTACGGCCCGACGGCACCGGGTGCGCCGCCGACAGCCTGGACGCCCACTGGCTCGCGGGCGCCGCCGAGGAGTCCCGCCACGGGGCGCGCGCCGTGCACCGCGACGGGCGGTGGACGTGCGCCGTGCTCGCCGGCCAGGAACTCCTCGCCAGCCTGGTGCTGCACAGGCCGGACCGGCTCGACGACTCCGACCGGCGGCTCTTCGAACGCGCCGCCGTCGTCACCGGCCTGCTCCTCCTGCTGCGCCGCACGGTCGCCGAGACCGAGAACCGGATACGCGGCGAGCTGATCAGCGACCTGCTCGGCGACCCGGAGCGCGACCCGGCCGGGCTGGCCGAGCGGGGCCGGCGGCTGGGCATCGACCTGGACCGGCCGCACCTGCTGCTGGTGGCGGAGGCGGCGGCCAGGGAGAAACTGGGCGGTGCCGCGATGCGGTACCTGTTCGGCGGGGACATCCACGGGGTGAGCGCCGAGCACGCGGGCACCGTCGTCCTGCTCGTCGACCGCGACGGCGGAGGGACCACGGCGGGCGCCGCCGCGCGTGCGGCCGCAGCCCAGCTCGGCCACCTCGTCCAGGCGCCCGTCACCGTCGCCGGCACGGGGCCGGCCGCCGGGGCCCGCGGACTCGCCGCCGCCTACGCGGAGGCCGCCCGCTGCCTGCGGGCCATGCGCGTACTGGGCCGTGAGGGCGAAGGGGCCTGCGTCGACGAACTCGGCTTCCTCGGAGTCGTCCTCGGCAACGCGAAGGACGTCGACGGCTTCGTGGACGCCGCCCTGGGCCCGCTGCTGCGCTACGACGAACGGCGCGGCACCCATCTCGTACGGACCCTGCGCGCGTACTTCGGGGCGGGTGGCAGCCTGATACGGGCCAAGGACGAGCTGCACGTGCACGTCAACACGGTGGTACAGCGCCTCGACCGGATCCAGGTGCTGCTGGGCCGCGACTGGAACGAGCCCGACCGCGCGCTGGAACTCCAGCTGGCGCTGCGGCTCCACCTGCTGTCGGGCGGCCGGGAGGGCTGAGCCCCCGGCCGCCCGCCGCTCTCAGCGCGGGAGGGCCGCCGTCAGCAGGGCGCCCGCGACCTCCCCGGCGCCCCTGTCGCCCGTCAGTACCGTGTAGTGGTTGACGTCCTCGACGCGGACCGCCCTGACCTTCGTGGCGGGCTGGCCCGCCGCCGCGAGCCGCGCTTCGTCGTACAGCCCCTGCTCCTCGTTCATCAGACCGCGCCGCGCCCACAACAGGGTCGCCGGCTCCGGGAGTTCGCGTACCGCCGCGAGCACCTCGTCCTGGAAGAGGCCCACCCCGTCGGTGCGGACGGCCTCCAGCCGGCACCCCGAGCGCATCGAGGGCGGCTCACCCGTCAGGTCGCGCTGGATGTACGCGTCCACCTCGGGCGACCAGGCGTCGCCCCCGAACGCGGGGTGGGCCCGCCAGAACGACCGGTAGGCGTCCCGGTCGGGGAACGTCATCGACAGCCTGTCCATGGCGGGGCCGATCACCGCCGTCATCAGCTCGTCCGCCGAGAGGTGGGTGGGCGCGGGGAAGCCGAACCCGCCGTCGACGAGCACCAGGGGACCGAAGCGCCCCGGATGACGCACGGCCGCCAGCGCCGCCACGAACGCCCCCATCGAGTGGCCCGCGAGCACCACCCGCCCGTGACCGAGCGCCTCGGCCACCGCGGCCGCGTCGTCCGCGTGGGCGGCGATGCCGTACGGGCCGGGCAGCCCCGCGCTGCCGGCCCGGCCGCGCAGGTCCGGGGCGACCAGAGTGGCCCGGCCGCCCAGCAGGCGCGCCACCGCCCCCCAGGACAGCGCGTTGGCCGTGATGCCGTGCAGCGCCACGACCACCGGCGCGCCGGGGTCGCGGGCGGGCCAGCGCAGCGCGGCCAGTTCGCCGCCGCTGACGGGGACGCGCGTCTCCTCGTACGGGGTCATCGTTTCTCCTCGCGGGTCCCGCGCAGACGGGACGGAAGCCGGGCCAGGCCCCCGGGCAGCAGATGTACCACGGCCACGAACAGCACCCCGAGCAGGAACAGCGGCTGGGAGAGCGGCACGCGCAGGACCGCGGGCAGATCGGCGACCGCGCCCGAGCCGGCGAGGTCACCGAGCCGGTGGTCGGCCCAGGTGTAGAGGACGCCGCCGACCATCGGACCCCAGCGCGTGCCCGAACCGCCCAGCACCACCATCACGAGCAGCGACAGGGTGAAGTCCGAGGTCGTCGTCTGAGGTGTGGAGCCGCCGGTCAGCAGCAGATGGACGAGCCCGCCCGCCGCCGCCAGCGCCCCGGCCAGGACGAACGCCGTCAGCTTGAATCCGTACGGCTCCAGGCCCAGCACCTCCACCCGGCGTTCGTTCTCCTTGATGCCCTCCCAGACCCGGCCGGTGGGGGAGCGCACCGCCCAGCGGACCACGCCGAGCGTGAGGACGAGGTAGGCGAGCGCGATCCAGTACAGGTTCGCGGTGTGGTCGATGCCGACGAGCCATGACGGCAGCAGCTCCGCCGGTGCCGCCCGGCCCTCCTCGCCGCCGGTGAAACCGCCCGGGTCGCGGGAGACGAGGATCGAGCCGGCCTGCGCGAAGGCGAGCGTCACCATGGAGAAGCCGATTCCGGTGACCCGCAGGCTGACCGAGCCCAGCAGCAGGGCGAGCGCGGTACCGGTGCACAGACCGAGGACCGCGGCGACGGCGAACGGCAGGCCCGCCTCCAGCAGGTACACGTTCGTGGCGTAGCTGCCGGCCGCGAAGTACAGCGCGTGCCCGAAGGAGAGCAGCCCCGTGCGGCCCAGCAGGAGGTCGTAACCGGTGGCGAGGGCCCCGAACAGCAGGCAGGTCGCGAGCAGTTGCAGACTGCCCGGGCTGCCCACGGGCCCGTCCAGCAGCCCGGGGAGGGGCAGCGCGCTGTACGGCGCGACGATCAGGAGCACGAGGACGGCGGCCGGCCACCAGCGCAGCAGCCTGGCCCCGGGGCGCCCCGGCGCCGTGGTCACGGCGGAGGGCGCGGGTGTGGTGGCGGTGCTCACGCGAGCCTCCCGGTCAGTCCGCGCGGCCGGACGAGCAGCAGCGCGGCGAGCAGGACGACGACCGCCAGGTCGCCGAGGCCCGCTGCGGTGTAGTAGTTGGCGAACTGCTGGACCAGGCCGATGACCACGGCCGCCACGGCGGCCCCGGTCACCGAGCCCATGCCGCCCGTGACCACGACGACGAACGCGAAGATCAGCAGCGAGGTGCCCTGCCGGGGATCGACCGAGCCGAAGTACAGCCCGCCGAGTGCCCCGCCCAGGGCCGCCGCGCAGCCGCCGATCGCGAAGACCAGCGTGAACGCCTTGCGGACGTCTGTCCCGAGCGCCGTCACCATCGCCCGGTCCTCGACCCCGGCGCGCACGACCAGTCCGTGCCTGGTCCGGCCGAGGAACAGCCGCAGCGCCACCAGGACGACGACCGCCGCCGCGACGAGCACCAGCCGGTTGACCGGCACTTCGGCGCCCAGCAGTGCGAAGGTGCCGGACAGGGCCTCGGGGCCGGGGAAGGTCCGGGCGTCCGAGCCCCACACGCCCGCCAGCAGTGCCGGCACGGCCAGCCCCACACCGACCGTCGCCAGCACCTGTTCCCGTGGCCGGGTGTACAGGGGCCGCACGACGGCCACTTCCAGCACGACGGCGGCCAGGGTGCCCACCGCCGTACCGAACAGGACCGCCAGGGCGAAGCCCCAGCCGCCCGGGCCGGCTCCGGGCAGATGGCCGGACGCCGCCCACCAGGTGCCGTACGCGCCGATGGAGAGCAGCGCCCCGTGGGCGAAGTTGAGCACGTCCATCAGGCCGAAGATCAGCGAGAGTCCCGACGCGATGAGGAAGTAGAGCGCTCCCAGACCGAGACCGGTCATGGTGAGCAGCACGATGGTGGACATCAGGCATCCGCCTCCGAGGTGGTCGGTGGAAGAGGGCCCCGGCCGACGCCGAGCAGCCGGCGGGTGGCCTCCGCGTCGCCCAGCAGCGCGGCGGCCTCGCCCTGGTGGGCCGTACGCCCGTCCGCGAGTACCGCGCAGTGCCGGGCGAGCCGGCGGACGACGGCGAGATTCTGCTCGACGAGCAGGACCGGCACCGCCTCCGCGGCACGCTCCAGGACCTGGGCGACCTCGGTGACGACCCTGGGCGCCAGGCCCTTGGTGGGCTCGTCCGCGATGATCAGCCGGTTGCCGTTGAGCAGGGTGCGGCCGATGGCCACCATCTGCTGCTGGCCGCCGGACAGGGTTCCCGCCAACTGCTTCTCCCGGCGCTTCAGTTCGGGGAAGAGCTCGTGCACCAGGCCGTACGCGGGCCCGTCGGCGCCCCGGCGTTCGGCCAGCCGGAGGTTCTCCGCGACGGTGAGGCCGGCGAAGACCCCCCGGTCCTCGGGGGCGTATCCGATGCCCCGGCGGACCAGGGTGTGGGTGGGCAGGCCCACGGTCTCCGCACCGTCCAGGAGCACGCTCCCGGAGCGCGGCACCAGGCCCAGTACGCCGCGTACGGTCGTGGTCTTGCCGGCCCCGTTGCGGCCGAGCAGCGCGGTCACGCCCTGGTGCGCCACGTCCAGGTCGACTCCGTGCAGGATGTGCCGGCCGCCGATGAGGACGCGCAGGTCCCGTACGACGAGCAGCGCGGGTGTGGTGGTCGCGGGGGGCGGTGTCACAGTCCCTCCCCGAGATAGGCCCGCTGGACGACCGGGTCGGCGGTCACGGCGCCCGGGGTGTCCAGGGCGAGCAGGCGGCCGTGGTGCATCACGGCCAGCCGGTCCGCGAGTCCCAGCAGGACGTCCATGTGGTGCTCGACCATGAGGACGGTGCGCCCCTCCTCGCGGTGCAGCGTGCGGATCAGTTCGGTGAGGGCCGGCACCTCCTCGGCGCTCACCCCTGCCATCGGCTCGTCGAGCAGCATGAGCCGGGGCTCACCCACCAGCAGCACCGCCAGCTCCAGCTTGCGTTTCTCGCCGTGGGAGAGCTCGGACGCCGTGGCCCCGGCGCGATGGCCGAGGCCCGTGCGCTCCAGCACGCCGTCCACCTCGGCGGTGTACGGGCGAGCGCGCCGCCACAGCCGGTGCGAACCGCCGTTCCTGGCCTGCGCCGCCAGCCGTACGTGATCGGCCACGGTCATCTGCGGCCAGAGGCTGGAGGTCTGGAACGTCCGCCCGATCCCGCGCCGCGCACGGGTGTGCACGGGCAGGCGGGTCAGATCCGCGCCGTCCAGTGCGAGCGTTCCGGCGGAGGGCGGGACGAGCCCGCTGATCAGGTTGAACAGGGATGTCTTGCCGGCCCCGTTGGGCCCGATGAAGGCGAGGAACTCGCCCTCCCGGACGTCGAGGGTGACGTCCTCGACGATCGCGGCCCCGCCGACGCGCCAGCCCAGTCCCTCCAGTCGGAGCACCGGAGCGCCCGCACGCGCCCCGTCGTCCCGCCCGGTGGCGGTACCCGGTACGGTCACGGGTCAGCCCGCCGGGGGCGTCGCGGGCGGTGCGACCGCGTCCATCGGCTGTGTGCTCACCAGCTCGGGTTTCGCGGCCGCTCCCGCGCCGTGGAGCCTCGCGACGAACATCGGCTGGATCAGCGCGTGGTCCCCGGCGCGGATCTGCTGCCTGCCCTTCACCCCGTCGAAGCTCCAGCCCTCCAGGGCCTTCACCATGGCGGCGGTGTCGGTGGCACTGCCCTCCTCGACGGCCCGCACGACCATCTGCGCGGCCGTGAAACCGTCGGTGCTGAACAGGTCGGGGGTGCCGCCCGCCTTCCGCACGCCGTCCAGCATGGCCTTCTCCACGGCGTTGCCGCCGCCCGCACCGGGGAAGTAGTGCGCGAGGAACGACACCTTCTCACCGGCCGCCCCGAAGACCGGGTACGACGCCGTCCCGGCCAGGCCGGTGACGACCTTGCCCGCACTCAGCACGCCCTGCTGGTCCAGCGCGGTCCACAGGGCCGGGGCGGTCGCGCCGGCCCAGGCGACGAAGACCAGGTCGGGGCCGCCCGCCTTGACCTGCCGGGCGAACGGCGTCAGGTCGGTGGCACCGGGCGGCGCCAGGACGGAGCCCACCGTCGCCCCCTCGGCTCCCAGTACCGCCTTGACGGCGGCGACGTTGGCCTGGCCGAAGGTGGAGTCCTGAGCGAGGACCGTGACCTTCCTGCCCTTCGGGTCCCCGAGCATGGTGCCCGCGGTGAGGATGTCCTGGTACGACTGCCTGCCGGACCGGAAGGTGTACGTGTTGATGCCCGTCACCGCGTCGGTGGCGGCCGGGCCGTTGACGTACAGGACCTTGTTCTGGGCGGCCAGCGGCGCCATCTGGAGCGCGACCCCGGAGTCGGTGGTGCCGGCCAGCACCTTGTACCCCTTGCCGATCAGGTCCTTCGCGGCGGAGACCGCCTTGCCCGGGTCACCCGCGTCGTCCTGCTCGGTCACCTCGATCGGATGGCCGCCCGCCTCGCCGGTGCCCTTCGTCGCGTGGTCGAGGCCCGCCATGAAGCCGTCGCGGTACTGCTTCCCGTACGCGGCCAGCAGTCCCGTGCGGGAGTAGACGAGGCCCACCTTCACGGCCTCCTCCCCGTCCTTTCCGGAGTCCGCCTCGCCGCCCGCCTGTCCGGCGGCGGTGCATCCCGCCAGGAGGAGGCCGGCGGCGCCGAGCGCGGCCGCTGTCAACGTTCTTCTCTGTACGGTGCCTACGGCTCTGCGACGCATGGTGACCGGCTCCTCGGCAGGGTTCGCGTGATGTCGGCCGAACCGTACGAACACCGTGGCGCCGTCGACATGGTGCAGGGAACCCCACCTGGGCGGGCGGCGGTGTGGGCACCGCACATGGGCACGTCTCAGCCCGTGTCCGCCGCCGTGTCGATCAGCCGGCACACCGTCTCGATGTCCCGCTTCACCTGTGCGACGGACTCCCGCCCCGACAGCCAGGTGATCAGGGCCGAGTGCCAGGTGTGCTCGATGACGCGGACCACGGACAGCTGGTCCGGGGTGGGGTCCGCCACCCCCATCGCGTCCAGGACGATGGCCGTCGTCAGCCGGGACACGGCGTCGACCTCGCCACTCACCCCGCGGTCGGCGAAGGTCAGGGCCCGCACCATGGCGTCCGCCAGGTGGGGATCGCGCTGGAGCGCCCGGAAGGCCAGCATCAGCGTTCCGGCCACCCGCTCGGCGGCGTCGTCCCCGGCGGGCGGCTGTCTGCGCAGCGTGACGTGCAGGCGCTGGAGCTGGTCCTGCATGATCGCCACCAGCAGATGGACCTTGGAGGGGAAGTACCGGTAGAGCGTGCCCAGGGCGACCCCGGCGGCATCCGCCACCTCGCGCATCTGCACCGCCTCGAAACCGCCCCGCCCGGCGAGCTGGGCACCGGCCCGCAGGATGCCGCGACGGCGGGCCTCCTGGCGCTCCGTCAGGGGAGCCGCCGCCGGCCTGGCTTCCGCTGTCATCTGTCCCCGTCCAGAAAGGAGGAACCGGTTCCCTGCCCGCCGGGCGCCGCTCTCCGGGCGCGCACGGCCTGCCAGGGCGTCCGTCGTGGCGCGAATCACCTGATCCGGCCGTCACGCCGACGCTACCTGCCGGTAGATTCGGTGCGTGTTGAACGAACGAGTCTGAAACTTGTTCTAGATTAGCGCGACCGGTTACGCTCCGGCGAAAACGCAGTGAGAAGGGGGCCGAGTGTGACCGCTGAGGCCATAGAGTCGGGCCCCCTCGCGGGCGGCAGCACGTCGGACACCGACGGTGACCGGCCGTTGCGCATCGCGCTCCTGACCTACAAGGGCAACCCCTTCTGCGGTGGCCAGGGCGTCTACGTCCGCCACCTCGGCCGCGAGCTGGCACGGCTGGGCCACAGCGTCGAAGTGATCGGCGCGCAGCCCTACCCCGTCCTCGACGAGGGCGTCCCGCTCACGGAGCTGCCGAGCCTCGACCTCTACCGCCAGCCCGACCCGTTCCGCACCCCGGGGCGCGGCGAGTACCGCGACTGGATCGACCTCGCCGAGGTCGCCACCATGTGGACCGGCGGTTTCCCCGAGCCGCTCACCTTCAGCCTGCGGGCGCGGCGTCACCTCCTCGCCAGGCGGGGCGACTTCGACGTCGTGCACGACAACCAGACGCTCGGCTACGGACTGCTCGGGGACCTCGGCGCACCCCTCGTCACCACGATCCACCACCCGATCACCGTCGACCGGCAACTGGACCTGGACGCGGCGGACTCGGTACGCCGCAGGCTCTCCGTGCGCCGCTGGTACGGCTTCACCCGCATGCAGAAGCGCGTGGCCCGCCGCCTGCCGTCCGTCCTCACCGTCTCCGGATCGTCGCAGCAGGAGATCACCGAGCACCTCGGGGTGCCCCGGGACCGTGTCCACGTCGTGCACATCGGGGCGGACACCGGCCTCTGGTCGCCGGACCCCTCCGTCGCCGAGATCCCCGGCCGGATCGTCACGACCTCCAGCGCCGACGTCCCGCTCAAGGGCCTCGTCCACCTCGTGGAGGCCCTGGCCAAGCTCCGTACCGAGAACCCCGCCGCGCACCTCGTGGTGGTCGGCAAACGGGCCGAGCGCGGCCCCGTCGCCCAGGCCATCGAGCGCTACGGGCTCCAGGACGCCGTGGAGTTCGTCAAGGGCATCAGCGACGCCGAACTCGTCGACCTGGTCCGCAGCGCCCAGGTCGCCTGCGTCCCCTCGCTGTACGAGGGCTTCTCGCTGCCCGCCGCCGAGGCCATGGCGACCGGCACCCCGCTGGTGGCGACCACCGGCGGCGCCATCCCGGAGGTCGCGGGGCCCGACGGGGAGACCTGCCTCGCCGTGCCGCCCGGTGAGGCGGGCGCGCTGGCCGCCGCTCTCGGCCGGCTCCTCGGCGACCGCGAGCTGCGCGCCCGCCTCGGCCTGGCGGGCCGGGCCCGGGTGCTGGCCAACTTCACCTGGGCCAAGGCCGCCGTCGGCACCGTCGAGCTGTACCGTCAGTCGATCGCAGCCCGGGGAGCCCGCAGGTGAACACCCCCGTGGCCCCCGGAACCCGTACCTCCGACCTCGAAGGCAGGCCCCCGTGCTGACCGTCGACTTCACCCGCTTCCCGCTCGCCGCCGGCGACCGGGTGCTCGATCTGGGCTGCGGCGCCGGCCGGCACGCCTTCGAGTGCTACCGGCGCGGCGCCCAGGTGGTGGCCCTCGACCGGAACGGCGAGGAGATCCGCGAGGTCGCGAAGTGGTTCGCCGCGATGAAGGAGGCCGGTGAGGCGCCCGCCGGCGCGACCGCCACCGCGATGGAGGGCGACGCGCTCAACCTGCCGTTCCCCGACGCCGCCTTCGACGTCGTGATCATCTCCGAGGTGATGGAGCACATCCCCGACGACAAGGGCGTCCTCGCCGAGATGGTCCGCGTGCTGAGGCCCGGCGGCCGGATCGCGATCACGGTGCCCCGCTACGGCCCCGAGAAGGTCTGCTGGACCCTCTCCGACGCGTACCACGAGGTCGAGGGCGGCCACATCCGCATCTACAAGGCCGACGAACTCCTCGGCAGGATCCGGGAAGCCGGGCTCAAGCCCTACGGCACCCACCACGCGCACGCTCTGCACAGTCCGTACTGGTGGCTGAAGTGCGCCTTCGGCGTCGACAACGAGAAGGCGCTCCCGGTGCGGGCGTACCACAAGCTGCTGGTCTGGGACATCATGAAGAAGCCGCTGGCCACCCGGGTCGCCGAGCAGCTGCTGAACCCGGTCGTCGGCAAGAGCTTCGTGGCGTACGCGACCAAGCCGCACCTGCCCGGGACCGAGGCGTGAGCACGCCGGAGCAGACGGAGCACCTCGTCCTGCCGGGCGTCCTCACCGCCGAGCAGGCGGCCGAGACCGTCGCCGCCCTGCTCGCCGCGCAGTGCGAGGACGGGGCACTGCCCTGGTTCCGCGGCCACCACCTCGACCCGTGGGACCACACCGAGGCGGCCATGGCGCTCGACGCGGCCGGTGAGCACGAGGCCGCCGCCCGCGCCTACGCGTGGCTGGCCCGCCACCAGAACGAGGACGGTTCCTGGTACGCCGCCTACGACGACGGCGACCCGGGCAGGCCGACCGACCTGGGGCGCGAGACGAACTTCTGCGCCTACGTGGCCGTCGGCGTCTGGCACCACTACCTCGCCACCGGCGACGACGCGTTCGTCGACCGCATGTGGCCGACGGTCTACGCCGCGATCGAGTTCGTGCTGGGACTCCAGCAGCCCGGCGGCCAGATCGGCTGGAAGCGCGAACCCGACGGCACCGCCGTCACCGACGCCCTGCTGACCGGCTGCTCCTCCGTGTACCAGGCGCTGCGCTGCGCCCTGGCACTGGCGGAACAGCGCGAGGAGGCCCAGCCGGACTGGGAGCTCGCGGCCGGCGCGCTCGGCCATGCCATCCGCAGCCACCCGGAGCGCTTCCTGGACAAGAGCCGCTACTCGATGGACTGGTACTACCCGGTCCTCGGCGGCGCGCTCACCGGACCCGCCGCGACACGGCGCATCGAGGAGGGCTGGGACAGCTTCGTGGTCCCCGGCCTCGGCGTGCGCTGCGTACTCCCCAACCCCTGGGTCACCGGCGGCGAGAGCTGCGAACTGGCCCTGGCGCTCTGGGTGACGGGCGAGTCGGACCGCGCCCTGGAGATCCTGCAGTCCGTCCAGCACCTGCGGGCCGACGGCGGCCTCTACTGGACCGGTTACGTCTTCGAGGGCGAGCGGGCCATATGGCCGGAGGAACTGACCACCTGGACGGCGGGCTCCCTGCTTCTCGCGGTGGCCGCGCTCGGGGGGGACGAGGCGACCACCGCGGTCTTCAGCGGTGAACGGCTGCCGACGGGACTGGAACCCGACTGCTGCCGTGAGGAACCGGCCCGCTAGAAGCGGCGGACCCGGCCGGCCACGGCGTGACCGATGAACAGGTAGACGACTGCGGCCAGACCGTAGCCCGTGACGACGCGCGCCCACGCTTCGTCGAAGGTGAACAGGTCGTACGACCAGTCGGCCAGCCAGTGGGCCGAGTCCTGCACCCACTGGACGAGGTCGTTGCCCCGGTTGGCGTCGAGCAGGTACATCAGGATCCACAGAATGATGATGAAGGCCATGATGTCCGCGACGACGGCTATGACGCGTGCGGCGGTACTGCTTCCTGTGCCTGTTCTGGGAGACATGCTCTCCGGATTGCCGCTCTGCCGTGACTGAAACCCGTACGGCGCGCGCCGGGTGGCGGACCGTCCGGGCCGGCCGTCCGACGGAAGTGGCCCCCGCCCTGGAAGGGCGGGGGCCACTCGTGCGCGGGGGGCTCAGCCGCGCTGGATGCCCGTGGTGTCCTGGAGGACGCCACGACGGCCGTCCTGCGTCTGGGCGATGAGCCCGGGACCACGCTGCTCGACCGCGAGGTACCACGTACCGGGCGCGAGCTCGGCGATCGGGTTGGGCGCGCCGTCCTCGCCGTACAGCGGGCGGGCCACCGGCACGGCGAACCAGAAGGGGGTGAAGTCGCCGGCGGGCGCCCCACCGCCCTGCGGAGCCTGCTGCGCGCCCTGCTGGTGGTGCTCCGGCTGACCGGGCCCCGGCTGGCCGGGCTGGGCACCGTACGGCTGGGGCTGGCCGGGCTGGGCGCCGAACTGCTGGCCACCGGGGTAGCCGTAGCCCTGGCCGGGCTGCTGGCCGTAGGCCGGCTGCACGGCCTGCGCCGGGCGCGGTGCGCCCATGAGCGGGGCCTTGAGCGCGGGGACCAGCGGAGTGGCCACGGCGCCGCCGGCCAGCACGAGGGCCGCCAGCAGTCCGAGGATCAGGCCGGCGCCGGCGTCACCGGCGTCGATGATCGTCCAGAACATGGTCCACAGGGAGAACACCGTGAACGCGGCGCCGAACTGGCCGAGTTCGAAACCGGCGACCTTGCGCCCCGGCATCGCGCGGCTGAGGATCAGCAGCGCGGCGCCGATGATGCCGGCCAGGTAGATGCCCATCAGGACGGACAGGGAGTCCCAGGCGTTCGCGCTGTAGCCCGAGCAGTCCACGCCCGAGGGGCAGTCGTAACCGGAGAGGTCGAGGAAAGAGGCGATGAACAGCACGACCGCTGCTCCGATCACCACGCCGTCGCCTCGAGTGAGGGAGCGGATATTCACGTGAAGGTCCTTAGTCGGTCGTCTCGTCGGGGCGGTCGTCGATGCCGCCTGAACGGCGGGTACGGCGCGAAGCTCGGGGGCGGCTCCCCATCGTACGGATGAATCTATCGTCTGCCCGGGCGGGTTGTGATGCTGCCCGGACCTCGGACCGGTCATCCCCCCGAAGTCACCACCATCACCGCAGAACTACCTCTTCAGATAGCTGCTGACGCCGTCGGCGATACCGAGAGCCGCCTTCTGGCGCCAACTCCCGCTGGTGAGCAGGGCGGCGTCCGCCGGATCACGCATATTGCCGCATTCGACGAACACTTTGGGGACGGTCGACAGATTCAGTCCGCCGAGATCGTCACGGGTGTCCAGCCCGGTGCCGCCGCCGATGTAATTGGAAGGGGCGCTTCCGGTAACGCGTACGAAATTCCCGGCAATGCGTTCTCCCAGTTCACGCGAAGGGGCCACGATCTCCGCGGTGTCCGCGCCGCTTCCGTCCACCACCGCGGGGAGAATGACGTGGAATCCACGGTTCCCGGTCGCCGAACCGTCCGCGTGGACCGAGACGACCGCGTCGGCGCGTGCCTCGTTGCCGATCCGCGCGCGCTCGTCGACGCACGGGCCGAAGGGGCGGTCGTCGTCCTGGGTGAGGACCACCCTCGCGCCCCGCTCCTCCAGCAGCGCACGCAGCCGGCGGGAGACGTCGAGGGTGAACAGGGCCTCCGCGTAACCGGATTCGGTGGCGGTGCCCGTGGTGTCGCACTCCTTGCGCCCCGTACCGATGTCCACCTTGCTGTTGATCTCCCGGGTGTGGTCGCGGTTCCCCGGGTTGTGCCCGGGGTCGATCACCACCGTGCGGCCCGAGAGCGGCCCCCGGGGCGGGGGCTTCACGGACGAGGCCCCGGCCGACGGCGACGCCGGGGCCGACGCGGACGCCGGTCCGGCACCGGGCCCCGGCCCGTCGTCCGCGCAGCCCGCAGCGGTCAGGCAGACGCCGGCCAGCGCCGCCGCGGCGAACACGGAACGGCGGCGCGGACCCGGGCGCGGTGTGGGGGGAGCGAGGTCTTCTTGGCGCACGGCGCGATGCTATCCGTGGCCCTCAGGCTCCCGGCCCCGTACGCCGCAGGACGCGCAAGGAGTCCGTCACCGCGATCTCGGTGAACGCCCCCGAGGCCAGGGCGCGTCGGTGGACGCGGTACGGGGCCTGGCCGCCGTCCGCCGGGTCGGGGAACACGTCGTGGATGACCAGCAGGCCGCCGTCGGCCACCTTCGGCGCCCAGCCCTCGTAGTCGCCGTTCGCGTGCTCGTCGGTGTGCCCGCCGTCGATGAAGACCAGACCGAGCGCCCCGCCCCACACGGCGGCGACCTGCGGGGAACGCCCGACGAGGGCCACCACGTGCTCCTCCAGGCCCGCCCGGTGCAGGGTGCGCCGGAAGGTGGGCAACGTGTCCATCAGGCCGGTCTCCGGGTCCACCACCGACGGGTCGTGGTACTCCCACCCCGGCTGCTGCTCCTCGCTGCCCCGGTGGTGGTCGACGGTCAGCGCCGTCACCCCGGCCGCCCGGGCGGCGTCCGCCAGCAGGATCGTGGACCGCCCGCAGTACGTGCCGACCTCCAGGAGCGGCAGGCCCAGGGTGCCGGCCTCCACGGCGGCGGCGTAGAGGGCGAGCCCCTCGTGGACCGGCATGAAGCCCTTGGCGGCCTCGAAGGCCGCGAGAACCTCCGGCACGGGACGGGCGGCGGACTCGGCGGCCACGGGGTTCCTCCTGGCGGGGCGGTGGATCGGACGGCGTCCCATCGTGCCGTACGCCCCCGCACCCGGGAGCGGCGGGGGCGCGCGGCACGCCCCCGCACCCGGCTACGGCGCGGGGGACCGGCGCTCCGGCGCACCGGCCGGCGCCGCGGCGGGGGCGGATCCCGCGGCCTCGGCCGCGGCCAGGGCGTCGCCCGCGCTGCTGGCCAGCAGCACCGGGCGGGCCGGCCGCTGGGCCGGGAGGAACGAGGCCAGCACGAGGCCGATCAGCACCGCCCCCGTCGCGATCACGAACGAGGTACGGAAGCCCTCCATGGTGGGAACGTCCACCGGCCCCGTCCTGACCGAGGTGTTCGCCAGCACCATCCCGATCACCGCGCTCGACAACGACGTGCCGATCGAGCGCATCAGGGTGTTCAGACCGTTGGCCGCACCCGTCTCGGAGGCGTCGACCGCCCCGATGATCAGAGCGGGCAGCGAGGAGTAGGCGAGCCCGATCCCCGCCCCGAGCACCACGGCGATCACCACGGTCTGCCAGGCGGCGCTCATCAGGCCGAGCCCCGCGCCGTAACCGACGGCGATGACGAGCATCCCGAGGATCAGTGTGGTCTTGGGGCCGCGGCGGGCGGAGAGCCGGGCGTACAGCGGGGCGACGAACATCATGGTCAGACCCAGCGGCGCCACGCACAGCCCGGCCACCACCATGGACTGCCCCAGGCCGTAGCCCGTCGCCTCGGGAAGCTGGAGCAGTTGCGGCAGGACCAGTGAGACGGCGTAGAAGGCCACCCCGACCATGATCGAGACCAGGTTGGTGAGGAGCACCTCACGGCGGGCGCTGGTACGCAGATCGACCAGCGGCGCGGGGGAGCGCAGCTCGAACAGGCCCCACAGCACGAGGATCACCAGGGACGCGGCGATCAGCCCGAGCGTCAGGGGGGAGGTCCAGCCCCAGTCGCTGCCCTTGGTGACGGGCAGGAGCAGGCAGACCAGGCCGAGGGAGAGTCCCAGCGCGCCGACGAGGTCGAAGCGTCCCGGTGCGCGGAGCGGGGGTTCCGGAACCACGAGGACCGTCAGGGCCATGGCCAGCACCCCCAGCGCGGCCGAAGCGAGGAAGAGGGCGTGCCAGTCGGCGTGCTGGGCGACGAGCGCGGCGGCGGGCAGCGCCAGACCGCCGCCCACGCCTATGGAGGAACTCATCAGGGCCATGGCCGAGCCGAGCCTCTCGCGCGGCAGCACGTCGCGCATGATGCCGATCCCCAGCGGAATCGCCCCCATGGCGAAACCCTGGAGCGCGCGCCCGACGATCATGATCACGAGGTCGTCGGTGGAGGCGCAGACCAGGGAGCCGAAGACCATCACGGCGAGACTGGCGAGCAGCATCCGCCGCTTGCCGTACAGATCACCGAGCCGTCCCATGATCGGGGTCGCGACGGCCCCGGCGAGCAGGGTGGCGGTCATCACCCACGTCGCGTTCGCCGGGTCGGTGGCGAGGAGGGACGGCAGATCCTTGATGACGGGGACGAGCAGGGTCTGCATCACCGCGACGGTGATCCCCGCGAACGCGAGTACGGGAACGACTCCGCCGCCCTTGCCACCGCGCGGGTCCGGAAGTCCGAGCTCCCCGGCTCGCGGTCCGTTCGTCGTCCGTTGCATACGTGTGGCCTCCGGGCAGGGGGTGGTGCGGGACATGGAGCGGGCGGGCATGCGGCGGCGCGCCGACGGCAGCGCCGGCCGCCAAGTATGTGCACGCTGAACCTTCTGCGTGCCCGCGATATTCCTGTCACGTGCGTGCCCGCGGTGTTCCGGTCGCGCCGCGCGGGACGCGCGCAGCCGGCCGGTCCCGCACCGAGGGACGCGGAGTCCTCCGGAATCCCCGGGGGACCGGCCGATGTACGGGGCACGGATGGCCTGCGATTATGACGCCCATGGTTGACGCCCTCCCGCCCACGCGGCCTCCCGCCCGATCGAGAACCCGTACGTGGGCCGTGGTCGCGGCCGCCTGCACCGGCCAGTTCCTGGTCGTCCTCGACGTCTCCGTCGTCAACGTGGCCCTGCCCTCCATGCGCACCGACCTGGGCCTGAGCGGACCCGGACTGCAGTGGGTCGTCAACGCCTACTCGATCGCCTTCGCCGGCTTCATGCTGCTCGGCGGGCGGGCCGCCGACATATACGGCCGCAAGCGCATGTTCCTGACCGGGCTCGGCCTCTTCACCGCGGCCTCGCTCGCCGGCGGGTTCGCGCAGGAGGGCTGGCAGCTCCTGGCCGCCCGCGCCGGACAGGGACTCGGCGCGGCCGTGCTGTCCCCCGCGACGCTCACCATCCTCACCGCCGCCGTCCCCGAGGGCCACGCGCGGACCCGGGCGATCGGCACCTGGATGGCGGTCGGCGCGGGCGGCGGCGCGGCCGGCGGACTGATCGGAGGGGTGCTCACCGACGTGCTCTCCTGGCGCTGGGTCCTGCTCATCAACGTGCCGGTCGGCGTCCTCGTCATCGCCGGCGCAGCGGTGTGGCTGGCCGAGGGCCGGGCGGGCGACCGGCGCCGCGTGGACCTGCTGGGCGCGGTGCTCGTCACGGCGGGCCTGGCGACGACCGCGTACGGCATCGTGCAGACCGAGGCGGCCGGCTGGACCGGCGCCGCCACCCTGGTGCCCCTGCTGGGCGGCCCGGCACTGCTCGGCGTGTTCGTCCTCGTGGAGGCCCGGGCGGCCGCGCCGCTGATGCCGCTGCGGGTGCTCGGGGTGCGCGCGGTCTCGGCGGCCAACGTGTCGATGCTGCTGCTCGGATCGGCGACCTTCGGCATGTGGTACTTCATGACGGTCTACGCCCAGAACGTGCTGGGCTACACACCGCTGGAAGCCGGATTCGCGCTCGTGCCGAGCTCCGCGGCCGTCTTCGCCGGCGCGAAGGCCGCGCCCGCGATCATGGCGCGGGCAGGCGCCAAACCGCTGGCCGTGACGGGTGCTCTGGTCGCCGCCGCCGGGTTCGGATGGCAGTCCACGATGGGCGTGCACGGCTCCTACCTCACTGCGGTCTGCCTGCCCGGCGTCCTGATGATGGCGGGGGCCGGCCTTGCCTCCACCCCGCTGGCCACGCTCGCCACCTCCGGAGCCGCCCCCGGCGACGCCGGACTCGTCTCCGGACTGGTCAACACCTCCCGGACGATGGGTGGTGCGCTGGGGCTCGCCTTGCTCTCCACGGTCGCGGCGGCCCGCACCGGGGGCTCGGAGGACGCGGCACAGATCACCGCGGGATACGCCCTGGCCTTCCGCACGTCCGCCGTGGTGCTGGTGGCGGGGGCCGTGCTCATGCTGTTCTGGCTGCCGGGAGCCCGGGCGACGGACGGGCGGGGACGTCCGGACACGCGGGCCGGGGGCCGGGGGACAGGGGCCGGGGACGAGCCCGCGCCCGCGCCCGCGCTGCGCTGCCGGGACACCGCCTGAGAGCTGTCCCGCTCCTTTCCGGTGGGTCAGCGTGCGGCGTCAGCTGCGGTGCGTCGCAAGGCGGAGGGACGTCCGCACGCCGGATGTATCCGGGCGTTCTGACAACACGGCGAGGTGCCGTAGCTGTCGTCGTGCGCCCGCCGGGGACTGCGGGGCAGGCCTTGGAGGACCGGGTCCGAGTTCAGCCGGGCGGGGTGCGCCCGACCAGAGGCGCCTGCCCCAGCGGGACGGGCGTGGGCGCGGCGGGAGCCGGCGTCGCCCTGCCGCTCCCGACGGCCGGGTGCGGCTCGTCCGCCGGAGCTTCCAGCAGCGCCACCGCGCAGGGAGCCCCCTCCAGCGCGTACGGCAGGTGCAGCACTCCCTCGCGGGTCCAGAAGCCGCTGCCGGCCAGCCACCCCCCGGGCGCCGCGACCTGGTGGAGCCGGCGCCCCGCCGGACGCCACAGCCCCACCCAGCTGCCCGCCGCGCCGTCGACCCGCAGCGCCACCGCGCAGCTCTCGGGCATCAGCATCTGTCCCGGCTGTACGGCGAACGGCGTCAACCTCTCGTCCGGTGTGCGCAGGCACTCCGGGAACCGCACCGGGAGGCAGCTGCCGAGCACGCCCCAGCCGAGCCGGTCACTGCCGGGCGCGTCCGACCGGACCAGCAGCAGGCCGCTGTCGGCATCCGCCAGCAGCAGGCGGTCGTTGCTCTCCGGCGCGATCTGCAGCAGGGGGGTCACCTCGCCGCCGCGCCCGAGGTCCACGACGACCGCCTTCACCGGGCCGCCGCCGGGCATCCGCCGGTCCAGGGCGAGGAGCCGGCCCTCGCGGTCGAGCCAGACACCACCCGAACAGTGTCCCGGCACATCCGCGACCTGCTCGGGGCCGTAGGCGCCACCCGCCACCCGCCAGACACCGGTGGAGCGCGCGCCGGCCAGCAGGGCGTAGGCACTCGAGCCGTCCGGGGACGGGGGGAGGAGGGCGAGTTCCGAGCTGTCGAGGGCCCCCAGGAAGATCTCGCCCGTGCCGGGTCCGGTCGGATAGAGCAACGAGAACGTGTGCCGGCCGGCTGCCACCAGGCGCCGGATCAGGACCCGCCCGTCGGAGAGGGGCAGGACGTCGGAGCCGGCGTCCTCCGGCTGGTCGAGGGGGAGGGGCACGGCGTAGGGCTCGGGGCCGTCCAGTGTCCAGCGCTCGGGGAACCAGGCCGGCTCCGCCGTCCCGTCGGCCGCGGTGAGCCGCGCCGCGTACGCATGGCCGGCGGCGATGGTGAGGACGGGCGGCACGGCGCGTGAGGGGGCGTCGACCGTGAGGGCGGGCGGGAGGGGAGGCGCCGAGGGCCGGGGACCGTCCGCTGCGGCCGTCCGTACGGAGGACGCGGACGCCGCGGCGGATGCCGGCAGGGCGGACGGAGCGGACACAGCGGGCGGCAGGGCGGACGCCGAGGGCGGCACGGCCGGTACCGGCCGTGCCGAGGGCATCGGCGGCACGGGACCGGGTGCGCCCGGGCCGGGGGACGCGGGAGGCCACACGGCGGCCGGCGTCGCGGTGGGGCCGCCGCGCGGAGCCACGGACGGGACGAGCCCGCCCGTGGGCGGACTCCCGTGCGGGACGGCCGGCGTCGCGGCACCGGCCGGGCCGGCACCGCTCTCGGACGCTCCCGCCGGGCCGGGACCCGTGCCCCTGGGGGGCGTTCCCGCCGGGCCCTGGCCGGCCGCCCCCGCTCTGACGGGATCCGCGCCCTCGTCCGACGCCCCCGCGACGCGGGGTTTCACGGGCTCGCCCGGCCCGTCGGGCTCCGCCGGCCCGGATACGGGTTCGGCCGCTGCGGCAGTCCTCGTGACTCCGGCGGTCTTGTCCTCGATGGCACAGGCAGTCATGGTCCGGTCACCTCCGGCAACCGAAGCTAGGTATCGCACTCCCCGCCGGACAACACGTGCCACGTCACTTCACACATAAGGGTGCCGATGTCCCGATTTCCCTGCGGGGGCAGGGGGCGGTGTGCTGCCGCATCTCCGCGCGCTTAAGGTGAGCCTTCCCTAAGAATTTCCTGTGTACGTTCCGAACTGGAGCAGAACATGTCCTTCAGACGCCGCGGCACCGCCGCGATCGGCCTCGCGGTCGCCGCCGCCCTCTCGCTCTCGGCGTGCGGCGGCGACGGCACGGCGGGCGGCACGGCGGGTGACGGCGCCGGCGGCGACAAGAAGGCGGCCGTCGCCACGGGAGGCAAGGACTTCGCCGCCGCGGCGAAGAAGACCGCGGAGTACGGGACCGACGCCGAAGCCGGCGAATTCCCCCGCACGGTCACCCACGCCATGGGCAGCACCGAGATCGCGGCCGCCCCCGAGCGGGTCGTCGTGCTGGACGTCGGCGAGTTCGACAACGTCGTCTCGCTCGGCGTGAAGCCCGTCGGCTACGCGCCCTCCGAGGGGGACGAGGCCATTCCGTCGTACCTGGAGAAGGACGCGGGCAACCCGGTGAGCGTCGGGACGATCAACAGCCTCAACCTCGAGGCGATCGCGGGCCTGAAGCCGGACCTGATCCTCGGCAGCCAGCTGCGCGCCGCGGACATGTACGACGAGCTCTCCGAGATAGCGCCCACCGTGTTCTCCATCCGTCCCGGCTTCACCTGGAAGGAGAACTACCTCCTCAACGCCGCCGCCCTCGACAGGACGGCGAAGGCGGAGACCGAGCTCGCCGCCTACGAGGCGAAGGCGGACAAGCTGGGCGAGGACATCGGCCCGGACAAGCCGACCGTCTCCATGGTCCGGTACATGCCGGACAAGATCCGCCTCTACGCCAAGGCCTCCTTCATCGGCACGATCCTCCAGGACGTCGGCCTGCCGCGGCCCGCCAACCAGCAGATCGACGATCTGGCCGTCGAGATCAGCTCCGAGAACATGGACCAGGCGGCCGCCGACTGGATCTTCACCGGGGTCTACGGCGACGCGAAGGCCACGAAGCGCGACACCGCCCGCGCCAACCCGCTGTGGAAGAACCTCGCCGCCGTGAAGGCAGGCCAGGCCCAGGACGTCCCCGACGAAACGTGGTACCTCGGTCTCGGCGTCACCTCCGCGAACCTGGTCCTCGACGACCTCCGCGCCGACCTCGCCGGGTAACGATTCGCACCGGCCGCCGTTCCCGCTGCACGGGCCCCGGCGGCCAGGGGCGGCGGGGCACGGCGGACAGGTAGCCTTTCCTCCGTGCCCCGTCTGTCTGAAGTCATCGCCGAGCTCGACGCCCTCTGGCCGCCCGAGCGGGCCGAAGGATGGGACGCCGTCGGCACGGTCTGCGGCGACCCGGAGGCCGGGATCGACCGGGTCCTCTTCGCCGTCGACCCCGTCCGCCAGGTCGCCGACGAGGCGCGGAGCCTCGGCGCCCAGCTGATCGTCACCCACCACCCCCTCTATCTGCGCGGTACGACGACGGTCGCGGCATCCACCTTCAAGGGCCGGGTGGTGCACGGACTCATCAAGCACGACATCGCCCTGCACGTCGCACACACCAACGCCGACACCGCCGACCCCGGCGTCTCCGACGCCCTCGCCGGCGCCCTGGACCTGCGCGTCACCGGCCCCCTGGTGCCGGACCCCACGGACGCGGGCGGACGCCGCGGACTCGGCCGGATCTGCGAACTCGACCACCCGGAGACCCTCCGCGACTTCGCCGCCCGAGCCGCCGCCAGGCTGCCCGCCACCGCGCAGGGCGTCCGGCTCGCCGGTGACCCGGACGCGCTCGTGCGCCGGGTCGCGGTGAGCGGCGGCTCCGGCGACAGCCTCTTCGACGCCGTACGCGCCGCGGGCGTGGACGCCTTCCTCACGGCGGACCTGCGCCACCACCCGGCCTCCGAGGCCGTCCAGCACTCACCGCTCGGCCTCGTCGATGCCGCGCACTGGGCCACCGAGTGGCCCTGGTGCGAGCAGGCCGCCGCGCAGCTCGACGCGATTTCCGACCGCCACGGATGGGACCTGAGGGTCCACGTCTCGAAGCAGGTCACCGACCCCTGGACCACCCACCACTCTTCTGGAGCCCCCAACTGAACGCCGCGCCCGCCGACCAGATCCGACTCCTCGAAGTCCAGGCACTCGACGTACGTCTGTCGCAGCTCTCCCACAAGCGCAACTCGCTTCCCGAGCACGCCGAGCTCGACTCGCTCAACAGCGACCTCGCGCAGCTGCGCGACCTGCTCGTCGCCTCGCAGACCGAGGAGAGCGACACCACCCGCGAGCAGGCCAAGGCGGAGCAGGACGTCGACCAGGTGCGTCAGCGCGCCGTCCGTGACCAGCAGCGGCTCGACTCCGGCGCGGTCTCCTCGCCGAAGGACCTGGAGAGCCTCCAGCGGGAGATCGTCTCGCTGGCCAAGCGCCAGGGTGACCTGGAGGACGTCGTCCTGGAGATCATGGAGCGCCGCGAGTCCGCCCAGGAGCGCGTCGCCGAGCTGACCGAGCGCGTCAGCGCGGTGCAGGCCAAGGTCGACGACGCGACCGCCCGCCGGGACGCCGCCACCCAGGAGCTCGAGGCCGAGGCCGCCACCGTGGCCAAGGACCGTGAGGTCGTCGCGGGCGCCGTCCCCGCCGACCTGCTCAAGCTGTACGACAAGCTCCGCGCCCAGCAGGGCGGCGTCGGCGCCGCCCGGCTCTACCAGCGCCGCTGCGAGGGCTGCCGCCTCGAGCTGAACATCACCGAGGTCAACGACGTGAAGGCGGCGTCCCCCGACACCGTGCTGCGCTGCGAGAACTGCCACCGCATCCTGGTGCGCACCGCGGACTCGGGCCTGTAGTGTCCGCTCCCCGCAAGCTGGTCGTCGAGGCCGACGGCGGTTCCCGGGGCAACCCGGGGCCCGCCGGCTACGGCGCGGTCGTCCTCGACCCCCTCGACGCGGGGACGCTCGCCGAGGCCGCCGAGTACATCGGGGTCGCGACGAACAACGTCGCGGAGTACAGGGGCCTGATCGCCGGCCTGAAGGCGGTGAAGGAGCTGTTCCCGGACACGCCCGTCGAGGTGCGTGTCCGGATGGACTCCAAGCTGGTGGTCGAGCAGATGTCGGGCCGCTGGAAGATCAAGCACCCTGACATGAAGCCGCTCGCCGCGGAGGCCGCGAGCATCCTCCCCGCCGGCTCGGTGACGTACGAGTGGATTCCGCGCGCGGAGAACAAGCACGCCGACCGGCTCGCCAACGAGGCGATGGACGCGGGCAGGCGGGGCGAGCGGTGGGACCGGACGTCCTCGACGGCCGAGCTGGACACACCGCGCCCACCGGCCGGCTCCGAGCCGTCCCCGGCGGGGCCGCCCGGCGACGCGGTGGCGGGCGCGGCGAAGGTCCGCGCGGCCATGGCCGCCGCCCGCCCGGCCGCCGTGGCCCCGCAGCCGGCCCTGTCGGCGTCCCCGCAGGTGGGCTGGGGGACCGCACCCGACCTGGGCGCGCCCGCCACCTTCGTGCTGCTCCGGCACGGCGAGACGGCCCTCACCCCCGAGAAGCGTTTCTCCGGGAGCGGCGGCAGTGACCCCGAGCTGTCGGAGACGGGCCGGCACCAGGCAGCCCGCGCGGCGGAAGCGTTCGCCGCCCAGGGCGCGGTCCAGGAGATCGTGACCTCCCCGCTGCGCCGCTGCCGTGAGACCGCCGCCGCCGTGGCCGAGCGGCTCGGCCTGGGGGTGAGCGTCGACGAAGGCCTGCGTGAGACCGACTTCGGCGCCTGGGAGGGGCTCACCTTCGCCGAGGTCAGGGAGCGGTACGGCTCCGACCTCACGGCCTGGCTCGCGTCACCCGACGCGGCGCCCACGGGCGGAGGCGAGAGTTTCGCCGAGGTGGCGGAACGGGTCGCGGCTGCCCGCGACCGGCTGATCGCCCGTCACGCGGGCCGCACCGTACTGCTGGTCACGCACGTCACCCCGGTCAAGACGCTGGTCCGGCTTGCGCTGGGCGCCCCCCCGGAGTCGCTGTTCCGGATGGAGCTCTCGCCCGCCTCCGTCTCGACGGTGGCGTACTACGCGGACGGGAACCCGTCGCTGAGACTCCTCAACGACACCTCGCACCTGCGGTAGCGGGCCGCGGTGACCTGGTCCACGGGACTCCTCGGCTTCCTCGCCGGACTGCTGATATCGGTGGCGACCGCGCCGGTGGGAGTCTCCGGCGCGGTGTTCCTGCTGCCGGTCCAGATCAGTGTCCTGGGTGTGCCCAGCCCCGCGGTGACGCCCACCAACCTCCTGTACAACGTGGTGTCGTGCCCGGGAGCGCTCCTGCGCTACCGCAGCAGCGGCCGGCTGCGCGGTCCGCTGACCCGGCTGCTCGTGGCGGGCGCGGTACCGGGTGTGGTGACCGGCGCGGTGATCCGGGTCTTCGCCGTGCCCGGCCCGACGGTCTTCCGGGCGTTCATCGCCGTCCTGCTGTTCCCGCTGGGAGCCTGGCTGTGCGCCCGCACGCTGCGCCCGGCCCGGCGCACGGCCGACGCCGCGCCGCCTTCGCCCCGGGCCACCACCGCCCTCGCCCTGGCCGTCGGTGTCGCGGGCGGTGTCTACGGCATCGGCGGCGGCTCCCTGCTCGGCCCGATCCTGGTGGGCCGCGGGGTGCCCGTCGCCAAGGTGGCTCCGGCCGCGCTCGCCTGCACCTTCGTCACGTCCCTCGCGGGGGCGGGCGCGTACGCGCTGCTGTCCCTCACGGCCACCGGCGACATCGCGCCCGACTGGGCACTCGGCCTGGCCTGCGGCCTCGGCGGGCTCTGCGGCGGCTACCTCGGGGCCCGGCTCCAGCCGCGCCTCCCCGAGACGGCGCTGCGGCTCCTGCTGGGCGTCCTCGCCCTGGGCATCGGCCTGTTGTACGCGGTCCAGGCGGCGGCCTGAACCCGCCGGCGGCTCAGCCCCGGCCGAGCGCGGACGCCTCGGCGGCCAGCCGCTCCACGCGCTCCCAGTCCTTCGCCGCCACCGCGTCACCGGGCACCATCCAGCTGCCGCCCACGCAGCCGACGTTGGGAAGGGCGAGGTACGACGGCGCCGACGCGAGCGAGATGCCGCCCGTCGGGCAGAAGCGGGCCCGGGGGAGAGGGGAGGACAGGGCCTTCAGATAGGCGGTGCCGCCCGCGGCCTCGGCGGGGAAGAACTTCATCTCCGTGATCCCGCGCTCCAGCAGCGCGACCACCTCGGACGTGGTCGACACGCCGGGCAGGAACGGCACGCCCGACGCCGTCATCGCGTCCAGCAGGGCATCCGTCCAGCCCGGGCTGACCAGGAAGCGCGCTCCCGCCGCGACGGTCTCCGTCACATGCGCGGGGGAGATCACGGTGCCGGCGCCCACCACGGCGCCGGGCACCTCCGACGCGATCGCCCGGATCGCGTCGAGGGCCGCGGCGGTCCGCAGGGTGACCTCGATCGCGGGGAGCCCGCCGGCGACGAGCGCGCGGGCCAGTGGCACCGCGTCGGCGGCGTCCTCCAGCACGACGACGGGGACGACAGGGGCGAGGTCCAGCACGGAGGCGGACACGGGGGCGGGTGCGGAGGAGGTCATGGGCTCATCCTGCCGCGAGAACCGCACCGTGCGCAACGCGCGTTGCGCAGGATGCAACGCGCAACGCCCTGTCCTTCCGGTCAGTGGATCTCGGTGACCACCACGTCGAGCGCCCACGGCCGGCCCGCTCGCGCGGGAGCCTGCGCCTCCACCGCGTGACCGAGGTCGCGCAGCACCTCCACCAGCTGCGCGGGGCCCTTCGGCCGCGCCCCCGCCAGCAGCAGGTCGCGAACCATCCGCCCCTTGGTCGCCTTGTTGAAGTGGCTGACCACGGAGCGCTTCTCCACCCCGTCCACCATCTGCGACTGGAGCACCCGCACGCTCGCCGTGCGCTCCGCGACCTCGCCGGAGGGCTTCCACGCCCCGGCGTACGCCGACGAGCGCAGGTCCAGGACCAGGCCCTCCCCTGCCGCCTCCGGCATGACCGAGGCCATCGGAGCGCGCCAGTAGGCGTTCAGGGCACCCAGGCCCGGCAGCCTGACACCCATCGAGCAGCGGTACGAGGGAATCCGGTCGCCCACCCGCACCGCGCCCCACAGTCCGGAGAAGACCAGCAGCGACTTCGAGGCCCGCCGCTTCGCCGCCGCGTCCAGCGTGGCCAGACCGAGGGCGTCGTACAGGACCCCGGTGTAGATCTCACCGGCGGGCCGGGTCCCGGCCGTGCGGAGCTCCGCGTTCTTCGCGACCTCGCCCCGCAGCCCCTCGCTCAGGCCGAGCACCTGCCGGGCCTTCTCCTCGTCGGCCAGGCAGAGCTCGACCAGCTCGTCGAGGACCGCGGCCCGGGCGTCGGCGAGTCCGGGCAGGGACAGGGACTCCGGCTTGAGCGGTGCCCCGCGCCCCGAGGCGGCCTTACCTTCGGAGGGCGGCAACAGCACGAGCACGGGGATCTCCTTCATACGCGGCACACGGGGCCCCTCGCCGACGGGAGCCCCCGGCAAGGGTACGGGCAGGCCGGCCCCCCGCGGCCCGGCCGGAAGGCGCGGGGGGCCGGGCACGCCCCCGCCCCCCGCCCGGTGGCCCTCGCCCCGCCGCAGGCCTCGCCCCCCTGCCCGGGAGCAGGGCCGGCCAGGGCCCCGGCGACCGGCTTGTCCGCATCTCGTACGATCACGTCTTCGGCTACGGACTGCGTACCGACTCCGTACCAGGGAAGGTCTCACGCGTGAGTGACCTCGCCACCGCCCCCGCCGCCGGCAGGCCCCGGCAGATCATCGCCGCCGCGCGCTCCCTCCTGGAGGCCGACGGCCCCGAAGCGCTCACCATGCGACGGCTCGCGGACCGGGTGGGAGTCAAGGCGCCGTCCCTCTACAAGCACTTCCCGGACAAGTCGTCCGTGGTGGCGGCGCTCGCCTCCGAGATGCTCCGGGAGACCGCCGGGGTCCTGGCGGCCGCCGAGGCGGCGGCCCCGGGGTCCTTCTCCGCACTCGCCACCGCGTACCGCACCTACGCCCTGGCCCACCCGCACCTCTACCTCCTCACCATGGGGCGCACCCTCCCCGCCGCGGGAGCGGCGGACGCCGCAGCCGCCCCGCTGTTCCGTGCCGCCGGGGGTGACGAGGACCGCGCACGGGCTGCCTGGGCCTTCGCCCACGGCATGGTGGTCCTGGAACTCAACGGCCGCTTCCCCCCGGGTGCCGACCTCTCGGCGGCCTGGGAGGCGGGCATCGCGGCCTTCGCCGCCGGTCCCGCCGGGTAGCATGGTCACCACGGCAGACGAGCCGGGCGGACGGCCGCGTGAGGATCCCCGGATCCTCCCGAGGAACGTCCGGGCTCCACAGGGCAGGGTGATGGCTAACGGCCACCCGGGGTGACCCGCGGGACAGTGCCACAGAGAACAGACCGCCGGGGACCTCGGTCCCCGGTAAGGGTGAAACGGTGGTGTAAGAGACCACCAGCGCCTGGGGCGACCCAGGCGGCTAGGTAAACCCCACCCGGAGCAAGGTCAAGAGGGAGCACCCCGGTGCTCCTGCGCGAACGTCCGAGGGCTGCCCGCCCGAGTTCGCGGGTAGACCGCACGAGACCGGCAGCAATGCCGGTCCTAGATGGATGGCCGTCTCCCCGGCCGCCGCGAGGCGACCGGGCGACAGAACCCGGCGTACAGCCCGACTCGTCTGCCGCTCCACGTGCGGCTCCGCCTCCCTGAGGCTCTCCGGCCTCCCCACCGTGGCGCGGCGCCCCGCAGGGGAGCGCGACGGCGACCGGCGGCGCGACGCACTGCTCCAGGACGCGGACCGCTCACCCTGACTGCCCGGGACCGCGGGTGCGCGGCCCCCGCCGGGCAGCACCGCACACACTGACGCCCTGACCTGACGTCGCCGGCTCCGGTCGCGCGCCGGGCGCGGGCCCGGTGACTGCTCGGCGCCCCCTTCGGGACGCCGTCGGCCGTCCGGCCCGGCGAGCCTTTCCGGCCAGTCGGTGGCCTCCCGCTGCCAGCGCCGGCGCCGCCGCGTCCGGGCCGTGCGCCGTGGTGGCGGCGCCCTCCTCCACGTCACGTCCTGACGGCCGGAAGGTTCCGGCCAGAGCGTGATCGAATACTTCCCGGTATGCGGAGGGAGGTTGATCACTTGTGTTCGAAACCCGATAGGCTCCTTTGCGGCGCGGCGAGTTGACTCGAACTCACTCGGCCGCCGCCGCGCTGCCCGCTCGGCATGTGCGGCGCCGCCCACCCCCCGTTCGATTGTGTTGCTCTCGAAGGATGCAGATGGAACTTGCCACTCCACCACCAGCGGCACGTGCACCCGTCGCCTGGTACGGCTGGTGGCTGATGCCGCTGGCCTTAGGAGCCGGAACCGTCGCCACCGCAGTGGCGGGACCCGAACAGGTCCAGATACCCGCGACCTTCGCGGGGGCCGCGGTCACCGTCGCCGGCGCGGCATGCGTACGGCTTCTCGTCCGGACCCGTACCCGGCTCCGCCGTCTGGACGACGACTTCCGCTCGGCTCAGGCCGAGCACTCCCAGCAGCGGTACGCGGACGTGCGGGGCAGGGAGCAGAGATTCGCGGAAGAGCGCTCCGCCCTGGAGGCGCAGCTGCGCGAGCAGACAGCGGCCTTCGAGGCCCGGCTCGCGGAGCACGCGCAGGCGTACGAGGCCGGCATCGCCGCGCGTGCCCGCGTGACGGAGGAGCGGTTCGCGCTCCAGCAGGCCGCTGTCGCCAGGCTCGGTGACAGCCACCTCCCCGAAGCGCTCGACCGGCTGAGGGACGGCGAGGCCATCGACGACATCCTGGCCGAGGTCGGCCAGGAGGCCGACGTGAGCCCGGAATCGCGCGCCGCGCTGCGCAAGGTCATGCGGACCGCGCTGCTCGGTGTCGAGGAAGAGCTGAATCGTTCCACCTCCGCGGAGCAGGCCGTGGTCGGCATCGGCAGCCGGATCCACGTGCTGACGGGCCGGCTGCGCGGCCGGCTGCACGAGATGCAGGGCGAACACGGACGGCTCCCCGCTGTGGCCCAGGGCCTCATGGAGCTGGACCAGGAGATCGGTCCCGCCGACTGTCTCGCCGCCAGCATCGGCGTACTCGGTGGTTCGGACCGGCCCGGACGTCAGTGGCAGGAGCCGCAGCGACTGCTCAGCGTGGTCCGGGGCGGCATCGGGCGGATCAAGGACTTCAACCGCGTCCAGGTCCGTCATCTGCCCGAACTCGGCGTGGACGGCGGTCTGGTGGACCACCTCACCCTGATCTTCGCCCACCTCCTGGACAACGCGGCGCGCTACTCACCGCCCACCGAGCCCGTGGTCGTCTCCGGCAAGGAGGTGCCCAACGGCGTCGGCATCGAGATCCAGGACGCGGGCAAGGGCCTGAGCGACGAGCGCAAGCGCGAGGCGGAGCAGTCCATCGCGGGTACCTCGAAGGGCCCGGGCCTCGGAGGCATCTCGGAGGACGCCAACCTCGGCCTGCGCGTGGTGGGGGCCCTCGCGCGCCGCTACGGCATCCGGGTCACCTTCGCGGACTCCCCGTGGCTCGGCACCTCCGTGGTCGTGGTCGTCCCCCACAAGTACTTCAGCCATCTGCCCGCCCCCGTCACCGAGCCGGCCAGGCCCGCTGTGGAGAGGTCCGGGCCGGCCCGGACCGCCGTGCCCGTGGAAAGCGCCGAAGGCACCGAGGCCATGGACACCACGCCCGGCGGTCTGCCGCGCCGCAGGAGCAGGCGGGACGCCGCGCCGGCCGCCCGGCCGGGCGCCGCCGCCCGTCCGGCCGAGTCCATGGCGGCCGTGCCGCCGGACGCGTCGTTCGCCGGCCTCGCCGCCTTCGCCACGGCGGGGCGGGGGGGCGCCCCCCCCGG
>NZ_JBISCE010000038.1:0-202773 GCF_044385685.1 Streptomyces sp. ALB3 | reverse complement strand
GGGGGGGGGGGGGGGCCCCCCGCCGTGGCCCACCGCCGCGGGCGCCGGTACGGGCGCCCGCGAGACGACTGCCGGCCGTGAGTCCAACCGCACTGAAGAGAGCGACTAGTTCCCATGACGCAACAGGCAACCGACGTGAGCTGGGCGCTCCGGGATCTGACGGAGAGCATCCGGGAGATCCGCTTCGCCCTCGTGGCCTCCAGCGACGGCAAGGCCATCACCTCCTACGGTGCCGACGACCCCGACGACGTGGACCGCTTCGCCGCCGTGGTGGCGGGCCTGCAGGCGCTCGCACAGCCCGTCGCCGAACAGTTCCCGACCTACGCGGGGCAGCTGCGCCTGGCCATGATCGAGGTCGACGGCGGCCATCTCTTCGTGGTGAGGGCCGGTGTGGAGACGTACCTCGGGGTCCTCGCCAGAGAAGGGCTCGACCAGGGCCTGCTCGGTCATCAGATGAGGGACCTGGCGCGCAGGATGGGTGAGCTTCTCGGCACCAGCCCGCGCCTGGAGGAGCAGCCTGGATGAGTGGTCCCCGCCGGCCCACGGACCCGCCCGGTCTCGAGCGCTACTACGTCCTCACCGGGGGGCGCAGCGGACCGGGTGGTTCGGCGTCGACCCTGGACGTGGCGACCCTCATCATCTCCCGTGCCGCAGCCGAGCCCGGCCTGCAGCACGAGCACGAGGAGATACTCCGGCGCTGCCGCGATCCGCTGTCAGTGGCAGAACTCGGCGCGCACCTCGGACTGCCCTTCAACATTCTCGCGGTGCTCCTGGCCGATCTGCTGGACGCAGGCCGCGTCGAAGCCCGTGACCCCATCCCGGCGTCGGACGCCGGCCGCGGGCCCGACCTCGCGCTCCTTGAGGAGGTACTCAGTGGACTTCAAAGGCTTTGACCGTCCCGGCCGGCACGCGGCCGGAGGCGGCGGCACCCGCTCGGTGAAGGTGATGATCGCCGGCGGTTTCGGTACCGGGAAGACCACCCTGGTGCGCTCGGTGAGCGACATCAAGCCGCTCACCACGGAGGAGACGCTGACCCAGGCCAGCGTGGACGTCGACGACCTGATCGGGGTGGCGGACAAGCAGGAGACCACCGTCAGCCTCGACTTCGGGAAGATCGGTATCAACGAGGAGCTGGTGCTGTACCTCTTCGGGACGCCGGGGCAGGAGCGCTTCTGGTTCCTGTGGAACGGCCTGTTCAAGGGCGCCCTCGGGGCCGTCGTCCTGGTGGACACCCGGCGGCTGGCCTCCAGCTTCCGGGCCATCGAGGAGATGGAACGGCAGAACGTGCCCTTCGTCATCGCGCTGAACGTGTTCCCCGACTCCAAGGACCACCCGGTCGACGAGATCCGCGACGCCCTGGACATACCCGAGCACACCCCGGTGGTGACCTGCGACGCCCGTGACCGGACCTCCAGCCGGGACGTGCTGATCGCGCTGATACACCACCTCAAGGCGCGTTCCGCCGTCGCTCTGGAGCCCCGATGACCGATCACCCGGTGAACGACGCGGACACCACCCGCGGCTGCCCCGTCACGCACGCGGGCGGGGACGACCTCACCCGGCTGTACGGGCCGGACGCGGCGATCGACCCGCAGGGGATCTACGAGCGGCTGCGCAAGGAGCACGGCGCCGTGGCCCCGGTACTCCTCGAAGGCGACGTCCGCGCCTGGCTGGTCCTCGGCTACCGCGAGAGCCGGCGCGTGCTCGACAACCCCCTCCAGTTCAGCCGGGACTCGCGCATCTGGCGGGACTGGAACGACGGGGGAGTCGAGGAGACCTCGCCGCTGATCCAGATGCTCGGCTGGCGCCCGGACTGCGTGTCCCAGGACGGCGAGCCGCACCGCAGGCTGCGCAGGGCCGTCACCGACAACCTGGACACCCTCGCCGGGCGCGGTATCCGCCGCCACGTCACGCGCTTCGCGAACAAGCAGATCGACGCGTTCGCGGATAAGGGCCGGGCCGACCTGGTGGGCGAGTACGCCGAGTACCTGCCCATGCTCGTGCTCACGAGGCTGTTCGGGCTGCCGGCGGCCGAGGGACGCAGTCTCGCGTTCTCCTGCGCCCAGGTCATCAAGGGCGGGCCGGACGCCCTCGCGCACAACGACCGCATCATGGAGATCCTCGGGGAACTCGCCGAGCGCAAGCGCGTCGAGCCCGGCCCCGACTTCACCACCGGCCTGCTCCGGCACGACGCGGGCCTCGACGAGGGGGAGATCCTCAGCCACCTGCGGCTGGTCCTGATCACCGCGCACACCACGACCAGCAACCTGCTGGCCCGGGTACTGGAGCTGATCCTCACCGACGCGTCCCGGCTCACGGGGCTCGTCAGCGGCCAGCGGCACGTCTCCGAGGTCATCGAGGACGTGATGTGGAACAGCCCGCCGCTGGCGGTCCTCCCCGGGCGCTTCGCCACCGCGGACCTCGAACTCGGCGGTACGCAGATCAAGGAGGGGGACCTGCTGGTGCTCGGGCTCGCCGCGGGCAACCTCGACCCGGACATCCGCCCGGACGCAGGGGTCTCCGTGCACGGCAACCAGTCGCACCTGGCGTTCAGCGGCGGCCCCCACGAGTGCCCCGGCCAGAACATCGGCCAGGCCATCATCGAGACCGCCGTCGACGTCCTGCTGCACCGGCTGCCCGGACTGCGGCTCTCCGCGCCCGCCGGGCGGCTCACCTCGACCGCCTCCACCTGGGAAGCGCGCCTGGACGCGCTCCCGGTCGAGTTCGCCGCGCAGTCCGCTCCGGCCTGAACCCCGCCGCCCCCGCCCGGCCGGACCCCTCCGGCCGGGCGGGAGCGGTGTGTCAGACGGCGAGCAGATCGTCCAGCGACCCCCTGCCCGCCAGTTCGGCCGTCGCGGCCGGGCCCTCCTTGGCCGCGGCGTACCTGCCCGAGGTCAGCGCCCATTCGTAGTTGCCGCTGATCCAGTGCTGGATGGCTTCCACGCCCATCCGCACCTGCTCCCGCTGCTCGGCGTCGAGGCCGAGTTCCTCGCACATCCCCGGGACGTGCGCCTCGAGACGCAGGTACTCGTCGAGGCACTCCGTGGTCATCCGGTAGGCCTCGTCCGCGGCCTCCTCCCAGCTGACGCCACGCTCCCGGTGCAGCACGGCGATCAGGTTGTGCCCGTCCCCCCGGCGCTTCTCGCGCTCGAAGGAGTGGATGTCGTTCATGAACCCGATCGTGTCCGCCGCCAGGTCGCGCATCCTGACCATCAGCCCGTGCGCCTGCACCTGGGCCGGCACCTCGAAGCCGCGGCTGCGCTCGCCCGCGTCGATGCTGTGGTGGATGCCCACGGTGCGGCGGCGGAACTCCGCGTACTCCTCGATCCCCAGCGTCGCGGCCCTGCCCCCCGCCGCCAGATCGACCTCCTCCGTGTGCGCCACGAGGAAACGCCCCCAGGAGGCGGCGAACCGGGTCCGCCAGGCCAGGGACATGCCGTCCGACAGGTGCGCCCACACCTCCGCCCAGGCGAGGGTGATCGGGCAGACCACACGCGGAGCCGTCCCGGCGGGCCGCAGGGGAGTGGCTATCAGCTCCCGCGCGACCTCCGCTATGCGGTCCGCGCGGTCAGGGCTCCCGGAGTCGAACTGGTCGTCGAACAGGAAGGCCAGGGAGAACCAGTTCATCAGGACGACCATGTCCTCGGCCGAGGCGTGGGGGTACGTCCGGGCCGCCGCCTGGGGCAGGTCCCAGGACTGGTACTCCTCGAACCCGGCCTGGCTGCGCACCAGGCCCCTCTCCCACACCCAGCGCAGATGGCGCTCGCGGGCATGGGCGAGGTGCTCGCTGACCGGGGCCTCGAAGGGGAGGTCGAACGTGACGTCCTGCGGCATTGGCGTCCTTTCTTGAGACGATTCACAGGCCCCCCGGCCCCTGTGACAGGGCGATCGGGATTGACGCCCCTTGACTCTAAGTGCACATTTTGAGTCATAAATTGATGACCCATCATGTGCGACCTGATGCTGCCCAGTGCGTAAACGATCTATGCCGCAAGATCGGATCCGAAGAGGACCGATTCCGGTCGTCACCGCCGCCCACCGTCCTCGGGCGGGTTCTCCGAGGTCAGAGAGTTGTCGCACGCCATGGTGAAACGCCGGAAATCCTCCGGTTCCCGCGGGCCGCCCGATCGCCGGTCAGCCGGCCTGGCGCACACCGCGGCGTGCAGGCGACATGCGTACCGTGGCGCCGCTCAGCCGGTGGCGCGACTCCCACGGCAGGCGGCGGGGCCCCGGCTGCCGGGGCGGGGTGACGGGCCGCCGGGCGCGGCCGGTCGCAGGCGGGCCGCTCGTTCCCGGACTCCCTCAGCCGGTCAGGGCGGCGGCCGTGACCCGGGCGAACGTGCGGCCGGGACGTCCGCATGGGATGCAAGGGCGGGGTCGAAGCCGGACGGCCGGTCGCTCATCCCGTGCCCGACGGGTCGACCAGCAGCGGACGGTGCCCGGAGAGAGCGGGGTGACAGGCCGTCGCCGTCAGTACGCGGGTGAGGCGGCCCCGAGGCCGTGCACGACGACACGGGCCGGTTCCCGGCCGGGCGGCTCGGCCCCGCGGATCCGGTCGCCCTCCGTCATGACGACGGCGTCGCGCACTGCCTGCTCCCCCGGGCCGCCGCGGGTGGGCTGAGAGCGTGGCCCACCGGCGGCGGCCCGCCGTGCGTACGGCTCAGACGTCGCCCAGGTCGGAGCTGAGCCAGCGCTGCGGGCGCATGTGGATGACGACCTGCTCGCCGTGCTCCTTCCAGGCGAAGTCGACGTAGCCGTCGACCTTCTCGGCGGGAAGGTAGCGCGCCGAGATCTCCACCAGCTGTTCGCGGGTGGCGGGGAGCGTCGCCACCACCGGACCCTCGACGGAGACGTAGCGGATGGTCGGTGAGAGACGGTCGACCATGATGCTGAAGCGGCCCGCCCTGGCGATGGAGGTCCCCTTGCGGGAATCGCGCCCCGTCATGATCCACAGGTCGCCGCCGGGCTCGTACTGGTACCAGATCGGCACGGTGAGCGGGGCCCGCCCCTCCTCCGCCGCGTCCACGGCCAGTGCCGCGACGTGCGGTTCGGCCAGGAACTGCTCACGCTCTGCGCGGGTCAAAGCCACAGCTGGACTCCTCGGGTGAGTGATCGGCGTCGTTCCGGGAGCGCATTATGCAACGTCCGTCCTTCCCCGGCAGCGGAGTCACACACCTTCCGGACCCGTGAGTTCCCTGGTGTCCAGCCGTAGCCGCAGGGTGTTCCGGCGGCGGGCGGCAGCCAGTTCGGCCCGCAGGGGGGAGGGCGGCACGGTCAGCACGGGGCACGGCGCGTGCGCCACGCAGTAGCGGGCCACGGACGGCCAGAGGCAGCGGTGCAGCGCGCCGCGCGGCCCCGTCCCCACCACGACGACGCAATCCTCGGCGCGGGCCGCGTCCACGAGTGCGGCGCCCGGGGCGCCCCGCACGGCCCGGCCGACGACGGGCACCCCTGCCCCGGCCGCGCCGAAGGCCGCGTGGAGGGCGCCGCGCAGCCGCTCGACGGCGTCCGCCCGGCACACCGGCAGTGACGGCGCGAGTCCGGCACCGTGCCGGCCCCGGACACCCGCCCCGGGGGCGTCCCAGGCCAGCACCGCCCACAACTCCGCGCCCCGCAGGCGCGCTTCGGCGGCAGCTCGGCGCAGCACCGCCGGACTGCCGGACGTGCCGCCCACCCCGGCCACCACTCTGGGCCGCATCGACTCCACCCCTCCTGCCCTCCCGGCCCTTACGCCGTCGCAACCGTGCCGTCGCGGGCACGGGGCCGGGGCGCGGCGCCGACGTGCCCGGGGCGCCGCCGCCGTCCTGACGGCTCTCTGATGCCCGGCGGCCCGGCTGGTATACCTGTGCGTCCACCGGCGAGGGGGAGCGACAGGGTGACTCAGGACACGTCCGTACGGCTGCGGGCCGCGCGCCCGGGAGACGCGGAGGAGATCACCCGTGTCTTCCTCACCTCACGGGCGGCCGCGCTGCCCTACCTGCCACGGGTGCACAGCGACGAGGACACGCTCGACTGGATCACCCATGTCCTGCTGCCCGGCAGCAGGACATGGGTGGCCCAGGGGGAGGGGGAGGATCTGCTGGGCTTCGCCTCCCTGGCCGGCGACGAGCTCGACCAGCTCTACCTGCGGCCCGGTGTCCTGCGGCAGGGCATCGGGACGCTGCTGCTGGAGCGGGTGAAGGAGGCCTCGCGGGGCGAACTGAGCCTGTACACGTTCCGGCGCAACGCCGCCGCGCGCGCCTTCTACGAGCGGCACGGCTTCGTCGCCGTGTCGTACGACGACGGCAGCCGCAACGAGGAGGGGGAGCCCGACGTGCTGTACCGGTGGACCGCGGCCGGCCGGGCGGCGGACGCCGGGCGGCCCCGAGCGGTCAGATGACCGGCGGGCGGCCCAGGCGCGTCATCCGCCACACGGTGCGCCAGCGCATCGGCTTGCGCACGCCGCACTCGGTACGCACCCCCTCGGCGAAGCCCGCCGCCCAGGCGCGCAGGCCGGCGGCCGAACGGGTGCGGGCCACCGTGAGCAGGATCCAGGTGCCGAGGTACAGGGGGACCAGGAGGGCGGGCAGGTTGCGGCGGGCCAGCCAGACGCGGTTGCGGGCCGTCATGCGGTAGTACACCGCGTGCCTGGCCGGGGACGTCCTGGGGTGCTGGAGCAGCAGGCCGGGCTCGTAGAGGATCTTCCAGCCCGCGTCGAGCGCCCGCCAGGACAGGTCCGTCTCCTCGTGCGTGAAGAAGAACTCGGCGGGCCACGGGCCGGTCCTGGCGAGCATCTCCATCGAGAGCGCGTGGCCGCCGCCGAGGAAGGCGGTCACGGGCCCGCGGCGCATCGGATCCCCGGCGCGGAGACGAGGAACGTGCCGGCGCTGGGTCTCGCCACGCTCGTCGGCGATGCGGAAGCCGACGATGCCGAGCCCGGGGTCGGCGGCGTACAGCTCCCGGACCGTGCGGAACACGTCCTTGTCCACCAGGAGCCCGTCGTCGTCCAGCTCGATCACCACGTCCACGTCGCCGAACCCGGCGAGTGCGTCCAGGGCCTCGTTGCGGCCTCCGGGGCAGCCGAGGTTCTCGTCGAGTTCGAGCACGGTCACGCCGCCCGCGAGGTCCGTCAGGCCGGGGAACGAGCCGTAGTCGGGAAGCCGTGAGCCGTTGCCCACGACGACCACGCGGGAAGGCCTCACGTCCTGCATGGCCACCGACGCCAGCAGTGCCTCGACCTGTTGCGGGCGGTCTCCCATGGTCACGACGGACACGCCGATGCGCGGTTCGGACAAGACTCGGCTCTCCTGGAGGTGCGGCGGCTGCGGACCACGGCCCTGCCGCGGTGCCCGCGATCGTAACGTCTCGTGTTCACCCCCTGGCGGGTGCCCGTACACCGGTGGGCCGGTCGCCGTTCAGCTGCGCGTACATCAGCATGTCCCGGCGCCGCCCCCCGATCTCCTGCCATCCGCGCAGCAGGCCCTCGCACCGGTACCCGGCGCTCTCGGCGGTGCGCAGCGAGGCCGTGTTCCACGGCTCGATGAGGAGCTGCACCCGGGGAATGCGCAGCTCGTGCAGGGCCCAGGTGGTGACGCTGCGCAGTGCCGCCCCCGCGACCCCCTGGCCGCGGCCCGGCGTCGCCATCCAGTAGCCGAGTGACGCCCTGCCCTCGGACGCCTCCGCGAGCCAGAGCCCGATCGAGCCGACCGGCCGCCGGTCCCGGGTGCGCGCGATGGCGAAGGGGTACCCGGCCCCGGCGGCCGCCCGCCCCCACTGGCACCTGACGTAGGCCTCGGCCGCCTCGTCGGAGTACGGGAAGGGGATCGTCGTGATCAGCGGGATGTAGTCGTCCTGCGCCGCCTCGCGGACGAGGGGCAGGTCGCTCATCTCCCAGGGGCGCAGGACGAAGTCGGCTCCGGCGGACATGCTGGGGACGGTCAGCGGTTGTGCCATGCCCGTCATCCTGCCGCGCCGGGTCCTCGCGCCCGGGCCCGACTCACCCGCCCGGCTCACCCGCCCGGCCCACCCGGCGGACGTGGGGCACCCGCGGCGGCGGCCAGGACCCCCGTCAAAGCTAACGGAGCCGAGGTGCCGTTAGGATGGACTGCCGCGCTGCGCGGCGCACAGCCGGACGGGAGACCGCCATGAACGCAGGAGACGGGGAGCCGGGCACGGTCCGGCCCGGTGGGCGTACGGCGCGGGTGCGGGAGTCCGTACTCCGGGCGGCCGGTGACGCCCTGGTCGAGCAGGGCTTCGACCGGCTCGACCTCGCCGACGTCGCCCGCCGTGCCGGGGTCGGCAAGACCACGGTCTACCGGCGGTGGTCCACCCCCGCAGGGCTGGTCGCCGACCTGCTGACCGACATGGCGGAGCAGTCCGTCCCCCGCACGGACACGCAGTCCCTGGACGAGGACCTCCGGGCCAACGCGCGGCTGGTCGTGCGGACGCTGACCGACGAGCGCCAGGGCCCCCTCTTCGCCGCCGTCGTCGCGGCGGCCACGTGCGACGCCCGCACGGCCGAGGCCCTGCACCGCTTCTACGCGGTGCGCGTACGGGAGTGGGCCGGCTGTGTCGACGCGGCGGTCGCGCGCGGTGAGCTGCCGTCCGGTACCGACGCCCGCGAGGTGATCCGGGCCGTGTCGGCACCCCTCTACTACCGGCTGCTGGCGAGCGGCGACCCCCTCGACGACGCGGTCGCCGACCGCGCGGCCGAGGCGGCGGCGGTGGCGGCGAGGGCGGGCGTGTACGTGAGCTGACAGCGCGTCCGGCGGAAGTCCCTTGCCTTCTCGCGCACTCCAACTCGTAGCGTGTGCGCCCATGCAGACAGACACGGACTGGCAGAAGAGGACACTGGGCCGCAGCGGGAGCGACGTCGGCGCGCTCGGCTTCGGGTGCTGGGCGATCGGCGGCGAATGGGCGACGCCCGACGGCAGCCCGGGTCGACGACGAGGAGTCGGTGGCCGCCGTCCGCCGGGCGCTCGACCTCGGGGTGACCCTCTTCGACACCGCGGACGTGTACGGGGCGGGGCACAGCGAACGCGTGCTGGGCAGGGCGCTCGCGGGCAGGCGGGACGAAGCCGTCATCGCCACCAAGTGGGGCAACCTGTTCGACGAGCGCACCCGCACGATGGACGGTCGCGACACCTCCCCGGCGTACGCCCGGCAGGCGCTCCTCGCCTCGCTGCGCAGGCTGGGGACCGACCGGATCGACCTGTACCAGCTGCACATCGGCGACACCCCGCCGGACCGCGCCCTGGAACTGCGTGACGCCTGCGAGGAATTCGTGGCCGAGGGCCTGATCCGCGCCTACGGGTGGAGCACCGACGACCCGGAGCGCGCCGCGCTGTTCGCCGGAGGTGAGCACTGTGCGGCGGTCCAGTACGCCTGCAACGTACTGGAGGACGCTCCGGGGATGCTGAGCCTCGGCGAGAAACGGGGTCTGCTCGGCCTCGTCCGGAGCCCGCTGGCGATGGGCCTCCTCGCCGGCGACCGCGAACCGGGCCGGAGGGCGGCGGCGGGGGACATCCGCTCCGCGCCGCCCGCGTGGCTGAGCTGGTTCGAGCCGGGCGGGGTGCCGGCGGAGCACTGGGCGGCGCGCGTCGAGGCCGTCCGCGAGGTGCTCACCGCCGACGGCCGCACCCTCGCCCAGGGGGCCCTCGGCTGGCTGTGGGCGCGCAGCGGGCGGACGGTGCCGATCCCCGGCTTCCGGACGGTCGCCCAGGCCGAGGAGAACGCGGCGGCCCTCACGTACGGCCCGCTGCGGCCCGGGCAACTCGCGGAGGTCGCCGCCCTCCTCGCGTGAGCACCCGCCTGATCGCCGGGCGCGCGGGCGAACGCCGGCGCCCGGGGCGGGTCAGCCGATGCGGGTGCCCGTCCCGGTCACCCTGACGCGCGTGTCACCCGGGCGCAGCCCGACGGTGAGGGTGCCCGGGCGGCCCATGTCCGCGCCCTGATGGAGGGTGAGGACCGCGTCGGGCGGGACGAGGCCGAGCTCGCGCGCGTACGCCCCGAAGGCGGCCGCCGCCGCTCCCGTCGCCGGATCCTCGACGACGCCGCCGACCGGGAACGGGTCGCGGACGTGGAAGACCGTGCCGGACTCCCGCCACACCAGCTGGACGGTCGTCAGGTCGAGCCGGTGCATGAGGGTTTCCAGGCGGGCGAAGTCGTACGACAGGTCCGCCAGCCGTTCCCGGGTCGCGGCGGCCAGCACGAGGTGGCGGGCGCCCGCGTAGGCGACGCGCGGGGGGAACGCGGGGTCCAGGGCGGCGGCGGGCCAGTCCAGTGCGGCCAGGGCCTCCGTCAGATCACCGGAGGAGACGTCCGTGGTGTGCGGCTCGACGCTGGTGAGGGTGGCGCGGAGTTCGCCGCCCTCGCGGGCGACGGTGACCGGGACCGTGCCGGCGGGCGTGGAGAACACCAGGTCGCCCGGCCCGTCCCGCTCCGCGAGCGCGATGGCGGCGGCCACCGTGGCGTGACCGCAGAAGGGGACCTCGGCCTTCGGGCTGAAGTAGCGGACGGTGTGACCGCCCCGGCCGTCCGGCGCGGTGAGGAACGCCGACTCGCTGTAGCCCAGTTCGGCGGCGACGGCGAGCATCTCCGCGTCACCGAGCCGGGAGGCGTCCAGGACGACTCCTGCCGGGTTGCCCCCCGCGGGGTCGCTGGAGAATGCGGTGTAACGGAGGACCTCGGTCCCGGAGTGTGCGTTCATGCCGCAGGTCAACCGGGGCGGCCCGGCGCGCATTCCCGGTGACGTGTGCGGTGGGCTCCCGGACACCTCACGGGATCCCCCAGGCGCCCGGGCCGCCCGCGGGGGTGTTCCGGGGGCCTGACCCCCCGGAACACCCCCTGGCCGTTCCCGCGGACCCCCCGGCCGCGGCGGCCCGTCCACTGCGGTCAGTGGCAGACCTTCACGCCGGTGCCCTTGCCCCAGGAGCAGGAGTCCAGGAGCGCACCGCTCGGCTTGATCAGCCGGGCCTTGTCGCCGGTGTTGTTCCAGACGTACGAACCGCGGTTCCAGTACACGTGCGCCCCGGCGTTCTTGCCCTTGCCCGTGTGGATCCGGACCGTCTTGCCCGCGGCGACGGTGAAGCCGGGGAAGGTGTACGTGTAGCCGGTGTCGTCCTTCAGCCGGTAGCCCTTGAGCTGCACCGCGGACCTGCCGCTGTTGTGGACGTCCACGTACTCGGCGATCAGGGACGTGTTCGTCCGGGTGTCCTTGCCGGGGCTGTCGTACTGGATCTTGCCGAGGTGCAGCCCGCCCTGGTGCGGGGCCGCCGAGGCCGGGGCCGAGGTGAGGAGCGAACCGGCCAGTGCCGTCGCTGCGGCCAGGACGAGGGGCGCGGCGGTGCGTATGCGCATGCTGTGTGTTCCTTCTGTGTTCATACGGTGAAGGTCAGCAGCATACGGGCAGCACGCGCTTGCCCGGGCGGTCCGCAGGAAAGTGGCAAACTCTGTCATCCACGGGCGAGTTCCGGGCAAGCGCGGAAGGCAAACGGATCAGCCCCGGCCCACGTACGGCATGGCTGTCGCCAGCACCGTCGCGAACTGCACGTTGGCCTCGAGCGGCAGTTCCGCCATGTGGAGAACCGTCCGGGCCACGTCCTCCGCCGCCATGACCGGCTCGGCGACCACGTCGCCGTTGGCCTGGAGGATCCCCGTGCTCATCCGCTCCGTCATGTCGGTCGCGGCGTTGCCGACGTCGATCTGGCCGCAGGCGATCCGGTAGGGCCGCCCGTCCAGCGACAGCGACTTCGTCAGGCCGGTCACCGCGTGCTTCGTCGCGGTGTAGGCGACGGAGTGCGGACGCGGCGCGTGGGCCGAGACCGAGCCGTTGTTGATGATCCGTCCCCCCTGCGGGTCCTGCTCCTTCATGAGGCGGTACGCCGCCTGCGCGCACAGGAACGTCCCCGTCAGGTTGACGTCCACCACCGTCCGCCAGTCCTCGTACGCGAGATCCTCGACCGGCACCGGACCGGGCCCGAACGTCCCCGCGTTGTTGAAGAGCAGGTCCAGCCGGCCGAAACGGTCCCGCACGGAGGAGAAGAGCGCCGCCACTTCCTCCGGGTCGCCCACGTCGGTGGGCAGGCACAGCGCCGCCCCCGGAGCCGCCGAGGCCGCCGCCGTCTCCTCCAGGGCCCCGGCCCGTCTTCCCGCCAGGGCCACCGTCCAGCCCGCACCCGTAAGGGTGAGGGCGACCGCCCTGCCGATCCCCGATCCCGCACCTGTGACGACAGCGATTCTCTGCTCAGCGTTCATGGCCCGGCAGCGTACGGGAGGTTTTCCGGCGGCCGGCACCCGGTGCTCATCGCACCGCCATAAGGATGTTGTGTACCCGCCAACGGTAGGTCGTCGCCCCGCACTCCAATGCCTCTGACAACATCCGGCAGTGGAGGGGCACATGACACCCGCACAGATCAGCAGGACGCGCGGCCAGGACGGTCATTCCGCCGAGCTGCGCGTCGCCGCGCAGAGGCTCGGATCCGGTGTGGGCCGCCGCCGCTTCCTCACCGCCACCGGCGCCGCCGCCGCGCTGGCCTTCGCCGTCGGCCTGCCCGGCGCGGGCACGGCCGCCGCCGCGGAGCTCGACCCCCGGAAGATCACCGAGGACCCGTTCACCCTCGGTGTGGCGTCCGGCGACCCGCTGCCGGACTCCGTCCTCCTGTGGACGAGACTCGCGCCCCGCCCGTACGAGCCCGACGGCGGACTGCCCGCCGGGCGCGTCGACGTCCGCTGGGAGATCGCCCGGGACGAACGCTTCCGGCGGATCGTCCGTCGCGGGTCCGCTCCCGCGCACCCGGAGTTCGGGCACACGGTCCACGTGGACGTGGACGGCCTCGACTCCGACCGGAGCTTCTACTACCGCTTCCGCGCAGGCAGCTGGATCAGCCCCACCGGCCGTACCCGCACCGCGCCCGCCCGCGGTGCCCGCAACAGCTCTCTGACCCTGGCCGCCGTCTCCTGCCAGGCGTACCACGACGGATACTTCACCGCCTATCAGCACCTCGCGGACGAGGACGTCGACGTGGTGTTCCACCTCGGCGACTACCTCTACGAATACGCGGTCACCGCCGTCGGCGGCGCCCGCGGCTACACCGACCGGGTGCTGCCGGACCACTACAACCGGGAGACGCTCACGCTGGAGGACTACCGCATGCGGTACGGCCTCTACAAGTCGGACCCCGACCTGCGCGCCGCCCACGCCGCCCACCCCTTCGTCGTCACGTGGGACGACCACGAGACCGAGAACAACTACGCGGGCGACGTCCCGGAGAACAGCGTTCCGCCGGAGGAGTTCCTGCTGCGCAGGGCCGCCGCCTACCGCGCCTACTGGGAGAACCAGCCGCTGCGCGCACCGCAGCGTCCCACCGGCCCCGACATGCGGCTCTACCGGCGGCTGCGCTTCGGCCGGCTGGCCCAGTTCGACATCCTCGACACCCGTCAGTACCGCAGCAACCAGGCGTACGGCGACGGCTGGAAGGTCCCGGGCCCGGAGTCCGAGGACCCGTCGCGCACCATGACAGGCGCCACCCAGGAGCGCTGGCTGCTGGACGGCTGGAAGACCTCGGACGCCCGGTGGAACGTCGTACCGCAGCAGGTCACCTTCGCCCAGCGGCGCGACGTGCCGACCGACGCCTACAAGGTGTCCATGGACTCGTGGGACGGCTACCCCGCCTCCCGGCAGCGGGTCATGGACGGCGCGGAGGCCGCCGGGATCGAGAACCTGATGGTCCTGACCGGCGACGTGCACGTCGGCTACGGCTTCGACCTCAAGAAGGACTTCGACGACCCGGCGTCCCGGACCGTCGGCACGGAGGTCGTGGCCACCTCGATCGCCAGCGGCAAGGACGGCTCCGAGAAGCCGGCCAACTGGAACAACCTGACCCAGGCCAACCCGCACATGAAGTTCTACAACGGCCGCCGCGGCTACGCGCTCGTCACCCTCGGCACGGAGCAGGCGCGCGCCGACTTCCGCACGGTGTCGGCGGTCACCACACCCGGCGCGCCGGTCAGCACGGCCGCCTCCTTCGTGACCGAGGCCGGGAACCCGGGGCTCCACCCCGCGTGACCCGGCGCCCGGCCACGCGCGAGGTCAGACGCGGTCGTCCGCCGGATAGCGGACGCCGATCCGGTCACGCACCGCGTCGAGCGTCCGCATCACCGCGAGCGAACCCTCCAGCGGCACCAGCGGGGACTCCTTCTCGCCCGCCAGCAGCGCGCGCGTCACCTCGGCCGCCTCGTACTGCATGCCGGAGAGGCCCTGCGGTCCCGGACCCGTGACGACCTTCTCGGGCTCCCGGCCATCCCGGTGCAGGAGGAAGTGCTCCGGGTGGAAGAAGCCCTGCGGGAAGTCGATTCGCCCGGCCGTGCCGGTGACCGACGCGACGGTCGGCAGGTTCCCCACGATCGAGCAGCTCAGCAGCGCGGTGGCACCCGAGTCCCAGCCCAGCAGCATCCCGGTGTTCAGGTCGACGCCCTCCGGGGACAGCAGCGCGTCGGCCTGCACCCGGTCCGGCTCGCCGAGCAGGAGCTGCGCGAACGACACCGGGTAGACCCCGAGGTCCAGCAGCGCGCCGCCGCCCAGCGCGGGGTCGCGCAGCCGGTGCTCGGCCCCGAACGTCCCCGCGAAGCCGAAGTCGGCCTGCACCGTGCGGATCTCGCCGATCGCGCCGTCCCGCACCAGCTCCATCATCCGGCGGATGAGCGGATTGCAGTACGTCCACATGGCTTCCATCAGGAACAGCCCGCGCTCCCGGGCCAGGTCCACCAGCTCCCGCGCCTCACGCTCGTTGAGCGTGAACGCCTTCTCGCACAGCACGTGCTTGCCGGCCTCCAGCGCGAGCCCTGCCGCCTCCCGGTGCGCGGAGTGCGGGGTGGCGACGTACACGACGTCGACGGAGTCGTCGGCGACGAGCTCCGCCCAGCTGCCGTACGCCCGCTCGATCCCGAAGCGTTCGGCGAACGCCCTCGCGGAGGCCTCGGCGCGGGACGCGACCGCCACCACCTCGGCCCCGGAGTCCTTCATCGCCAGGAGGTCCCCCGTGAAGGTCGCGGCTATGCCGCCCGTCGCCAGTACACCCCAACGCACAGTCCCGCTCATGCCCGCCCGCCCCTACGCAAAATCAGGTATCGACCACTACGACTGACCTGAGAGCATAGATGCGGATTCAACGAAGCGGAGACAAGGATGCCGGACAGCGGCGTGAGCCGGGCCCAGCGAGAACACGAGCACATACCGACGAGCAGCAAGGGCGACGCATTCGTCGCCCAGGCCACCGCCACCCCCACCGCTGCGGGTGTCCCGGCCGTTCCGACCCTCACAGCGCCGGGTGTCCCGGCCACCTCCACGACCACCGCGCGGCGCGCCGGACTTCTGGTCACCCTGGTGCTGGGCGGGCTCACCGCCCTGCCACCCCTCTCCATGGACATGTACCTCCCGGCGCTCCCGGAGGTCACCGACGCGCTGCACGCACCGGCCGCGACCGTCCAGCTCACCCTGACGGCCTGCCTCCTGGGCATGGCGCTCGGCCAGCTCGTCGTCGGACCCATGAGCGACCGCTGGGGCCGGCGCACCCCGCTGCTCCTCGGCATGGTCGTCTACGTGATCGCCACCGCGATCTGCGCCGTCGCCCCCACCGCGGAACTCCTCATCGGATTCCGCCTCCTCCAGGGTCTGGCCGGCGCCGCCGGCATCGTGATCTCCCGGGCCGTCGTACGTGACCTGTACGACGGTGACGAGATGGCGCGGTTCTTCTCCACCCTGATGCTGATCTCGGGAGTCGCGCCCGTCATCGCGCCCGTGATCGGCGGTCAGGTCCTGCAGTTCACCGACTGGCGCGGCATCTTCGTCGTCCTCACCCTCGTCGGCGTCCTGCTCACCCTCGTCGTCTGGAAGTGGCTCCACGAGACGCTTCCCGTCGCACAGCGGCACACCGGTGGTGTCGGCGACGCGCTGCGCACCATGCGCGGTCTGCTGGCCGACCGGGTGTTCACCGGTTACATGATCGCGGGCAGTCTCGCCTTCGCCGCGCTCTTCGCCTACGTGAGCGCGTCCCCGTTCGTCGTCCAGGAGATCTACGGTGCCTCGCCGCAGACCTTCAGCCTGCTCTTCGGGATCAACTCCGTAGGGCTGATCGCCGTCGGCCAGATCAACGGCAAGCTGCTCGTCGGACGGGTGAGCCTGGACAAGGCGCTCGGCTTCGGGCTCGCCGTGATCTCCGTGGCCGCCGTCGCCCTGCTGCTGATGACCTCCGGGGTCTTCGGCGAGGTCGGCCTGCTGCCCGTGGCCGCCGGGCTGTTCGTGCTCATGTCCGCCATGGGCCTGGCGATGCCCAACACCAACACCCAGGCGCTGATGCGCACCAGGCACGCGGCCGGCTCCGCCTCCGCGCTGCTGGGGACGTCCCAGTTCCTGATCGGCGCCGTCGCCTCCCCCCTGGTGGGAATCGCCGGTGAACGGACCGCCGTGCCGATGGCCGTGGTGCAGGTGGTCTGCGCACTGTCCGCCGTGGTGTGCTTCCTCGTGCTGTGCAGGCCGTGGCGGAACGCGGACGCCGCCCGGTAGCCGTTCGCCGGGCGCCGAACGGCCCCGCCGGGAGGGGGCGTGGCGGTACCGCTGCGCGGCCCCGCGCGCGGGCGGCCGGGTGGCGCGGGTCCGGCTCCGCAGCTGCTCCGGGTCGGCGCCGGCGGCGGGGGCGGTCCCGGACGGTTCAGCCCACCCGCGGGTAGCCCAGGAGATGCAGCCTGTCCTCGCGGTCCGTCCAGCGGAAGACACCGACGCCGGAGGTCTCCGCCTCCGGCAGCCGCGTGTTCGGCGGGAGCGCCTCGACGTCCCAGGCCGTGAGGCTCACCCTGACCGGGCCGCCCCCTTCGCCGTCCAGCGCCTCGTCCGCGTCGCGCGCGTTCGTCGAGCCGTAGGCACTGCCCCCGTCCGTCACCGACGCGAGCGTCAGCCGCGCCGACCCGTCCTCCTCCTCGAAGCAGAAGCCCTTCCTCGCCTCCAGGTCGAAGGCCAGGTTCCCGGCGACCAGGTACTCCCCCGAGGGTGAGACGACGGCCTGCGGATACCGTCCCGGCTCGATGGCCGGCGCGTGGCACTCCACCGAGACGACGGGCTTGCCGCTCACCGCGTCGTGGACCGTCCACATCCGGTGGGTGGCGGCCCGCTTCGCACCCTCGGCCAGCCGCCACTTCGCCAGGATCAGCCCCGGTGCCACGGAGGTCGGCACCCCGGTCGCCGGGTTCGCGCCCTTCGGCGCGGTCTTCCTGCTGAACCAGCCGCCGCGCACCCAGAACTCGCGTACCCCGCTCAGCAGCAGGCCCTGCGCCGTCTGGCCCCGCACCTCGGTGAGCTGCTTGCAGGCCGTGCAGCCCCTGGGGTACGCCACCGCCGACGCTGCGATCTCCGACACCGCACCGCTGACCGGGTCCACGACCGCGCTGTTCGCCCCGCCGTCGGTGATCAGGACCCCCGGGCCGGTCGCCGTGACGACCGGCGCACCGGTCCAGGGCACCTCGACGCGGCGGCGCTCCCCGTCGATCACGTCGTACACGTCGAGGGACACGAAGGTCCCGGCCGGCGTGAGCCCGTCGCCGGCCCTCCCGTAGGACCAGGTGACGAAGAACTGCCGGTCGTCCTTGGCGACCGTGAGCAGGGCCGGGACGCCGAGCGGGCCGGCGGGCCGCCAGGCCTCGCCGCTCCAGGCGGCCCGCCCGGTCTCCGTGTCGAGGGTCCGCAGCCGGAAGCGGTGGCCGGACGCCTCCTCCAGGTAGGCGAGCCGGCCCGTCGTGTGCGAGACGGCGTACTCGGGCCCCGCGCCGACGACCTCCCAGCCGCGCCGGGTCGTGTACTCCGGAGGAACGGTCAGCCGCGTCACGGGGCCGGCGGCGCTCCTCCTGGCCGGTTTCTCCGGCCGGTCGTCGTCGGCGGTGCCGCCCCCACCGCCCCCACCGCCCCCACCGCCCCCGCAGGTCGCCAGCAGAAGCAACAGGGCGAGGACGAGCACCCCGCCCACCAGCGCCAGGCGCACGATCCTGCGTCCCATGGTCCCCCCGGATGAGCGAATTCCTGAGCAATCCCCGATGCGGCGCCGGTCAGCGTAGCAACGGGCCGGTGGCGAAGAGGAGTTCGGTTCCGTAGCCGTTCCGTCCCGGTTCCGTGCCGGAGCACCGGGCTGCGGACGAAGGGTCCGCTGCGCGTACGATTCGGCGGTGAACGCCACCCTCCCCACCGCGGAAGCCCTGCGCGCGGCGCTGGCCGCCCTGCTCGACGGGCTGCCGCCGAAGCAGGCCGCGCAGGCCGTAGACCGGCTGATCGCCAGCTATCGCGGGACCACCCCCACCGACGCCCCGATCCTCCGGGACCGCTCGGACGTCGCCGCGTACGCCGCCTACCGGATGCCCGCGACGTTCGAGGCCGTACGGTCCTGCCTCGCCGCACTCCGCGACGCCGCGCCGGACTGGGTGCCCGCCACCCACACCGACATCGGGGGCGGCACCGGGGCGGCGAGCTGGGCGGTCGCGGGGGCCTGGGAAGGGCCTCGTACGACCGTCCTGGACTGGTCCGAACCCGCCCTCGCGCTCGGCCGCGAGCTGGCCGAGGTCTCCGGCGTCCCCGCCCTGCGGGCCGCCACCTGGGAACGGGCGAGGATCGGCACGTCACCGGCTCCGTCGCCCACGGACCTGGTGACCGTCTCGTACGTGCTCAAGGAGCTGACGGCCGGGGACCGGGCCGCGGTCGTGGACACCGCCGCGGCGGCCGCGCAGGCCGTGGTGATCGTGGAGCCCGGCACCCCGGACGGCTACGACCGGATCATCGAGGCCCGCGACCGGCTGATCGCCGCCGGCCTGACCGTCGCCGCGCCCTGCCCGCACGACGACGCCTGCCCCATCGAGCGCGGCTCGGACTGGTGCCACTTCTCGGCGCGGGTCAGCCGCTCGTCCCTGCACCGGCAGGTCAAGGGCGGCTCGCTCAGCCACGAGGACGAGAAGTTCAGCTACGTCGTGGCGACCCGGTTCGCCACCGTCCCGGCCGCCGCCCGCGTCATCCGCAGGCCGCAGATCCGCAAGGGGCAGGTGCTGCTGGAGCTGTGCACGAGGGACGAGGGCCTCCGGCGCACCACGGTCACCAAGCGGCACGGGACTCTCTACCGTGCCGCCCGGGACACCGCGTGGGGTGACCCGTGGCCCCCGGCCGGCGCACCGGAGGGACCCGGTGGCGCGTAGCCGGTGACCGCGCACGGGGAGCCGTGGGCCGTGGGCCGTCACCTCCCGAGGACCTCGGCCACCTCCCGCGCCATCACCCGGTAACCCGCGTCGTTGGGGTGCAGGGCGTCCCCGTGGTCGTAGGCGGGGTGGAGGCGGTCCGGGTCGGACGGCGAGGCGAGTGCCTTGTCGAAGTCGGCGTACGCGTCGAACTCCCCGGAATGCCGGATCCATTCGTTGACCTCGTCGCTGACCCGCGCCGCGTGCGGGCCCCAGTGGTCGGAGCCCTTGAGCGGCAGCAGGGTCGCCCCGACGGCCTTCAGGCCCTTGTCGTGCGCGGCGTCGATGAGCTCGCGGTAGCCGGCGACGAGTTCGGCGGTCGTGACCACGGGGGCGGGCTTGTACGTGGCGGGCGGGTTGGGTCCCCTGGCCGCCTCGCTGAAGCCGATGTCGTTGACCCCTTCGAGGATGACGACCGTGGAGGCGCCCGGCTGGTCGAGGACGTCGCGCCCGAAGCGGGCGGTGGCGCGTTCGCCGTACCAGGCCGAGTCGTTGAGCACGAGGTTGCCGCCTATGCCCTGGTTGACGACCGGCCGCCCCGTCAGCTCGGCCAGGGCGTCGGAGTAGCGCCGGTCCGCGTTCGGTGTGGAGCCGAATCCGTCGGTGATGGAGTCCCCGAACACGACGACGCCGTCCTCGGACTCCCCGGCCCGCCGGACGGAGGGCCCGCCCTTCGCGCGGCCGACCTCGATGCCGGAGAGGTAGTACCAGGACCGGGTCCTGCCGGTGTACGCGGCGCCCGTCGTGTCGGCCCGGTGGTCGCCCTGCGCCCGGTAGCTGTCGGTCCAGCCCTGCGAGTGGAAGGTGGCGGGGCCCGTCGTCCCCGCCAGGTAGAGGGTGACCGTCACCGACTCCAGCCTCTTCAGGTCCATCGCCACCGCGTCGCCGCGCAGCTCACCGTGCGCCAGGATGCGGGTGGACGCCCTGCCGTCGAAGGTGAGGCGTCGGACGGACCCCTCCTCGACTGCCGCGCCCCGCGCGGTCCTGGCGATCGTCGCGCCGGTGACGTGCAGCGGGGAGGTGCCGTACCTGTTGGAGAGCCGGATCCGGACCAGGTCCCCGTCCTCGGTGACCCGCACGACCTGGCGCACGGACTGGCCGGAGAAGCCCTCCTGCGACCAGTTGGGTGTGAAGCCGGTGCTGGGGGCCTGCGGGGACGCGCCCCAGGCCGCGGTCCAGCCGACCGGGGCGGGGGCGGCCTGGCCCGGACCCGCGAGGATGCCGACGGCGAGGGAACCGGCGGCGAGGGGAACGGCGGCACGTCGTACACGGGAGAGGTCCACAGCTACTCCTAATGGGTCCAGCGTTCCGTTAAGTTGAGGCGAACGGTACCAGGAGAGCGACCTTAAGGGAACTCTGGATCCATTAGAGGGAGGGCCGGGCGCACCCGACGGTGCTCCGGGAGGCCGCCGGTGGACGTGAGGCTCCCGGAGCGGGGTCCCGGCGGCTTCAGGCCCGCAGCTCCTGGGTGCAGCACTTCACGCTGCCGCCCCCCTTGAGCAGCTCGCCCAGATCCATGGGGACCGGGTCGAATCCCCGGTCGCGCAGGGGGTCGAAGAGACCCACGGCGGCCTGGGGGAGCAGGACGTGCCGTCCGTCACTGACCGCGTTGAGACCCAGCGAGGCGGCGTCCGCCTCCTCGGCCAGCAGCGCGTCCGGGAAGAGCCGGGCCAGCACGGACCGGCTGCCCGGAGAGAAGGCCCCGGGGTAGTACATGATCTCGTCGGCCGCGTCGTCGAGCACGCACAGCGCCGTGTCCAGGTGGTAGTAGCGCGGGTCCACCAGGTCCAGGCCGATCACCGGGCGCCCGAAGAACTCCTGGGCCTCGTCGTGGGAGAGCGGACTCGAACGGAAGCCCCGCCCCGCCAGCACGTAGGAGGCGGTCACGGCGAAGTCACCCTCGCCCTCGTTGACGTGGGCCGGCTCGTGGATCTCGGTGAAGCCGTTCGCGCGGAACCACTCCCGGTGCGCCTCGGCCTCCGCGTACCGCTCCCGGTAGGCGAACAGGGCGCCGAGCACCCGGCCGTCGATCACGGTGGCCCCGTTCGCGGCGAACACCATGTCCGGCAGATCGGGGCGGGGGGTGAGGAGTTCCACGGTGTGGCCGAGCGAGCGGTAGCGGTCGCGCAGGTCCTCCCACTGGGTCGTGGCCAGCGGCAGGTCCACGGGTTTGGACGGATCCATCCACGGGTTGATGGAGTACGTGACCTGGAAGTGGGCCGGGGCGCACATCAGGTAGCGACGAGGGGTGGCGTCACGGGTCAATGCAGGCTCCTCACGAACGGCGGCCGGGCCGCGGAACGGTGGGATGCGCACGGGGTGGGTGCGTGCCTTCATGGTGCGCCGGACCGGGCCGCCGCGCTGTGATCCGTTCGGGTGGTTCGCCCGTGACGGCGGGGCCATGGACGGGACGGCACGTTCCGGGCCGCGCGTGCTCAAGGTGGCCGGATGTCACCTCACCGGACACCCGGCTCCAGCCGCCCGAGCGACCCGGCGCCGGGGGCGTGATCCGCCCGCCTCTCCTCGACCCCCGGCTGCGGGTCGTATGTCACACGCCTGCGCGCGACGCAGGAGGCGGGAGAGGTACGCGCGGACGTCGATCCCCGCATCGCGCCGGAGCCATGATCGCCCCGCTCACCCACCGACGGCTGCTGAGAACGCTTCCGCTCGCCCGCACCCACGCGGACGCGGTCACCGGCCACGCCCTGCGCGGGCTCCTGATCCGGCCATGATCCGTACGCGCATTCCGTGACATTCCGTACGAGTGCGCCGGCCCGTGTGCGACGGCCCGGGCACCCCGCTTGGGAACTCCGGCCACCCGGGGAGCAGGATGGTGGGACGATGGAGAGGTAACCGCTGAGGTGAGGGGATAGATGGGCGCCGCCGATTCCGGCCGCTATCGCGGCACAGAGGGCAGGATTTCCCAGTGGCTGCGCAGGCGGCCGAAGACACAGCCGGAGGCCGACGACGCGGCGCGGCTGGAGCTGCTCCTGGCCGTCGCCGAGGCGGGGATGCCCATCTCACCCGCCGCGCATCCGTCCGGCTACCAGTGTTCGTGCGAACGGATCGGCTGCCCCACCCCGGCGAGGCATCCGCTCTCGTTCGCCTGGCAGACGCAGTCCACGACCGACCGTGCCCAGATCGAGCGCTGGGCGGCCAACCAGCCGCTGGCCAACTTCATCACGGCGACGGGCGCCATCCACGACGTCCTGGACGTCCCCCTCGCGGCAGGGCGCGCGGCCCTGGAGCGGCTGCTCGCGGCGGACATCGAGGTCGGGCCGGTGGCCCAGTCCGGCACCGACAGGATGCTCTTCTTCACCGCCACCCGCGGCACCCCTGAGGACGAGGACGAGTGGTGGCCGTGCGAGCTGGACTGCCACCCCGAGACCATGGACGAGCATCCGGGGCTCCGCTGGCACTGCCGCGGCAGCTACGTCCTCCTGCCGCCCGCACGCCTCCCGGGTGAGCTGGACGTGCACTGGATCCGGGGCCCGGAGAACCCGCTGCCCGACCCGCTGACCCTGCTCGAGACACTCACCGACGCCTGCGCGCAGTACGCGGACACCGCCGACGCGAACGACCTCGACCACGATGCGGTGGCCTGGCCGCTCAGCCGCTGAACGCCCGCGCGCTCCGGTGGCCCGTCCGCGCGTCCGCCGGACGCGCACCCCCGGGCGGGCCCAGCCGGCATCGGAAGGTCCCGCGCCGCCGTCGGACGGCCCGCGACGAGCGCCGCCGACCCGGCCGGGACGGTCAGGAGCCCTGGGCCGCGACCAGGCCGGGCAGCCGGTTCAGCACGCGCACCCTGCCCTCCGTCGCCTCCGCGCTCCCCGCGCCCTTCCTGGGTACGTAGACCAGCTGGCTCGACACCCGCTCCTTGGTGAGGGTGCTCTTCACCTCTCCGGTCAGCAGCGCCCGCACGTCCTTCGTGACCGTCGGCCGCAGACCCTTCGCCGCGGTCTGCCGCTCGAAGTGCCTGCTGCTGAAGAAGACCAGGGCCCCGCCGTCCTCCGTCGTCAGGCCCAGCGGCGCGAACGTCCCGGAGTCCAGCGCCTGGTCGACGTACTGGTAGGAGAAGCCCGCCCGGCGGGTGTTCTTCCTCGCCTCCCGCCAGCCCGAGGTCATCGTCCCCGGGGCGAAGACGTCCGGCGCGCCGTCCCTGAGGTAGTCCGTGTACGTGGTGCTCAGGTCCGCCGGCGGGGTGGCCAGCGTGGCGTCCGTGTCCTCGGAGGGCACGGGCCGCGCCCAGCCGTCGGCGTCCTTGCTGAACTTGGGCACCTCGGCGGAGGAGGCGACGGCCAGGTAGGAGACCTTCCACGGCGCGTCCGGACCGGTGCGGACGAACGTCAGCAGCCAGCGGGTGTCCTGCTTCCCGCTGTCCTGGTCGCGGTTGGAGTCGGTGTCCGCGAGGAACCAGCGCGGCCAGCCCGCCTTCTTGGGGATGGCGTAGGAGGCGTCGGTCAGCTCCAGTGGCACGTGCCGCGCGTTGCCCCCCGGGCTGATCTTCTGCCGCGCGACCAGGCCCGCCTGGTTGATCGCGCCGAGCGAACCGGTCACCCGGTCGGCGTCGAGCGCCGGATCGTACGCCTTGTCCGCCTTGTTGTACGCGACGGTGAAGTCCTCGAGGGCCTTCGCGGCCTCGGCCTCCGTCGCCCCCGGCACGACTTCCAGTTCACCGTGCACCGTCACGCAGCCGCTCGCCGTCACGACCAGTACCGTCGCCGTCGCGAGCCCCGCCGCCAGTCGACCCAGCCTTCTCATCCGTTGCCTTCTGCGCCTTCTGATCCGTCGTCCGCACTGACCGCCTGAACCCTACCGGGGCGAGGAACAGCGCGAGCGCGGGGATGAGATACAGCGCCCGCACCGTGACCTGAGGAACGGCCGGCACCGGCTTCCGTGCCGTCGCGGGGTCCCGCGCGGTGCTTGAATGCGCATGTGAACGACTTCGACGTACCCGAAGGCATCGACGTACTACGTGTGTTCTGCGGCCCGGACGGCCGCCACGGCAACGCGCTCGGCGTCGTGCGCGACGGGCGCAGGTATCCCGACAACGATTCCCGGCAGGCGCTCGCGCGGAAACTCGGCTTCAGCGAGACGGTGTTCGTGGACGACCCGGAGCGCGGGACCGTCGACATCCGCACACCCGGACAGCGGCTCCCGTTCGCGGGACACCCGCTCGTCGGCGCCGCCTGGCTGCTCGACCTGGAGGTGCTCGAGCTGCCCGTGGGGGATGTGACCGCACACCAGGACGGTGAGTTCACGTGGATCACGGCCCGCCCGGAATGGGCGCCGCCGAGGGCGCTGGAACGGTACGCGTCGGTCGCGGAGGTCGAGGCGCTGACGGGACCGCCGCCCGGCGAGGGCTGGCTCTACGTCTGGGCCTGGGAGGACGAGGCCGCCGGCCGGGTGCGGGCGCGGGCCTTCCCCCGGCGTGACGACGGCATCGACGAGGACGAGGCGACCGGCGCCGCGGCCATGCTGCTGAGCGCCGAGCTCGGCCGGGCCCTCAACATCACCCAGGGACGCGGCTCCCAGATCCTCACCGCGCCCGCCCCGGACGGCACGATGGAGGTGGGAGGGCGGGTCCGCCTGCTGGTCGCCTCCTGAACCGCCGGCCGCCGCCGCCTCGGTACGGCGGTCGTCCTACGCGCTGAGCGGGAAGGCCTCGCCGAGCTCACGGAAGACGGCGGTGTTCAGCGCGAAGGCGTGCTTGCACTCGTCGACGATGCGCTGCTTCTCCAGGTCGTCGGCGTCCACCGCGTCCAGCAGCTCCCGGTACTCCCGCTTGAAGGCGGCGGGGTTGGGGATCTGCTCGAACACGTAGAACCGCACCCCGTCCCCCTTGCGCTCGAAGCCCCAGGTCTTCTCCGCCGTGCCACGGATGATCTGGCCGCCCGAGAGATCGCCCAGGTAGCGGGTGTAGTGGTGCGCTATGTACCCGGCCGGCCACTCACGGGCACACTCGGCGACCCGCGCGGCGTACGCGGCGGTCGCGGGCAGCGGCTGAAGACCCTCGCGCCACCCCTCGCCCCGCAGATGGGTGAGGTCGCGCTCCAGCTCGGCCGTGCGCATGAGCTCCGCCTGGATGAAGGGCCCGGCGACAGGGTCCTCGCGCAGGGCGTGCGCGCCCTCCTCCAGCGCCCGGTAGACGAACCAGAGCTGCTCGGTGTACCGCGTGTACGCGTCGACCCCCAGCCGCCCGCCGAGCATGTCGCTCATGAAGGACGAGGACTCCGCCTCCGTGTGCTGCTCGTGCGAAGCGGTGCGGATCAGGGTCGAGAAGGGCGTGGTGGTGGCGGTCGAGTCCAAGGCGGGCCTCCGGGGACCGAGGGGGACGGGGAAGTCCGGACAGAAACGTGTCTACCGGCAGCAGCTGGACACGCCGCCGCGCACCGATACGCCGATCCTCCTGCTTAGGTATACCTAAGTCAACAGGTTCCCGACCATCTGTCGGTAAGGGTGCCCGTGGGGGCGTCCTTCACGGCAGTGTCAGGATGTCCGCGCCGGTTTCGGTCACCACCAGTGTGTGCTCGAACTGCGCGGTCCGCTTCCGGTCCTTCGTCACCACGGTCCAGCCGTCGTCCCACATGTCGTAGTCATGGGTCCCGAGCGTCAGCATCGGCTCGATGGTGAACGTCATCCCCGGCTGCATCACGGTCGTCGCCTGCGGGCTGTCGTAGTGCGGGATGATCAGGCCGGAGTGGAACGAGGAGTTGATCCCGTGCCCCGTGAAGTCCCGCACCACCCCGTAGCCGAACCGCTTCGCGTACGACTCGATGACGCGCCCGATCACGTTGATCTGCCGTCCGGGCCGCACCGCCTTGATGGCGCGGTTCAGTGACTCCCGGGTGCGCTCCACGAGGAGCCGGGACTCCTCGTCGACGTCGCCGCAGAGGTAGGTGGCGTTGTTGTCGCCGTGCACGCCGTCGATGTACGCCGTGACGTCGAGGTTCACGATGTCGCCGTCCCGCAGCACGGTCGAGTCCGGGATGCCGTGGCAGATGACCTCGTTCACCGAGGTGCAGAGCGACTTCGGGAAGCCCCGGTAGCCGAGGGTCGAGGGGTAGGCTCCGTGGTCCAGCATGAACTCGTGGGCGACCCTGTCGAGTTCGTCCGTGGTGACCCCCGGGGCGATGCGTTCGGCGGCCGCCTCCATCGCCCGGGCCGCGATGCGGCCCGCGATCCGCATGCGCTCCACGGTGTCGGAGTCCTGGACCTCCGGGCCGGTGTACGGCGTGGGAGCGGGCTTCCCCACGTACTCGGGGCGCCGGATCCTTCCGGGAACGGAACGGACGGGAGTGATCTCCCCTGGTGCGAGAAGCGACTGGCCAGACATGTCAGCGAGTCTAACCAGCGACCTCGGGGCACGATGGCAACGAGGAAAGGATCCCGCGATGGCCCTGTTCAAGAAACGCACGGTGGGCAAACCGGGCGAATGGTATTACTGCCTGGAGCACAGCTCGGTCGAGGAGGGCCCCGAGTGCCCCGGAAAGGACCGGTTCGGCCCGTACGCCACCCCGGGGGAGGCTCAGCGCGCGATGGACACGGCGCGTGAGCGGAACTCCGCGTGGGAGAACGACCCGAAGTGGCACGACCGCTCGGCCGGCGGGGCGGACGGGACGCCGGACTGACCGGCACCGCCGGCCGCCCGGCCCCCGCCCGCGCCCCTTGCCGCACGCCGGTGAGGGGCGCGGGCCGGCCTGTCACCAGCGGGCCGGCGGTGGGGCGGTCAGCTGGTCGGCCAGGCGGGAGAGGCGGTCGCGGAACGTGCGGCGGCCCCGGGAGGACGGGGCGACGTTCTCTCCCGCCGCCGCGCTGACCAGGTGCTGGACCGTGTCCAGGTCGACCTCGTCCTCGTCCGTGACCGTGAGCGCCTCGTGGGCGAGGCCCCGCACCTCCGGGTCGCCGCCGTCCAGGGTGAGCACGGTGGCTCCTGAGCGACGTGCGTCGTGCACGCGTTCGAGGAGGCCGCCGTCGGCCCGCCCGGGGGCGACCAGCAGCAGCGTCTCGCCGCGGCCGGCCGCCTCGATCCGGCCGAGTCCGACGGCGAGGTGCGCCGGATCGCCCGGCTCCACCCGGTGGCGTACGAGCGTGGGCCGGAGCTGCGGCAGGCCCGACCACGTCGACTCGTCCACCAGGTGGGCCGCCATGTGCCACGGCTCGTAGACCTCGGTCCCCACCAGCAGCAGTCCGCCGCCCTGCGGGACGACCGACGACCGCAGGGCCCGGGCGAACCCCCGGGCCGCCGCGGGCCACTCCGTCCCGGCGAGCACGTCACGCAGCAGGGCGACACGTACGGCATCCATGGCCCGGCATCATGCCCGTGCCCCGGGCCGTCCGGCGGCATGATCGCGGTAATCCACCCGGACGGGAGCCCCTTGCCCCTTCCGTCGTGACGTGGGTCCCGGAGCGACGAGGTGGGAGTCCCGCTTCCCCTACCTGGCAGTAGGGTCGGCGCCATGACTACGAATGACAGTGGAAGCGCCCCCAAGCCGCCCGCCAGGGACCCCTGGGACCTCCCCGACGTCTCCGGTCTGACCGTGGGCGTACTCGGCGGAACAGGCCCCCAGGGCCGCGGCCTCGCCTACCGCTTCGCCCGCGCCGGACAGAAGGTCGTCATCGGCTCGCGTGCCGCCGACCGCGCCGAGGCGGCCGCCGCCGAGCTCGGCCACGGCGTCCAGGGCGCGGACAACGCGGAGTGCGCGCGCCGCAGCGACGTCGTGATCGTCGCCGTGCCGTGGGACGGACACGCCAGGACGCTCGAGTCCCTGCGCGAGGAGCTCACCGGAAAGCTCGTCGTCGACTGCGTGAACCCGCTCGGCTTCGACAAGAAGGGCGCCTACGCCCTCAAGCCCGAGGAGGGCAGCGCCGCCGAGCAGGCCGCCGCCCTGCTGCCCGGCTCCCGGGTCACCGCCGCCTTCCACCACCTGTCGGCGGTGCTCCTCCAGGACGAGGGGATCGAGGAGATCGACACCGACGTCATGGTGCTGGGCGAGGCGCGCGCCGACACCGACATCGTGCAGGCGCTCGCGAGCCGCATCCCCGGCATGCGCGGCATCTTCGCCGGCCGGCTGCGCAACGCCCACCAGGTCGAGTCGCTGGTGGCGAACCTGATCTCCGTCAACCGCCGCTACAAGGCACACGCGGGGCTGCGTACCACCGACGTGTGAGCCCGTGCCCGGAGCCGAATCGGGCATGAGGGACACTGGACGGGAACGCGCACCGCCCCCGGACAGGAGCACACGCCCTCATGCCCCGCCTCGCCCTCTACGCCAGCATCGTCTTCGTCCTCGCCGTCGCCGCGGCCGTGGTCTCCTTCGTCCAGGGCAGCGTCCTGCTGGGCGTCGTGTGGATCCTGCTGGCCGGTCTCTCCTCCAACATGGCGTGGTTCTACCTCCGCAAGCGCAAGGCGGAGTCCGGCGCCACCGCCTGACGGCCGCCGCGCGTCAGCGGACCTGGGCGCAGCCCGGGTCCTGGTCGCCGAACCACTCCTGCCAGAAGCGGTAGCTGTCGAGCCCGCAGTACGTCTCCACCTCACTGACGCCCAGGCCGCGCAGCAGCGCGTCCACCGCGTCGAAGAAGACCCCGTTGACCTCCGGGATCCACAGGAGCGCGAAGACCGCGATCAGCCCGAACGGCGCGAACGGCTCGACCTGCCGCCGGATCCGGGACGAGAGCCACGGCTCGATCACGCCGTAGCCGTCGAGCCCCGGGACCGGTAGGGAGTTGAGGATCGCCGCCGTCACCTGGAGCAGGGCCAGGAACGCCAGCGCGAACCGGAACGACAGCGGGACGCCGTCGAGGGCGCCCAGCCAGAACGGCGCCGTGCAGACGACGGCGAACAGCACGTTCGTCAGAGGGCCGGCCGCCGAGATGAGGCTGTGCTTCCACCGCCCTCTGACGCGGCCCCGCTCGATGTAGACCGCCCCGCCCGGCAGACCGATGCCGCCCATGATCACGAACAGCACCGGAAGCACGATGCTCAGCAGGGCGTGGGTGTACTTGAGCGGGTTGAGGGTCAGATAGCCCTTCGCCCCGATCGAGATGTCGCCGCTGTGCAGAGCGGTGCGCGCGTGCGCGTACTCGTGCAGGCAGAGCGACACGATCCAGCCCGCGGTGACGAAGAGGAAGACCGCGAAGCCGGTCTGCTCCGCGAACTCCGTCCACACCGCCCAGCCCGAGACGGCCATGACGGCGGCGATGCCGAGGAAGACCGGGCTGACCCGCCGGTCGCTGGGACGACGGAACGCGGTGGTCATCGGCGGCACTCCCGGGGCTGGACGGCTCGTGGCCCCCGAGGGTACGGGTGGCACGGCGGGAACGTCCCACGAGAGGTGGTGGTTCCTCGCAGGAGGCAGCCGTCACGGACAATGGGCGCGTGCACTACGGCATCCTCGGTACCACCCGCGCCCTCCGCGCCGACGGAACGGCCGTCGCCCTCGGCGGAGCGCGGCTGCGCGCCCTGCTCACCGTGCTCGCCCTGCGCCCGGGCCGTACGGTCCCGGCCCGGGTGCTCGTCGACGAGGTCTGGGACGGTGGACCGCCCGCCGACGCCCTGGGCGCTCTGCAGGCACTCGTGGGCCGCCTCAGGCGCGCGCTGGGCCGGGACGCCGTCGCGTCGGACACGAACGGCTACCGGCTCGCCGCCGACCCGGACACCGTGGACCTGCACCGCTTCGAGCGGCTCGCGGGGGAGGGCCTCCGGGCCCTCGACGAGGGCGACGCGGTGCGGGCGGCCACCCTCCTCGACGACGCGCTCGCCCTGTGGCGCGGACCCGCGCTCGCCGACCTGCCCGACCGCGCCGTGGCCGCGGCCCGCCTGGAGGACAGGCGCCTCGACGTCCGCCGCGCCCGGATCGAGGCCGTCCTCGCGCAGGGCCGCGCCGTCCACGCCCTGCCCGAACTCGCCGGACTCTGCGCCGGCCACCCGCTGGACGAACACCTGCAGGCCCTCCGCATCAGGGCGCTGCGGGACGCCGGACGCACCGCGCAGGCCCTCGCCGCGTACGAAGAGGTGCGCGGCCTGCTCGCCGAACGGCTGGGGACCGACCCGGGACCCGTGCTGCGCGGTCTGTACGAGGCACTCCTGCACCAGGACCCGCCCGCCGAGCCCCCCGCTCCCACGCCCCTGCCCGCACGGCCGGGCAATCTGCGGGCCCGGCTCACCAGCTTCGTCGGACGGGAGGCGGACATCGCGGATCTGCGCGCCGACCTGGACCGGGCCCGGCTGGTCACCCTCCTCGGCCCCGGCGGCGCGGGCAAGACCAGGCTGTCGCAGGAGGCGGCCGAGTCCGCCGGCCCGGCCGTCTGGCCGGACGGCGTATGGCTGGCCGAGCTCGCTCCGGTCGACGATCCGGACGCGGTGCCGGAGGCCGTCCTCACCGCGCTCGGCGGTCGTGAGACCGTGCTGCGCGGAGCGGGCGCCGAGGAGCTCAGGGCCGCGGAACGGAGTGCGGGCGAGCCGCTCGCCCGGCTCACCGAACACTGCTCCGGGCGGCGGATGCTCCTGCTCCTGGACAACTGCGAACACGTCGTCGAGGCAGCCGCGGCCCTCGTCGACCACCTGCTGACCCGTTGCCCCGGGCTCACCGTCCTCGCGACCAGCCGGGAGCCCCTCGGCGTACCGGGCGAGTTCGTCCGGCCGGTCGACCCGCTGCCCGACGCGATGGCCCTGCGTCTGCTCGCCGAGCGCGGCGCCGCCGCGCTGGCCGGCTTCCGGGTCGACCCGGACGAGGGGACGGCGACGGCCTGCGCGGAGATCTGCCACCGCCTCGACGGGCTCCCGCTCGCCATCGAACTGGCCGCCGCCCGGCTGCGGATGCTCACCCCCCGCCAGATCGCCGACCGTCTCGACGACCGCTTCCGCCTGCTGACCGGCGGCAGCCGCACCGTGCTGCCGCGCCAGCAGACCCTGCGGGCGGTCGTCGACTGGTCCTGGGACCTCCTGAACGAGGACGAACGCACCACCCTGCGGCGGCTCTCGGTCTTCTCGGGCGGCTGCACACTCGCCGCCGCCGAAGCGGTCTGCGCGCAACGGCCGCAGGACGCCCGCGACGTCGCCGCGGTGCTCGGCTCGCTCGTCGACAAGTCCCTCGTCGTCGCCGCTCCCGCCGCCGACGGGGGGATGCGCTACCGCCTCCTGGAGACCGTCGGCGAGTACGCCGCCGAACGGCTCGACGAGGCGGGGGAGCGGCCCGTCGTCGAACGGCAGCACCTCGTGTTCTACCGGGAACTGGCCCGTACCACCGACCCCGCGCTCCGTGGCGCCGGACAGCTCGCCGCCCTCGAACTGCTCCAGCGGGAGTACGAGAACCTGCGCACCGCCCTGCGGCACGCCGTGGCCGCTCGTGACGAGCAGGAGTCGCTCTGCATCGTGCTCTCGCTCGCCTGGTACTGGCAGATGCGTGATCTGCGCGGCGACGCCCTGCAGTGGGCCGACGCCGTCGCCGCGCTCGGCCCCGACCCGTTCGCCGTGCCCGGTGCCACCGCGCCCTCCCTCACCGAACGCTGCACCGACGCGCCGCCGCCCATGGGTCCCGAACTGCTGCAGGAGGCGCGGCGGCAGGTGGCGCTGATCCGGATGGCGACCACGGACCACGGGATCGGCGTCCGGACCGACGAGGCCGGCATGGAGCGCCTGCGGACCATCGCCTCCACCTACCGCCCCGGCCAGCCGCAGACCTGCCGCAGCCCGGGCGCGCTCTGGTTCTTCGCCGTCGTGCTCACCGGGGACTTCTCCCTCCTGCGCCAGGTGCTGGACGAGACGGTCCGCGCCTCGCGGGACCTCGGGTACGACTGGGAGCTGGCCGGCGCGCTCCAGATGCGCGCCAACGTGCTGGCCAACCGGCCCGACTGGGCCGGCGAGGCCCTCGCGGACGCCGACGAGAGCCTGGAGATCTTCCGCCGCCTGGGTGACGACTGGGGCGCTGCGGAGGCGCTCTCCTCGCGCGGCGAGGCCAGTGAGAGGACGGGTGACCACACCCGGGCGGCCGAGGACTACCAGGCCGCGATCGGCTACGCCGAGAAACTGGGCGCCAGGGCCCAGGTGCTGGTGCTCCGCACCCGGTACGCCTCGGCACTGACCGAGCTCGGCCGCGGCGCGGAGGGCGAGGCGATCCTGCGGAGGGTGCTCACCGAGGGACGGCACGCGGGGCACGAGGCGACGGCTTTCGCCCGGTTCTTCCTGGCCATGTGGCTGGGCATGTCCGGCCGGACCGTCGAGTCCCGCGAGCAGCTCGACCTGCTGCGCGACGACTTCGGGGCAGCGTCCATGGGCGTCTTCGAGGCCTTCGTGCTGGGGGGCACGGCATGGCTGGACAGCCAGGAAGGGCGGTACGCGGACTCCCTGGCCCGGAGCCGTCAGGCGCTGGCGCGGGCCGACGACCGGCTGTCCGAGATGGTGGCGCCGCAGATGCGCGTGATCCACCTGGTCACCGTGGCACGGGCGCTGGCCGGGCTCGGCGGGGAGCGCCGGGCCGCCCTCGCGGCGCGGCTGCTGGCCGCCGGGCAGGCGCTGCTGCCGCACGGGCACGTGCCGACGTCGATGGAGCGGGACAACTACGCCGCTGCCGAGGAGCTGGCCCGCGGGGTGCTCGGGGACGCCGCCTACGAGGCCGCGTACGCCGAGGGCGGCGGCCTCTCCCGGGAGGAGGCCACCGCCCTCGTCGACGCGTACGCGGAGTAGGCGTCAGGACGCCTTGCGGAACTTGGACACCGCGAGCGGGGCCATCACGGCGGTGATGGCCACGGTCCAGCCGAGCGTCACCCAGACCGAGTGGGCGAGCGGGCCGCCCATCATGAGGGCGCGGGCCGCGTCGGCCAGGTTGGACAGCGGGTTGTAGTCGGTGAAGGTCTGGAGCCATCCGGGCATGGTCCGGGTCGGCGCGAAGATGGACGAACCGAACTGGAGCGGCATCAGCACGAGCATCCCCATGCCCTGCACGGCCTGTGCCGTCTTCATGGTCAGTCCGAGCAGGATGAAGATCCACATGATCGCGGCGCCGAACGCGGCCGACAGGACGATCGCCCCGATCAGCCCGAGAACGGACTCCTGGAGCTCCATGCCGAGCGCGAAGCCCATGCCCAGCAGGATCAGCGTTGCCACCATCATCCGGCCGAGCTCGACCACGATCTTCGCGATGAGCACCGAGGAGCGGGCGATCGGCATCGTGCGGAACCGGTCCATGACCCCCTTGCGGAAGTCGTCGTTGACACCGGAGCCGACCGCCATGGCGATGTTCATGCCCATCATCGCCATCAGACCGGGGATCAGGTAGTTGAGGTACTCCTGCCTGCCGCCGCCCATGCTGCCGCCGACCGAGCCGCCGAAGACGTACACGAACAGCAGAGTGAAGATGACCGGCATCAGGAGCGCGTCGAACATCGACTCCGGATCCTTCTTGATCTGGAGCAGGTTGCGCCGCACCAGCGCCCCGATGTGGCGCAGATTGCTCCGCAGCCCGATCCGGCCCTCGTCATGCGGCTTCGTGGCCGGCGCGGACGTGGGCGCGTCCGCGGGGGCGGGCGTCAAAGTCGTCGTGCTCATGCCGCGACCTCCTGGGGAGTCGTGTCGGTGACGGTGGCCTTGTCGCCCGTGATGGCCAGGAACACCTCGTCCAGGCTGGGCAGCGCGGTGGAGACGTGGGCGAGCGAGAAGCCCCGGACACCGAGCAGACCGATGACGGCCGTCAGCTGCTCGTCGCTGAGGATCGGTACGTAGAGCAGACCCTCGTCCGGGACCGCCTGGGCGCCCGCGACGCCGTCGAGACCGGCCTCCCGCAGCGCCTGCGCCATCGCGGCCAGTTCGGCCGGGTCGGAGGGACGGATCTGCAGGGTGCGGCCGCCGACCCTCGCCTTGAGCTCGTCGACGCCGCCGCGCGCGATGATCCTGCCGTGGTCGATGACGGTGAGCTCACTGGCGAGCTGCTCCGCCTCCTCCATGTACTGGGTGGTGAGCAGCACGGTCGCCCCCTCCGCGACCATCCGCTGCACCTCGTCCCAGACCTCGTTGCGGGTACGGGGGTCGAGCCCCGTCGTCGGCTCGTCCAGGTAGAGGACGGCCGGGCTCCCGATCATGGACGCGGCCAGGTCCAGCCGGCGCCGCATACCGCCCGAGTAGTCCATCGCGGCCTTCCTCGCCGCGTCGGTGAGCGAGAAGCGCTCCAGCAGCTCGTCGGCGCGCGACCGGGCCTTCTTGCGGGACAGATCGAGCAGCCGCCCGATCATGTAGAGGTTCTCCCAGCCGGACAGCTTCTCGTCGACCGAGGCGTACTGCCCGGTCAGGCCTATGGTGCGGCGCAGCTGGCGGGGCTGCCGCACCACGTCGTAGCCCGCCACGACCGCGTGTCCGGCGTCGGGCAGGATCAGCGTGGAGAGGCAGCGTACGAGGGTGGTCTTGCCGGCGCCGTTGGGACCCAGCACGCCGAGGACGGTGCCCTCGCGCACGTCGAGGTCCACACCGTCCAGTGCCCTGGTCGCGCCGTAGTGCTTGACCAGCCCCCGTACCTCGACGGCGTTCGCGCCGCTTCTGAGGTTCTTGTTCTGCTTCATGGCGACCATCAGACCAGCCGCCACCGACAAGTCACCGACATGTCGCTGACGGCGGGACGACGACCGGGCGCGGACAGGGACGGGCCGCGGCTCAGGGCGGTGACGGGCGACAGCCCGCCGATGGGGGAAGTCGGCGGGCTGTCGGTGGTGCGGCAGTGGTCAGCAGGGCGTCAGTGGAACGTGTGCTCCGCCGCGGGGAACGTGCCGCCGACGACCTCTTCGGCGTACTCCTTGGCGGCGTCGGCGAGCACCTGACGCATGTTCGCGTACTGCTTCGTGAAGCGCGGCACCTTGCCGCCGGTCAGCCCGACCATGTCGGTGTAGACCAGCACCTGCGCGTCCGTGTCGGGCCCGGCGCCGATGCCGACGGTGGGGATGTGCAGGGAGCGGGTCACCTCGGCCGCCAGTTCGGCCGGCACCAGCTCCAGGACCACGGCGAACGCGCCCGCGTCCTGCACCGCCTTCGCGTCGCGCAGCAGCTGCTGCGCCGCCTCCTCGCCCCGACCCTGGACCCGGTAGCCCATGGCGTTGACGGACTGCGGGGTCAGGCCGATGTGGCCCATGACCGGGATCCCGGCCTCGACCAGGAGCCGGATCTGCTCGTGGGAGCGCTCGCCGCCCTCCAGCTTGACCGCGCCCACACCGGCGTCCTTGATGAGCCGGGTGGCGTTGCGCAGGGCCTGGACCGGGCCCTCCTGGTACGCGCCGAAGGGCAGGTCGGCCACGATGAGGGCGCGCTTGGTGCCCCGGACGACGGCTGCCGAGAGGATGGCCATCTCGTCCATGGTCACGGGCACCGTCGTCTCGTAGCCGAGGTGGCAGTTGCCCATCGAGTCGCCGACCAGCATGACCGGGATGCCGGCCTCGTCGAAGACGGACGCGGTCATCGCGTCGTAGGCGGTGAGCATGGGCCACTTCTCGCCGCGCTCGCTGGCGGCGGCGATGTCGTGGACGGTGATGCGGCGGGTGCTCCGGCCTCCGTACAGGGCCTTGCCGGCACCGGGAGCGGGACCCGCGGGGGGTGTGGCGGACTGGTTCTGCGCAGCCTGAAGCGACATGGCCAACGGCTCCTTCGTCATCTCGAGGCGCCCTGACGGCGTCCCCGGATCCCTTCCATGGTGGCATCCCGCAGGCGTTCCCGGGAAGTGGGCCCACCGCGCCGTCCGAGCCGTCCACCGGCCCGACCCGCCCCGGCGGAGCACCCGCCCACCACGCCGTCCCGTGTCCTGCGCCACCGGCTGGCGCCGCTTTCACCGGAACCGCAGGTCACAGACCTGGAACCGGCGGACGCCCGTGTGTGATCGTTCTGTCACAAGCGCCCCGACCGGGGCCGTGACCGGAACCCGCCACGCCCTGCCGGTCGTCCTGATGGCAGTAGGGCCGTCGTCGACGGCGGGAACGGCGTCACCCATCGCCTAGGGTCGGGAGGCGCGGTGATGTGTACGGCAAGGCAGTGAGGACGAGCGCATGGTGCAGGCGTACAGGGCGGACACCGAGAACGCCGGCGCGGGTCCGCGGCCGGGCTCCCGTTTCGAGGCCCTGCGTCACAGACTGGCCTCCGACCGGGGCATCTGGCGGCGCGGCATCCTGCTGGCGCTCTGCTCGGTCCTCCTGACGGTCGTGATGGTCTTCCACTCCGACATCCCGAACGCCGTCGGCAACCTGGGCAGCCTCATCGAGACGTTCCTGCCCTGGTTCGGCCTCCTCGTGCCGCTGCTGCTGCTCCTCGGTCTGGTCCGGCGCTCCGCGACGGCCCTGATCGCCCTCGTCCTGCCGGTCGCGGTATGGCTCAACCTCTTCGGAGGCCTGCTGTTCGCCGACAAGTCGGGCACCGGCGGCGACTTCACCGTCGCCACCCACAACGTCAACGCGGGCAACCCCGACCCGGCGGGCACCGCCCAGCAGGTCGCGGGCTCCGGCGCGGACGTCGTGGCCCTGCAGGAACTGCCGGGCGGCAAGGTGGCGGCGTACGAGGACGCGCTCGCCGACCGGTACCCGCACCACTCCGTGCAGGGAACCGTCGGCCTGTGGAGCAAGTACCCGGTGACGGACTCCAGCCCCGTCGACATCAAGCTGGGCTGGACCCGGGCGATGCGGGCCACGGTCACCACCCCCGAGGGCCCGGTCAAGGTGTACGTCGCGCACCTGCCCTCCGTACGGGTCAAGCTGAACGCGGGCTTCACCGCCAACCAGCGGGACGACAGCGCGGACGCGCTGGGCGAGGCGATCGCGGGCGAACCGCTGGACCGGGTGGTCCTCCTCGGCGACCTGAACGGCACGATGAACGACCGCTCGCTCAACGCCGTCACCGCCCAGATGCGCTCCACCCAGGGCGCGGCGGGCGACGGTTTCGGCTTCAGCTGGCCGGCGTCCTCCCCGATGGCGCGGATCGACCAGATCATGGTGCGGGGCGTCGAGCCCCTCGCCTCCTGGACCCTCCCCGCGACGGACAGCGACCACCTCCCGGTCGCGGCCCGCGTCCAGCTCTGACGCCCGGTCCGCCGGACCTACCCGGCGGGCGGGACCTCCCCGGCCGGGAAGTGCGGCAGCAGCCAGGCCGCCAGTTCCTCCATCACCTCCGACGCGGGGCGGGTGTTGTGCCGGAGGTTGACCATCAGCTGGTCGACACCGGCGGCCTCGTAGGTCTTGAAGAGGTCCAGCAGGGGCTCACGCCCCATCGCCCAGCCCTGCGGCAGCGGACGCGGTGACGCGTACGGGTCCTCGTCGAGCACCAGGTAGCCCGCCTGCGCGTACGGCTTGTAGCCGGGGGAGCCCGGCTCGCCGGTCAGCCGGCGCCAGCGCGCGGTGTTGGCCCGCTGCCGCTCCGGTTCCAGAGCCGTGTAGAGCCAGCCGTCCGCGTGCCGCGCCGTCCACTCCAGGGGCTGCCCGCCGCGGCCGGTCATCAGCATCGGCAGCCGGCCGCCGGCGGGCAGGGGGAGCAGACCGGATCCGGGCGCCACCGTGCCGAGCGGGGAGAGGAAACCCGACGGTCCCGGCTCGGTGAGGTGGCGTACGTACTCCCACCCGTGCCGCAGCCCGTCCGCAAGGCCGGCCGGATCGAGGCCGAAGGCGGGCACCTCCCCCGGGCGGTCGCCGCGGGCGACGCCGAGGAGCATCCGGCCGCCCGAGAGCACGTCCACGGAGTCCGCGGCCTTCGCCACGTGGACCGGGTGGCGAAGCGGCAGCACGGTGCTCGCCGTACCGAGGGCGATGTGCCGGGTCGCGACCGACAGCGCCCCCAGATAGACCCAGGGGTCGAAGAGCTGGCCGCCGTCCCCCTCACCGGGCACGAGCAGGGGCACGTCGCGCAGCCACAGCGTGGAGAAGCCCAGGTCCTCGGCCGTCCTGGCCAGCCGGAGATGGCCGGCCATGGACGGTACGTCCCCGGTGAACGACTCCAGCGGGGCGATGAGGCCCAGCGTGGCCCGCCCGCCGGGAAAGGCCCGCAGCATCCCGGGGTGCCGAAGCAGCCCGGGATGCTGCGACACCCCGGTGGCGGGTCCGGTGGCGGGCCCCGCCGGAGGGCCGCCGGCGTCCTCGGTGCTCACGCTGTGCCCGGCCCGCCGGTGCGCGTGGCCTCCAGCAGCCGGGCGTTCTCCCGCTCCAGCTCGGCGATCCGCTGCCGGACCGGCTTCAGCGCCTCCTCCAGTTCGGCGGCGGTGTAGCGCGGCTCGATGTGCTGGGGGCAGTTCCAGTCGTAGGCCTCCACCGTGACGAACAGGACCCGCTCGGGCGCGGCCCGGTAGTCGTCGGGGACCAGCGGTCCGGCCGAGGCGGGCCACTCGTCCGGGGTGCCGGTCCGGGCGCGCCCCAGGATCTTGAGCCGCCTGCGCGCGGGATAGTCCATCAGCAGCAGGGAGACCCGGTCGTCGGTGTCCAGGTTCCCCGTGGTGATGTACTGCTTGTTGCCCCGGTAGTCCGCGAAGCCCAGCGTGCGCTCGTCGAGGACCCGCAGGAAACCCGGTGGCCCGCCCCGGTGCTGCACGTAGGGCCAGCCCGAGGAACCGGTGGTCGCCAGGTAGAAGCTGCCGGCCCGCGCGATGAAGCCGGCCTCCGAAGAGGTCAGGCGGTCGGCCTCGGCGGGCCCTTCGGCCATCGCGGCGTAGTTGCGCCGGCTGCCCTGCTCCTCCTGGTGCGCCTGGACCGGCGGTGTGAACAGCAGCTGTGCGTAACGGCTGGTCATCGGCGGCCTACCACCAGTAGGTGGGGTAGCGGGGAGTCCGGCCGCTGCGGCCGGTGAGGATGCCGACGCCGACGATCACCGCGGTGGCCAGGAGCAGCAGGAGCAGGAAGAGCACCGTGGAGGGCTGGGTGACGACCACGATGACGGCGGTCGCCGCCGCCGGGGAGTGGGGCGTCCTCGCCAGGGCCATCGCACCGATCGCCAGACCGCCGGCGACCGCCGAGCACCACACCGAGTCACCGCCGACGGCCAGGCACACGAAGCCGACGACGGCCGAGACCAGCTGACCGCCGATGACGCTGCGGGGCTGTGCCAGGGGGAGGGACGGGGCGGCGAAGACCAGGGCGGCACTCGCGGCGAGCGGCGGGATGAGCACCGTCTGGTCGAGGAGGACGCCGATCGCCACCAGGGCGACGAGGGCCGTCACGCCGCCGAGCGTGGCCACCGAGACGACGGGGAACGCGGGGCGGGCCGGGGCCTTGCTCGTCAGGACGGAGCTGAGTCGGCGCTGCGGGGAGAGCTCGGAGACACGCGTGTCGGACACGGACGTTCCTTCCAGGGGGACGGGATGGGCCGGGATGCGGGTACGGGAATGCGCGCACCCAGGGGTGCGGGAACGGCGAGCACATGAGCTAATGGAAGCATCCTATGCATATCCATTAGCTCATGGCGGCGAAACCGAGACGGCAGGATGGGATACATGAGCGAGCAGACGGACCGGCGGCGCGGCCGGTCACCCATCGACGAACTCCCGCTCACGGGGGAGCCGTTGGCCTTGGACCTGGTCAACACGACCTACATCAGGGGCGGAATGAGAGGGCACCTGGTGGACGCGCTCTCCACCCCCGGGGACCTGCGGGACTGGCTCGTCACGCACCGGGACGCCCTCCCCGCGGAGGCGGTGGCGGGAATCGGGGGGCCGGCCCCGGCGGGCCGGGACCACCTGGAGGTGTTCCTTGAACTGCGCCGGGCGCTGAGGTCCCTGGCATCGGCGCTCACCGCCGGCCGGCCCCCGGACCCGGCGGACCTGGCCGTGCTGAACGGGGCGGCGGGACGGGCCGCGCGGTGGCGTGAGCTGAGGCCCGCCGAGGGGGAGCCGGAGGGCGGAGCCCTGCGGGTGGTGGAGCGGTGCCGGGAGCCCGACCCGTTCCTGGTGGCGCTCGGCGCGACGGCCGGTGCGGCGGTGGAACTCTTCGGGGGTCCGGACGCCGGGAAACTGCGGGCCTGCGAGGCACCGGGATGCATCCTGTACTTCGTCCGGAGCCATGCCCGCCGCGCCTGGTGCACCGTCGGGTGCGGCAACCGCGTACGGGTCTCACGGCACAGCCGCCGCTCCCGTGGGAGCGACGGCTGACCCCTGCCCCGGGCGTCGCGCCGCGGGTCAGTTCAGGATGTTCCGGTACACCTCGTCGGAGAGGTCGTAACCCAGCTCCAGCGCGGCGGAGTTGTCCCACTCGAAGTGCACGCCGAGGTACTTGCGGCTGTCGGCCTTCTCCTGGGCCGCGGCGCTCAGGCTCGGGAACGAGCGGGTGACACCCTTGGCCAGCGGGTCGTCGGTGCCACCGGTGAAGGAGAGCTTGTCCGTGCCGAAGTAGTTGCGCACGATGCCGGCCCACGCGGAGCCCACCCCGGAGTGCCCGGAGACGTAGGTGGGGAAGTTGGGGCTGAAGCTGTTGCCCGCCAGGTCCTGCTCTTCGGGCTGCCAGGACGGGTCGGCGACGATGCCCGGGTTGGGGGCCTCGTTCGCGCGGGTGATGGCGTCGACCGGGCGCCACACGTCCCAGTCGGTGCCGTACTTGGAGTCCCAGATCGCGATCGCGGCGTCGGCGAGGGCGGCCGACGTGAGACCGAAGAGCTTGGCGCTCTCGAAGGAACTGCCGTACGGGCGGTACTTCTTGAAGATCACGGCCGTGTGCTCGAACTGCTGGCCGACAGGCTTGTACGTGCCGTCGATGTCGTTGGCCCAGAAGTGGGCGAGCTCCGTCTGGTCGGCCGTGCGGGCGGTGGAGTTCTTACCGCCGATCCGCTTGATCTCGTTGACCTGGTCGGCGTACTCGGGGCTCTTCAGGAGGGCCTCGGGTGTGGCGAAGCCGCCGATGGGGCCCGGCCGGAACCCGCTGCCCGAGGAGATGGCGAAGGGCTTCACCTTGCCCCAGTTGGGCGCGCCCGCGGGTTTGCCGGGGGCCGGCTGCCAGTGACCGGGGGCGGTGTTCACCACGTAGGGCGTGGTGTCGTCCGAGCCGTCGCCCGTCCGGTGGGCGAGCAGGGCCTTGGCGATCCTGGTCCCGAGGTCACGGCCGAACGCCCGCTGGGACGAGTTGCCGACGTCGGGCAGGGCCAGGGCGGTCTTCAGCCTGGCGTCGAGGTCGGCGGCCGGGTACGCGGGGAAGGCGCCGCGCAGCGCGGTGTACGCGGCGTAGTCGATGGCCGTGTTCAGGGAGCCGTAGGCACCGGCCGCGGACGCGTCCTTCGTGAGGTAGGGCTTGCCGATGGTGCGGATGGAGTTGGCGGAGTCGTAGATCGAGAGGTCCAGGATCGCGGCACCGCGGGTGAGCGGTCCGGGCGTCCCGCCGGTCTTGCGGAACACCTCCAGCAGCACGTTGTTCCAGTACAGGACGTGGTCCTGGGAGCCGCGCGCCGTGGAGGGCACGGAGGTGTCGCCGGCGGGGGGCGTGACTTCGGCCGCCGCGGGAACGGAGGGGGCCAGTGTGGCGACGCCCGCGAGGGACAGGCCGGCCACGGCCACGCGCAGAGTCCTGCCCTTGCGTATGGAGCGGAGCATGAGATGAGATCCCTGTCTGTCGGCGCCCGGTGACTTCCTGACGCGTCGTCACCGCGGCGATGCCTTCTTCGCCGAGAAACGTACGGCGGCTCCGCCCCCCGTCACCGATGGCTCCCCAGATGCCAGCCATCGGCAATCCCGATGCCCCGGGGCTGCCCAGGCCCTTCATGCGGTGTCCATGTCCGCCTAACGGCCCGTTGGTGGTGACACCGTTAGGTGGTCACTCGGCCCGCCGGGCCGTCGGATGGAGCTCCGCGAGGTGGTGCCGGGCGTAGTGCCGGGCGGCTCGCGCCCTGTTGCCGCACCCCGTCGAGCACCACTGCCTGCGGGAGCGTCCGCGGTCGAAGAAGAAGACGCACCCCGGCGCGGTGCACGGCGTCGGCTCCACGCCGGAGGAGCCGGCCAGCAGCTCGATCAGGGCGTGGGCGACCTCCGCCTGGGCCGCGACCACGGGTGTCGCCGTGCACCAGTGCCTCACGGTCGGCCGTTCCCCGGGGGTCCAGTGCAGCATCGGCAGCGAACGGCCCATGGTGGCGGCCCGGTTGACCTGCGCCACGTCCCACGGCTCGGGCTCGCCGCAGCGCATGTAGGAGTCGACCAGACGCCGGCCGGCGTCCCTGAGCAAGGTGAAACCCAGCACGTCGGCCTCGTCCACGGCCGCGAGGGAGCAGTCGTCGATGGGGGTGGTGAACAGGGCCCGACAGGAACGCAGCCACCAGATGAGGTGCTCGGGTGACCGGAAGCCGTCGTGGAGCTCGCCGCGCACCGGGAAGACGGTGTTGAGGAACTCCAGCGGCAACGGCTCGCCGTTCAGCGGCGGGACGTCCCGGGGGGTGGGGAACGGATCGGTCTGAGTCATCTGGGTCCTCGGGCGGGAGGGGAGGCGGCGCTTGTTCGGGGCACACGCTCCATGGCAGGATCGAGCTAACGGCATACACACCTCTGGTCCGTTAGTCTGGCTAGGCTAGCGGAGCAGGGGCCCGTAGGGGCCGGCTCCGTCGAGGAGCGGGGGGTTCCTCGGCTTGGGGGGCGTGCGATGGAGGGTGCCCCACACCGTGCCGGGAGGCGGTTCCCGTAAGACGCCGTTTTTTCTGTGGGGGAGAAAATGACATTGGATCTTGCGCTCTATCAGTTGAGAACTTTCCGCGAAGTCGCCAGGCTGGGCAGCTTCACGAAGGCGGCACGCAGTCTGGGGTATGCACAGTCCAGTGTCACCTCACATATTCGGTCGCTGGAAACGCGTGTGGGTATGCAGTTAGTGCAGAGATTGCCGCACGGCGTCCGGCTGACGCCGTCGGGGGACATCTTCCATGAATACGCGAACCGTATCTTCCATGTGGTCGACGAAATGTCCAACGCCCTGAATCCGTCCGGTGAACTGGAGGGGCGTGCGGCGGTCGGGGCCTCCGCCCTCCTCCTGGAGACCCGGGTCGGGGCCCTGCTGCAGGACTGCCGTTACCGGTACCCCAAGGTGCAGGTGTCACCCCGTCAGCTCGTCATCAGCAACGCCGCCCGGGCCGTCCAGGCCAACGAGGTGGACCTGGCCCTGGTGCACGGCGACTTCGTCGGCGCGGGGGACCTGCCGGCCGGCCTGGTGGTCGAGGAACTGCCGGACCTGGAAGTGGTGCCGGTCGGGTCGCTGGAACTGTCCCGTATCGCGGACCGGGCACGGGCGCTCTCGCAGGTGAAGGTGCTGGCGGTCGACCCCGACTGCTCCTCGCACCAGGTGATGGTGACCGCGCTCCGGGAGGTCTACGGCATCGAACCGCAGGTCATCGAGGCCGGCTCGGTGAGCGGGGCCCGGGAGCTGGCCCGCGTCGGCTACGGCATCGCGATGTTGCCCGCCGAGTCGGTGCGGGCGGAGGGCGAGGGCAGCGGGCTCGCCGTCCTCCCCGGCCTGCCCCGCGTCCGGCTCGGTGTCCGCGCGCTCTGGGCCGGGCGCCACCTCTCGACGGCGGCGGTGACCGCCTTCTGCGACGTGGCCGTCAGGGTCGGCAGGCAGCGGGAGGCACAGCCGGCCTGACCGGTCCGTGGACGGCGAAGGGCGGGTGGGTGAAGAACGGGTGACCGTTCTTCACCCACCCGCCCTTCTGCTTTTCCGGGGCCGGCCGATTCCGGGGGAACAGGCCCATCGAAATATGTGATGCCGCCCATCGCATTCGGTGCGGATCGGATCGGCACACGCCTACATAGCCTTCTCATGGAGATGCAAGTCAAACCTTTGAGAGGTGGGAATGTGTCCGACATCGCCTACATACCGAATGTCTTTCGCAGCGGCTTCGAGCTGGACGACCTGGACTGGGTCACCTGGTCCGAGCCCGGCCGCACAGGCGTCGAGCACCATGTGCTGTGGGCCCCCGACGAGGCGAAGGGGGAGGACTCCGTCGGCCTGCTCCTGCGCTTCCCGCCGGGTGCGCACGGGGACTTCCACGAGCACCTCGGCCACGAGCTGATGCTGGTCCTGGACGGTGTCCTCGACCACAGCGACGGCATCTCGTACGTGAAGGGCGACCTCGTCGTCGAGGGACCGGGCACCGAACACCAGATGTCCAGCCGCACGGGCTGCACCGTACTGGCGATCCGTACCGCGCCCGCGGCCGCGCGCACCCCCCAGAAGCCGCTCCGGCCGGTCGGCGTCACCGCCGCCCCCTGACCGGTGCGGGCGGGGCGGACGCGCGCGTCCCCCCGCCGCACGTCCGCTCCGCCCGCACCACAGCGCACCGCACCACAGCGCACCGCACCACAGCGCACCATGTCGCACCGCACCGCGGGCTCCCGCCCGGCTTCGCCATGTCATCCCGCCGACCCGAAGAGAGCGGTTCCTTGTCCACGTACAGCCTCCAGAACCCGTACGGTCCGACCCCGGCGGAGCCGGTGAACGGGCCGGACGCCGCCACCGAGCGCGGCGGCCGCAGGGTCCTGGTCTCCAGCGTCTCCTCCGACTCGCACACCTGGAACCTCGTCTTCCTCCAGCTCCTCATCGAGGAGATGGGGCACGAGGTCACGAACATCGGCTCCTGCGTACCGGACGAACTCCTCATCGAGGAATGCCGGCGGGTCCGCCCCGACCTCGTCGTCATCAGCAGCGTCAACGGGCACGGGGCCCTGGACGGCGCACGTGCCGTGCGGCGGCTGCGCAGCCACCCCGACCTGCGCGACCTGCGCGTGGTGATCGGCGGGAAACTCGGCGTCCGCGGTTCCGACGCGGAGCCCCTGGGACCCGGGCTCGTCGAAGCCGGATTCGACGCCGTCTTCGAGGACACCTCCTCGGTCACCGAGTTCCGGAGCTACCTCGCCCGGTCCGCACAGCCCCAGCTCACCGCGTCCGGAGTCCGGTGACCATGGCGGAGCACTCCGTACAGCGCCGCCCGGACGCACGGCCGGCCCCGTCGGCGCAGGGACCCTTCGCCGCCGCGGTGGCCGCGGGCGTGCGGGCCGGCGAACTCGTCGTACAGCCCAGGATGGGCTTCGCCGACATCCCCCGGATGAGCGAGGGGCTGCACGCGGTGAAGCGGGCCCGCGCCCGGACGGTGGGCACCCTGACGATCGACAGCTACACCCGGGTCGGCGACAACGAGTCGGCGCGCCGGGCACTCGCCGACGGCACGGACCTCAACGGATATCCGATCGTGGCCCACGGCCCCGGCACGACACGTGAACTGACCGGCCCGTTCACCGACTCCGGGTTCGCGGTCCAGGTGCGCCACGGCTCCGCGGACCCGCACCACATCATCAAGGCCCTGCTGGACGCGGGTCTCGACGCGACGGAGGGCGGGCCGGTCTCCTACTGCCTGCCGTACAGCAGGACACCGCTGGACGACTCCGTCGACGCCTGGGCCCGCAGCTGCGAACTGCTCGCGTCCCGTCCGGGCACCCATCTGGAGAGCTTCGGCGGCTGCATGCTCGGCCAGCTCTGCCCGCCCGGACTGCTCGTCGCGCTCTCCGTCCTGGAAGGCGTCTTCTTCCGGCAGCGCGGGTTGCGCAGCGTGTCGCTGAGCTACGCCCAGCAGACCCACCACGCCCAGGACGTCGAGGCGCTGCTGGCCCTGCGCACCCTGGCGGGCGAGTACCTCGGCGGCATCGACTGGCACGTCGTCCTCTACACCTACATGGGCGTGTTCCCCCGGACCCCGGAAGGCGCGCTGGGACTGCTGCGGGACAGCGCCCGCCTGGCGGTGCTCACCGGGACCGAACGCATGATCGTCAAGACGCCCGCCGAAGCACACCGCATCCCCACCATCCAGGACAACGTGCGGGCCCTCGAGGAAGCCGCCCTGGCCGCCGCCGGCTGCGAGGGTCCCACCGCGTCGGCGGACCAGGAGTTCGGTGTCCTGGCCGAGGCGCGCGCCCTGGTGGAAACCGTCCTGGAGCTGCACCCGGACACCGGGCGGGCCCTGGCCGACGCGTTCCGGCGCGGACTGCTGGACGTGCCGTACTGCCTGCACGCCGACAACGCCAACCGGTCCCGCAGCTACATCGACGCCCGCGGCGCCCTCCAGTGGCACTCCACCGGCGCCATGCCGATCCGCGCGCTCCCCGCGCCCGAACGCGAACGACTGCGGGCCGACGACCTGCTCGGCATGCTCTCGTACACCCAGGAATCCTTCGACCGGGCCGCCCTGGGCGAGCGCCGGTACGCCGTCGGGGGCACCCCGGCGTCCAGCTGACCGCACGTCGCGTATCACTCCTCACCCGTTAGGAAGTAGCTGTGTCCGGATTCCCGTCCGATACGCGCCCCCTCGTCATCGCCGTCATCGGCAGCGGCCCCCGGGGCATCTCCGTGCTGGAACGGCTCGCCGTGCGGACGGCGGCCGAGGCGGAGCAGGCCGGCGGCACGCCGCGGCCCGTCCGCGTCCACCTGATCGACGCCACCGAGATCGGCGCAGGCCGGGTCTGGCGCACCGACCAGGACGACTGGTTCACCATGAACACCGTGGTCAGCCAGGTGACCATGTACTCCGGCGACCCGGACGGCGGCCCCGACCGCCCCGGCGCCGGACCCTCGCTGGGTGAGTGGATAGCCCGGCGGGCCCGGGAGGCGGGCGAGGAACTCCTCGGCCCCGACGACTACGCCCCCCGCGTCCGCTACGGCCAGTACCTCGCCCACGTCCTCGACACCGTCGTGGCCGCGATGCCCGGCCATGTGGACATCCTGCCGCTGACCGGCCGGATCACCTCGGTGCGGCCGGCCGCCGGCGGCGGCTACCGCCTCGGGATCGACGGCCGCCCCGGCCCGCTGGAGGCCGACCGCGTCGTCCTGGCCACGGGCCACCCGGTCAACGCGCCGGGCGCCTTCGAACGCGAGATGCTCGACTTCGCCGCGCGGACCCCCGGCACCCGCTACCTCTGCGGTGACTCCGCGGCGGACATGCCCCTCGGTGAGGACGAGATCCCCGCGGGGAGCGTCGTCGGCGTCAAGGGACTCGGACTCTCCTTCTACGACGTGATGCTCGCCCTGACCGTGGGCCGCGGCGGTGAGTTCCGCACCGGCCCCGACGGTGTGCTCCGCTACCGGCCGAGCGGCCGGGAACCCCGGATCGTCGCCGGCTCACGCAGCGGTCTGCCGATCCCCGCACGCGGACGCAACCAGAAGGAGCCGCACTACAGCCACCGCGCGCTCTTCCTCACCCCCGACGCGCTGGAACGCGCCCGGGAGCGCCGCCGGGCCCTGAACGGCACCGGGCAGCTGGACTTCGAGCAGGACGTGCTCCCGCTGCTCCGTGCGGAGATCGACCACGTCCACCGCACCACGCTGGTGCGGCGGGCCCTGGGGGCCGCCGCGGCCGAGGAGTTCGCCCGGGCGCACGCCGAGGTGCTGCGCGAGGGCGGCGACGGCCACGCCCTGCTGAGGGAGGCCGGACTGGCCGACGCCGAGCCGGTGGACCTGGACGCGCTGGCCCGTCCGTTCGGCCAGGAGGTCTTCGATTCGCCCGAGGACTTCCGCACCCACCTGCTGAAAGTGATGGACGAGGACCTGGCCGCCGCCGAACTCGGCACGCTCGACGGCCCGTTGAAATCGGCACTGGACGTGCTGCGGGACATCCGCAACGTGGTCCGCCAGGCCGTCGACCACGGCGGGCTGCTGCCCGCCTCGCACACCGGGTTCTTCCACGGCCGCTTCCTGCCCGTCAACGCCCTGCTGTCGGCCGGCCCGCCGATGGCACGGGTGGAACAGCTCAGGGCCCTGATCACGCAGGGCGTCGTCGAGGTCGCGGGTCCGGACACCGCCTTCGAGGCGGCACCGGAAGCCGGCGGTTTCCGGGTCGGATCCCCCCGCGTCCACGGCTCCCAGCGAATCGCGCGGACCCTGATCGACGCCCGCATCCCCACCCCGGACCTGCTGCGCGACACCTCACCGCTGACCCGGCAGCTGGTGGACGACGGCATGGTCCGGGCCTATGTGATCGAGGGCCCGGACGGGGACCGCCACGTGACCGGCGGTCTGGACGTCACCGTCAGCCCCTTCCACGTCGTGGACGCCTCCGGCCGGGTCCAGCCCGACCTGTACGCCCTCGGCATCCCGACCGAGCACACCCGCTGGTTCACCCAGGTGGGCAGCAGCCGCCCGGGCGTCGGCACCCTCTTCTACCGGGACGCCGACGCGATCGCGGCGGACGTGCTGCGCCCGGCGGGACCCGTCCGCCTGCCCCGGCAGGCGACCGCCGCCCGCCGCCCGGCGGCCCCCGTCCGCATACCCGTCCGTGAGGGGGAGTCCGCATGAGCCGGGAACGGCACGAGGGGCGGCAGCCCGGGGACCTCGCCGCGCGGGAGTTCCTGCGCGCACGGGACGTCCTGCTGCTCCACCGCACCGACCTGGAGAAGGCGGTGGCCGAGTTCAGCTGGCCCCGGCCGGAGTTCTTCAACTGGGCGCTCGACTACTTCGACGGCGTCTCCACCCGGACGGACCGTCCCGCCCTGCGGATCGTCGGCACCGGCGGACCGGAGACCGACGAACTGTACGGCTACGGCGAACTGTCGCGGCGCTCCGCCCGGCTCGCCAACGCCCTGCGCGCCGCGGGCGTACGCCGGGGCGACGTCCTGCTGCTGATGCTGGGCAACAGGGTGGAGGTGTGGGAGACGATGCTGGCCGCCGTCAAGACCGGTGCCGTCGTCGTCCCCACCTACACGACGGCGACCCCCGCCGAGCTGGCGGACCGCCTCGACCGGGGCGAGGTGCGGTACGTCGTCGCCGAGGCGGCGCTGACGGACCGGTTCGCCGGCCTGCCGGGCGGGTGGACCGGCTTCGCCGTCGGGGGTGAGGCGGAGGGCTGGCGGTCCTACGACGCCCTCCGGCAGGCGCCCGACGTCTTCGAGCCGGACGGCCCCACCCGGGCGGACGACCCGCTGTTCCGGTACTTCACCTCGGGCACCACCTCCAAGCCCAAACTGGTGGAACACACCCACACCAGCTACCCCGTCGGCCATCTGTCGGGGATGTACTGGAACGGGGTCCAGCCGGGCGACGTGCATCTGAACATCTCCGCGCCGGGCTGGGCCAAGCACGCCTGGAGCTCGCTCTTCGTCCCCTGGAACGCCGAGGCGACGGTGCTCGCCCTGGACGCCGCCCGCTCGGGTCCCGCCGCGATCCTCGACGCCCTGCGCACCCGCCAGGTCTCCACCTTCTGCGCCCCGCCGACCGTCTGGCGCGCGCTGGCGGGTCTCGGACTGGGGGAGCGTCCGCCCGCGCTCAGGGAGGCCGTCGCGGCGGGCGAACCGCTGGAGGCGTCCCTGATCGAGCGGGTCGCCCGCGACTGGGGGATCTCCCTGCGCGACGGATACGGGCAGACGGAGACCACCGGGCAGATCGGCAACCCGCCCGGCCGGCCGGCGGCGCCCGGCAGCATGGGCTTCCCGCTGCCCGGGTACACCGTCGTCCTCGTCGACCCCGAGTCCGGCACACCCGTTGCCGACGGGACACCGGGCGAGATCTGCCTGGACCTGTCCACGGCGCCGCTGGGCGTCATGCGGGGGTATGTGGGGAACCCGGGCCGTACGGCCGAGGCACTGGCCGGCGGCTACTACCACACGGGTGACCTGGCCGTACGGAACGCGGACGGCTCCCTGGTCTACCTCTCGCGGGCCGACGACATGTTCAAGTCCTTCGACCACCGCATCTCGCCGCGCGAGCTCGAGGAGGCGCTGCGCCGCCACCCCGCGGTGGCCGACGCGGCCGTCGTCCCGGTGCCCGACCCGGTCGGCCTGTGGGCCCCCAAGGCGTACGTGATCCTGACCCCGGGCAGCCCGGCCTCGGCCGCCACGGCACGTGACCTGCTCGGCCGGGCGTGCGCCGAACTGCCCCCGGAGAAGTGGGTGCGGTCCGTGGAGTTCGTGGCGTCCCTGCCGCGCACGGCGTCCGGAAAGGTGCGCCGGGCCGAGCTCAGGGAGCGTCCGGCGGGGACGGAGTACCCGCTCGACGCCTGAGGACCGCTTCGGACGACCGCGGCGCCGGACTCCCCCCAGTACGCGGGGAGTCCGGCGCCGCGGTGTTCCACCGGGTGGCCTCAGACCGTGCGGTGGCGGGCGTAGTGGCGCTGCGCCTTGGCCCGGTTGCCGCAGCCGGCCATCGAACACCAGCGGCGGGTGCCGTTCTTGGACACGTCGTAGAAGTGCAGGACGCACTCGTCGTTGGCGCAGGGGCGCACCCGGTCGGGCCGGTCGTCCATCAGCCGGAGCCAGCTCTCGGCGGCGTGCCAGGCCGGCAGCCAGGAGGGGGCCTCCACCTCGACCGCCGAGCCGGGCCGGCCGTCCGTGTCCAGGCTCCGCAGGATCCGCCCGTGGGAGAGGACCTCGTTGAGCGCCCCGGCCGCGGCCGGATCGGGCCGCTCGGGCGTGAGGACCAGCGAGTCGAGGGCCCCGCGCACACCGAGCAGGTGGTCGAGGGTGGCGTGGTCGGAGGGCACCCGGGCGGTGCCGAGGTGCTCCCGTACGGCCGGGGCCGACAGCCAGAGCGCCAGCCCGTCCAGGCCGTCCAGCAGGTCGTGGGAGCCCTCGGCGTCGATCCACCGGGTGTTGAGCAGGTCCAGGGCGAGCGGCTCACCGGTCAGCGGCCGCGGGTCGGGTGCGGGGGAGGGCGGCACGGCGAGGTCCTTCCGGCGAGGTGAAAACGGTTTCCCCTCCGATACTAACCAGCCATCTGCCAATGAGCGGTTGACTCTCTCCGACTCTAACCCCTAAAGTCATGTTCAACGGTTACGAGATCAACTCGTGGCTCCGACGAAGGCACAGGTGTTTGACGATGACCAAGGCACAGAACCTCCAGACCGGGCACGTCGGCGTGAACGTCACCGACCTGGACCGTTCTCTCGCCTTCTACCGCGAGGTCTTCGACTTCGAGGTCCTCGCCGAGGGCAAGGAGGGCGACCGCCGCTGGGCGTTCCTCGGCCGCGGCTCCCGGCTCCTGGTCACCCTGTGGCAGCAGAGCACCGGCACCTTCGCGACCGACCGCCCCGGCCTGCACCACCTCTCGTTCCAGGTGGACACCGTCGAGGAGGTCAGGGCCACCGAAGAGGTGCTGCGCGCGCTGGACGCCGACTTCACCTACCAGGGCGTCGTCCCGCACGGCGAGAACGCCACCTCGGGCGGCATCTTCTTCAACGACCCCGACGGCATCCGGCTGGAGATCTACGCGCCGGCCGGCGCCGACCCGGCCGACGCCCCCACCACCGGCGCGCCCACCTGCGGCTTCTTCTAGACCCGGCCGCACCTGCCCCGAAAGGAACGCCGTGGCCACGTATCACAGCGGCGAGAGCGCCGTACAGGAACGAGCCGGTCTGGAACGCCAGGCGGACTTCTCCCTGGGCGGCATCGGCGACACCGTGCCCGACGTGGCGGCGGCGTTCCTCGCCGCGCAGCCCATGCTGGTGGTGGGCGGGACGGACGGAGCCGGCCGGATCTGGGCCACCCAGCTGACCGGGGAACCCGGCTTCCTCCGGGTCCCCGACCCGCGGACCCTCCTCGTGGACGCGCTGCCCGAGCCGGGTGACCCGCTGCACGAGACCCTCACCGGCGCGCACGGGACCGCCGTCCGGATCGGCATGATCGGCATCGAACCCGCCACCCGGCGCAGGATGCGCGTCAACGGACGCGCGGTCCGGACCCCGGACGGCCTGCGGGTGGAGCTGGACCAGGTCGTCGCCAACTGCCCCAAGTACCTGCAGAAGCGCGACCACCGGTTCCTGGGCCCCGGCGAGTCCACCGTCGCGCGCACCGTCACCGGGTCCACCGCGCTCACCGGCGGACAGCAGCGGATGCTGCGCGAGGCCGACACCTTCTTCGTCGCCACGGCCTCCGACCGCGGCGACGCGGACGCCTCCCACCGGGGCGGCAACCCGGGCTTCGTCCAGGTGCTCTCCCCGACCCTGCTGCGCTGGCCCGACTACACGGGCAACGCCATGTTCCTGACCCTGGGCAACCTCCTCCTCAACCCGGCGGCCGGCCTCCTGGTCCCCGGCTGGGACACCGGTACCGCGCTGCACCTCAGCGGCACCGCCCGCACCGTCTGGGACGAGGAGGAGACCCGGGGTGTGCCGGGCGCCCAGCGTCTCGTCGAGTTCTCCGTCGAGGCGGTACGCGAGATCACCGCCGCGTCCGGCCTGCGCTGGTCCGAACCCGCCTACTCCCGCTTCAACCCGGCCGTCGCCTGACCGGCCGGCCAGGCCCCGCCGACCCACCCACCACGATCCCGAGGGAGTTCACGATGCGCGTCGCCGTGGACATGAAACTGTGTGAGAGCCACGGACAGTGCGTCTTCGCGGCGCCCCAGGTCTTCTCGTTCGACGACGAGGAGTACCTCGTGTACGAGCCCGGGCCCGACGACGCCCTGCGCGACCAGGTGGAGAAGGCCGCGGCCGCCTGCCCGGTCCGCGCCATCACCCTGGCACCCGCGTCATGACCGGGGACGTCCGGCGCCACCTGGTGATCGTCGGCGCCTCCCTCGCCGGTCTGCGGGCCGCGGAGACCCTGCGGGCGGAGGGCTTCGAGGGCGAGCTGACCGTCGTGGGCGCCGAGCTCCACGCCCCGTACGACCGGCCGCCGCTGTCCAAGCAGGCCCTGACGGCGCCCGGCGGCCCTCCGGACACGGCACTCCCCGTGCCGGACGGCATCCGGGCACGCTGGCTGCTCGGCCGTCCGGCCGTCGCCCTCGATCCGCGAGCCGCCACGGTGACCCTGGCGGACGGGACCACGCTGGCCTACGACGGACTGCTCGTCGCGACCGGTGCCGCCGCCCGCCGCCTCCCGCCGGACCGGGGCGCGCCGCCCCGGCGGGTGTTCACCCTGCGCGACCGCGACGACGCCCACGCCCTGCGTGCCGAACTCACGCCCGGCAGAAGGCTGCTGGTCGTCGGCGCGGGCTTCCTGGGGAGCGAGGTGGCCGCCGCGGGCCGGGCCCTGGGCCTGGACGTCACCGTCGTCGAGGCGGGCCGGCTGCCCCTGGAGCGCGTGGCGGGCAGGGCGGTCGGCGCGTTCGTCGCGGACCTGCACAGGACGGCGGGCGTCGACCTCCGCGTGGACACCACCGTCGAGACGCTACGGTCCGGCCCCGACGGCGCGCTCACCGGAGCCGTCCTCGGCGACGGCACGACCGTGGCCGCCGACGTGGCGGTCCTGGCCCTGGGAGCCGTCCCGGCCACCCACTGGCTGGCCGGTTCCGGGCTGGACGCCGGGGGAGGCGTGCTCTGCGACCGGTGGCTGCGCGCCCTGGACACCGAAGGCCGGGTCGTACCCGGGGTGTTCGCCGCCGGGGACGCCGCCAGGGTGCCGCAGCCGCTCGCCGACGGACGGCCGCTGGCCCTCGGCCACTGGAACGACGCACTCGACCAGGCGGCCACGGCCGCCCGCACCATGCTCACCCCGCACAGCCCGCACGCCCTCGACGCGGTGCCGTCCTTCTGGTCGGACCTCTACGGAGCCAGGATCCGCTCGGTGGGCCTGCCCGGCGCGGCCGACGAGGCCCGCGTCGTCGAACACGACGCCGCGGCCCGGCGCATGGAGGTCAGTTACCACCGCGGGGGCCGCCTCGTCGGGGCTCTGACCGTGGGGCGCACCGCCCGCCTCGCCGCCTACCGCGAGGAGCTGCACCGGCGGAGCGCCCCCGTACCGGCCGGCTGACACCGGACACGGCCCACCCCACCGGGCGGGCCGTGTCCGTGTGCGGGGTCCCGCCCCCCTCCCCGTCCGTGCGGTGCCGCGGGATCCGCCCCCGCACGGCGCGAGGGGTCCCGCACGCCCTGTGAAGAGGTATGCTCCCGGCCATGCCCACCCCCGAGTCCGACAGACTCAGGCCGCCGGTCCGCCGGCGGCCGATCCGCGACACCCACGACTCCTGACCCGGGCGGCCGGGACGTGAGCAGGCCCTGACCCCTCGTCGGTCACTGCCTCGGTGTCGCCGATCGCGGGCCGCCGCCGGACCCCGCGGAGATGCGGGCCGACGTCCGGGCCCGGCCGGAAGCAGCCGACGGACGTCCGTCGGCACCGGCATTCCGTCGCGTCGCCGTCCCACGCCTCGCCGTGCGACGGGCGCGGCCCGCATCCCCCGCGCGCACCGGTCCTTTCCCGGCGGTTCCGTACAAGGGGTCTGCACCACCATGGTCAAACACACTCGTCTGCCGTTCGCCGTCCATGTGCTCGGGCTGGCGGTCTTCGCCCAGGGCACATCGGAGTTCATGCTCTCCGGCCTGCTCTCGGGCATCGCCGCCGACCTGGACGTCTCACTGTCCGCCGCAGGTCTGCTGACCTCCGCCTTCGCGGTCGGAATGGTGGTCGGCGCCCCGCTGACCGCCCTGGCCGCACGCACCTGGCCCCGGCGCCGGGCCCTGCTGTCCTTCCTCGCGGTCTTCGTCGCCGTCCATGTCATCGGCGCGATGACGACCGATTACGGGGTGCTGCTCGCCACCCGGGCCGTCGGGGCGCTCGCCAACGCCGGGTTCTGGGCGGTGGCGCTGGTCACCGCGCTGTCCATGGCCGCCCCGCACCAGCGGGCGCGGGCCACCGCCGTGGTCGTCGGCGGGGTGACCGTCGCGTGTGTGGTGGGCGTCCCGGCGGGGGCGGCGCTCGGTGGACTGTGGGGCTGGCGCTCGGCGTTCTGGGCGGTCGCGCTCGTCTCCGTACCGGCGGCCGTCGCCTTGCTGGTGGCGGTGCCGGGGGACCGCCCCGGCGACGTGCCGCGAGTGAGCGCGAGGAGCGAACTGCGTACCCTCGGCCGGCCGCGTCTGCTGCTGACGCTGCTGGTGATGGCTCTCACGCAGGGGGCGACCTTCTGTGCGTTCTCCTACCTGGAACCGCTGGTCACCCGGGTCACCGGGTTCGGCGGGGGCTGGGTGCCCGTGGTGCTCGCCCTGTTCGGTGCCGGCTCGTTCGCGGGCGTCACCCTGGCCGGGCGCCTGGCCGATGCCCGCCCGGACGCGGTCATCGGGCTCGGCATGACCGCCCTGGCCCTGGGCTGGGCCGCCCTGGCCCTGACCGCCGCCCACCCGGTCGCGGCGCTCGCGCTCGTCCTGCTCCAGGGGGCGCTGGCCTTCGGTACGGGGACGACGCTGATCACCCGGGTCTTCCACCTCGCCCCGGACGCCCCCACCCTGGCGGGCTCCTTCGCCACGGCCGCCTTCAACGTGGGCGCCGCGGTGGGCCCCTGGCTGGGCGGGGCGGCCCTCGGCGCGGGCCTCGGCTTCCGCGCGCCCGTCTGGACGAGTGCCGTGCTGATGGGTGCGGCACTCGCGGTCGCGGGCGTGCTGTCGGCGTCCTCCGGCGCCGTACGACGGCCCCTCACCGCCCGGAGGCGGCCGGCGCCGGAGCGATGACCGCGCGGACCCGCGCAGTGGGAGCAGGCTCCGGCGCCGGGGTCCGGCCACCGAGTGACGCACACATCACACCGCGCCGCAACGGCATGTTCACGTCCGGGCATAAAACGTCTGAGAGACTTTGTTCCGACGGGATACATAACCCGTCCCGGCAACGAAGCCGACGCTCCCGCACCTACCGCCGCCGTCCGTCCCCCGTGGCACGGACGGCCTCCTGCCCGAAAGGTCCTTCCATGCCCCTGGCCCTGCTCGCCCTCGCTGTGAGCGCCTTCGGCATCGGCACCACCGAGTTCGTGATGATGGGGCTGCTGCCCAACGTCGCGGACGATCTGGGAACGTCCGTACCCACCGCCGGTTACCTCGTGTCGGCGTATGCGATCGGCGTCGTCCTCGGTGCGCCGCTGCTCACCGGCCTCGGATCCAGGATCCCGCGCAAGCGGATGCTCCTGCTGCTGATGGCCCTCTTCACCGTCGGCAACCTCGCTTCCGCCTTCGCCCCCGACTTCGGCTGGCTGCTGGCCGGCCGGTTCCTGGCCGGTCTGCCGCACGGGGCCTTCTTCGGCGTCGGCGCGGTCGTCGCCGCGCGCCTCGTGCCGGACGGCCGCCAGGCCCGTGCCGTCGCCACGATGTTCCTCGGTCTGACCGTCGCCAACATCGTCGGTGTCCCCGCGGCGACCCTGCTGGGCCAGCACCTGGGCTGGCGCGCCACCTTCATGGTGGTCGCGCTGATCGGCTTGGTCGCGATGGCCGCTCTCGCCCGCCTCGTACCGCAGATCCCCGTCCAGGCGCACCAGAACGTACGCCGTGAACTGAGCGCGCTCGGCAACCGCCAGGTGATGCTCGGCCTGCTCACCGCCGTCCTCGGATTCGCGGGTGTCTTCGCCGTCTACTCGTACCTGTCGTCCATGACGACCGAGGCGATGGGCTTCGGCGAGTCCTCGGTGACGCTCGTCCTCGCGCTGTTCGGCATCGGGATGACCCTCGGCGCGCTGGCGGCGGGACCGCTGACCGACCGGGCGCTGCGTCCCACCCTCTACGGCTCGCTGGCGGCGCTGGCCGTCGTCCTCGTCGTCTTCCCCTTCACCGTGCACGTGCAGTGGGCCGCGCTCGTCATGGTGGTGCTGCTCGGCGGCATCGGCTTCATGACGACCACACCGCTGCAGATGCTCGTGATGAACAAGGCGAAGGACGCCCCCACACTCGCGTCCGCCTCCAACCACTCCGCCTTCAACCTCGCCAACGCCGGTGGTGCCTGGCTCGGCGGGGTCGCCATCGCGGCGGGCTGGGGCTGGACGTCCCCCGCCCTGGTCGGCGCGGTGCTGGCCGTCGCCGGACTCGCCGTGGCGGTCACGGCGGGCGTCCTCGACCGGACCCCGGGCACCTCGCGCGTGGTGGCTTCCGGCGCCCGCGCCGAGGCGCGGGAGCACGCGGAGGCCCGTTCCGGGTCCTGAACCCCAGCCCCGCCCGAGCTGGGTTCCGCGGTGCCGGGCGGCCGGGGGCGCGTGTCCCGCGTCTGTGACGGGCCGAGTTCAGCTGGCCCCCTGTGTGCCCGGCCCCACCCATGGAACGAACGGACGTCCGCGCACGCGAGCAGCATGCCCCGCCCGCGCGTACCGGTGCGTCCGGCGCACCGGACGACGCGGCGGAGGCCGACGGCCCGGTCCCGCTCCGTACCTGCCGCCGGCGCGTGGCCGGGCTGCCGGCCACGCTCGCGCTTCCAGGACGGTCCGGGCGCGGGCGGACCCTGCCCCGCCGGCGCGAACCGCGTCAGCCCGACTCGCGCCACCGGTTCGTGATCGGCAGCCTGCGGTCCTTGCCGAAGCCCTTCGGCGAGATCTTCGTGCCCGGCGGGTACTGCCGGCGCTTGAACTCCGCCGCGTCCACCATCCTCAGTGTCCTGGTCACCAGGGCGTCGTCGAACCCGGCTGCCACGATCGCCTCCCGGCCCTGGTCCCGGTCGACGTACAGCTCCAGGATCCGGTCGAGCACGTCGTAGTCCGGGAGGGAGTCCGAGTCCACCTGGCCTGGGCGCAGTTCGGCGCTCGGAGGCTTGGTGAGGGACGCCTCCGGGATCGGCGGTGTCCGGCCGCGCTCCACGGCGGCGCGGTTGCGCCATTTCGCGAGACGGTAGACCGACGTCTTGTACACGTCCTTGATCGGCCCGTAGGCGCCGACGGTGTCCCCGTACAGCGTGGAATAGCCCACCGCGAGCTCCGACTTGTTGCCCGGGGCGAGCACGATCCGGCCCTCCTGGTTGGAGACGGCCATCAGCATCGTGCCGCGCAGCCGCGCCTGGAGGTTCTCCTCGGCCGGCCCGGTGAGCCCCAGCGACCCCATGTACGCGTCGAACATCGGCTCGATCGGCAGGGTCCGGAAGTTCAGGCCCGTGCGCCGTGCCAGCTCGGCCGCGTCGGCCACCGAGTGGTCCGAGGAGTACTTCGACGGCATCGCGATGCCGTACACCTGCCGAGCCCCCAGCGCGTCGCAGGCGATCGCCGCGACGAGTGCCGAGTCGATACCTCCCGAGAGACCCACCAGGGCGCTGCTGAAACCGTTCTTCGCGGCATACGCGCGCAGGCCCACGACCAGTGCCGAGTACAGCTCCTCGTCGTCGTCGAGCCGTTCCGCGTACCCCCCGGTGAGCTCCGGCTCGTAGGCGGGGAGCGGCTCCCCGCTCAGCACCACGTGGTCGACCCGCAGCCCGTCGTCGAGGACCCCGGACGGCGCCTCGGCCGCCGCGGCCGGCAGGTCCAGGTCGAGGATCACGGTGCCCTCGGCGAACTGGGGTGCGCGGGCGATGACTTCGCCGTCCTCGTCGACGACGATCGAGTCCCCGTCGAAGACCAGCTCGTCCTGGCCGCCGATCATCGCGAGGTACGCCGTCGTGCAGCCGGCCTCCTGGGCCCGCTTGCGGACCAGTTCCAGCCTGGTGTCGTCCTTGTCGCGCTCGTACGGCGAGGCGTTGACCGACAGGAGCAGCCCCGCCCCGACGGCCCGCGCGGCCGGGACCCGGCCGCCGTCCTGCCAGAGGTCCTCGCAGATGGCCAGGGCCACGTCGATGCCGTGCACCCGCACGACGGGCATCGAGTCACCCGGCACGAAGTACCTGAACTCGTCGAAGACGCCGTAGTTGGGCAGGTGGTGCTTGGCGAAGTTCAGCGCCACCCGCCCGCCGTGCAGCACCGCGGCGGCGTTGCGCGGCGACCCGGCCGGCTGTCCGTACCGCGTTGCCGCGTGCTCGGACCGGTCGAGGTAGCCGACGACGACCGGCAGTTCACCGAAGCCCTCGTCGGCCAGACGGACGGCGAGCGCGCGCAGCGCCTGCCGCGAGGCCTCGACGAACGACGCCCGCAGAGCAAGGTCCTCGACCGGGTACCCGGTCAGCGCCATCTCGGGGAAGGCCACCAGGTGGGCGCCCTGCTCGGCGGCGTGCCGCGTCCAGTGGACGATCGACTCGGAGTTGCCGGCGAGGTCCCCGACGGTGGTGTCTATCTGATTGAGGGCGAGACGTAGTTGAGGCACGGGCCCAGTCTAATCGTCGGACTGACGCGATGTCCTGGGTTCCCGTCCTGAGGCGGCGGGCTGGCGCGGGGCGGGGCCCTTCCGGTCAGGGCCGATCCCGACCGGACGACGGCCGGTGCCCGTGCGCGGACGAGACGCGGACGGGGCGCGACGTAGGGCTACGGCACCGGGCCGTCCGGCGGGCGTGCGCCGGTGACGGGCGGGCGGCGAGCAGTCAGGAACGGGTGTAGACCTTCTCCGCCCAGCCCGCGACCTGCTCGTCCGAGAGGTGGAGCGCCAGGTCGGCCTCGCTGATCATGCCGACCAGCTTCTTGTCCTCGACCACCGGGAGCCGGCGGATGCGGTGACTCTGCATCTCCTCCAGCACCGCGTCGACGTCGGCCGTCGACTCGATCCAGCGCGGTGTGCCGTCGCAGAGCTCGCCCGCCGTCACCTTCGACGGATCGTGCCCCGACGCCACGCACTCGATCACGATGTCGCGGTCGGTGATGATCCCGACCATCCGGTCCTGCTCGCCGTTGGCGGAGACGGGCAGCGCCCCCACCTCGTGGTCGCGCATCATCTGGGCGGCGCGGTCGAGCGTCTCGTGGGCGGGGATCCAGTGGGCCCCGGTGTGCATGATGTCCTTGGCCGTGGTCATGGGGTTGCCTCCTGCGTGCCGGTGGGCACTGCCGTACGGCCCCGAGTCCTTCCATCGTCCCGGGCCGGGCCGGCGCACGCGAACGCTGTCACCCGTTCGGGCGTACGCCGGCCCGGTGCCGCGCTCAGGGACGGGGCGCCGCGCCCCGTGCCGCGAGCATGTCCGCCATCAGGTCCAGCTCGGACTGCTGGGCCTCGACCATGCCCTGGGCCAGGCGTTTCTCCACGGGTACGGTGCACCGCTCGGCGCAGCCGCGGGCCATCGCGACGCCGCCCTCGTGGTGGTCGGTCATCAGCTGCAGGAAGAGGATCTCGGCCGGCTTGCCCTCGGACCCGTCCAGCCGCTCCAGCTCGGTCCTGGTCGCCATGCCGGGCATCAGGGCCCCGTCGGTGTCCGCGTCCCGCGTGGCCGCCGTGCCGTGCGCGCCGTGGCCGCCGTGCGTACCCGGCGGCATCCAGGCCATCGGGCCCTGGCCCTCGGGCGCCGTCTTCGGCAGCTCCCAGAGGTCCAGCCAGCCGAGCAGCATGCCCCGCTGGCCGGCCTGGGTGTGGGCGATGTCGTACGCGAGGCGCCGTACGTCCTCGTCGCGCGTCCGGTCCCGCACGATGAACGACATCTCCACGGCCTGCTGGTGGTGCACGGCCATGTCCCGCGCGAAGCCCGCGTCCGCCGACCGGGCCGTGGGCGTGAGCGGACCGGCCTGAGCCCCGTCGCCCCGCGCGGACGCGACCGCCGCGGCGCCCGCGAACAGCAGGGCCAGGGCCACGGCCGAGCCCGCCACCCACCGCGTACGCCCGGTCGGACAGGCGCTCACCCGTCGACCCCGCCGGTGCAGGGCGCGCCGGGCTCGGGCGTCTGCGCGCCCTGGACGTACTTGGCGAAGAACCGGGCCACCCTCGGGTCGTCCGCGCCGTCCACGGTGACCTGCTTGCCCCAGGCGCTCAGCATGATGGCCCCGGGCTGCCCCTCGTAGGGGGACATCAGGGAGTACGGGGTGCTCCGGACCCGGGACGCGAGCGCGTCGACATCGGCTCCGGACGCCTTCCCGTCGTACGTCACCCACACCGCGCCGTGCTCCAGGGCGTGGACTGCGTTGACGTCCGGGACGGTCTTCTCGTATACGACGCCGTCGCAGTTCAGCCAGGCCGGAGCGTGGTTCCCCCCGACCGGCGGCCGCATGGGATACGTCACGTCGGTCGTGACGTGGTCGCGGGTCAGCGTCTTCGCGTCCCACGTCTTCTCGTCCGCGATCGGCTCGGCGGCGAGCTTCTTCCTCTCCTGCTCGCTCCGCCCGGTGTCCTGGGCCTGGCTCTTCCCGTTCTGCTCGCCGGCCTCGGACCTCTCCAGGAGCACGTACGAGCCGAAACCGAGCAGGCCTGCGACGACGACGGCACTCAGGCCTATGGCGACGACCCGGTTGCGGCGGTCGCGCGCACGGTCGGCGCCGCGCATCTGCTCCATGCGGGTCCTGCGGTCGAAGCTCATGACGTCGGGTCCTTCTGCCAGGGGTCGGGCGGGACGGGAGCGGAGCGGGCGCAACCCCGGCGCGGAGGCCGTGGCCGGGCGGCTGCGGCCCTTGCACACCATGGCCGCCGATCGTAGTGGGTGGCCGCGTGCTCTCTCTCACACCGTGTGCGTAATCTGGGTGAAATCCCGGGTCGTGATACTGAGGTGTCCCCCTACCCCGGGCGGTGGTGCACGGACCGTCTGAACTGCAAGGATGTGGCTATGGACAAGCAGCAGGAATTCGTCCTCAGGACGCTTGAGGAGCGTGACATCCGCTTCGTACGGCTGTGGTTCACCGATGTTCTCGGTTACCTCAAGTCCGTTGCCGTGGCCCCGGCCGAGCTCGAACAGGCCTTTGACGAGGGCATCGGCTTCGACGGCTCCGCGATCGAGGGCTTCGCCCGTGTATACGAGTCGGACATGATCGCCAAGCCGGATCCCGGCACGTTCCAGATCCTGCCGTGGCGTGCCGAGGCCCCGGGGACGGCGCGGATGTTCTGCGACATCCTCATGCCGGACGGCTCGCCCTCGTTCGCGGACCCGCGCTTTGTCCTCAAGCGCATCCTGGCGAAGACCTCCGACCTCGGGTTCACCTTCTACACCCACCCGGAGATCGAGTTCTTCCTGCTGAAGAACAAGCCGGTCGACGGCAGCCGCCCCACCCCGGCGGACAGCTCCGGCTACTTCGACCACACCCCGCAGAACGTCGGCATGGACTTCCGCCGCCAGGCGATCACCATGCTCGAATCCATGGGCATCTCGGTCGAGTTCAGCCACCACGAGGGTGCCCCCGGCCAGCAGGAGATCGACCTGCGGTACGCGGACGCGCTCTCCACGGCCGACAACATCATGACCTTCCGCCTGGTCATGAAGCAGGTCGCGCTGGAGCAGGGCGTGCAGGCCACCTTCATGCCGAAGCCGTTCTCGGAGTACCCGGGTTCGGGGATGCACACGCACCTCTCCCTCTTCGAGGGCGACCGGAACGCCTTCTACGAGTCGGGCGCCGAGTACCAGCTCTCGAAGGTCGGCCGGTCCTTCATCGCGGGCCTGCTCAAGCACGCCGCGGAGATCTCCGCCGTGACGAACCAGTGGGTCAACTCGTACAAGCGCATCTGGGGCGGTTCCAGCCGCTCCGCAGGGGCCGGCGGTGAGGCCCCCTCGTACATCTGCTGGGGCCACAACAACCGCTCCGCACTGATCCGCGTCCCCATGTACAAGCCCGGCAAGACCGGTTCGGCCCGTGTCGAGGTCCGCTCCATCGACTCCGGCGCCAACCCCTACCTGACGTACGCGGTGCTGCTCGCCGCGGGCCTGAAGGGCATCGAGGAGGGGTACGAGCTCCCGGCCGGCGCCGACGACGACGTCTGGGCCCTGTCCGACTCGGAACGCCGCGCGATGGGCATCGAGCCGCTGCCGCAGAACCTGGGCGAGGCGATCTCGCTGATGGAGAAGAGCGAGCTGGTCGCGGAGACGCTGGGCGAGCACGTCTTCGACTTCTTCCTGCGTAACAAGAAGCAGGAGTGGGAGGAGTACCGCAGCGAGGTCACGGCCTTCGAGCTGAAGAACCTGCTGCCGGTGCTGTAGGCGTCACGTTCGGAGCAGGGCCCGCGGCCACCGGCCGCGGGCCCTCGCCGTCCCCGGACGCGCCGGGGCCGTCGGGCGCGGGCGGTGTGCGGTAGCGGCCCGTCACTCGCCTCCCGCTGTCCGCGCGGCGTCCGTGGCCGGGTCGGGGGCACGCTCCCGCGGCGCGTGGACCTCAGGCGGTGTGGTGTGCCGGGTGCCGATGGCAGGGGAGAGGAAGACCGCCACGGCGACGAACGCGAGGACGAGGATCATGGCGGAGCGCAGGCCGTAGTGGTCGCCCAGGAAGCCGAGGCCGGGGGGCCCGACGAGGAAGGCGATGTAGCCGATCATCGCCACCAGGCTGACGCGCGCCGCCGGATCGGGGCCGGAGTCGCCGGCCGCCGACAGCGCGACCGGGAAGCCGAGTGAGGCCCCCAGGCCCCAGAAGAGCACCGCGGCCCCGGCGAGTACGGCGGAGTCGGCGAAGATGACCAGGGTGAGCCCGAGGGCCGCGGACAGCGCGCTGGCCCGGACGACGGGGGCGCGGCCGAAGCGGTCGATGAAGAAGCCGCCCCCGAAGCGGCCGATCGACATGGCGGCGGCGAAGCCCGCGTAGACGGCCGACCCCAGGGCGGGGTCCACACCGTGGCCGTCGACCATGAGCAGGGGCAGCCAGTCGTTGGCGGCGCCCTCCGCCATGGCCATGGCCAGGATGATGCCGCCGATCAGCAGCAGGCGCCTGTCCCTCCACACCGCCGCCCGGGACGGCGCCGTGCCGCGGTCGTCCGGCCGGGCCCCCTTCGTCCTGCCGACCGAGGCGGGGACGGCGCGGAAGGCGTAGGCGATCAGCCCGGCCGCGATGACGGCCACGGCGGTCAGATGCCACTGAACCGGGAACTCGACGGCGGTGCACAGGATGCCGGCCGCGGCCCCCACGACCGTGCCGAGGCTGAAGAAGCCGTGCAGGGTGGGCAGCACCGTCCGGCCGGCGATCCGCTCGACCTCGGCGCCGTCGATGTTGACCGCGACCTCTCCTCCTCCCATCCCGGCGCCGAAGAGGAAGAGCCCGGCCGTGACGGCGGGAGCCGAGGAGAACAGGGCACCCCAGCCGATGACCGCCATGCTGAGGATGACCAGCGCCGAGCCCACACCCATGACCGGCTTGGTGCCGAACCGTGCCACCAGGGCCCCGGAGCCGAGGATGCCGAGCATGGAGCCGACGGACAAGCCGAACAGGACGATCCCCATCTGGGCCGTCGAAGCGCCGAGCTGGTCCCTGATGTCGGGCGTCCGCGTCACCCACGACGAGATCGCCAGGCCGGGCATGAGGAAGAAGAGGAACAACGCTGTTCGGCGGCGACGGGTGGCCAGGTCCATCAGACACGTCTTTCACGAGAACACGGCGGGGCGGGGGACACGGCAGGGCGGGCGGCGCCCCGGGGCTGGACATGTACGAACGTACACTCCTGCCTCCGGCGCGGGGAAGAGCGTCCGGCCGAGGAGCTGGAGGACGCCGGAGGAGCGGGGGAGCGGAAGGCGTAGCCACGGCCGGCCGGCGCCCGTGCGCGGTCCGGAGCGTGCGAGGGTGCAACCGGGGCAGCCGTATCCGTGACAGGGGGCCCGGCCGTGGCCGGCCCCGCGAGCCACTGCCGAACCGAGGAGGACGGCCCATGACGACGCTGGCCGTGACCGGGCACACCGACCTGACCGAGGAGTCCGTGCCGCTCGTACGGGCCGCGCTGCGCGAGCTGCTGGAGCCCTACAGCGAGGACCTCACCGGAATCTCGTGCGCCGCCGCCGGAGCCGAAGCCCTCTTCGCGGAGGAGGTCTCCGCCATGGGAGGCCGCCTCGTCCTCGTGATCCCGTCCCTGGACTACCGCTCCGCCGTGGTCAGGCCCGAACACGGCCCGGTCTTCGACCACCTCAACGAGACCGCCGTCGAGGTGCGGACCCTGCCGTACGAGAGCGCCGGCCGCGCGGCGTACGAGGCGGCGAACGCCGAGCTGCTGGAGCGAGCGGACCGACTCGTCGCGGTGTGGGACGGCACACGCCCCTCCGGGGCCGGCGGCGGCACGGCCGACCTGGTCGAGGAGGCCCGCCGGGCCGGCGTGCCGGTGGACGTGGTCAGCCCGGACGGTACCGCGCGGCGCGGCTGAGGCACCGTGCGCGAACGGCCGCCGGGACCGCGCACGCGGTGCTTCCCGCCGGGGGAGGGCGGCCTCGCGGCGGGCCGGGGCCGGATCGGTGCCGGCGGCGTCCCGGGCCGTCGTGCGCGTCCGCGGACGGGTCCGGGGCCCGGGGATTCCGGTAGTGTGACGCGTCCCGAGACCGGGACCGACCCAGGAGGTGAGACCCATTACCGCTTCAGCAGGCTGGGCGCTCACCCCTCGCCGTCGTGTGGCCGACCGGGCCTGAGCGATCGCGGAGCGCCCATCGGTCATCCCGAAAGGCTCCGCACCATGCAGCGATCCGCCCCACCGCTCACCTTCTCCACCCTCGTCACCAGACTCCGCGCCGCCGGCTGTGTATTCGCCGAGGACGAGGCGGAACTCCTCCTCGCCGCAGCGGCGGACCCCAACGGGCTCGCCGCCATGGTGGAGCGCCGCGCAGCCGGTCTGCCGCTTGAACACGTGCTCGGCTGGGCCGAGTTCTGCGGACTGCGGATCGCCGTGGACCCCGGGGTCTTCGTGCCCCGGCGGCGTACCGAGTTCCTCGTCCGGCAGGCCGCGGCACTCGCACCCGGCCGGGCGGTCGTGGTCGACCTCTGCTGCGGTACCGGGGCGCTCGGCACGGCACTGGCGTCGTCGCTGTCCGAGGTGGAACTGCACGCCTCCGACGTGGAACCCGCCGCCGTGCGCTGCGCCCGGCGCAACGTCGGCGGACTCGGGACGGTGTACGAGGGCGACCTCTTCGAGCCGCTGCCCCGCTCGCTGCGCGGCCGGGTCGACGTCCTGCTCGCCAACGTGCCGTACGTGCCGACCGAGGACGTCGAGCTGCTGCCCGCCGAGGCGCGCGTCCACGAGCCGCGCGTCGCGCTCGACGGAGGCGGCGACGGGCTCGACGTGCTGCGGCGCGTGGTCGCGGAGGCCGCCGATTGGCTCGCCCCGGGCGGCAGCCTGCTGGTGGAGACGAGCGAGCGGCAGGCCGTGCGCGCCGAGAGGACGGTGGGGGGCGGCGGACTGGCCGCGCGCGTCGTCGTCTCCGAGGAGCTGTACGCCACCGTCGTCATCGGCACGCGGCCACGCTAGGCCCGCCCGGGACAGCGGACCGACGGCGCGCTCACCTGCTCACGTGAAGCGCCAGCGCGTCTGCCCGAACGGGTCGCCCTTGGTGAAGCCGAAGACCGTGCGGGGCGTCACCGCGAAGACCTCCGCACGGCCGCCCGCCCCGTTGGAGAACATCCCGTCCGTGACGCCGAAGTGCCATTCGGCGCCGTACTTGGCCTCCCAGGCCTCGGCCAGGGTGATCAGCCGCTGCTCGTCCGTCACCCGGGCGGCCCGGCCCTCGACCACGACGTCGAACCCCTCGTTCAGCGTGTTGGTGCCGGTGGTCAGGGCGACCTCCGGGTTGCCGGCCAGATTGCGCGCCTTGCGTTCGGAGGGGCCCGTGCAGAAGTGCAGCGCGCCCGCCGACCAGAGGCCGATCAGCGGGGTGACGTGCGGGCGGCCGTCCGGCCGGACCGTGGAGAGCCAGTACAGCTCGGCGCCCTCCAGCAGCGCGACCGCCTCCGCCCAGGGGCGGGCGGTGGCGCCCTCGCCGCTGTAGTGCGGGTCCAGGGCGGTGTCGGGGGCGGGGGTGTCCTTCTCCGGCATCTCGGGCCTCCAATAGCGCTGTGGCGGTGTGCGTGATCTTCACGTCGATCCTGCCTCCGTGGTGTGGACTCCGCCCGCGTCCGGGAATCATCGGCGCGGGGCCGGCCTTTCGCCGGATCAGGCCGCACGAGGGTGCGGGTCCTGCGCGTGCTGCCGCGACGCGGAGCGTCGTCGGGTGACGACAGCGCGTGCCACGGCAGGCGGGCCCGGCCTGATCCGGAGGAAAGGCCTTAGGCTCGGAGGGCGGGCATGTGTGATCGGCGGGCAGGGGACACAGGATGACGACGGTGCCGGGACGCAGGAGCAGTACGTTCACCCGACTGCTGCGGCACGGATTCACCGATCCGTCCGCCGCCGAACGGCTGCTCGATCTGCCCGAGCTCTCCTCCGTACGGGCCGATCCCGTCCTCTTCGAGGCCCTCGGCGCGACCGCCGACCCCGATCTGGCCCTGCACAGCCTCGTGCGGCTCGTCGAGGCCGAGGAAGCCGGGGCACGGCAGATCCTGCTGGACACCCTGGTCACGGCCAAGCCGCTGCGGGACCGGCTCCTGGGGGCCCTCGGCGCGTCCGAGGCCCTGGGGGACCACCTGGCACGGCATCCGCGCGACTGGCAGGCGCTGGTCACCTACGAGGCCACCGACCTGCACCCCGGGATCCCCGAGTTCGAGCAGATGCTCAGCGACGCCGTCGACCCGGACTCGCTGCGCGTCGCCTACCGCAGGTCACTGCTCTCCATCGCGGCCCGCGACGTGTGCGGAACGACGGATGTCGCCCAGGTCGCCGCGGAGCTCGCCGATCTGGCGACGGCCACCCTGCGGGCGGCGCTCGCCATCGCCAGCGCCGCCGCGCCGTCCGACGCCGCGCAGTGCAGGCTCGCCGTGATCGCGATGGGCAAGTGCGGCGGGCACGAGCTGAACTACGTCTCCGACGTCGACGTGATCTTCGTGGCCGAGCCGGTCGACGGCGTGGAGGAGAGCGGGGCCATGCAGGCCGCCACCCGTCTCGCCGCCCACCTGATGCGGATCTGCTCCGACACCACCGTCGAAGGCACCATCTGGCCCGTCGACGCCAACCTCCGCCCCGAGGGCCGCAACGGTCCGCTGGTCCGGACACTGTCCTCCCACCTCGCCTACTACCAGCGCTGGGCCAAGACCTGGGAGTTCCAGGCACTGCTCAAGGCCCGGCCGGTCGCGGGCGACCCCGGGCTCGGGGCGGAGTACGCCGAGGCCGTCTCCCCGATGGTGTGGCAGGCCGCCGACCGGGAGAACTTCGTCGGTGACGTGCAGAAGATGCGCCGCCGCGTCGTCGACAACATCCCCGTCGACCGTGTCGAGCGCGAACTCAAGCTCGGTCCCGGCGGACTCAGGGACGTGGAGTTCGCCGTCCAGTTGCTCCAGCTCGTCCACGGCCGCAGTGACGGCACCCTGCGCTCCGGCTCCACGCTGGAGGCCCTGCGGGCCCTCGCCGACGGCGGTTACGTCGGGCGGACGGACGCCGCGCAGCTGGACGAGGCCTACCGCTTCCTGCGGACCATGGAGCACCGGATCCAGCTCTACCGTCTGCGCCGTACCCATCTGGTGCCCGAGGAGGAGGCCGACCTGCGCAGGCTCGGGCGTTCCCTCGGGCTGCGCACGGACCCCGTCGCCGAGCTCGACCGGGCCTGGCGGAGGCACGCCGCCGTCGTGCGGCGACTGCACGAGAAGCTCTTCTACCGGCCGCTGCTGGACGCGGTCGCCCAGCTCGCGCCCGGCGAGAGCAGGCTCAGCGCGAAGGCGGCCGTCGTCCGGCTGGAGGCCCTCGGCTACGCCGATCCCGCAGCCGCGCTCAGGCACCTGGAAGCCCTGTCGTCGGGGGTCTCCCGCAAGGCGGCCATCCAGCGCACACTGCTGCCGGTGCTGCTCGGCTGGTTCGCGGACTCCGCCGATCCCGACGCCGGCCTGCTGGGCTTCCGGCAGGTGTCCGACGCGCTCGGCAAGACCCCCTGGTACCTGCGGCTCCTGCGCGACGAGGGCGCCGCGGCGGAGAATCTGGCCCGCGTCCTGTCCGCCGGCCGTCTCGCCCCCGACCTGCTGATGCGTGCCCCGGAGGCCGTCGCCATCCTCGGCGACCCCGAAGGGCTCCGGCCGCGCGGCCGGGACCACCTGGAGCAGGAGGTCCTGGCAGCCGTCGGACGTGCCCAGGGGGCGGAGGCGGCCGTCGCGGTGGCGCGCGGGGTACGCCGGAGGGAGCTGTTCCGTACGACCGCGGCCGATCTCATCGGTTCGTACGGCACCGAGGACAACCCTGCCGAGACCGATCCGGGCGCTCTCGCCGACCGGGTCGGCTCCGCGGTCACCGATCTGAACGCCGCCACCCTGTCCGGCGCGCTGCGTGCCGCGGTCCGCGAACGGTGGGGCGACACCCTGCCGACCCGGTTCGCCGTCATCGGTATGGGCCGCTTCGGAGGCCACGAGCTGGGCTACGGCTCCGACGCGGACGTCCTGTTCGTGCACGAGCCCCGGGAAGGGGTCGGTGACGAGGAGGCGGCCAAGGCGGCGAACGCCGTCGTCACGGAGATGCGCAGACTGCTGGAGCTGCCGACGGCCGACCCGCCGCTGCTGATCGACGCGGATCTGCGGCCGGAGGGCAGGACGGGCCCCCTGGTACGCACCCTGAAGTCGTACGAGGCCTACTACCGGCGGTGGTCGCTGGTCTGGGAGAGCCAGGCGCTGCTGCGCGCGGAGCCGATGGCCGGCGACGAGGAGCTGGGCCGCGCCTTCATCGAGCTCGTCGACCCGCTGCGGTACCCGGTGGAAGGGCTGGGCGACGACGCGGTCCGGGAGATCCGTCGGCTCAAGGCGCGGATGGAGTCCGAACGCATGCCGCGCGGGGCCGATCCGACGCTCCACACCAAGCTGGGGCGTGGCGGACTGAGCGACGTCGAGTGGACGGTGCAGCTGATGCAGATGCAGCACGGCTGGGTCGAGCCGGGGCTGCGGACCCCGCGTACGAGGACGGCGCTGGCGGCGGCCTGCGCGGCGGGGCTGATCCCGGCGGAGGAGGCACAGACGCTCGACGAGGCGTGGGTGCTGGCCTCGCGGGTCCGCAACGCGGTCATGCTCGTGCGGGGGCGGCCGGGCGACACGTTCCCCTCGAACCCGCGTGAGCTGACGGCCGTGGGACGGTACCTGGGCTACGAACCGGGACACGTGGGCGACATGCTGGACGACTACCGGCGGATCACCCGGCGGGCCCGGGCGGTGGTGGAGGAGAGGTTCTACGGCGCCGCGGGGTGAGGGGAGCGGGTGCCGCCCCCGGGCGGGGCGGGGCGAGGCGGCCCCGCGGCCGCCCGCCGGCACGGCCAGCCGCCCTCGGCGCCACCGGCACGGCCAGCCGCCCGTCGGCGCCGCCGGCTGACCCCCGCCGGCGCCGTCCCACACCTCAGTCGCCGGAGCGGCCCGGTTTCCCGGGGCCGGCTCCCACCGCCTCGGCGTCCGGGCCGGCCGGAGCCGTCGGCCCCGGCGCGCGGGCGGGCGGGCGCCGCAGGGCGCGCAGGCGGCTCGCGCCGGGCAGCTGCACGCGTTTCGGCAGGCGGTGCGGCATCACTCCGTACCAGGCGCAGGAGACGGCCAGCCCGAAGGCCAGACAGGCCATCCCGCCCACCGCGTCCAGCCAGAAGTGGTTCGCCGTCGCCACGATCACCACCAGTGTGGCCACGGGGTACAGCGCGCCCAGGATCCTTGCCCAGGGCGCGGCGGCCAGGGCGCACACGGTCAGCCCGCACCACAGCGACCAGCCGATGTGCATGGAGGGCATCGCCGCGTACTGGTTCGACATGTGTTTGAGGTCGCCCGACGCCATCGACCCCCACGTCTGGTGCAGCATCACCGTGTCGATGAAGCCGCCGCCGTTCATCAGCCGGGGCGGGGCCAGCGGGAAGACGTAGTAGCCGAGCAGGGCCACCGCCGTCGTGGCGAAGAGGACCAGACGGGTGGCCGCGTAGCGGCCCGGATGGCGGCGGAACAGCCAGACGAGTACGCCGATGGTCACGACGAAATGCAGTGTCGCGTAGTAGTAGTTCATCGACACGATCAGCCATGTCACCGAATTGACGGCCTGGTTGACCGTTTCCTCGAAGGCGAGGCCCAGGGTGTGCTCGAAGGACCAGATCCAGTCGGCGTTCCGCAGGGCCGCCGCCTTCTGCTCGGGCACGGCGTTGCGCACCAGCGAGTAGAGCCAGTAACTGACCGCGATCAGCAGGATCTCGAACCAGAGACGCGGGCGGCGCGGGGAGCGCAGGGAGCGGAGGGAGAGGCTGGTACGCATGCGGGACAGGGTGATCGCTCTCGTAGAACCGGACGCCGTCATTCCGTCCGCGACGGGTGACGGGGTGGCCGCCGTGCGGTCTTCCTGTGTGGTCACGTGCGATTCACCCATAGGCGCAGAGTCTGCCAGATACGTCCCCCTCCGCCCGATGATCCTCCGGTCGGGTTCCGGTCGCACACGCAGCACGTCACCGACGGGAGCGGGGAGCCGAGGAGGGACCCGGGCCCGAGGCGGTTGAACCGCGTACGACCAGCTCCGGCATGAACACGAACTCGCTGTGCGGAGCGGGCGTGCCCCCGATCTCCTCCAGCAGGGTGCGCACGGCCGCCTGGCCCATCGCCGTCACCGGCTGGCGGATCGTGGTCAGCGGCGGATCGGTGAACGCTATGAGGGGCGAGTCGTCGTAGCCGACCACCGAGAGGTCGCGAGGCACCTCCATCGACAGCCGGCGGGCGGCCCGGATCGCTCCGAGCGCCATCATGTCGCTCGCGCACACCACCGCGGTGCACCCGCGGTCCATCAGGGCCGAAGCGGCGGCCTGCCCGCCCTCCAGCGTGTACAGCGAGTGCTGGATCAGCTCCTCCACGTCATCGGCCGTGAGGTCCAGCTGCTCCCGCATCGTGGCGTGGAAGCCCTCGATCTTGCGGAGGACCGGAACGAAGCGCTTGGGGCCGACCGCCAGGCCGATGCGCCGGTGGCCCAGCGCGACCAGGTGCGTCACCGCCAGCCGCATCGCCGCCCGGTCGTCGGGGGAGATGAACGGGGCCTGCACCTTGGGGGAGAATCCGTTGACCAGGACGAACGGAACGCCCTGGGCGCGCAGTTGCTCGTAGCGCTGCATGTCGGCCGAGGTGTCGGCGTGCAGACCGGAGACGAAGATGATGCCCGAGACCCCGCGGTCGACGAGCATCTCGGTGAGCTCGTCCTCGGTGGAACCGCCGGGCGTCTGCGTCGCCAGCACCGGCGTGTAACCCTGCCTGGTGAGCGCCTGGCCGATGACCTGCGCCAGCGCGGGGAAGATCGGGTTCTCCAGCTCGGGCGTGATCAGGCCGACGAGACCGGCGCTGCGCCGGCGCAGCCGGACGGGCCGTTCGTAGCCGAGGACGTCGAGCGCCGCGAGGACGGATTCACGGGTGGCCGCCGCGACACCGGGCTTGCCGTTCAGTACGCGGCTGACCGTCGCTTCGCTGACCCCCGCCTGAGTTGCGATATCGGCAAGCCGTGCGGTCATGGCACTGGACTGTACCGGGCGCGTGTCGGATTGCCCACCATGCGCGGGATCCGGACGGTCCGCCCCTGTGTCCACCGGTCGGCGGCCTTCGCGCGGCAACATCTTGCAAGGCCTTGCGACCGGTGCCCGACCGTGCCGGGCGGACGGTCCTGACGCCCTCGCACCAGTCCTGGCCAGGACCTGGCAGGCCGAAAGGGCTTCCGTCAAGAGGCTTGACGGCAACCTTGCGGACACGCCAATGTAACGATCAGCGGTGCTTGCAGAAATCTTCCGCAAGGTCTTTCGGTCGTCTTTCATCCTTGTTACGTTCACGTCGACCCGGCGCCGCGACGGAGCGGTACGGCAGTTGAAGGAGTTCAGATGCGACGTGGCATAACGGCCACCGCCCTGGTCGCGACCCTGGCGCTCGCGGCGACCGCGTGCGGAAGCGACGACGAGTCCGGTGGCGGCAAGAGCTCGGGCGAGCTCTCCGGCACGGTGACCTGGTGGGACACCTCGAACGTCGGCAGCGAGGACAAGGTCTTCAAGAAGATCGCCGAGGGCTTCGAGAAGAAGCACCCGAAGGTCGACGTCAAGTACGTCAACGTTCCCTTCGGCGAGGCGCAGAACAAGTTCAAGAACGCCGCCCAGGCCGGCTCCGGCGCCCCGGACGTCATCCGCTCCGAGGTCGCCTGGACCCCCGAGTTCGCCGACCTCGGCTACCTCGCCCCGCTGGACGGCACCGCGGCGCTCAAGGACGAGGGCGACTTCCTCAAGCAGGCCGCGGCGTCGACCGAGTACAAGGGCAAGACGTACGCGGTCCCCCAGGTGATCGACTCCATGGGCATCTTCTACAACAAGAAGATGTTCAAGGACGCCGGGGTCGAGCCGCCGGCGAAGATCGCCGACCTCAAGGCCGTCGCGAAGAAGATCAAGGACAAGACCGGCAAGACCGGTCTCTACCTGCGCGGCGACGACTCGTACTACTTCCTCTCCTTCCTCTACGGCGAGGGCGGCGACCTGGTCGACGCCGACGCGAAGGCCGTCACCGTGGACAGCGCCGAGGGCGTCAAGGCCTTCGGTGTCGTGAAGGACCTCGTCGACTCCGGGGCGGCCAAGACCGACGCCACGGACGGCTGGGAGAACATGATGCAGTCGTTCAAGAACGGCGACGTCGCGATGATGATCAACGGCCCCTGGGCCGTGGCCGACACGCTCACCGGCAAGGAGTTCACCGACAAGGCGAACCTGGGCATCTCCACGGTGCCGGCCGGCTCCGCCGCACAGGGCGCCCCGCAGGGCGGCCACAACCTCGGCGTCTACGCGGGCTCCAAGAACCTCGACGCCTCCTACGCGTTCGTGGAGTACATGACCTCGGTCGAGTCCCAGGCGCAGACCGCCGGCGAGCTGAACCTGCTGCCGACCCGCACCTCCGCGTACTCCAAGAAGGAGGCCGCGGACAGCGAGATCGTCCAGTTCTTCAAGCCCGTCGTCGAGACCTCGGTCGAGCGTCCCTGGATCCCGGAGACCGGCAGCCTCTTCGCCCCGCTGAACGTCGAGTACACCAAGGTCCTCACCGGCCAGACCACGCCGGAGAAGGCCGCGAAGGCGACCGGCGACTCCTACCGCAAGCTCCTCAAGGGCTGGAAGTAACTCAGGAAGGCAGGCCGACTGATGGCTGTCCACACCAGCCAGTCGGTGGCGAAGGCCGCGGGCGACGACGTCGCCCGCGGCCGGAGCCGCGGTACTGGTAAATCCGCTCCACCGAGCAAGCTCCGGCGCGCGCTGTCGGTCCACTGGTACGCCTGGACCATGGTCGCCCCGGTCGTGCTCGTGATCGGCGTGATCATCGGCTACCCGCTGGTCCGCGGCATCTGGCTGTCGCTGACCGATGCCAACGAGCGCAACGTCGCCCGGTCCATCGGTGTCAACGAGATGCCCGCCACCTACGAGTTCGTGGGGCTGGACAACTACGCCGACGCCCTGACCGGCAACCAGTTCCTCGGCACGCTGGGCTGGACGCTGGTGTGGACGGTCTCCTGTGTGACCATCACCTTCTGCCTGGGCATGGCCCTCGCCAACATCCTCAACCGCAGGATCGCCGGCCGCTCCGCCTACCGCATGGCGCTGATCCTGCCCTGGGCCATCCCCGGCTTCGTGTCGGTCTTCGCCTGGCGCTTCCTCTACAACGAGAACCACGGCCTGCTGAACAAGATCCTCGGCGGCGGCGGCATCGACGGCATACCGTGGCTGAACGACCCCACCTGGGCGAAGTTCTCCGTCATCGCCGTCAACGTCTGGCTCGGTGTGCCCTTCATGATGGTCGCCCTGCTCGGCGGACTGCAGTCGATCCCCTCGGAGCAGTACGAGGCCGCGGAGATGGACGGTGCCACCGCCTGGCAGCGCTTCCGCCACGTCACGCTCCCCGGACTGCGCCCGGTGTCCACCACGGTGATCCTGCTCTCCACCATCTGGACCTTCAACATGTTCCCGGTGATCTTCCTGCTCACCCGCGGCGGACCCGGCGAGGCCACCCAGATCCTGGTCACCCAGGCGTACAAATTCTCCTTCGAGATCAGCCCGCGCGACTTCGCGCAGTCCTCCACCTGGGGCGTTCTGATCCTCGTACTCCTGATGCTCTTCGCCATGGTGTACCGGCGAGTGCTCCGCACGCAGGGAGACAACTGGTGACCACCGTCACGGCAACCCACGCACGGCACGGCGCCCGCAAGGTCCGCAAGCGCGGCGACCGCTCGCCGGCCGCATCCGTAGCCCTGCACCTCACCCTGATCGTCACGTCGGTGATCGCGGTCTTCCCGGTGCTCTGGGTCCTGCTGACCTCGCTGAAGCCGGCGAGGTTCGCGTCGACCACGGACTTCTTCAAAGAGACGACGTTCGAGAACTACACCAACCTGATCAAGGACACCGAGTTCCTGAGCTGGTTCGGCAACTCCGTGGTCGTCGCGGGACTCTCCACCGTCATCGGTGTCTTCGTCTCCGCCACCACCGGCTACGCCGTCAGCCGCTTCCGCTTCCCCGGCAAGCGCGGACTGATGTGGACCCTGCTGGTCACCCAGATGTTCCCGGTGGCCGTCCTCATCGTGCCGATCTACAACATCATGTCGACGATGGGCCTGCTCAACCAGCCGGCCGGGCTCGTCATCACCTACCTCACCATCTCGGTGCCGTTCTGCGCCTGGATGATGAAGGGCTTCTTCGACACGATCCCGCGTGAGATCGACGAGTCGGGACAGGTCGACGGGCTCACGCCGTTCGGCACGTTCTGGCGGCTCATCCTGCCGCTCGCCAAGCCCGGCCTCGCCGTCACCGCCTTCTACTCCTTCATCACCGCCTGGGGCGAGGTGGCGTACGCCTCCGCCTTCATGGTCGGGGACGAGAACCTCACGCTCGCCGGCGGACTGCAGAAGTTCGTCAACCAGTACGGGGCCCAGTGGGGCCCGATGACCGCGGCCTCCGTGCTCATCGCGATCCCGGCCGCGCTGGTCTTCCTCTTCGCGCAGAAGCACCTGGTCACCGGCATGAGTGCCGGAGCCGTCAAGGGCTGACGCACCCAGTCCCGTACGACCGCACGCACCGTCACGGCGGCGCCGGACCCCCGACCCGGTCCCGGCGCCGCTCCCCACCCAGACACCCCAGGGACGACATGACCCAGCACCTCGCTGCCCCCTCCACCGGCACGTCCGACGACTCCCCGGGCCACCGCACCGGCTGGTGGCAGGACGCGGTGATCTACCAGGTCTACCCACGGAGCTTCGCCGACGGCGACGGCGACGGCATGGGCGACCTCCCGGGCGTCACCGCGCGGCTCCCGTACCTCCGGGACCTCGGTGTCGACGCCGTCTGGCTCAGCCCCTTCTACGCCTCACCGCAGGCCGACGCGGGCTACGACGTCGCCGACTACCGGGCCATCGACCCGATGTTCGGCACACTCCTGGACGCCGACGAACTGATCCGCGAGGCCCACGGCCTGGGTCTGCGCGTCATCGTCGACCTGGTGCCCAACCACTCCTCCGACCAGCACGAGTGGTTCAAGCGGGCCCTCGCCGAAGGTCCCGGCTCCGCCCTGCGTGAGCGCTACCACTTCCGCCCGGGCAAGGGTGTCGACGGCGAACTCCCGCCCAACGACTGGGAGTCCATCTTCGGCGGACCGGCCTGGACCCGGACCACCGAACCCGACGGCACCCCCGGCGAGTGGTACCTGCACCTCTTCGCACCCGAGCAGCCCGACTTCAACTGGGACCACCCGGCCGTCGCCGACGAGTTCAGGTCGATCCTGCGCTTCTGGCTCGACATGGGCGTCGACGGCTTCCGTGTCGACGTCGCCCACGGCCTCGTCAAGGCGGAGGGGCTGCCGGACCTCGGGTCGCACGACCAGCTGAAACTGCTGGGCAACGATGTCATGCCGTTCTTCGACCAGGACGGTGTGCACGAGATCTACCGCAGCTGGCGCACCGTCCTCGACGAGTACCCCGGCGAGCGCATCCTCGTCGCCGAGGCGTGGACGCCCACCGTCGAGCGCACCGCCAACTACGTGCGCCCCGACGAGATGCACCAGGCCTTCAACTTCCAGTACCTGTCGACCGCGTGGGACGCCGCCGAGCTGCGCGCCGTCATCGACTCCTCGCTCGACGCCATGCGTCCGGTCGGCGCACCCACCACCTGGGTGCTCTCCAACCACGACGTGACCCGGCACACCACCCGCTTCGGCAACCCGCCGGGCCTGGGCACCCAGATCCGTACCCCCGGCGACCGCGAACTCGGCCTGCGCAGGGCACGGGCGGCGACCCTGCTGATGCTGGCCCTGCCCGGCTCCGCCTACGTCTACCAGGGCGAGGAACTGGGACTGCCCGACGTCACCGACCTGCCCGACGAGGCCCGCCAGGACCCGTCGTTCTTCCGCGCCGAGGGCCAGGACGGCTTCCGCGACGGATGCCGCGTGCCGATCCCGTGGACCCGCACGGGCAGCTCGTACGGCTTCGGCGGCGGCGGCAGCTGGCTGCCGCAGCCCGACAGCTGGGGCGGGCTGTCCGTCGAGGCGCAGACCGGTACGGAGGGCTCCACGCTGGAGCTGTACCGCGCCGCGATCGCGGCCCGGCGCGAGCACCCGGGCCTCGGCGCCGGCACGGACGTCGAGTGGCTGGACGCCCCCGACGGCGTGCTCGTCCTCGGCCGCCCGGGCTTCGTCTGCACCGTCAACACGACGGGCGCGCCGGTCCGGCTCGCCGCCCCCGGCACCCTGCTGCTCGCCAGCGGCCCGGTGACCGCCGACGGCGCCACGGTCGAGCTGCCCGCGGACACCACGGTGTGGTGGACGGTGTGACCGTCCCCGCTCCGAGGACCGGACCGGCGCTGCGGCTCTCCGACATCGCCGGTCAGGCCGCGGTCAGCGAGGCCACCGTCAGCCGGGTGCTGAACGGGAAGCCGGGCGTCGCGGACACCACGCGTCAGCGGGTGCTCGCGGCGCTCGACATCCTCGGCTACGAACGCCCCGTACGGCTGCGGCAGCGCAGCGCGGGGCTGATCGGGCTCGTGACGCCCGAACTCGTCAACCCGATCTTCCCGGCGTTCGCGCAGTCGGTGGAGCAGGTGCTCGCGGGGCACGGTTACACGCCCGTGCTCTGCACCCAGCTGCCCGGCGGTGCCACCGAGGACGAGCTGGTCGAGCAGCTCGTCGAGCGGGGCGTCGGCGGGATCGTCTTCCTGTCCGGCCTGCACGCCGACACCTCGGCCGACCCGGCGCGCTACGCCGCCCTCAGCGACCGCGGGGTGCCGTTCGTCCTCATCAACGGCTACAACGAGCGCATCAGCGCCCCGTTCGTCTCGCCCGACGACCAGGCCGCCGTACGGATGGCCGTCGGCCATCTCGCCGAGCTCGGACACCGCAGGATCGGCCTGGCGATCGGGCCGCAGCGCTACGTGCCCTCCCGGCGCAAGCGCGACGGCTTTCTCGACGCGGCCGTCGCCGTGCTCGGCATGGAGCGGGAGGAAGCCGAACCGCTCGTCTGCTCCACCCTGTTCGGCGTCGAGGGCGGCCAGGTCGCGGCCGGGGCGCTCCTCGACCAGGGGTGCACCGGCATCGTCTGCGGCAGCGACCTCATGGCGCTCGGCGTCGTCCGGGCGGCCCGGGGGAGGGGGCTGGACGTCCCGCGTGACGTCTCGGTCGTCGGGTTCGACGACTCCCAGCTCATCGCCTTCACCGACCCGCCCCTGACCACGGTGCGCCAGCCCGTCCAGGCGATGGCCTCGGCCGCCGTCGGCGCCCTGCTGGAGGAGATCGGCGGAAGCCCCGTGCAGCGCACCGAGTACGTGTTCCAGCCGGAGCTCGTGGTACGCGGATCCACGGCGGCGGTGCGCAGCGCCTGAGCCGGCGCGTGGAGGACGGGGCCGGGTCCGGAGGGGGGACCCGGCCCCGTCCCGCGTACCGGCCGGAGCGCCCGGCGCCACAGGACCGGGTGAGACTCCCGCAGGTCGTGTGATTCCGTGATGACGTGCGCGACGCCCCGGTGTGTCGGCAGAATGCACAGGTGATCGATGACCTTCCCGGCTGCCTCAGGGCCCGGCATCCCGTCGAAGAGGACCACTCCCGCGTGCTCGCCGTGCTGGACGCGTGGTGGGGCGGCCTGAAGGGTGAGGCGGGATCCGTGGAACGCGCGCTGCTGCTGCCCCGGTTGTACTTCCAGCACTTCACCACCACCAGCTTCGTGGTCGAACGCGACGACGGCGGGATCGCCGCCTTCCTGGTCGGATTCATGTCGCAGGCGGAGCCCGAGGCCGCCTACGTCCACTTCGCCGGCGTCGACCCGGCGCTGCACGGGCAGGGTGTCGGGCGAGCTCTCTACCGGTCCTTCTTCGCACTGGCCCGGTCCCACGGCCGTCGCTCCGTGCACTGCGTCACCAGCCCGGAGAACACGGCGTCGCGGGCCTTCCACACCCGGCTGGGCTTCACGGCCTCACCCGTGATGCGGGACTACGACGGGCCCGGGCTCGACCGGGTGGCGTTCGCCGTCGACCTGGCCGCGGATCCGCGCACCACCGCCCAGGCGGTAGGGCACGGCCACGACTCCTGGGCCCGGCCGGGGTGCTGTCTCGTCCAGCCCGGCGACACGGCCTCGAGCTGAGCCGGTTCCCCCGGGCTCGGCTCGACCTCCGCGGGCCGGGGCCGGCGATCAGACCGGAGGGCGGCGGGCCAGCAGGTGGGCGTCGAGGAAGCCCCGCTCCGAGGCCGGGTCGTGGAGCAGCCGGGCGACCGTGACGAGCCCGGCCCCGGCCAGCAACCCGGCGAACCGGTCCACCGGCCAGCAGTAGGCGGGCGCCACCTTGTGGTCGAAGCGCACCGGCTCCGGTCCCTCGTTCCCGAAGAAGGAGACCAGGAGCACGCCCCCCGGTGCCAGCACGCGCACCTGTTCGTCGAGCAGCGCGGGGAGTTCCCCGGGCGGGGTGTGGATCATCGAGTAGTGGGCCAGTACCCCGCCGAGCGCGCGGTCCCCGACCGGCAGGGCCTCCATCCGCGCCTCGTCGAACCGCAGCGCCGGGTGGGCCCGCCGGGCGTGGTCGACCATGCCCGGGGAGAGGTCGAGCCCGAAGGGCGCCAGCCCCAGGTCGTGCAGCATGGCCGTGAGGTGCCCCGGTCCGCACCCGACATCGGCTGCCCGCAGGTTCCCCGTCCCGCGCACCAGCTCGGCGAAGGTGCCGATCATGGCCCGGGCGAAGGGCTGCTTCTCCAGCCGGTCGGCGAACAGCGACGCGTACAGCTCGACGACCTCGTCGTAGGCCGCCCCGGTCCGGTCCTGGTGTCCTGCCACAGGGAGGAAACTAACACCCGTGCCGGGCCCGGCCGTTACCCGGCGGGTGGGTGGAACCCGCCGGGTGCCGGAGCAGCAGCGCGGCGGCGTGGTCACGCGCCTCGCGCAGCCAGGAGGCGCGGGCGGCGTCGGAGGAGTCGGTGACCGTCCGGAAGACGACCCGGCGTACGTCCGTGACCCCCACGTACGGCAGGACACATGCCGACCAGATCTTCTCCAGCGGATCCCCGAACTCACTCTCCTCGCGGTCGGCGGGAGTGTCCGAGGTGTTGAGGACGAGGGCACGGCCCGCCTTCAGCAGGCCCTGCGGCTCCCCGTCCGAGGCGTCCAGCTTGTAGGCGACACCCGGTACGAGCACCCGCTGCACCCACCCGGTGAGGACCGCCGGCGGCATGCCCCACCAGTTGGGGTGGACGAACACCATGGCGTCGAGGGTGGCCACCTCCGCCCGGTGCGCGGCCAGTCGCGCGTCGTCGGCGGCCGTGGCGGAGCGGACCGTCTCCGTCTCGCCGGCGGTCAGTCCGGGCGCGAACCCCTCCGCGCAGAGGTCGTGCGCGACCACGTCGCTCCCGCGGTCGCGCAGCTCCCGCACCACGGCGTCGAACACCGCGTGGTTGAAGCTGCCGGGCCGTGGGTGTGCGAGATAGACCCCTGTACGCACCATGCCGTTTCCCCCCGAGGACGTAGTACCCAGTCGTCAGCCGTGGGGTCCGGGAACGGCCCCGCACGCGGAGCCCATCATGACCGGTCGGAGGCACCGCGAGAAGCCGGCCGTGGGGCGGCCGGTGGGCGGACGGTCCGTCACGCGCGGGAGAGGCCCCGCAGTCGGCCCGGGATGGGCCGACGGGGAGGTGACTACGGGAGCCTCTCCGTGGCATGACCGGCCCGGTCGGCCGGGCGCGTGGGGCCCGGCGTACCGGCCCCCCGGCCGACCGGGCCGGAGTCGGGATGAACTTAACAGCACCGCAATATCTTGCGTAAGACCTTGCAGGAAGAAATCCCCGAGATTTCCTGGATGTGAGCGGGATGTGTTCGCGTGATGTCCAGGGGGTTGACCAGGGCAGGCCGGGCTCGTACGGTCTGCCGCACACGAGGTTTTGCATCCTTGCTGCAAGAACCTTCATGAGCCTTGAGGGCACGGCGCGTTGCCATGTGAGGCTGCTCCGCCATCCCCGCACTTCCCCCACCGCAGGAGGAAAGTCATGGCACGCAGACCCTTGTCGGGCGCGCTCGCCCTCACCATGGGAGCCGCTGTCCTCGCCGTCCCCACCGGACTCGGCGCCGCCGGAACCGCCCAGGCCGCACCGCCCGGCGGGAAGGACGTCACCGCGGTGATGTTCGAGTGGAAGTTCTCGTCCGTGGCCAAGGCGTGCACGGACAGCCTCGGCCCCGCGGGCTACGGCTTCGTCCAGGTCTCGCCGCCCCAGGAACACATCCAGGGCGGCCAGTGGTGGACCTCCTACCAGCCCGTCAGCTACAGAATCGCCGGCCGGCTCGGCGACCGCGCCGCCTTCGCCGGCATGGTGAGCACCTGCCACGCGGCAGGGGTCAAGGTCATCGCCGACTCCGTGATCAACCACATGTCGGCCGGATCGGGCACCGGCACGGGAGGCTCCTCCTACACCAAGTACGACTACCCGGGCACCTACTCGGTCAGCGACATGAACGACTGCCAGTCGCAGATCAGCAACTACGGGGACCGGGGCAACGTCCAGAACTGCGAACTGGTCGGCCTCGCCGACCTGGACACCGGTGAGGACTACGTGCGCGGCCGGATCGCCGGCTACCTCAACGACCTGCTCTCCCTCGGCGTCGACGGCTTCCGGATAGACGCCGCCAAGCACATGCCGGCCGCCGACCTGGCGAACATCAAGTCCCGGCTCGGCAACACCGGCGTGTACTGGAAGCACGAGGCGATCCACGGCGCCGGCGAGGCCGTCTCACCCTCCGAGTACCTCGGCAGCGGCGACGTGCAGGAGTTCCGCTATGGCCGCAGCCTCAAGCAGGTCTTCAACAACGAGAACCTCGCCGGCCTCAAGAACTTCGGGGAGGGCTGGGGCTTCATGGAGTCCGGGAAGTCCGCCGTCTTCGTCGACAACCACGACACCGAGCGCGGCGGCGACACCCTGAACTACAAGGACGGCTCGAAGTACACCCTGGCCAGTGTCTTCATGCTGGCCTACCCCTACGGATCCCCGGACGTCCACTCCGGCTACGAGTTCAGCAACCACGACGCCGGGCCGCCCGCCGGGGGCCAGGTGAACGCCTGCTACAGCGACGGCTGGAAGTGCCAGCACGCCTGGCGTGAGATCTCCTCCATGGTCGGCTTCCGCAACGCCGCCCGCGGGCAGGGGGTCTCGAACTGGTGGGACAACGGAGGCGACCAGATCGCCTTCGGCCGTGGCTCCAAGGCGTACGTCGCCATCAACCACGAGGGCTCCTCGCTGAGCCGCACGTTCCAGACGTCACTGCCCGCCGGTGACTACTGCGACGTCCAGTCCGGCAGGGGCGTCACGGTCAACGGCTCCGGCCAGTTCACCGCCACGGTCGGTCCCGGTACGGCCCTGGCCCTCCACGTCGCCGCCCGCACCTGCGCCGGCGGCGGAACCACCCCGGACCCGGACCCCGGCAACGGTGAGGCCGGCGCCTCCTTCGGTGTGAACGCCACCACGCAACCCGGGCAGAACATCTACGTCACCGGCAACACGTCCGCGCTCGGCGCCTGGGCACCCGGCAGCGCACTGAAGCTCGACCCGGCGACGTACCCCGTCTGGAAGCTCGACGTCGCCCTGCCCGCAGGCACCACGTTCGAGTACAAGTACCTCCGCAAGGACGCGAGCGGCAACGTCACCTGGGAGAGCGGCGCCAACCGCACCGCCACCGTGCCCTCCTCCGGGAAGGCCACGTTGACCGCCGACGTCTGGCGCGGCTGAACCACACCTCCGCGGGCCGGGGACGCGAGGGTGAGCGTCCCCGGCCCGCACCGCTCCACACCGCCCGATCCCCGAAAGCCGAGGAGTACCCGCCCGTGTCCCGATCCACCCTCCGGCGGGGAGCCGTCGCCGCACTGTGCGCGGCGCTGCTCCCCGTCGTACCGGCGGCCTCCGCGTCCGCCGCGCCCAGACCTCCGTCCCCGCCCTCGGACGCGAAACTCGCGAACGAGCCGGCCAGGCACGACCTGACCCGCGAGCAGTTCTACTTCGTGCTGCCCGACCGGTTCGCGAACGGCGACACCTCCAACGACCGCGGCGGGCTGACCGGCTCACGGCTGGAGACCGGCTACGACCCCACGGACAAGGGCTTCTACCAGGGCGGCGACCTCAAGGGCCTCACCCAGCGGCTCGACTACATCAAGGGGCTCGGCACCACCGCCATCTGGCTCGCCCCGATCTTCAAGAACCGGCCCGTCCAGGGCACCGGCGACAACGCGTCGGCCGGCTACCACGGTTACTGGATAACCGACTTCACCCAGGTCGACCCGCACTTCGGCACCAACGCCGACCTCACGAAGCTGATCGACAAGGCCCACGGCAAGGGCATGAAGGTCTTCTTCGACGTCATCACCAACCACACCGCCGACACCGTCGACTACGCGGAGAAGAAGTACGGCTACAAGCCCAAGGGCGCCTTCCCGTACCTCGACAGGACCGGCCGGCCCTTCGACGACACCCGGGGCGTCGAGGAGGTGGACGCCGGCTCCTTCCCGTACACCCCGCGCAACACGGGGAAGAAGGTCCCGTCCTGGCTCAACGACAGCACGATGTACCACAACAGGGGCGACTCGACCTACGCCGGCGAGTCCACCGAGTACGGCGACTTCTCCGGCCTCGACGACCTGTGGACCGAGCGCCCCGAGGTCGTCTCCGGCATGGAGAAGATCTACGAGAGGTGGGTCCGCGACTTCGACATCGACGGCTTCCGCATCGACACCGTCAAGCACGTCGACCTCGACTTCTGGACCCAGTGGGCGACCGCGCTCGACGAGTACGCGGCGAAGCGGGGCCGCGACGACTTCTTCATGTTCGGCGAGGTCTACTCCGCCGACACCGCGATCACCTCGCCCTACGTGACGCGGGGCAGGCTCGACGCGACGCTCGACTTCCCGTTCCAGGAAGCCGCCCGGCAGTACGCCTCCCAGGGCGCCCCGGCCTCGAAGCTCGCCGCGGTCTACGGTGACGACTACCGCTACACCACCGACAAGGCCAACGCCTACGAGCAGGTGACCTTCCTCGGCAACCACGACATGGGCCGGATCGGCACCTTCCTGAAGCAGGACAACCCGGAGGCCGGCGACGCCGAACTCCTGAAGCGGGCCCGCCTCGCCAACGAACTGATGTTCCTCGGCCGCGGCAACCCGGTGATCTACTACGGCGACGAACAGGGTTACACCGGAGCGGGCGGCGACAAGGACGCCCGTCAGACGCTGTTCGCCTCGAAGACCGCCGACTACCTCGACGACGACCAGCTCGGTACCGACCGTACGCACGCCTCCGACGCGTACGACACGGAGCACCCGCTCTACCGGTCCGTCTCGGCCCTGTCGAAGCTCACCCGGGAACACCCGGCCCTGCGCGACGGCGTGCAGACCGAGCGCTACGCCGAGGACTCCGTCCACGCCTTCTCGCGTACGGACACCAAGCGCCCGTACGAGTACGTCGTCGCCGCCAACAACGCCACCGAGGCGAGGACCGTCGAGATCGCCACCGAGTCGGCGGGGATGAACTTCCGTACGCTCTACGGAGGATCCGGGTCGGTGCGCAGTGCCGCGGACAAGACCGTCGAGGTCACCGTGCCCGCGCTGTCCAGCGTCGTGCTCCGCGCCGACAAGCCGCTCGGCGCCCCCGCCACGAAGCCGTCGGTCACCCTGAAGGCCCCGGCCGCCGGAGCGACCGGCACCGTCGAGCTCACCGCCGACGTCGACGGGGGAGACCTGAACCGCGTCGTCTTCGCCGCGCAGACCGGCAACGGCAGGTGGACCACCCTCGGCTCCGCCGACCACGCCCCGTACAAGGTCACCCAGCACCTGGACGACTCGGTGAAGGCCGGGACCCCGCTGCGCTACAAGGCCGTGGTGATCGACCGCGCCGGACGTACCGCGAGCGCCCTCGCCTCCACGACCGCCGGCCAGGCCCCGCCCGCCCCGAAGCCCGTCGCCGTCGAGCGTGACCACGCCGTCGTCCACTACAAGCGCGCGGACGGCGACTACGAGGGCTGGCAGCTGAAGTCCGGGGACAAGAAGGCCGACTTCATCGGCCGGGACGCCTACGGCGCCTTCGCCTGGATCGACCTGGAGGAGGGCGCCTCCGCCGTCCCGTACACGGTCGAGAAGAACGGGACCGCCGACGGCCCCGAGCGCACCGTCGACCTCGCCAGGACCGGCCAGGTCTGGATCGAGCAGGGCAAGGACGAGCAGGCCACCGAGGCGCCCGAGGCCCCGGCGCAGGACACCTCCAAGGCCGTCCTGCACTACCACCGCGCCGACGGCGACTACGACGGCTGGGGCCTGCACACCTGGACCGGTGCCGCCGCCCCCACGGACTGGGCCAAGCCCCTGCGGCCCGTGAAGACCGACGCCTACGGGGTGACCTTCGAGGTCCCGCTCACCGACGGCGCCACCTCGCTCAGCTACATCCTCCACAAGGGCGACGAGAAGGACCTCCCCAGCGACCAGTCCCTGGACATCGCGTCGCACGGGCACGAGGTCTGGATGCTCGGCGGGAAGCCCGGCTACCTGCTGCCGCAGGCCGGAGGCGTGCCGACGCCCGACCTCACCAAGGCCGAGGCCCAGTGGATCGACGCGAACACCGTCGTCTGGAAGGTGAAGGCCACCGACGCCACCAGCCAGCAGCTCGTGTACGCGAAGAACGGCGGCATCTCCGTCGTCGACGGGGCGCTCTCCGACGAGGGGCAGTGGCTGCGGCTCGGTGCCACGGAACTGACCGACGCGCAGAAGGCGAAGTACCCGCACCTGAAGGACTATCCGGCCTTCACCGTCGACACCCGTGACCGGGACAGGGTCCGTGAGTCACTGCGCGGCCAGCTGATCGCCACCCAGCGCGCCGCCAACGGCGCCCTGCTCGCCGCGACCGGCGTCCAGACCGCGGGCGTCCTGGACGAGCTGTACGGGAAGGCCGCGAGCGGCGCCGCCCTCGGCCCCGTCTTCCGCAAGGGAAGCCCGGTGCTCTCCGTCTGGGCGCCCACCGCCCGGACCGTCTCCCTCGAACTCGACGGGAAGACCCTCCCGATGCGGCGCGACGACCGCACCGGCGTCTGGTCGGCCACCGGGAAGAAGAGCTGGAACGGCAAGCCCTACCGCTACGCCGTCCAGGTCTGGGCGCCCAGCGTCCAGAAGCTGGTCACCAACAAGGTGACCGACCCCTACTCCACCGCCCTGACCACCGACTCCGCACGCAGCCTCGTCGTCGACCTCGACGACCCGAAGCTGGCCCCGCGCGGCTGGGCCGGCCTGAAGAAGCCCGCCGCGGCCCCGCTGCGGGACGCCCAGATCCAGGAACTGCACGTCCGCGACTTCTCGGTCACGGACACCACGTCGAAGCACCCGGGCCAGTACCTCGCCTTCACCGACACCCGCTCCGACGGGATGAAGCACCTCAAGGAGCTGGCGGACGCCGGCACCGGCTACGTGCACCTGCTGCCCGCCTTCGACATCGGGACCATCCCCGAGAAGGAGTCCGACCGGCAGCGGCCGGCCTGCGACCTGTCCGTCCACGCCCCCGACTCCGAGGAACAGCAGGCCTGCGTCGCGAAGGCCGCCGCGAAGGACGCCTTCAACTGGGGCTACGACCCGCTGCACTACACGGTCCCCGAGGGCAGTTACGCCTCCGACCCCGACGGCACGAAGCGCACCGTCGAGTTCCGGCAGATGGTCCAGGGCCTCAACGGCGCCGGACTGCGGACCGTCATGGACGTCGTCTACAACCACACCGTCGCCTCCGGCCAGGACGACAAGTCGGTCCTCGACAAGATCGTGCCCGGCTACTACCAGCGGCTCCTGGAGGACGGCACCGTCGCCACCTCGACCTGCTGCGCCAACACCGCGCCCGAGAACACCATGATGGGCAAGCTCGTCGTGGACTCGGTCGTCACCTGGGCGAAGGAGTACAAGGTCGACGGCTTCCGCTTCGACCTGATGGGACACCACCCCAAGGCCAACATCCTCGCGGTCCGCAAGGCACTCGACGAGCTGACCGTCGCCGAGGACGGCGTCGACGGGAAGAACGTCATCCTGTACGGCGAGGGCTGGAACTTCGGTGAGATCGCCGACGACGCCCGCTTCGTCCAGGCCACCCAGAAGAACATGGCCGGTACCGGCATCGCCACCTTCTCCGACCGGGCACGCGACGCCGTGCGCGGCGGAGGCCCCTTCGACGAGGACCCCGGCGTCCAGGGCTTCGCCTCCGGCCTCTACACCGACCCCAACACCTCCTCCGCCAACGGCACCGAGGCCGAACAGAAGGCGCGGCTGCTCCACTACCAGGACCTGATCAAGGTCGGCCTCACCGGCAACCTCGCCGACTACACCTTCACCGACACCCGGGGCCGCACGGTCAAGGGCTCGGCCGTCGACTACAACGGGGCCCCCGCCGGATACGCGGAAGCGCCCGGTGACGCCCTCGCCTACGCCGACGCCCACGACAACGAGACCCTCTACGACGCCCTCGCCTTCAAGCTCCCGGCGGACACCACGGCAGCCGACCGGGCCCGCATGCAGGTCCTGGCGATGGCGACCGCCGTGCTCTCGCAGGGACCGGCGCTCTCCCAGGCGGGCACCGACCTGCTGCGTTCGAAGTCGCTGGACCGCAACTCCTACGACAGCGGCGACTGGTTCAACGCACTGCACTGGGACTGCCGCAAGGGCAACGGCTTCGGCCGGGGCCTGCCGCCCGCCGCCGACAACAAGGACAAGTGGTCCTACGGCAAGCCGCTGCTGGCCTCCGCCGCGCTGAACCCCGGCTGCGCGCAGATCACGGGTGCCTCCGCCGCCTACCAGGACCTGCTCACGATCCGCGCCACCGAGAAGGACTTCGGCCTGGAGACCGCCGAGCAGGTCCAGGACACCCTGTCCTTCCCGCTCTCCGGCACGCAGGAGACCCCCGGCGTCATCACGATGCGCCTCGGCGGGCTCGTCGTCGTCATGAACGCCACGCCGGGCACCCGCAGCCAGGACGTGCCCGGGCTGGCCGGGAAGTCCTACGCCCTGCACCCCGTCCAGGCGGGTGGCGCGGACGCCACGGTCAAGAAGTCCGCCTACGAGAGGGGACCGGGCCGCTTCACCGTGCCGGGACGCACGGTCGCCGTGTTCTCCCAGCGCTGACGCCCACAGCCTGACGTACGGGCCGGGCCCCCGCGGTGGTCCGTACGGAGCAGGCCCCGCACCACCGGCCGGTCCCCGGCTCCAGGCGTTCACCGCCCCGGAGCCGGAGGCCGGCCGGTCCGTGTCGTGGACCTCCCTTGTGCGGGCCGCCCGGTTCACGCGAAGCTGACGTCGTACACGTGCATGCACGTCGTACACGTATGCGTACTCGCACCCTCGATCAGGAGCGTTTGATGCCGCAGATCACCGTCGACTACTCCGCGGAGCTCGACGACAGCTTCGACCGCCGTGGCTTCGCGCTGGCCCTGCACCCGCTCGTCGCCGAGACCGTGTCCACCAAGGTCCCCGCCTGCAAGACCCGGTTCCACCGGGCCGGGGACTCCGTCGTCGGCGACGCCGCGACGGGCGACTGCCTCGTCAACGTCTCGATCGCGATGCTGCCCGGCCGGAGCCCCGAGACCAAGGCGCGGCTGACGGAAGCCGTTCTCCAGCTGCTGGCCGGGCACCTCCGGCCCGTGGACGGCCTCACCGTCCACACCTCCGCCGAGGTCCGGGACCTGGACGCGTCCTACCGGAAGAACTGAGGCAGCCGCTGCGGCGGGACGGCCGGTGCGGCGGGTGCCAGGACCGAGAGCCTGGCGAGCAGTTCGCCGAACGGGCCGTCCGCCGGCTCCTGTGCGAAGACCCGCAGCATGATGCCCGCCATCTCCTGGTCGTACGCCGCGCTCACCGACGCCAGCGCCGCGAAGTCGTGCACCAGCTGCAACTCCAGCTCGGCACGGGGAATGCGCTTCCCGTCGAGCCAGAGCAGCGCCGTCGACTCGGCCAGCGACACCCAGGTCCGCACGACGAGCTCCAGCCGGGCCGGCGGGGACGATACGCCGAGATGCGCGACGATCTGCTCGTACGCCGCCTGCCGCACCTCGTCCACCAGGGCGCCGGCCGTGGAGGGGCCACCTGACGGGCCGCCCCGCGTCAGCGCGGCGAAGCCCGGGCCGTGCTCCTCGACGAAGTCGAAGAACCGGTGCATCACCCGCACGAGCCTGGCACCGAGGGGCCCTTCGTGCGCCTCCAGGAAGCGGCCGGACAGCTCGTCGGCGGCCCGCCTCAGCGCCGCCTCGTACAGGCTGCGCTTCCCCGGGAAGTAGTGGTAGACGAGCGGGCGGGAGATACCGGCCGCCGCCGCGATCTCGTCGATCGACACCTCGTCGGGCGAACGGTGACTGAACAACTCCAGTGCGACGCCGATCAACTGGGCCCTGCGCTCGTCGACACCCATCCTGCGCCGCACCCCGCTCCTCATGCGCACCAGCCTATCGGGGCAAGGCCGGCAGCCACCTGCCGCACTCCCGCCCTCCCCGCTCAGCGCAGTGAGCCCGCCCGGCCACCGCCCTTCAGCAGCCCGTCGAGCCGGGGCCGGTCGCCCTCCCCGGCCGGCAGCACCAGCAGCCGGCCGTCCGACCGGCCCTCGACACCCCCGGTCGCCGAGAGGGACGCGAACTGCCGTGAGCCCGCCGCCAGTACGTACCACCGCCCGCTGCCCGACCTCCACAGCACGCCGGCCAGCACCCGGGGCCTGCGTATCCCGCAGTCCGGCACGCCCTCGGCACGGGCCGCCACCGCTCCCGGGGACCCGGCGCCACCCGACACCCCGGGCGGCGCCTGGAACTGTGCCAGGACCCTGCTGCCCGTACCCCGCCAGGTGTCCGCCCTGGTGCAGGACCACCGGGCGTGCCCCCCGCCCTCCGGCAGCCGCTGATCCGCGTACAGCCAGGAGTTCACCGACCGGACCCCGTGGGACCGCAGTGCCGGAAGGAGACAGGCGGTACGCGCCCAGCTCTCCCGCTCGGCACGCCCCGACACGTCGTGCGGAGCCGACGGCACCCCGGAGGTGAGGCGCACGGGCGTGAGCTCACCGAGATCCGTCATCAGACGTGCCACCGGGCCGTCCCTCAGCTCCAGGACCGGCCAGGACCGGCAGTCGTCGCCCCCCGCCCGGGTCCGCGGCCCCGTCAGCGGATCGGTCACCCCGTGACGGTCGCGCGGCAGCGGCCGGGCACCCTGGCGCGGTGCGAGCAGGTCCCGCACACCGGCCCGTTCCGTCCATGGCGCGGTCAGGTAGCGGATCCTGCCGGCGTCGCGCCGCACCACCAGCGCGCCGGCCGCCACCGCGTCCGCGCCGTCCACCCGGGCGAAGTCCAGCGCCGCGCCCCCGGACGGATCGGCGTTCCGCGGCTCCGCGTAGCGCACGACACGCAGCCCGTCGTGGAACAGCACGACCGCCGCGGGCCCGACCTCCCCCGCGAACAGCAGCTGCGGAGGCCCCATCGGCGGACCGTCGGGCGTCCCGGGGGTCGCCGACGGGACCACCGCCGGACCCGGCCGCGCCCAGGAGGCGAGGGCGCGGCGCAGCAGAGAGGTGTCCCCGGTCCGGTCGCCGCGCGTCGGCCAGACGGTGAAGTCCCGGCGTGTGGAGCCCCGCCAGAGCCCGTCGGGCACCCGGCGCAACGCGGCGGGATCCAGGGCCCGCTGAGCGGTGTGATGACGTGCGTAGAGCGGCGCGGAAGCGGCCCGCGGGCCGCCCAGGCCGTCCGCCGGCAGCAGGAGCAGCGTCCCGCAGACCAGCAGGGCGCCGACTCCCGCCAGGACGGTGCCCGCCCGGCGCCGCCGCCGGGCCGGATCGGCCGGCCGCACCTGGAGGGAACACGGGTCGAACTCCGTCGACGCCAGCAGCGCGTGGGGCGGCGTGAGCGAGTCGGCCTCCAGCAGCGCCGCCCCTGGGTCCGGTACGCCCGCCGCGCCGAGCACCCGGCACACCTCGGCGTCGTCGAGCCCTTCGAGCCCCCGCAGCACGTACGCCGCCCGGCAGGCTCCCGACACCTCGGCGAGGGCCTGTTCCAGCGCCAGCTCGTCCGCGCCGCAGGAGTGCGGGAGGAGCCGCAGCCCCCACACCTGGGGCACCAGCGGGGGGAACTGCGCCCTCCGGGGCCGGGACGGCCGGAGCAGCGGCCGTCCCGCCTCCAGCGCGGACCGCAGCAACCGGAGCCGCACGCGTTCGTACGCGCGCCCGGGACCGGCGTCCCGCCCGCCGGTCAGAGCCCGCTGGGCCAGCCGGTGGGCCGACAGCACCCGCCGGTTGCGGCCGGGCGAGGGCGGCAGGACGAGATAGGCGATACGCGCCAGCCGCGCGTAGTGCTCGGCGGGCACGGCCTCGGCCGGTTCCCCGGCGGCCTGCTCCGCGTACGGACGGCCGGCGGGCGGCGGTACTGCTGGCAGAGGGGGCATGTGCAGCTGAACGAGCGAATGGTGCGATGGTCACTCCGGCGCGCGCGCTCCGGGGCGGGTTGTGCGGTTCGCCCGCGCGAGCCGGTGGGGCCGGGGCAGGATGGCCGGATGCCGGAGCAGCTGGAGTGGCGACGAGGAAGTGCCCGCCGGGTGACCGCGGCCGTGCTGGCGGGGCTCGCCCTGCTCACCGCGTGCGGCGGGGGAGCGGACGGCGACGACAGGCCCGCCGTACCGCCCACCGCGAGCGGGACCCTGGAACAGCTCGCCTCGAAGGCGCACTGCGAGCCGGACGTGCAGACCGACGCCGAGGAGATCAGACAGGCCAACTGCACCACCGGCGACGGACGCTACGTCCTGGCCACCTTCGCCACCGACCGCGGCCAGCGGGAGTGGCTCGACGAGGCCAACGACTACGGCGGCTCGTACCTCGTCGGCCGGAAGTGGGTCGCGGTCGGTGACGCGGACGTGGTCGCGACGCTGCGCGGCCGGCTCGGGGGGACCGTGGAGACCGCCTCGCCGCACCACTCGGGGAGTGGCGGGGGGGGGGGGGGGGGAGGGGGCCCCCCCCCCTCCCCCGCCCCTTGTGCGTGTGCCCCCACCAGGCTTCCCCGGCCTTTCCCCGGTCTTTCTCATGCGGACTGAGGCTACTATGGTCGGACCATAAGCGAACGGGGAGGCTCCATGCGTATCGGACTCTTCGCCACCTGTCTGGGAGACACCCTCTTCCCGGAGGTGGTCAGATCGACCGCGGTGCTGCTGGCCCGACTGGGCCACGAGGTGGTCTTCCCGCCGGACCAGACCTGCTGCGGCCAGATGCACGTCAACACCGGCTACCAGCGCGAGCCCGTCCCGCTGGTGCGCAACTTCGCCCAGCAGTTCGGGGACGCCTCGATCGACGCGGTCGTCATGCCGTCCGGCTCGTGCGCCGGCTCGGTCCGCCACCAGCACGAGATCGTCGCCGAGCGGTACGGCGACGCCGCGCTGCGCGCCGGGGTCGCCGTGGTCAAGGCCAAGACGTACGAACTCTCCGAGCTCCTCGTCGACGTCCTCGGTGTCACCCAGGTCGGTGCGTACTTCCCGCACCGGGTCACCTATCACCCCACCTGCCACTCCCTGCGCATGCTCCGGGTCGGTGACAAGCCGCTGAAGCTGCTGCGCGCGGTCGAGGAGATCGATCTCGTCGAGCTGCCCGAGGCCGACTCCTGCTGCGGCTTCGGCGGGACCTTCGCCCTCAAGAACGCGGAGACCTCCACCGCGATGCTGCACGACAAGATGCGCGCCATCCGCGACACGAAGGCCGAGGTGTGCTCGGCCGGCGACGCGTCCTGCCTGATGCACATCGGCGGGGGGCTCTCGCGCATCAGGTCCGGTACGCGCACCCTGCATCTCGCCCAGATCCTCGGATCCACCCGCACCGCGCCGTACACCCCGATGGAGGCCGCCCGATGAGCACGTTCCTCGGCATGCCCGCCGCCCCGCCCCGCTCCCCGTACGGCACGGGGAATCTGCGAGGCGACCGGAAGTTCCCCGAGGCGGCGCATGACGGACTCCGCGACGACCAGCTGCGCCGCAACCTCGGCAGGGCCACCCGCACCATCCGGGCCAAGCGCCTGGACGTCACCGGTGAACTCCCTGACTGGGAACACCTGCGCGACGCCGGATCGGCCATCAAGACCGACACCATGAACCGTCTTCCCGAACTGCTGGAGCAACTGGAGCGGAACGTCACCGAGCGGGGCGGCACCGTCCACTGGGCGCGGGACGGCGTCGAGGCGGACGAGATCGTCACCCGGCTGATCAGAGCGACCGGCAGCAGTGAGGTCATCAAGGTCAAGTCGATGGCCACCCAGGAGATCGGGCTCAACGAGCACCTCGAAGCAGCCGGCATCACCGCGTACGAGACCGATCTGGCCGAGCTCATCGTGCAGCTCGCCCACGACAAGCCCTCGCACATCCTGGTGCCCGCGATCCACCGCAACCGGGACGAGATCCGGCAGATCTTCCTCGACGGGATCCCCGGCGTCGATCCGGACCTCGACAACGTGCCCGCCCATCTCGCCGCCACGGCACGGGCCTACCTGCGTGAGAAGTTCATGACGACCAAGGTGGCCGTCTCGGGAGCCAACTTCGGCATCGCGGAGACGGGCACCCTCGCCGTGGTCGAGTCGGAGGGCAACGGGCGGATGTGCCTGACCCTCCCGGACACCCTCATCACCGTGATGGGCATCGAAAAGGTCCTGCCGCGCTACCAGGACCTGGAGGTGTTCCTCCAGCTGCTGCCCCGCTCCTCGACCGGCGAGCGGATGAACCCGTACACCTCGCTGTGGACCGGCGTGACACCGGGCGACGGGCCGCAGGACTTCCATCTGGTACTCCTCGACAACGGCCGCACCGCCGCGCTCGCCGACACGATCGGCCGCGAGGCGCTCAACTGCATCCGCTGCTCCGCCTGCCTCAACGTCTGCCCCGTCTACGAACGGGCCGGCGGCCACGCGTACGGATCGACGTACCCCGGTCCGATCGGCGCGGTACTCACCCCTCAGCTCGCCGGGATGGACGCGGCCAGGAACGACCCCAACAGCTCGCTACCGTATGCCTCCAGCCTCTGCGGAGCCTGCTTCGACGCCTGCCCCGTGAAGATCGACATCCCCTCGATGCTCGTCGAGCTGCGTCATCAGCACACCGAGCAGTCCGGCATCACAGGGGAGAAGCTCGCCATGAGGGCTGCGGCCCGAGTGATGAAGCAGCCCAGGCTCTTCACCGCGGCACAGAAGGCGGCCTCCCTCGCCAGAGCCGTCGGAGGGCGCGACGGCACCCTCTCGCGTCTGCCCGCACCGCTCAGCGGCTGGAGCGACAGCCGCGACACCGCCGTCCCGCCCAAGCAGTCCTTCCGCTCCTGGCTGGCATCGGAGGAGGGTGCGGCGACCCTGCGCGCCGCAGCCGAGGAAGGCGCCGGACGCACCCACGGGGACGCGGGGGAGGACCGGTGACCGCGCCCACCGCCCGCGAGACGGTACTCGGCCGCATCAGGGACGCCCTGGCACTCGCTCCGACCCCCGAGGCGGAGGTCCCCCGCCTCTACCGCACCGCCCGCACCCTCCCGGACGGCGAGCGTCTCGCACTGCTGACCGGCCGGCTGGTCGACTACAAGGCGCAGGTCCACCCCTGTACGGGCGACCGCACGGCCGAGGTGATCGCCGAGATCCTGCACGCGCGCGGCGCACGGCGCATCGGTGTTCCGGACGGACTGGACGAACGGTGGCTCAGCGCCTACGGCGGGGAGGTCCGGCGGGACTCGGCGGACATCCCCGCGCCAAGTCTCGGCGCCCTGGACGGCGTGGTGACGGCCTCCGCCGTCAGCTGCGCGGAGACCGGCACGATCTTCCTGGACGGATCGCCCGACCAGGGCCGGCGTGCCCTGTCCCTCGTCCCCGACCTCCACGTGTGCGTCGTCGACCTGTCCTCGGTCGTGGCAGGAGTCCCGGAGGCGGTGGCAAGGCTGGTGCCGGAGAGGCCGACCACCCTGATCAGCGGTCCTTCGGCCACGTCCGACATCGAACTGGAACGGGTGGAAGGCGTCCACGGTCCCCGCACGCTCGCCGTGGTGATCCGCACCGACGTGTGATGCCGGCGCGGTGCCACCGTGGCACCGCGGCCCCTGGTGCCCGCGTCCCCGCGCGGACCCCAGGGGCCCCGGCCCCGAGTCAGGCGCCGAGGTCGTAGAGGACGAACTCCTCCCAGGACCCGGTGATGTCGGCGGACCGGGCGCGCAGCGAGTACTGGAGCGATCCTGTGTAGCCGTTCTCCATGGTGACGAAGAGCCCGTTCAGCGTGGACTGCAGCGCCCAGCGGCCCAGGACCTCGTTGTGCCACAGGACGAACCGCTCCCAGCCGCCCGCGCTGGTGGACCGGGCACGCAACACGTTCTGCGCACCACCGGTGTAGTTCTTCTCGACCGCCACGTAACGGTTGTTCGCCAGGGACTTCATGGCGAACGTCGCGGAGGCCTCGTCCCATTCGAGGGCGAAACCCTCCCACGAGCCACCCACGTCGAGGGAGCGGGCCCGCAGAACACCGGTGTGAGGGGCGGCGTAGTTCACCTCCGTGGCGACGAACTGCGCATTGCGAGCCGACTGCAGGGCCACGAGTTCGGTCTCCGCGGAGGCGGATACCCGGCCACCGGCGGCGAACGGGGACCGAAGGGATTCAGCCCCCTCCGTGACGCGCGCCGACCCGGCTCCGTCCACCTTCTCCCAGCCGCCGGGCACGGCAGCCGGTCTGCCGGCCACCGGCGTGGCCCCGGCGGTGGGTGAGGTGGACACGGAGACCGCCAGAAGGGCGCTCAGGGACAGAATTACGGACGTGATGCGTCGCACCGGTATTCCTCACTCGTCATCAGAAGAATCAGGGGACTGCGGAAACCTGGCCCGCGAAGCATTTCCGGTCGCGTGGTCGGGCCGTTCTCCCGGATGGGTGTGAAGGGCGGACAGCGCGCGCCCTCAACCGTTTCCACCGCGTGGCGAAATCTCCCCCTCGGATCTCCCGCACCCCCCGAAGGCCGAGTTCGGAGCCCTCCCCGGGCATCCTGTCGGCCGCCGCGCCACTCGGCGAAGCGGGTTCAGCGTAACGGCGCGAAGTCCTTCCCGGTCATGAATTCGAGGGACTTCGCGAGTTTTCGGGCACCGTCTCATCGCATTTCCGGTTCCGCGATATTCCGTTAAGGGCGACGACGTCTTCTGTTTCCTTCGCGGTCGCACGCCGCCTGTTACGCAATCCCTCAGTCCTCGCCGAGGCCCCGCTCGTAGGCCGCGAGGGTGTCGACGAACATCCGCCGCTGGTCGGCCGTCAGCGGGGCGAGTGCCTGCCGCCAAGCTGTCGCGCCGCGTCCCAGCCACCGCTGGATCGTGTCCCGGTGCTCCTCGGAGATGCTCACGATCTTCCGGCGCCGGTCGGCCTCCGACTCCCGCCTCTCCAGGACACCCTTCCGGCTCAACTCGCCCACCATCAGGCTGACGGTCGTCGGCGCCACCCCCAGCCTCGACGCGAGGCCGTTGACGCCCATCGGCCCGTCGAAGAGCAGGTAGGCGAGCAGCGACAGGTGCCGCGGGGCGAGCGCGAGCGTCCGGAGCTCCTCCGGTACGGGAACCCGTTTGGCCCGTCCCACCATGCGTGGCATGAGGAGGAGCAGCTCCCGGATCGATTCGTCGACATCGCCATCGGGGCCCCCATGTGTCGGGCCGACGGTTGACACGGTCCTCACCCCTCAATAGCTTTGTGGTCAAAGCTTATTTGCTTTCGAAGCAAATAAGTGTGTGGTGTGATGCTATCGAAAGGCTGATGTCGTGACTGAGCAGAGTCCTTCGCCCGCTGCCTTCAACCAGCAGGTCATCGAGGAGTTCCGCGCGAACGGCGGCACGGTGGGCGGGATGTTCGCCGGCGCGCCGCTCCTGCTGCTGACCACCACCGGGGCCCGCAGCGGCCGGACCCGCACCAACCCGGCGGTGTACGCCCAGGACGGTGACCGGTTACTCGTCTTCGCCTCCAACGCGGGCGGGCCCAGACACCCCGACTGGTACAGGAACCTGCTCGCCGATCCCCGGGTCACCGTGGAGATCGGCACCGGCGACGGCGGAGTGGAGACGTTCGCCGCCACAGCGGTGCCGGTCGACGGCGAGGAGCGCGACCGCCTCTACCAGGCGCAGTGCGCACGCGACCCCGCTTTCATCGCCTACCAGGCCGGCACCACCCGGGTCATCCCGGTGATATCGCTGAACCGCCTCGACCTCTCCGACCCGGAGCGCAACCGCGCTCTCGGTGCCTTCCTCCTGCGTGTCCACGGCGAACTCCGGAAGGACCTCGCCACACTGCGCCAGGACGTCGACGAATATCTCGCCGGACCGCGCGCACCACACGGGTCCACACCGGCGGAGCCGTCCATGGGCCGGCGACTGGCCACACACTGTCTGACGTTCTGCGATGCCCTCCACACGCACCACATGAGCGAGGACGGCGCCTTCACCGCATTCGAGAAGCAGTTTCCGCGCCTCGCCACCCCGATCGCGCGGCTGCGTGAGGAGCACCGCGCCGTGGCGGACGCCCTGGCCGGCATCGAAGCGCTGCTGGGCCGCCTCCCCGGCCGGGCCGACGCGGACGAGGCGGAGGCGCTCAGGAACGGCCTCGCACGACTGGCGTCGGACCTGGAGGCGCACTTCGACCGCGAGGAACGGGATCTGCTCCCCGCGCTGACCGGGCACGACGGGCCCGCCGACGCGTGACCGCACGCGCCGGCGGCCGTCCGTGCCCAGGTGCGGCGGGCATCAGAGCCCGTGGGTGACCCCCAGTGGTGCGAAACAGACACGCGTCGTCGTACCGTCGTCGGCCCACCGCACCGTGATCGTCTCCCCGTCTGCGTCCACTCCGCTCACGGCGGAGGCGAGAGGGCCGGCATCCGGCTCGGCGGTGAGCGAGGCCAGCGCCACGAGCACCTCGGTCCCCTCCACATCGGCGCCGAGCCGGGGCAGCACGGCCCACGGCGTGAACGCCGTGCCCTGCGGAGCCCGCACCTCCTCCTGCTGCGACCAGCCGCGCAGCCCGTGCAGCGCGGAGCGCACCGCGCCCCCGGGGGCCGTCGCCCAGCCCGTCTGCTCGGCCCGCGTCCCGGCGGGCGCGCCCAGGACGCGGTGCACCCGCAGTTCGTACCGCCCCCGGACGACGGTCACGCTCTCCACCCGCAGGCCGGGCCAGGCCGGTGGACCCTCCGGGAAGACCGGGCTGTGCCAGGACGCGGCCCAGCCCCAGCCCTCGCCGTGTCCCGCGCCCAGCGGGCGGATCCGGACCCGGCTGCTGCGGGAGCCGGCGATCCGTAGCGACAGATGGTTGTCCGCCGTGTTCGCGGACGCCGTGGGGCCGGTGGCCGTCGAGTACGCGAGGCGGGCGTAGAGCGGGTCGGACAGGTCCGCCGTCTCGCCCTCATGGGGCCGGACGTGGTCACTGCCGTGGTTGTGGAGCCGCACGATGCCGTCCGCCCGGGTCGTCTGCACCAGCAGCCCCGGGGAGGGCAGCGACAGCACCCGGTCCGGACCCTCGCTGGGCGCGGCCTCCTCCTCGGCCGTCCACAGCGGGTGGTGGTCCGGGGCCAGCAGGGCGACGAAGGCCTTCGACGCCCAGTAGGGCGAGGACGGACCGGAGTACACCTGGAGCGTCGCTTCGTGCGGACCGTGCCATCCCAGGCTCAGCAGACCGTCGTCCCCGGCCGAACCGCGCTCCAGGAAGTACCGCAGCGAGCCGCTGATCAGCCTGCGCGAGACACCAGGCGCCAGGGGTGTGTGCCCGGACACCGCGCCCATCCCGACCGCCGCGCCCGCCGCGAAACGGTAGGTGAGGGAGCGCCCGAAGTGCAGCGGAGCGCCGTCCCCGCCGAACATCAGCGCGAAGCTCTCCAGGTGCTCGCTCAGCCGCGCGCCGTGGTGCGCGGAGAGTTCCGCGTCGCCCGACAGGTACGCGTCCAGCACGGGATACAGGTGCAGAGCCCAGCCGTTGTAGTGGTCGAAGGCGCGCCCGTCCCCGTCCGCGTACCACCCCTCGCCGCGGTACCAGACCTCCAGCAGGTCGAGCGCCCGCTGCCGGGCCCGGGCCGTCTCCGCGTCGCCCCGGCCGGCCGACTCCAGGAACCCGGCGACGGAGAACGGGAAGAGGTACCAGTTGTTGGGCGCCGGCGTGTGCCGCAGGGCGCCGCGCAGCCATTCCTCCGTCCGGTCCTGGGTGGCTGCGTCGAGCCGGTCCCACAGCCACGGGCGGGTCAGCCGCAGCCCGATCGCCACCGACGCCGACTCCACCATCGGCTGGCCGGCCACGGTGTGGTCCAGGATCAGCGGCCAGGACTCGGCGTCGTCCCGCCCGGCCGTGCGGGTACCGGCCGCCAGTCCGTCGGCATAACGCTCCAGCCAGTTGTGCGGGTCCTTGCCCTGCGCCCCGGCGACCCGGAACGCGGCGGTGAGGAACGTACGGGCGTAGCCCTCCAGGCCGTCGGACCGGACGCCGGAGCGGGACGGGCGGCCCGGCAGGTCGATGAGGGCGCTTCCGGGGGTGGCCCACCTCCAGGCGGCGTCCAGCATGCCGTCCGCCGCCGCTTCCCAGTGGCTCCGGGTGTAACCGGTGTACGGGCTCGTTCCACGGTCGTCGGGGGGGAGTCGGAAGGGAGTGGAGGTCATGCGAGGAAAGCCAGCCTTTCGCGTCGTACGGGGTGGGCGAAACCGTCGCCCGCGGCCCAGCGGGCGACCTCGCCGATCGCCAGATCGGCCAGCCGCCGCAGTTCGTTGCCCTGGGATCCGGCGAGATGCGGGGTGATGGTCGCGTTGCCGCATTCCCACAGCGGGTGGCCGGCCGGGAGCGGATCCGGGTCGGTGACGTCCAGAACCGCCCGGATCCGTTCCGTCCGCAGTACGTCGGTGAGGGCGTCCTGGTCGACCACAGCACCCCGGGAGGTGTTGATCAGGACGGCACCGGGCCGCATGGAGGTGAGGAGTCCGCGGCTGACCAGCCCCGTCGTCTCGGGCAGCAGGGGGGTGTGGACGCTGACCACGTCGCTCTCCGCGAACAGCCCGGCCAGGGTGATCGGCCGGACACCGAGCCCGGCGGCCTCCTCCTCCGTGACGTACGGATCGTGCAGCAGCACCCGCAGGTCGTACGGCCGCAGCAGTTCGATCACCCGCCGGCCGATCAGTGAGGCGGACAGAACGCCCACCGTGCGGCGGTAGTTGCCGACGTCGGGCGGCGCGGCGAGCCAGGCGTCGCGCACGCGGGTGGCCCGGAAGTCCCGGGCCCGCTCCAGGACCCTCTTGCCGGACAGCAGGATCATGGCGAGGGTGTACTCCGCGACCGGCAGCGCGTTGGCCGCGGCGGCCGACGACACCTCGATGCCCCTGTCCCAACAGGCATCGGTGACATGGCCGCGCACCGTTCCCGCCGTGTGCACGACGGCCCGCAGCGCGGGCGCGGCGGCCAGGACACCCGCGTGGACCGGCGGGCAGCCCCAGCCGGTGACCAGGATCTCGGTGTCCGCTAGCACGGCCCGGGCCGCCTCGGTGGTGAAGTCGGCGATCGCGGGTCCGGGGGCGAGGACGCACACCTCGGCCAGGGCCGCCAGGGAGTCGGGGGTGAGCACCGCGGCTGCGGCGTCCGCTCCCATGGCGAGCGCGGCACGCGGCCGGCGGTGTGCGGGGTGAGTGCTGGGCATGGTTCTCCTGAGCGGTGGTCCGGGCAGGGCGGCAGGGCTACTTGACGGCGCCCGCCGTCAGTCCGGACCGCCAGAAACGCTGGAGCAGGGCGAAGGCGAGGATCAGGGGCACCACCGCGAGCAGCGAGCCCATGATGACGACGGGGTAGTACTCGGGTGACACGGACGCGGCGCTGTTCCAGGAGTACAGCCCGAGGCTGACCGGATACAGGTCCTGGTCGGAGAGCATCACCATGGGCAGGAAGAAGTTGTTCCAGATGGCCGTGAGCTGGAAGAGGAAGATGGTGACCAGACCCGGTCCGAGCATGCGCAGCGCGACCCGGAAGTAGGCGGCCAGTTCGCCCGCGCCGTCCATCCGCGCGGCCTCGAGCACCTCGTCGGGCACGTACCCCTGACTGAAGATCCGGCCGAGATAGACGCCGAACGGGTTGAACAGCACAGGGATGAAGACCGCCCAGAAGGTGTTCACCAGCCCGGTGCCGGAGGCCATCAGGTAGAGGGGCAGCGCGAGCACCGTCTGCGGCACCATCACCGCGGCCAGTACCAGCCCGAAGAGCTTCTCCTTGTGGGCGAAGCGGTACTTGTCGAAGGCGTATCCGCAGGCGATGCTGATCAGGGCGCCCAGCGCCGCGCCGAGCACCGCGTACAGCAGGCTGTTGCCGTACCAACGGCCGTACAGCCCGCCGTCCATGGCGAAGAGGTCCTTCGCGTTCTGGACGAAGGAGAAGTCGCCCATCGACAGGAAGTCGCTGCGGAACAGGGCGTCCCTGTCCTTCGTCGAGGCGAGCACCAGCCACATCACCGGCAGCAGGGTGTACAGCACCGAGACGAGGACCACCAGGTTGACGACCGAGCGCCCCAGGAGCCGGGGCCGCAGGGGTGATGCGGTGCGGGACGCGGTCGACGCGCTCATCGGGCGGCCTCCTCGGCGGCGTTGGCGCGGTTGGTCCAGCGGGTGACGCCGTAGGAGAGGGCGATCGTGCACAGGAGCAGGATCACCGAGGCGGCTGCCGCGAGACCGTAGTTGTTGCGGGTGAAGGCCGCGTCGTAGATGTACATGCTGGGGGAGAAGCGAGAGTTGATCATCGGCGTCGACTGGCTGAGCAGCATCGGCTCGGTGAAGAGCTGGAGCGCGAAGATCAGGGTGAACATCGCGACCATCACGGTCGACGAGCGCACCAGTGGGGCCTTGACCTGGAGGGCGGTGCGGACGGGGCCCGCGCCGTCGACCACCGACGCCTCGATCACTTCGCGGGGGACCGCCTGGAGGGCGGCGTAGAACACGACCATGTTGTAGCCGAGATTGCTCCACAGGGCGATGTTCACGATGGACGGGAGCACCGTGTGCACCCCGAGGAAGTCGACGGTGATGTCGGCCCTGCCGAGCAGGTCGATGACCGGGCTGATGCCGGGTGTGTACAGATACAGCCAGATCAGTGCCGCGATGATGCCCGGCACGGCGTGCGGCAGGAACAGCGCCAGCTGGACGGTGCCCCGCAGGCGGACCACCCCTGAGTCCAGCAGCAGCGCCAGCACGAGGGCGCCGATCACCATGAGCGGGATGTAGACCACGCAGTACAGGGCGACGACGCCGAGACCGCCGAGGAACGTCGGGTCCGCCAGTACGGCGGCGTAGTTGCGGAGCCCGGCGAAGACCGTGCGTTCGGGGCCGAAGCCCAGTCCGGGCTGGTCGTCGCTGAAGAAGCTCAGATGGACGGCGGTGGCGACCGGAATCAGGAAGACGGTCACCAGAAGGACGAAGAACGGTGTCATCAGGACGCCGCAGGCGCCGAGTTCACGCCGACGGGCGGACCTGCGCGCCCGGGCGGCCGGCGCGGCGGCGGCCGGCTTCCTCGGTGACGGCCGGTCCGTGACGTCCGCCACGGACACGGGTGTGGTGCTGGTCATGGGTGTCACCTGCCTCTCTGCTGCTGGGTACGGGACGCGGACGCCGGGTCAGGTGGAGCGCTGGGTCGTGGACAGCCCGAGGGCCCTGAGGTCGGGCATCGTGCCCTCCTGCGCGGCCCGGACCGCGCCGAGGATGGACCCCTGTCCTCCGCTCGCCCGCGCCAGCCCGTCCCGCATGATCTTGCCGGTGGCCGTCATCCGGGGGCCCCAGATCCAGCCCGCACGGACCTTCCGGGCCTCCTGCTCGAAGAGGGTGTAGATGTCCTGGCCGCCGTAGTAGGCGCGGTCGAAGGCCCTGCGGCCCACCTCGACGAGCCCGGGGGCGGCGGGGTACTGGCTGCTGGCGCCGCTGGACAGCCGGGCACGGAGCGCGTCCGGGTGCGAGACCTGCCACTCGATGAACTCCATCGCGGCCTCGGGATGCGCACTGTCCTTGGTGATCGCGAAGGTCGAGCCGCCATGGGTGCCGACGCCGGGATCGGCCGGATCCCACTGGGGCAGCGGAGCGAGCGCCCACTGCCCCTTCTGGCCAGGCCGGGCCTTCATCTGGGCACCGGCGTCCCACGCGCCGCTGAGCCGGCTGACCACCAGGCCGTCGGCGATCTGGACATCGCTGTGCCGGCTCTCCACCGCGTTCATGAAGACCAGTTCCTGGTCGGTCAGCCGCTGCCAGAAGGCCGCCACACGGCGGGTGGGCGCATCGGCGAGCGAGACGTTCCAGGCCCCGCCGGCCGTATCGAACCACTGGGCCCCCGCCTGCCAGGCGTAGGCGGCGAGGTGGGTGTCACCGTCCGTCGGGAAGAGTGCCATCCGCCGCTCACCGCTCCTGCGGCGCACGGTCCTCGCGGCGTTCTCGAAGTCCTCCCAGGTGCGGGGGACCGCGAGCCCGTACCGTTCGAAGAGGTCGGTGCGGTAGTGCAGCACCATGGGCTCTATGTCGAGCGGGACGCTGAAGACCCGCTTCTCGAAGGTGGTCAGCCCCAGGGCCTGCGGCAGCATCCTGGCGCGGAGCCCCTCGCCGACCAGGTCCGTGATGTCGCGGCAGACGCCGTCGATGGCGAAGCCCGGGACCTGGGGGTACTCGATCGTGGCGATGTCCGGTGCGTTGCCCGCCCGGGCCGCGTTGCTGAGCTTGGCGTAACCGCCCTGCATCCCTCCGGGGACCTGCTGGTAGTCGACCTCGATGGTGTCGTGGCCGCGGTTGAACGCGTCCACGACCTCCTGGCTGCCCCGCAGCGCGGACCAGAAGGTGATCCGGGTCTTCCTGCCGGTCCTGCTGCTCACTGTCCTGCCGGTACTGCTCGTACCGCCCAATCGTGTGTCCCCGCCACCGCCTCCGCAGGCGCTGAGCGCGCCTGTCAGAGGCAGTGCGGCGATCGTGGCGAGCACGGATCGACGGCTTTGTCGACCAGGCATGTGCGCCTCCCGCGGCTCCTGATTCGAGACACGGGGAATACTGATCGGCTGATCGATAGCGGTCAATAGACCGATCAGAAGAAGCTCGAAGTGTTCAAACGCTCAGTTGTCCGGCTGATGCAACGCCTGGGCGGATCCGCGCACTTCGAGGCGGGGGAGCACCTCCGTCCTGCGCACCGGACCGGCGGCACCCGCGGGCTGCGCCAGCCGGTGCACGAGGAGCTCCGCCGCCGCCCGTCCGATCTCGGCCCGCGGCGGGGCGACCGCGGTGAGAGCGGTGCTGCCCAGCGCCGCGACGACGTCGTCGTACGCCACCACGGAGCAGTCCTGCGGAACCCGTATCCCGCTCTCCGCCAGCCGCTGCACCAGCATCAGGGCGTCCTCGTCGCCGTGCAGGACGGCGCCGGTCACGCCGCGCTCCCGCACCAGCGCCGCGAGGTCGGGCACCGCCTCCCGCGTGCCCGGCTCCCCGGGCCCCGCGTCGGGTGAACTGAGCACCACCGACCAGTCCTCCACCTCGGGCCGGCCGGCGGCTATCTCGGTGAACGCCGACCGTATGGAGCGTGCCGTCGGGCTGTCGTTCCTCGCGGCCAGCACGAGCCGGCGGTGGCCGAGCGAGACCAGGTGGTCGACGGCCAGGTGGATCCCGTACCAGTGGTCGGAGCACACCGAGTCCATGGCGTGCAGCGCGCTGCCCGGCCGGGGTCGCCGCTCCATCAGGACCGTCGGGATCCCCACCTCCGCGAGCCAGCCGTAGTCCGCCTCCTCCCCGGCGGCGCTGCGCCAACGGGGAGCGATGAGAAGTCCGCGCACACCGGCGGCCAGGGCCTGCTCGACCTGCGGTCTCTCGGCCCCGGCCGCCTGCGGGGCGATGTGGAGGGCGATCCGCATCCCGGCCTCCTCCAGGGCGGTCCTGGCGCCGTGCAGGGTCTCGTACAGATACGAATGCCGCTCCGGCACGACCAGGGCGATCGCGGCCCCGTCCCCTGCCGGTTCCCCGTTCCGGACGGCCGGCACGGCAGTCGGACGCGCGACGTCCCCCACCGGACGGACGACGCCGTGACCGCGCCGCAGCATCCCCGTCCTGGCCAGCTCCTCCACGTCCCGCCGGAGCGTGACCGCCGAGACGTCCAGCTCGTCGGCGAGCGAGCTCACCTTCACGGCGCCGCGCGCGTGCACCACCGCGAGGATGCGCTTGCGCCGCAGCTCGACCGGCTCCCGCATGCTGGCCCCCTTGCCTACCGCTGTGCGATGTTCGTTTGAACGTTCTCGTGAGCGATCGCAGCATAGCGAGGGACCCGCACGCCGGGCGGCCGGAGGATGGAACGATGATCCGTCGAGAGGAAGATGTGCCTACCATCTGAGCCGAATGGACACCATCACGCTCTGGCAACTGGCCGCGCTCGCGGCGGCATCCACGCTCGTCGGCTTCTCCAAGACGGCGGTCAGCGGTGCCAACACGATCAGCCTCGCGGTCTTCGCGGCCGTACTCCCGGCCCGCGAATCGACCGGAGTGCTGCTCCCGATCCTGATCGCGGGCGACGTCCTCGCCGTCCTGGTCTACCGCCGGCACGCCCACTGGCCGACCCTGCTGCGGCTCTTCCCCGCCGTCGCCGTAGGAGTGGTGGCGGGTACCGTCTTCATGCTGTGGGCCGACGACGACGCCGTACGCACCTCCATCGGCGCCATCCTGGTCCTCATGGCGGGTGTCACCGTGTGGCGCCGGCGGGCCCGCCCGGAGCCGGCACCGGAGGGGGAGGGCGAGGACGGACCGGCGCGCGGCGGCCGCTTCAAGGCCCGCTCGTACGGGGTCCTCGGCGGGTTCACGACCATGGTCGCCAACGCCGGCGGGCCCGTGATGTCCCTCTACCTGCTGTCGGCGGGCTTCCGGAAGCTGGGCTTCCTCGGGACGTCGGCCTGGTTCTTCCTGATCGTCAACACCTCGAAGGTGCCGTTCAGCGTGGGCCTCGGCCTCATCGACGCGCAGTCACTGCTGCTGGACGCGGCCCTCGTGCTGTTCGTCATCCCCGGCGCCTACCTCGGCCGCGCCTGCGTCGGCCGCATCAACCAGAAGCTCTTCGACCGGATCGTGATCGGGGCCACCGTCCTGGGCGGCCTCCAGCTGCTGGTGCGCTGAAGACCGCCGGCGGCGGGCGGCGGCCCGGAAAGGAGTCCTAGACGATGCCCTCGGCGATCTCCGCCTGCTCGCGGGCGTTCCCGTACGCGGCCGGGGTGCCGTACGAACGGCGTGCGACGAACCACCACACCGTAGCCAGTACCAGGACCGCGACCAGGGCGATCGACGCGTAGTTCATCGAGTCGATGGTCACCGGGGAGGACTGCGGGAGCAGGAACAGCACACTCACGAGGGCGACCCACACCACGGCGATCCAGCCGATCGGCTTCGACCACCGGCCCAGGTGCCAGGGACCGCGCTGGAAGCGGTCACCGGCCCGCAGCTTCAGATAGATCGGGATGGCGTAGGCCGGCGTGATCCCGATGACGTTGATCGCCGTGACCGCCCCGTACGCGGTGGCGGAGTACAGGGAGGGCACCGCGAGCAGAGCGGCGACGGCGACCGAGAGCCATACGGCGGGCACCGGCGTCTGGGTGCGCGCGCTGACCTTCCGCCACAGCGCCGACCCCGGCAGCGCGTTGTCACGGCTGAAGGCGAAGACCATCCGGCTCGCGGCGGCGACCTCGGCGTTGCCGCAGAACAGCTGAGCCGCGATGACGATCAGCAGCATAGCGGTGGCGCCGGACGTACCCAGCGCGTCGATCAGGATCTGGGCGGGCGGGACCCCGGTGGCGCTGTTCTGGGTGCCCGAGTAGTCCTGGATGGCGAAGGTCAGCCCCGCCAGCAGGACGAATCCCGCGATCCAGGAGACCCAGATCGCTCGGACGATGCCCTTGGCCGCCGTCACCGACGCGTTCGAGGTCTCCTCGGAGAGGTGGGCGGAGGCGTCGTAGCCGCAGAAGGTGTACTGCGCCAGGAGCAGGCCGATCGCCGCCACGTAGATCGGGTTCTCCCAGCCCGTGCCGTTCACGAACTCGGTGAAGACGAACGACGGCGACTGGTGGTTCGAGGGCACGATCGCCAGCACCGTCACGATCAGGGCGACACCGGCCAGATGCCACCACACGCTGATCGAGTTGAGCACGCTGACCAGGCGGACTCCGAAGAGGTTCAGCACGGCGTGCAGCAGCAGGATGCAGAGGAAGATCACCATCGTGGAACCAGGGGTGGGATCGAAGCCCCACTGCAGATTGAGCAGGGCGCCCGTGAACAGGGCCGCCCCGTAGTCGATACCGGCGATCGCGCCGAGCAGACCGAGCAGATTCAGCCACCCGGTGTACCAGCCCCATTTGCGGCCACCGAGCCGGTCGGCCATGTAGTAGAGGGCCCCCGACGTCGGGTACGCGCTGGTGACCTCGGCCAGGGCCATGCCCACGCAGAGCACGAACAGGCCGACACCGGCCCAGCCCCAGAGCATCACGGCCGGGCCGCCGGTCGACATGCCGAAGCCGTACAGCGTCATGCAGCCGGAGAGGATCGAGATGACGGAGAAGCTGATCGCGAAGTTGCCGAAGCCGCCCATGCGGCGGGCCAGCACCGGCTGGTACCCGAGCTCGCGCAGTCGCTGCTCCTCGTCCTTGTGCGGCATGGGCTCCGTGCTCGACTGGGGCGAGGCGGATATGGGCATGGAGACGACCTCCGGGTGGGGATGTGGACGGAACAAGAAAGAGCGGGGCCGGGGGAGCCGGCCGCGCGGTGCCCTGCCGGGCGGCGGCCGGTCAGCCCTGCGGTTCCCTCCCGGGCTCGTGCTCGGCGGTCAGGCAGCGGCCGCGGGCGCGCAGGAACACGTCCTCGGCCCCGGCCGGGTCCTGCGGAGTCCGGGTGCGGTAGGTCCAGGGGACCGACGTGTAGTAGGGGCCCATCGCCCGGAACACCGGCGCGGCGTCGGCGAACCGCAGCGACCCCCACAGCGCGTGGGCCAGATAGTTGAGGTCGAGCAGGGAACGCGCCGCGGGGTCCGACGCGGCGAACCAGACGCGCAGGGCCCGCCGGGCGTCGCGCTCACCGTCCTCGGTGACCCAGTGCAGGTCGAGTGCCCGCTCGTTGCCGTGCTCGCGCCGGTAGCGCTCCACCCGGACGTACAGCGGCAGCACGTGGAGCGGGGAGCCCTCCGGCGCGGAGGAGGCCGCCCACTGGACGAAGTTGACCGCCTCGGAGAGCGTGCCGCTCGCCTGTCTGGCGTAGACGAACTGCAGCATCCGGTGGTAGGCCTCGCGGTTGAACGGGTCGCGCTTGTCCGCCTCCGCCAGCAGCCCCCACGGCCCGGGGAACAGCATCGGGCCGGGAGGCAGCAAGCGGTGCTCCTCCAGACGCTGTCCCTCGTCGAGCTGGGACAGAGCGAGGAGACAGACCCAGGGCACCGGGTCCGTGGGTGAGGCGTGCGCGGCGGAGCGGCACCCCTCCCACGCCTCCTGCCACAGCTCCTGTGCGCTCGGTCGCTTCTCCCGGTGCGCGCGCACGGCCCGTTCCACGGTCACCCGGGCGTGCATCACCGTCGCCGCCACGCTCCGCGGTTCCTCGGCGAGCCAGGCGTGCACCGTGTCGGAGCCCGCCGCCACGGCCGCGAGGACCTGGGTCCGTTGCGTCCACAGCGCCCAGTCCGGTGTGCTCTCCAGCAGATTGCGCATGGCGAGCCAACGGCCGGTACGCAGGTCCTGTAAGGCCACCCGCAGAGCGTGGTCGTGTCCCGCGGGGTGGTAGACCGGCCGGAAGTCACCGGTAGCCATGTACGCGCCCTGCCCCTGAACGCGCGGTGGGGGCGGGGCGATGGGCCGGGCACAGTGGCACGGCGCGGGTTCTTCTGGACATGAATCCTCAAGAAACGTGGGGGGTCGGGCCGATCGGTCGTGAACCACCGGTGGTCATCGTCCGGTTGTCCACTCGGCGGTGAGTGTAGGGCGCCGGACACCTGCTATCCGGTGACTCCGCGGATCTTACTCAAGTAGGCCCTTCACACAGGACGTTGATCTCCCCGGGCGGCCGAGTACGGGATGATCTGGGTGGGGTTGACGCGGGGCGTGGTCTGCACGACTGTGGGCGCAGGGACCAGATGATCACGATTCCGCCCGGGTCAGGGCGGCCCGCACGGCTGGAGCGTTCGCTTGACAGGACCGGTACTCGCCATCGACCAGGGGACCTCCGGAACCAAGGCGCTGGTGATCTGCCCCGAGCGTGGGGTGATCGGTTCCGGTTCGGCGCCCGTGCGCCCGCGCTACGGCGCCGGGGGCCTGGTGGAGGCCGATCCGGCCGAACTGATCGGCTCGGTCCTCGACGCCGGACGGCAGGCCGTGGCGGACGCCGCGGAACCGGTGGCGGCCGTCGGCCTGGCCAACCAGGGCGAGACGGTGCTTGCCTGGGACCCCGCGACAGGCCGGCCCCTCACGGACGCCGTGGTCTGGCAGGACAGGCGTGCCGAAGGCCTCTGCGACGGCCTCTCCGAACACGGGGACGAGCTGAAGCGGCTCACCGGGCTGCCGCTCGATCCGTACTTCGCCGCGCCCAAGATGGCGTGGATACGCCGTGAGCTGACCCGCGAAGGGGTCGTGACGACCAGTGACTCCTGGCTGGTCCACCAGTTGACGGGAGCCTTCGTCACCGATGCCGCCACCGCGGGCCGCACCCAGTTGCTCGCTCTCCACGACGCGGACTGGTCACCCGCAGCCCTGGAGATCTTCGGCCTGTCCGGCGAGCGGCTGCCCACGGTCGTCGACTGCGCCGGAGCGGTCGGGACCACCACCGCGTTCGGCGCGGAGATCCCCCTGACGGGCCTCCTCGTCGACCAGCAGGCCGCCCTGCTGGCACAGGGCGCCCTGGACCCCGGCCAGGCCAAGTGCACCTACGGCACCGGCGCGTTCCTGCTGGCCCAGACCGGCAGCCGGCCCAGTACCGGCTCCACGGGCCTGGTCAGCTGTGTCGCCTGGCGGCTGGGCGGCCGGACGGACTACTGCCTCGACGGGCAGGTCTACACGGCTGCCTCGGCCGTGCGCTGGCTCACGGACCTCGGAGTGATCTCGGGCGCCGGGGATCTCGACGTGGTCGGTGCCTCGGTCGGCGACACCGGCGGCGTGACCTTCGTCCCCGCCCTCGCCGGTCTCGCCGCCCCGTGGTGGCGCGGCGACCTGCGCGGCTCCCTCACCGGCCTGGGCCTCGACACCACCGCGGGACACCTGGTGCGCGCCCTCTGCGAGGGCATCGCCGCGCAGGTCGTCGCCCTGGCCGACGCGGTGGCGTCCGACCTGGGCGCCCCACTGGCCGCGCTGCGGGTCGACGGCGGCCTGACCCGCTCCTCGTTGCTCATGCAGACCCAGGCGGACCTGCTGCAACGGCCGGTCGAAGTCTCGGCGCTGCCCGACGTGACCGCCCTCGGCGCCGGTGTGGTGGCCAGACTCGGGCTCGACCCGCGCCTGACGCCCAGCAGCGCGACACCCGAGTGGCGGCCCTCGGCCGTGTACGAGCCACGGATCGGCCCCGGGGAAGCCGCGGAGCGCCTCGCGGGCTTCCGTGCCGCGGTGGACGGCCTGCTGGAGCGCGCGTGAACGTCACCCTCACCACAGCGGGCCCCCTGACCCACGAGGCGGGGGAGGCGGCCTACGACGTGACCGTCGTGGGAGCCGGCGTCGTGGGCGCGGCCATCGCCCGCGAGCTGGCCCGCTACGACCTGCGCACCGCCCTCGTCGACGCCGCCGACGACATCGGCAACGGGACGTCGAAGGCCAACACCGCGATCCTGCACACCGGCTTCGACGCCGTCCCCGGCTCACTGGAGGCCCGCCTCGTGCGGGAGGGGCAGCAACTCCTGGCCGCCTACGCCGCCGAGACCGGAATCCCGGTCGAACGGGTCGGCGCCCTCCTCGTGGCCTGGGACGAGGACCAGCTCGCCACTCTGCCCCGTCTCCGGGACAAGGCCGTCCGCAACGGCTACCGCGCCTCCCGCATCATCGACGCCGGCGAACTCCGGTCGCGCGAACCGCATCTGGGGCCCGGCGCCCTCGGCGCGCTGGAAGTGCCGGACGAGAGCATCATCTGCCCCTGGACCACCCCGCTGGCCTTCGCCACCCAGGCCGTCCGCGCAGGCGTCCACCTGCATCTGAACTGCCGGGTGGGGGACGTGCGCAGCGACGCCGACGGCCACACGCTGAGCACCTCGCGCGGCCGGCTGCGCACCCGCTACCTGGTCAACGCCGCCGGGCTGTACGCCGACGAGATCGACCGGCTCCTGGGCCACGACGTCTTCACCGTGACGCCGCGCCGAGGCCAGCTCATCGTCTTCGACAAGCTCGCCCGCGACCTCGTCAGTCACATCCTCCTGCCGGTCCCCGGGCCGGCGGGCAAGGGCGTCCTGATCGCACCGACCGTCTTCGGCAACGTCCTCCTCGGCCCCACCGCCGAGGAGCTCGACGACAAGACCGCCACCGGCTCCACCGCCGAGGGCATGCGCCTGCTGCGTGAGAAGGGCCGCCGGATCGTGCCCGCGCTGGTCGACGAGGAGGTCACCTCCGTCTACGCGGGCCTGCGCGCCGCCACCGGGCAGGAGGACTACCGCATCCAGGAGTACCCCGGCCGGCGCTACGTCGCCGTGGGCGGCATCCGCTCCACCGGTCTCACCGCCTCCATGGCGATCGCCCGTCATGTCGGGGAACTGCTCGCGGACATCGGCCTGGAGCTCGCCGGGCCACGCGCCCTCCCGCCCCTGACGATGCCCAACCTCGGCGACTCCTTCCCCCGGCCCTACCGGAGTGCCGGCCTCATCGCCCGGGATCCGGCGTACGGAACCCTCGTCTGCCACTGCGAACAGGTCACCCTCGGAGAGATCCGGGACGCGCTGTCCGCGACGATCCCGCCGCAGTCCCTGGACGGCCTGCGGCGACGCACCCGCGCCCGTGGCGGCCGGTGCCAGGGCTTCCACTGCGGCGCCGCCGTCCGCGCCCTGTTCGAGGAGGCGCGCCCATGACCCGCAGCGCACGCGAGGTCGACGTCCTGATCGTCGGCGGGGGCCCCGCGGGCCTCGCGGCCGGAGCCGAACTCGCCGCGGCCGGCGCGGGACGGGTGGAGATCCTGGAACGCGAACAGGAGGCGGGCGGGATCCCCCGCCACTGCCACCACGGCGGATTCGGCGGACGCGTCGAGCGGTCCCTGTACGCCTGGGCCACGGCGACCGGGGCCACGTTCGCCCCGGAAGGGACGAGCGGGCCCGACTTCGCCCGGCGGAGCGTGAGCGCGGCCGTCGACGCGGGCGCCGACCTGCGCACCGGGGTCACCGTCACCGGCTGGGCGGGGCCCCGAACCGTCGAGACCACCGGTCCCGCCGGGCTCGAACGGATCACCGCCCGGGCCGTCGTCCTCGCCACGGGCGCCCGCGAACGGCCGCGCGGCGCCCGTCTGATCCCCGGCACCCGGCCGCCGGGCGTCTACACCACCGGTGAACTCCAGCAAGCCGTCCACCTGTACGGACAACGGATCGGCACCCGGGCGGTCGTCGTAGGCGACGAGCCCGTCGGTCACGCGGCCGTCGCCACCCTGCGGGCGGCGGGGGTGCACGTCGTCGCCATGGTCACCGACCAGCCGGCCCACCTCGGCCGGATCCGTCACCGGCGCACCCCGCTGCTCACCGGCGCCACCGTCACCGAGCTCACGGGCCGGGGCAGGCTGTCCGGGGTGGCACTGCGCCACGACGACGGCCGCACCACCACACTGCGCTGTGACACCGTCGTCCTGACCGGCGACTTCGTCCCCGACCACGAACTGGCGAGGCGCGGCGGGGTGCTCCTCGACCCCGGCACCCGCGGACCGGCGTACGACGCCGCGTACCGCACCTCGAGGCCGGGCGTCTTCGCCGCCGGGAACCTGCTGCACGCCGTCGAGAGGGCGGGGACCGCGGCCCAGGAGGGCCGAGCCGTGGCGGTGCCCGTGCTGCACCGTCTGGGCGGTACCGAGGAACCCGCCGGTGACGGACGGCCCCTGGTCGTCGACGCGCCCCTGCGATGGATCGCACCCAACGTGACGGGGCCGGACGGCGTGCTCCCCCACGGGGACCGGTTCGTGCTGCGCACCGCGAGGCGGCTGACCATGCCGCTGCTCGTCGTCTCCCAGGGCGGACGCGAGCTCCACCGGCAGCGGCTCCTGACGACGGCCGTCCCCGGAACTCCCATTCATCTGGCGGCCGGCTGGGCCGACCGGGTCGACCCGCACGGCACGTCCGTACGGATCACCGCGAGGTGAGGGCGGTGCGGCTGCCTCAGGGAATGAGCAGCCGGTCCGCGCCGACGGCCGCCACCAGCCCGGCGCCCAGCAGCCAGCTGCCGAGCCGGGTGCGGCCGTTCCTGCTGAGTTCGATCACCACACCGCAGAGGATGAGCGCGAGCCCGTAGACCCCGACCACCAGGACCGACGAGCGGCTCGCTATGCGCAGGGCCAGCACGACGGCCATCGCCGCCATGCCCACCGACGACAGCACGATCCGCAGCCGCCGCGCCTGGCGTGGTGTGAGTCTCCGTTCCTGTGCCACGGCCCCGGCCTGCGCCGCGGGGCCCCCGCCCCGCTCGTGGTCCTGCCACCGGTCCTGGTCCTGGTCAGAAGTGCTCATGACGCCGGATCGTAATGGCTGTCCGCCGCGATGTTCGCCGGACCCGGGGATCACCGAGGCGTCAGGCGATCGAGGCCGACACGATGGCGGACACCGCCAGGTTGCAGGACGCGGTCACCCACACCGCCGGATGCGGCTCCCGCTCCACCAGTGTGGCCCCCAGCTTCCCGGGCGTGACCAGGTCCACGACGAGGAAGGCGACAGCCATCATGACCAGGCCGAGCAGCCCGAACGCGGCCGTCGAGGCGAGCCCCTTGCCGAAGTCCTCGTACGTCGTCCAGATCGACGTGAACACGATCCCGCCTATGCCCAGCATCGCCGAGCTGAGGAGCAGCGCCGCGTTGCGGTTGCGCTCCTCCCATATCTGACGGCCGAGCTTGCCCGGTGTCAGGGCGTCGATCAGAAAAATGCCGAGAACGAGCAGTACGACGCCGAGGGCCCCGTATGCGGTGGCACGGCCGAGGCCGTTGATGATGTCGGTCATCGGGGCGTCCGTCTCCTGAGCAAGTGGTCGATGAATGGAACATGGGCGTGACGGACGTGATCAACACGCCGTCAAGAAGGAGCAAAACCTATCGCATGGATGGGGTCAGCTCCCGGCCCGGTCCTCCCGCCGCAACCGGGGTGCCACCGCGGCCGCGTCCACGGCCGGGGCGCTCCCGGCGCCCCTCTCCGCACGGAGGGCGGACCCGTCCGCGCCCCCGGGCCCGGAGGGGTCGACCCGGCCCGCCAGCTCCCGCGCCCAGCTGATCAGCCCGTCCACACCGATCCCGTGCGGTTCCGACGCCCGGAACCCCTCCACGGCGGCGGCTCCCCGCCTCAACAGCCTTGCCCCGCCCGCCGCGTTGCCACGAGCGGCATGGGTCAGCCCGACCGCCATCTGCGCAAGGCCCCGCCACAGTTCGCGCTCCGCCTCCGGCCCCGACTTCCAGGCGTCCTCGAACACCTCATGGGCGTGGAACGGCATGCCCGAATCCAGCAGACGCTGCGCCTCGCGCACCGTCTCGTCGGGGGAGCGGACCACCCCCTCGGGCTGCCGCTCCACTCCCGGAGCCCCGTACGGCAGGGGGCGCCCCAGCCCGTCCCGGGGGCGCGCGTTGCGCGCCCGCCCTTCCTCGTCACGGTCCCTGCGAGATTCTTCCACCCTCCGATTGTGCCTCGCACCTGCGAAGAACCACCGGAATCCCGTCCGCGGGCCCCCGCGCGCGGATAGGCTCGGGGCTCTCCGCATCCACCCTGGGAAGGGGAGGCATGAAGCCGTCCCGGCCGTTGTACGAGCGCGAACCGGAACTCGCCGCCGCCGCACAGGCGTTGGACGCCCTCTGCGGCGGTCAAGCCGCCGGCGGGCTGCTGGTCTTCAGCGGCGAAGCAGGCATCGGCAAGACCGCGCTGCTCGGCGAGATCCAGGCCATGGCCGCCGACCGCTGCACCATCTGGTCCGCACGTGGCGGCGAGACGGTCACCTCGGTGCCGTTCCACGTCGTACGCCAACTGCTCCAGCCCGCACTGGACCGCTTTCCCCCCGACGAGACCCGCGCGCTGTTCGGCGACTGGTACGAGATCGCCGCTCCCGCCCTGGGCCTGGCGGATCCCAGCAGCCCGCAGCCCGACCCCCAGGGGGTCAGGGACGGGCTCGACTACGTCGTCGCCCGGCTCGCGTCCCGCCTCAGCCACCGGCCGCTGCTCCTCATAGTGGACGACGCGCACTGGGCGGACGGTGAGTCCCTCGCCTGGCTCGCCGGTTTCACGGCGCGGCTGTCCGAACTGCCCGTACTGGTCGTCCAGGCGCACCGCCCCCAGGAACTGGCAGACCGCAACGCCGACTGGGCCATCGCGCGCACGTCCGACAGCGCCGGCAAGGGGGCCCACCCGGCGCTGGTCCGCGTAGCGCTGCGCGCGCTCACCCCCGAGGCCACGGCCGACCTGGTGCGCGCCGGCCTGGGAGACCACGCGGACGACCCGTTCTGCCGAGAGGTCTGGGCCGTCACCGGAGGCAACCCGTACGAAGCGGTCGAACTCGTCGCCAAGGCGCAGGACCGTGAACTGGCGCCGGTCGAGGAGTCCGCGGGGCTCCTGCGTGAACTCGGCGCGTCCGCCCGGGGCAGCGGGCTCGTCGCCCGCCTCGAACGCCTGGGCACCAACGCCAACCGCTTCGCGTGGGCAGCGGCCGTACTCGGCACGGAGATCTCCCAGGAACTCGCCGCCACACTGGCCGGGATGAGCTCGGCAGAGGCCGCCGACTGCACGGCGCGGCTGCGGGACGCCCGCATCGTCAGCGGCTTCGACCCGCTCGAGTTCGTCCATCCCCTCATCGCCACGGCCGTCTACCGCTCCATCCCGCCGGCCACCCGCACCGCCATGCACGGACGGGCGGCATGGGCGATCACCCAGGCCGGACTCGGTGCCGCGGCGGCCTCCCGGCACCTCCTCGAAGTCCACCCGGACGACGACCAGGAACTGGTCGCGCAGCTCAGGGACCGCAGCACGGCAGCACCTCGCGGTCGGCGCGCCGGAAGCCGCCAGGCGCTGCCTGGAGCGCGCCCTGGACGAGCCGCCGCGTCCGCGCGACCGAGCGGTGCTGCTGTACGAACTGGGCTGCGCCACGCTGCTCTCCTCGCCGGCCACCACGGTGCAGCACCTGCGCGCCGCGCTCGACACACCAGGACTCGACGGGACGCTGAGGATCGACGCCACCTTCCGGCTCGCCTCCGCCCTGGCCCACAACAACCAGCTCAAGGACGCGGCGCTCTCGCTGGCGGCCGAGGCATCCCGCACCGCTCCCGGCCCCGGGCTGATGCGTCTGCAGGCCGCGCACTTCCTCTGGGAGGGCATGCAGGCCACCGAGGACGACGGACCCGCGCGGTCGGCCCGTCTCGCCCGCAACGCGGACCACCTCAAGGGGCGGGACAACGCCGAGCGTGCCCTGCTCACGCTGAGGGCATTCGACGCCATGCTGCGTGGCGAGGACGCCCAGGTCGTCGTGGACTTCTGTGAGCGCGCGCTCGTCGACGGACGGCCCGCGCGCGGGCTGGGCTGGACCGATTCCCAGTGGGGTTTCGAACTCCCCGCGATGGTGGGCATCACCTACGCCTTCACCGACCGGCTGGACCGGGCCGAAGCGCTGTTCGGGGAAGCCGTGCGCGCCTTCGAGATCTCCGGCTGGAGCGGTGCGCACCTCGCGTTCGCGCACACCCTCCTCGGGCTCGTGCACCGGCGCCGCGGCCGTCTCGCCGAGGCCGAGGGCTTCCTGCGGGAAGGGCTGCGCCTCGCCGACCGGGCGGGCAGCGGACTCCCCGTCCACTGGGACGCCACCTGCCTCCTCGTCGACACCCTGCTGGCGCGTGGCCGGACGGCGGAGGCACGGCTGGTCGCCGACCGGTACGACTTCGGTCCGCCGTACCCCAGCGCCATGGTGCTGCCGGACGCCCCCTGCGTACGCGGACGACTGCTGCTGGCCGAGGGCCGCACGGAGGAGGCCGTGGCCGAGCTGGAGTCGGCGGGCGCGGCCCTGGAGCCACGAGGCCGCTTCAACGGCGTCTGGGCCCCCTGGGCCGGGGACCTCGCACGCGCTCTCGCCGACACGGACCCCGTCAGGGCGGCCCAGCTGGCCACCCGGGCGCGCGTCCACGCGGAACGGTTCGGCACCGGCACGGCGATCGGTGAGGCCCTGCGCTGCCTGGCCCTCTTCGCGCCCCGTGAGGAGGCCACCCACCTGCTGGCCGAGTCCGTACGCCACCTGGAGACCTCGTCGTCCGCCTACGAGCACGCACTGGCACGCTTCGAGTACGGCATCGCGATCCACTCCCGGCGGGAGGTCGCCCTCGCTCAGAAGCTCGCCACGGCCTGCGGGGCGGAAGGGCTGGCGAGCCGCGCCCAGCAGGTACGGGCGTCGATCCGATCCTCGGAGTGAGGTAATGTTTGTCCTGCGCCGCCGCCCGGGAACGCCGGGAGGAAGTGCATCGGGACGTAGCGCAGCTTGGTAGCGCACTTGACTGGGGGTCAAGGGGTCGCAGGTTCAAATCCTGTCGTCCCGACTCGAGAGAGTCGCAGGTCAGGGCCGGTTTCGGAGAAATCCGAGACCGGCCCTTGATCATTTTTGGGGACCAGTCGGGGGCCAGCTGGAGGTCCGGCGTCCTTGACCGGGTCAGCGGGTCGTGACGCTGGGGCTCGTTGAGCGTGGTGCGCGCACTACGTTGAAGTGGGCGGAGAGTGCCGTCCCGGCCGCCGTGAGCGTGTGGACCTCCGGTTGCGGGTGGTGGTCGGTGATCCTGCGGACGACGCGTACATGGACCCCGGCAGGTGCCCCGGAGCTCGTGGCGACGCAGATGCTCGTACCCGAGCTCGGTGACCACGTCGTCCCAGTGTGGGGCTCCCTCGGCGTGCGCGAGGTCGACATGGCTGACGGTGTGCGGAAGTTCGGGGCGGGCGAAGAGCGCCACGGGAATCCGGGCGGCGCGGCCTGGACAAACACGACCAGCGCACCATCCCGTAGTGCCCTGGCTACATGTACGGGGAGTTCCGGGCCCTCCCAGCCAGCAGGCCGCCGCCGTGTGCCGTGGTCCGGCACAGCCCGTACCGGCCCGCCGGCCGATGCCAACTGCGTTGCTGCAGGGCATCAGTTGCTCATCACGGAGTCATCCGACCGTATGCGGTCTTAAACTTAATGGAAGTCTAAAGAAAAGTCGGTCCGAGTCCTTGACCGCACCCGCAGGAACAGGCCAAGGTCTGGAGAGCGCTCTCCCGTTTCAGGTTTGTTAAGGAGCCCTTCATGCCTGTTGGCCTTCCGGTCGCAGCACCATCTCGCAGACGCCGTCATCTTTCAGCCCGTAAGGGCATCGCCGGGGCGATAGCCGCCGCAGTGGCGGGCAGCCTGCTCGCGCTGGCCCCCGCCACGACGGCACAGGCCGCTCCCACCCTGCTCTCGCAGGGGAAGACGGCCACCGCCTCCTCCACCGAGGGCCCCGCGTTCGCCGCGAGCGCCGCGGTGGACGGCAACCTCACCGGCACTCGCTGGGCCAGCTCCTGGCAGGACGCCCAGTGGCTCCAGGTCGACCTCGGCAAGAGCGCCACGCTCAGCCGCGCCGTCCTGACCTGGGAAGGCGCCTACGGCAAGAGCTACCAGATCCAGTCCTCGGAGAACGGCACCGACTGGCGGACCGTCACCGCCGTCAGCGCCGGTGACGGCGGCACGGACGACGTCACCCTGTCCGGGACCGGCCGGTACATCCGTATGAACGGCCTCACCCGGGCCACCGGATACGGTTTCTCCCTCTGGGAGTTCCAGGTCTACGGCAGCACCGACGGCGGGGGCCCGACCCTTCCCGGCGGCGGTGACCTCGGTCCCAACGTGCATGTCTTCGACCCGTCCACGCCCGGCATCCAGACCAAGCTGGACCAGGTCTTCCAGCAGCAGGAGTCGGCCCAGTTCGGCGCCGGCCGGCACGCCTTCCTGTTCAAGCCGGGTACGTACAACGGTCTGAACGCGCAGATCGGTTTCTACACCCAGATCGCCGGTCTCGGACTGCGCCCGGGTGACACCACCATCAACGGTGACGTGACCGTCGACGCCGGCTGGTTCAACGGCAACGCCACCCAGAACTTCTGGCGCGGTGCGGAGGGCCTGACCCTCAACCCGGTCAGCGGCACCAACCGGTGGGCGGTCTCGCAGGCGTCCTCGTTCCGCCGCATGCACGTCAAGGGCGGTCTCAACCTGGCGCCGAACGGCTACGGCTGGGCCTCCGGCGGCTACATCGCCGACTCCAAGGTCGACGGGCAGATCGGGAACTACTCGCAGCAGCAGTGGTACACCCGCGACAGCTCCATCGGCGGCTGGTCCAACAGTGTCTGGAACCAGACGTTCTCCGGCGTGGAGGGTGCTCCGGCCAACGCCTTCCCCGAGCCCCGCTACACGACGCTCGACACGACGCCGATCTCCCGCGAGAAGCCGTACCTCTACCTCGACGGCAACGAGTACAAGGTGTTCGCGCCCGCCAAGCGCGTCAACGCCCGTGGCACCAGCTGGGCGAACGGCACTCCTCAGGGTGAGTCCATCCCCCTGAGCCAGTTCTACGTGGTCAAGCCCGGCGCCACCGCCGCCACGATCAACCAGGCGCTCGACCAGGGCCTGCACCTGCTGTTCACCCCGGGCGTCTACCACGTCGACCGGACCATCAACGTGAACCGGGCGAACACCATCGTCCTCGGCCTCGGCCTCGCGACGATCATCCCGGACAACGGCGTCACCGCGATGCGGGTCGCCGACGTCGACGGCGTCCGGCTCGCCGGCTTCCTGATCGACGCGGGGCCGGTCAACTCCCCGACGCTGCTGGAGATCGGGCCGCAGGGCGCAGCCGCGGACCACGCCGCCAACCCCACCACCGTGCAGGACGTCTACATCCGCATCGGCGGCGCACACGTCGGCAAGGCCACGACCAGCATGGTCGTGAACAGTGACGACGCGATCATCGACCACACCTGGGTCTGGCGCGCCGACCACGGCGAGGGCTGGGGCTGGGAGACCAACCGCGCGGACTACGGCGTGCGAGTCAACGGTGACGACGTGCTCGCCACCGGCCTGTTCGTGGAGCACTTCAACAAGTACGACGTCGAATGGTACGGCGAACGCGGCCGGACCATCTTCTACCAGAACGAGAAGGCGTACGACGCCCCCAACCAGGCCGCCATCCAGAACGGCGCCACGAAGGGGTACGCCGCCTACCGCGTCGACGACTCGGTGAACACCCACGAGGCGTGGGGGCTGGGAAGCTACTGCAACTACAACGTGGACCCGACCATCGTCCAGGACCACGGCTTCAAGGCACCCGTGAAGCCGGGCGTGAAGTTCCACAGCCTCCTGGTGGTGTCCCTCGGCGGCATGGGCCACTACAACCACGTCATCAACAACACCGGGGCGTCCACCATCCCCGCCGGCACCTCGACCGTGCCCTCCACCGTCGTGTCCTTCCCCTGACGGGCCGTCGCCTCCCTGCCGGACTCCGGTAACGCGACGGAGCCGACCGCAACTCCCCGGGCCGGGTGAACAGTCCCCGCGCCCCGGCCCGGGGCACTTACCGCACCACCCGACCAGCCAGGACGTCCTGACCCGGGCGCGTCACTCAGAGTGACATGGGCATGCCACATCCGTCGGACCCGAGAGAGCGCCGCATCGGCGGGTGAGCCCTTCCGGAAGCTGGTCCCACGTCGCCGCCTTCACCTCAGGAGCCGCAATGTTCCATCCCCCCTCCGTGACCGCACCAGCCCGCCGCACGCGCGGCGCGGCGGCGGCCCTCACCCTCGGAGCGCTTCTCGCCACCTCCCTCACCACCCTCGCCACCGCCCCCGCCGCGAGCGCTGCGGAGTCCCTGCTGTCCCAGGGCAAGCCGGCCAAGGCCTCCTCGCAGGAAGGCGAGGCCTTCTCCGCCGCCGCCGCGGTCGACGGCAACCTGACCGGTACCCGGTGGGCGAGCCAGTGGAGCGACGCCCAGTGGTTCCAGGTCGACCTCGGCGCGAGCAAGAACCTGAGCCGCGTCGTCCTGACCTGGGAGGGCGCGTACGGCAAGAACTACGAGATCCAGGTCTCGGACAACGGCACCGACTGGCGTACGGCGAAGACCGTCACCGGCAGCGACGGCGGCACCGACGACCTCGCGATCTCCGGTTCAGGCCGGTACGTGCGCATGAACGGCCTCGTCCGCTCCGGTGGCTACGGCTACTCCCTGTGGGAGTTCCAGGTCTACGGCGCCGACGGCGTGACCGATCCTCCTCCGGCCGGCGCGGTCAAGGTGACCGGTTCGCCGGGGAACTGGCAGCTGACCGTCGGCGGCCAGCCGTACACCGTCAAGGGTCTCACCTGGGGCCCGGCCATCGCGGACGCCCCGAAGTACATGCCGGACCTGAAGTCCATGGGCGTCAACACCGTCCGCACCTGGGGCACGGACGGTGGCACCAAGCCCCTGCTGGACGCCGCGGCCGCCCAGGGGCTGAAGGTCGTCAACGGCTTCTGGCTCCAGCCCGGCGGCGGCCCCGGCTCCGGTGGCTGCGTCAACTACGTCACCGACACGACGTACAAGAGCACCATGCTCACCGAGTTCGCCAAGTGGGTCGACACCTACAAGTCCCACCCGGCGACGCTGATGTGGAACGTCGGCAACGAGTCCGTCCTCGGCCTGCAGAACTGTTACGGCGGCACCGAGCTGGAGGCCCAGCGCAACGCGTACACGTCCTTCGTCAACGACGTCGCCAAGAAGATCCACTCCATCGACCCCGACCACCCCGTGACCTCGACGGACGCCTGGACCGGCGCTTGGCCGTACTACAAGCGCAACGCCCCGGACCTCGACCTGTACTCGATGAACGCCTACGGCGACATCTGCGGCGTGCGCCAGGACTGGATCGACGGTGGGTACGACAAGCCGTACATCATCACCGAGACGGGGAACGCCGGTGAGTGGGAGGTGCCCGACGACGTCAACGGCATCCCCGACGAGCCCACCGACGTCCAGAAGGCCGAGGGCTACACCAATGCCTGGGGCTGCATCACCGGGCACCGGGGAGTCGCGCTGGGCGCGACGATGTTCCACTACGGCCTCGAGCACGACTTCGGCGGTGTCTGGTTCAACCTCCTCCCGGACGGCCTCAAGCGCTTGTCGTACTACGCGGTGAAGAAGGCGTACGCCGGCTCCACCACGGGCGACAACACCCCTCCCGTCATCACCGACATGACCGTCACCCCGGCCACCTCGGCCCCGGCGGGACGTGAGTTCACGGTCCGCGCCGACATCCGGGACCCCGACGGCGACCCGGTCACACCCAAGATCTACCTGAGCGGAAACTACGCCAACGGCGACAAGCGTCTCGTCGACGCGCAGTACCGCTCCCTGGGCAACAACACCTTCGCCGTCACCGCACCCGAGAAGCTCGGCGTGTGGAAGGTCTACATCCAGGCCGAGGACGGCCGCGGCAACGCCGGCATCGAGACGAAGTCGGTCAAGGTCGTCGCCCCGCCCGTCACCGGCACGAACATCGCCCTGAACAGGCCCGCCACCGCCTCCTCCGCCCAGGCCTCCTACGGCGACTGCCCCTGCCCCGCCTCCAACGCCTTCGACGGCAAGACCGGGACGCGCTGGGCCAGCGACTGGAGCGACCCGCAGTGGATCCAGGTCGACCTCGGCTCGGCCAAGCCCATCCGCACACTCCAGCTCGTCTGGGACCCCGCCTACGCCAAGTCCTACGAGGTCCAGGTCTCCGACAACGGCACGACCTGGCGGACCGTCCACACCACCAACACCGGCAACGGTGACATCGACACCATCGAGGCCGCCACCACCGCCCGGTACGTCAGGCTCCAGCTGACGGCCCGCGGCACCGGGTGGGGCTACTCGCTCCACGAGTTCGGCGTCTACAGCTGACGAGCCGGACCCCATGACGGGTGGCGGGGCCCGCTGCTCGGCCCCGCCACTCCGGCACCACCGCACGGGAAACCCCTCACACCGGTCGCGTGGCGCGTTCGCGTCCACGCGAAACCCCCCATGGGCAGGAGATCCCCATGAGATCGAGTCCGAAAAGGCTCCCCGCACTCCTCCTCGGTACGGCCCTTGTCGCCGGCGTCCTCGGCATCGGCACCATGGCCTCCGCCGCGGACACGGACAACAGCGCCCCGCCCTCCGCCGTCGCGGCCGACGCCCACAGCGGACACGTCACGGCCGTGTCCACCCGGGCCTCGGGCGACGACGCCGACGGAGACGGCTACATCCCGGCCGTGCCCCAGGTCACCGGAGCCGTTCCGTCCACAGCCACCCCGCCGCCGGCCTACCACCACGAGTTCCAGGCCGGCTGCGCCGTCACCCACACCGCGCCGGACGACCCGATCGTCTACCCGGGCCAGTTCGGCAAGTCCCACGACCACACGTTCATGGGCAACACCTCCACCGACGCCGCCAGCACCACCGGCTCGCTCTACGGAGGGAACACCACCTGCAAGGCGCCCGCGGACGCCTCCGCGTACTGGATGCCCTCGCTGTACAAGGGTGACCAGAAGATCCTGCCCGTCGGTCCGCAGGTCATCTACTACAAGGCGGGCGTCACCGACTACCGGAGCGTGCGGCCCTTCCCCAAGGGTCTGCGGTTCGTCGTCGGCAACCCGATGCAGAGCGCCGGGGAGTTCCGCGGCCACAAGGGCTTCGTCGAGGGCTGGGAATGCGGTGACAGCTTCTTCAACACCGACTTCCCGGCGAACTGTCCGAATCGGCCCGACGTACAGCTCAACCTGCGCATGCAGGCCCCCAGCTGCTGGAACGGCCTGTACCTCGACACCCCCGACCACCAGAGCCACATGGCCTACCCGGTGGTCAAGCCCGGCACCAACGACAACATGTGCCCGGCCTCCCACCCCGTCGCCCTGCCGATGATCGAGTTCAAGATGGCGTGGCCGGTCAACGGGGACATGTCCCAGGTCCGCCTGGCCAGTGGCCGCGGCTACTCCTTCCACTACGACTTCTTCAACGCGTGGGAGGAGCGCACCCTCAAGGCCCTGGTCGACCACTGCATCGTCGGCGGCCTGCAGTGCGACACACGGGGCTTCGACCTCTACCGCCCCGAACGCGGGACCGTGCTGAACGCGGACCACCGACTGCCCTGAGCCGGCCGGCGATGCGCACCGGCCCGGTCGCCCTCTCCCGCACCCGGGGCGACCGGGCCGTCCGCTCGCGAGCACGAACAGAGCCGGGCGGCAATCTCGCCGCCCGGCTCTCGTGTCTGCGGTACCTCACTGCGGAAGTCGGTGTGACGGTCAGAACGGCATGCGACCGCGTGCCCGGCGGCCGGCGGAACCGCTGTTGCCCACAGCCTTGGAGCTGCTGCGGAACGGCTTGCTGAAGAGTCGGCCCAGTACACCCGGGGCCTTGCCGCCGACACGTGACCCGGCACCGAGGGTGCGCTGGGTGCCACGTTCGGGGTGGCGGGACAGGCGGGGCACGAAGAAGGCGAGGACGGCCAGAACGATACAGACAGCGACGATGCCGACAATCATCATGAAAGACTCCCAGAGTTGATGTGTCCTGCCGTCTGCCCTCCCTCACCCCTGGTATGCGCCACCACTCGTACGGCCTGTCGACGGGCACCGGTCCACGGCACGGATCCCGGGACCGGACGGCAGCCGGGCCCGCCCGCGGCGGCGCCGTGGCGTGAGGCGCCACAACGGAACGCGCGGGCGGGGACAGCCGTCCCCGCCCGCGCGTTCCGCCCGTGTCCCGCCCGCGTCAGGACTGCCCGGCGAGCGCCGTTCCGATCTCCCGCACGAACGGTTCCAGGTCACCCGGATTCCGTGAGGTGATCAACGTCCATCCACCGGAACCGTCCGTCACGACCGCTTCGTCGGTCCAGTCGCCACCGGCGTTGCGGATGTCCGTCCGCAGCGAGGCGTAGGAGGTCAGGCGCTTGTCCGTGACGACGCCTGCTTCGACCAGTGCCCACGGGCCGTGGCAGATGGCCGCGACGGGGCGTCCGGAGTCCGTGAAGGAACGGACGATGCCGGTCGTGGCGCTCTGGAGCCGGAGGGTGTCGGCGTTGAGTGTGCCGCCCGGGATGAGCAGCAGATCGTACGCCGCGGGGTCGGCGTCGGCCAGTGTGAGGTCGGGGCGGACGGTCTTGCCCGGATCCTTGTCACCGACCAGCGTCACGATGTCGTCCATCGACACGGCCGCGACGTCGACCTGGGCTCCCGCACCACGGAGGTGTTCGAGAGGCACCAGGAGTTCGTCCTGTTCCACGCCGTAGTTGGTGACCACGGCCAGAACCTTCCGCTTGGTCACGTTGTTGTCGGTCATCGGCTGTCACCTTTCCTCCGAGCGGTCCACCGGATCGTGGCCCGCGGTCGTGGGGTTCCCCTGATCGGCCGGGGTATGCGCGCCGGGCCCGGAGAGCTGACCGGGCGGGCCGGGCCGGCGGAAAGCGGCTGCTCAGACCCCGTCGTCGTCCTGGATGTGCACTGCCGCCTCCTCGGCGGAGGCCGCGCCACCGTCGATACCGACGTCGCGGCCCAGCACCCTGTTGTTGCGGTCGGGCCCCGGTTCCTCGTCTGCCGCCGCGACGCGGCCGGCCCGCCGGCCGCCGGCGTCGACCTCCTCCGGTCCGTTGTCCTCCGGACCGTCGTCGGCCCCGTCCGCCAGGACCGGGTCCTCCTCGGGCACCTCCTGCGCGAGCCGGCGGTCGAGGGACTCGCCCTCCCGCTGCTCCTCGCCGGTCGTGCCGTACTTGGTCACGCCCAGGGGCTTCTCCGGCGGGGAGTATCCCGTGTCCAGCATGTCGTCCAGATCGGGCTCGTCGATCACGTTCTCCGGATCGAGATCGTCGGTCGGCCGGTTGTCCGCGTCCGAACCGTCGGGCTGGTAGACGTCGTCACCGCGTCCTGCTTCCGACATCGGGCCGCTCCTTCCCTCGAGGTTGCCGTATCCGCCGTCGCCCCCGACGGGGACGGACGGCATCGCCGCTCTCCTGCCCACGCGCGCGCATCTCAGTGATGCGCGTTTCCCGGTCGCCGCCCGCCCTGCCGGCCCTCCGCGCTTCGGCTGCCGCCCGGACGAAAGCCCTGGTCAGGGACTTCGCGCTCGTACGCCGTCGGCCCCGGCAGCTTATGACCGATCCCCGGTCACTGCGACCGGACGGGACGTGGACCCGTGCCGGACCAGGGGCCGGTGCCCGGTGGCAGGTCTGGCCGGGCCAGGAGCGGGCAGACGGCGAACGCCGGGCCAGCCCCCGGCCCACTCGTAGCCCGACGGGCACCGAAGCGACGGGAAAGACATGCCGACCGACACACCGGAAAGACGGACAGCCCTCCCCGGCGGGCCTGTCGCCGCCCTGCCGCCCCCCGGTGACGAGCACGTCCCGGCCGTGCCGACCCGGTCCGGCGCGGAGCGTCCGGCTCCTACCACCGAGCCGGCCGCCGGGGGCATGGGCCGGGCCGTGGGGGTGATCGTCTCGGCAGCCGTCTGCCAGGCCGCGATGATGGTGGGGCTCGGACTCCTGGTGACCGGCCCGGCGGCCGAGGTGTGGCCCCTGGCGTCGGAGGACGAGGTCGCCGACGCGCTGGCTGATGCCCGTACCGGAACGCTGGACACGGTGTCCTTCGTCGTGTCGGAGGCGGGGGACACGGCCACGGTCGTGGCCGGGACCCTCCTCGCCTGCCTCGTCCTGCTCCTGGCCCCGCGGCTTCCCCGATGGCGGGACGCACTCTTCCTGGCCGTCGCCGTCTCGCTCCAGTCCCTGGTCTTCCTGGTCATCACCGAGGCGGTCGACCGCACCCGGCCGGATGTCGACCGGCTCGACGCGGCGCCCCCCACGTCCAGCTACACCTCTGGCCACACCGGCGCGGCCACAGCCCTCTACGCGGGGCTGGCCGTCCTGGTCCTGCACCGGGCCAGGGGGCCGTGGCGCAGGCCGGTGGCGGTGCTGCTGGTTCTCGTGCCCCTGCTGGTGGGGATCGCGAGGGCCTACCGGGGGATGCACCACCCGACGGACATCGCGGGCGGCCTCCTCAACGGAGGGCTCTCTCTGCTGATCGTCGGCCGTGCCCTGCTGGCCGGGCCGCACGTGCCCGCCGCCGTGCCGGCCGGTGTGGCGGCCCGTCGGCAGCCGGCCCTCCGGACTTCGCCCGGGCACACCCCCGGCCGCACCGCGGTGGTCTACAACCCCACCGTGACCGACGAGGCGGTCCGCGCCGGTCTGCGGCGGGTTCTCGAGGACCACGGACACCGGGGAGCCGAATTCGTGCCGACCACGGCCGACGACCCCGGGGAAGGACAGACGGCACGCGCGGTGCGGGAAGGGGCGTCACTCGTCGTCGTCTGCGGGGGTGACGGGACGATCCGCGCGGCCGCTGAGGCGCTGGCCGGCACGGGCGTGGCGCTGGCTGTGGTGCCCTGTGGCACGGGCAACCTCCTCGCCCGCAACCTGGGCCTCCCGGTGAGGCCGGCCCAGGCGCTCGCCGACGCGCTGCGCGGTGCTCCGCACCGTATCGACCTGGGGCGGATCGAGGGGGACGGCATGGCTCCCGCGCACTTCACGGTGATGTCCGGCGCAGGTCTCGACGCCGCGATGCTCGAGAGCACCAGTGACCGCGCCAAGGCGCTGCTCGGCTGGCCCGCCTACGTCATGGCGGGCCTGCGGGAACTGCGGGCGCCCCGGATGCGCCTGACCGTGGGTGTCGACGGGGCGCGACCCCTGCGCCGCACCGCCCGGATGGTGCTCGTCGCCAACACCGGCAAGGTGCAGGGCGGCGCGGCCCTGGTCCCGGCCGCCCGGCCCGACGACGGCCTGCTGGATCTGATGATCCTCGACCCGCGCGGACCCGCGGGATGGCTGAGGGCCCTCGCCTCGCTGGTGCGCCGCCGGCCGGCGGGAGGGACCGGCCGCGCGGGCGGTCCCCGTCCCGTGGAGTACTTCACCTTCCGCCACGCGGAGATCCTGTTCGAGGTCCCGCAGCCACGCGAGCTGGACGGCGACCCGGTGGCCCCGGGCCGGCGCATCAGCGCCCAGGTCAGGCCCGGGGCGCTGACCGTACTCATACCTGTGCGAGAGGAGTGACATGGGCACCGCGACCCGGGTCCCGCAGACCCGTGACATGGTCGGCAGCGAGCTCTCCGGTGACGAGGCGCTGGCGACCCTCCGCCGCTACGGCCGCTGGCCGCTGCTGCGCGACTCCTTCGTCCGTTTCCGGTACGCCGACGGCTTCAGCCACTCGCGCGCGCTCGCCCTGCAGACCGTGCTCGCCGTGGTGCCGCTGGTCATCGCCTTCGTCGGGCTGTCCACGGCGCTGCACACGGAGAACCTCGGCAGGGTCGCGGAACTGACGATCCACCGGATCACCGCGGGTCCGAGCTCCGAGGTGGTCCAGGACGCGCTGGACCGGAGCCGGGGGAGGGACGACGACGGGGTGGAGATCGCCCTCTGGTTCGGACTGGTCTTCTCCCTGACCAACACCACGACCGCGATGTGCCAGATCGAGCGGGGGGCCAACCGGATATACGGGGTCGAGCGCGACCGGGTCTTCCACCGGAAGTACCTCCGGGGGCTCGTGATGTCGATGACCGCCGGGATCCCGCTCGGCGTCGGTTTCATCGCCATGGTGGCAGGCGGCGATCTCGTGGCGGCCGTCGTCGACGTGTACGACCTCGGAGCCGGCGCGCGGTCCGCATGGGACGTGCTGCGCTGGCCGGTGGGGGTGGTCCTCGTGATCCTCTCGGCGAGCGCGATCTTCCGCCGCTCGCCCAGGCGCCGGCAGCCGGGCTACACCTGGCTCGCCTTCGGCGCCGCCGTGTACCTGGTGCTCTGGACCACGCTGACCTGGCTGCTCAGCCTCTACCTCGAGGTCAGCGGTTCGTTCGACACCGTGTACGGACCGCTCACGGCCTTCATGTCCCTGCTGCTGTGGGCCTACCTGACCTCCATCGCCCTCTTCCTCGGCCTCGCCTTCGCCGCCCAGCTGGAGGCGGTGCGGGCCAGGCTTCCCGATCCCGTACAACCCGACCCAGGAGTCTGAATGACCGCCCGACCCGCTGCCCCGGCACGACGACGGAGCCGCCGGGACGCCGACCGCAAGTTCGGGATCCGGCTGTTCGGGTCCGTGGCCGTCGCCGCGGTCGCCGCCGTCCTGTTCGGCCTCCTGCTGGTCCTCGTGGAGAGCGGGTGGGCTCCGCTGCGGCGTCTCGACGCGGGCGCGGCCCGGTGGCTGAACCGGGCCGCCCTCGACCATCCGGCGTGGACGGGCACCCTGCGCTTCCTCTCCGACGTGGTGTGGGACCCCGTGACCCTGCGCGCGGCGGTCGCGGTGCTCACCCTGTGGCTCGTGCACCGGCGCGCCTGGCGTCTCGCCGCGTGGTCGGCCGTCACCGCGGTGGCCGGAGGGCTGACGGGGCTGCTGGTGAAGACCGTCGTCGAGCGGGCGAGGCCTGCTCTGCCCGACCCGGTCGCCCACGCCCCCGGATTCTCGTTCCCCTCCGGCCACGCCATGGCGGCCACGACCTCGTTCGCGATCCTGCTGCTCGTCCTCCTGCCGGTGGTGCGCCGCGGTTTCCGTCCGCTCCTCTGGGCCGTGGCGGCCGTCTCGGTGCTGGGCGTCGGATTCACCCGCGTCGCGCTGGGCGTCCACTGGTTCAGCGACGTGCTCGGAGGCTGGGTGCTGGGACTGGCGGTGGTGGCCCTGACCGGCTGGTCCTTCGAGGCCTGGCGCGCCGACGCGGGCCTGGGCCGGACCGCGGTGGCCGAGGGCCTGGAGCCGGAACTGGGCGGCGACGACCCCGAAGCGTCCGGACCCGCACGCTGACGTCCGGCCCGCAGACCTGATGGGAACGCATGTTCTAGTGACCGAGTAGGCTGGGTCCATGACCGCTCACCTCCAGGGTTCGCTGTTCGACCAGGCCGACCGGCCGCACCTGGGCCGTCTCACCGGGCTGCGCAGGACGGTCCTCGGCGACGGGGCGTGGATCGACCTGCTGCCGGGCTGGCTGAGCGGCGCGGACGAACTCTTCGCCGAGCTCGCGGCCTCGGTGCCCTGGCGGGCCGAGCGCCGGCAGATGTACGACCGGACGGTGGACGTGCCCCGGCTGCTCGCCTTCTACCGCAGCCAGGACGCCCTGCCCAGCCCCGTCCTCGACGAGGCCCGCGACGCGCTGTCCGCCCACTACGGCGACGAGCTGGGCGAGCCCTTCACCACGGCCGGACTCTGCTACTACAGGGACGGGCGCGACAGCGTCGCGTGGCACGGCGACCTGACCGGACGCAGCTCGCACGAGGACACGATGGTGGCGATCCTGTCCCTCGGTGCCCCACGCGACCTGCTCCTGCGGCCGTGCCGCGGCGGCGACACCGTGCGCCGGCCGCTGGGTCACGGCGACCTGATCGTCATGGGCGGCTCCTGCCAGCGCACCTGGCAGCACGCGATCCCCAAGACCGCGCACGCCCGGGGTCCGCGGATCAGCGTCCAGTACCGCCCCCGGGGAGTGCGCTGACGCGGTCGCGAACGCCGGGACAGCCGTTCCGGAACGGGTCCGCATGTCCGCCGCCCGTCAGGGCACGCGCCTGTGGAGTGCACGAACACGTCCTTCGGAAGGGGCACCCACATGTCGCAGGCGCAGCGCAAGAACATCTTCGTCGTCGGCCTGGACGACTCCAACCTGCCGACCCTGCAAGCGGTTCCGGACGCCGACGCCTACCGTTTCCACCGCCTGCTGACCGTCGCCGAACTCCAGGAGGGCGAGGTTTCCGTGCCCGACCTGATGGACCGCGCCCGGGCCGTCCTCGACGCGCACGACGGCAGCATCGACGCGATCGTCGGGTACTGGGACTTCCCGGTGAGCACCCTCGTCCCGATGCTCGGCAAGGAGTACGGCGTACGTACCACCAGCCTCGAATCCGTCGTCAAGTGCGAGCACAAGTACTGGAGCCGGCTCGAACAGCAGAAGGTCATCGACGAGTACCCGCGCTTCGGCCGGGTGGACCTGGACACCGACGATCCGAAACCGCCCGAGGGTGTGAACTTCCCCATGTGGCTCAAGCCGGCCCTCGCCTACTCGTCCGAGCTGGCCTTCGGGGTCTCGGACATGACGGAGTTCCGCAAGGCCGTCGACGAGATCCGGGCAGGCATCAGCCGGGTCGGCAGGCCCTTCGACTCCGTGCTCGACCTCCTGGACCTCCCCCCGGAGATGGAGGGTGTGGGAGGGCAGGTCTGCCTGGCCGAGGAGGCGATGACCGGGATCCAGGTGGCCGTCGAGGGATACGTGTACCAGGGCAAGGCGCATGTCTACGGCGTGCTGGACTCGATCAACTACCCGGCCTCCCCGTGCTTCCTCCGGCATCAGTACCCGAGCAGCCTCCCCGCCCCGGTGGTCCGCAAGCTGCACGAGGTCAGCGAGCGGACCATGCAGCAGATCGGCATGGAGTCGGCCACCTTCAGCATCGAGTACTTCTACGACCCGAAGACCCAGGACGTCCGCCTGCTGGAGATCAACCCCCGGCACTCGCAGTCCCACGCCGAACTCTTCGACTACGTCGACGGCGTACCCAACCACCACCGCATGATCAGCCTCGCCCTGGGCCGCGACCCGGCGCTCACCGGCGGCAAGGGGCCCTACGCCATGGCCGCCAAGTGGTACTACCGCTGGTTCGGCGACGGGAAGGTGCACGAGGTACCCACCCCGGAGCGGATCGCCGCGATCGAGCGCGAGATACCCGGCGTGCGCATCGACGTGGTGCCCGAGGAGGGGCAGAAGCTCTCCACGGTCTCCCAGCAGGACAGCTACAGCTACGAGGTGGCACACATCTTCACCGGCGGCGACGACGAGCAGGACCTGCGCCGCAAGTTCGACCGGTGCGTGGCCGCCCTCGGACTCACCTTCGACGAGACCGAGCCGGGAGGCCGCGGCACGAAGACCCGGTGAACCGGCAGGACCAGCACGACGGAAAGGAGGTCGCCCCGGCATGCGCTACGTCGACCAGCTGCCCTGCGCGATCCAGGAAGAGAAGCACGTCACGATCCCCATGGAGGACGGGGTCAAGCTCTCCGCGCGGATCTGGCGTCCCACCGCCTCCGACGCGGAACCCGTGCCGGCCGTTCTGGAGTACATCCCGTACCGGAAGAACGACCTCACCGCCACGCGCGACGCCATCCACCACCCCTACATCGCCGGACACGGCTACGCGTGCGTGCGTGTCGACCTGCGGGGGACCGGGGAGTCGGAGGGCGTGCTGCTGGACGAGTACCTCGAACAGGAGCAGAGCGACGCCGAGGAGGTGCTGGCCTGGATCGCCGAGCAGCCCTGGTGCGACGGGAACACCGGGATGATGGGCATCTCGTGGGGAGCCTTCGCCGCCCTCCAGACGGCCGCCCGACAGCCGCCCGGCCTGCGCGCCATCTGCATCGCCTCGTTCACCGACGACCGGTACGCGGACGACATGCACTACCTCGGCGGCGCCATGCTGTCCGACAACCTGGCCGAGGCCGGGACCATGTTCGCGTACGCCACCTGTCCTCCCGACCCGGCCGTGGTCGGTGGACGCTGGCGGGAGATGTGGCGGCAACGGCTCGACGCCGCACGCCCCTGGGTCCTCGAGTGGCTGCGCCACCAGCAGCGGGACGACTACTGGCGCCACGCCAGCCTCAGTGAGGACTACTCGGCACTGCGCTGCCCGGTGCTCGCCTCCAGCGGGTGGGCGGACGGCTACTCCAACGCGGTGACCCGGCTGCTGAGCAACGTGGACGTTCCCCGCAAGGGGCTGATCGGCCCGTGGTCCCACAAGCTCCCGCATCTCGGCGAGCCGGGGCCGGCCATCGGATACCTCCAGGAAGTGGTCCGCTGGTGGGACCACTGGCTGAAGGGAGTCGACAACGGCGTCATGGACGGCCCCATGCTCAAGGCGTGGATGCAGGAGAGCGTCCCGCCCTCGACCTCGTACGAGGAACGGCCGGGCCGCTGGGTCGGTGAGCCCTCCTGGCCCTCGCCGAACATCGGTGAGGCCGTCTTCCCGCTGCGCGGCGCGGCCCTCGGGATGCCTGACGCGGGCGAAGAGCAGGAGGACCGGGTCCGCACCGTGCAGTCGCCGCTGTCCGTCGGCCAGTTCGCCGGCAAGTGGGCCTCGTACAACGCTCCGCCGGACCTGCCCTACGACCAGCGCGAGGAGGACGGCGGCTCACTCGTCTACCAGACCGAGCCGCTGGCCGAGAGGATCGAGATCCTCGGCGCACCCGCCGTCGTCCTGGAGGTGGCCGCGGACGCGCCGGTCGCCCAGGTGAACGTCAGGCTGTCCGACGTGGCACCGGACGGGCGGTCCACCCGGATCACGTACGGGGTGCTCAACCTCACCCACCGTGACAGGGAGGAGGCGCCCGAGGCCCTCGAACCGGGCAGGCGCTACCAGGTGCGGGTGCCGCTCCACGGTGTCGCCCAGGCGTTCCCGCCCGGGCACCGCATCAGGCTCTCGGTGTCCACCTCGTACTGGCCGCTCGTATGGCCCGCACCCGGACCCGCCCTGCTCAGCGTGTACGAGAAGGGCAGCACCCTCACCCTGCCCGTACGCCCCACGGACGTGCCCGAGGACAAGGCGCTGCTCCCCTTCGGCGAACCCGAGGGCTGCGCGCCGCCAGCCGTCACCCGGCTGAGCGAGCCCGAGCAGGCGTGGACCGTGTCCCGGGACCTCGTGAACTACCGGTCGGTGCTCGACATCGTGAAGGACCGCGGGCGCCAGCGGCACGAGGACACCGGGATCGAGACAGGGCTGCGGGCCTGCGAGCAGTACAGCTGGATCGGTGAGGACTTCGCTTCCGTACGTGGTGAGTCGGCCTGGGAGATGCGCTTCGGCCGCCCCGACTGGGACGTCAGGGTGGAGACGCGGACCGTGCTCACCTCCGACAAGGACACCTTTTACGTGAACGCCACGCTCGACGGGTACGAGGACGGCCGTCGGGTCTTCTCCCGCACATGGAACGAACAGATCGCCCGAGAGAACGTCTGACCCGGGCTCACGGACGCTGCCGATGGAGTGACGGCGCAGCGCCCGCCGTGGCAGGGACGCCCCGCCACGGCAGGTATACGCGTGCCAGGGCGGCATGCCGCGCCGCGCCCACCCGGCACGTCGGTCCGGCGACGAGCTACACATCAGGAGGACGAGAAGTGACGGAGAATCAAGGAAGCAAGCCGATCCCCGGCGCGCCCAGCAGTGTGCCGCCGCCGGTGGAGGAGCCGACCGCCCCCCGCGAGCCGCTTCCTCCCAAGGACGACCAGACCGGCCCCGAGACGGTGAGCCCCACGGGCCAGCCCACCGGAGCGGACCAGGCACGCAAGGCCCAGAGCGGCGCCTACCTGACCACGGCCCAGGGCGCCCGGCTGTACGACACCGACCACTCCCTGAAGGCAGGCCCCCGAGGCCCGGTCCTCCTCCAGGACCACCACCTGCGGGAGAAGATCACCCACTTCGATCACGAGCGCATCCCGGAGCGGGTGGTGCACGCCCGTGGCGCCGCAGCCCATGGTGTCTTCCGCGGGTACGGGAGCGCGGCGAAGATCTGCAAGGCGGCCTTCCTGGCGAAGGACGTGGAGACCCCGGTCTTCGTCCGGTTCTCCACCGTGCTCGGGTCGCGTGGGTCGGCCGACACCGTGCGCGACACCCGTGGTTTCGCCACGAAGTTCTACACCGAGGAGGGCGTCTTCGACCTCGTCGGGAACAACATCCCGGTCTTCTTCATCCAGGACGCCATCAAGTTCCCCGACATCATCCACGCGGGCAAGCCGCACCCCGACCGGGAGATCCCGCAGGCACAGAGCGCCCACGACACGTTCTGGGACTTCGTGACCCTGCACTCGGAGGCGACGCACCACACGCTGTGGAACATGTCCGACCGTGGGATCCCGCGCTCGTACCGCACGATGGAGGGCTTCGGGGTCCACACCTTCCGGCTCGTCGACGCGGCGGGCGCCACCACCCTGGTCAAGTTCCACTGGAAGCCCAAGCTGGGCGTCCACTCCCAGGTGTGGGAGGAGGCCCAGATCGCGGGCGGCGTCGACCCGGACTTCCACCGCCGGGACCTCGCCGACGCCATCGAGGCGGGCGCCTATCCCCAGTGGGAGCTGGGTGTGCAGACGTTCCCGGACACCCCCGAGCAGATGTTCCAGGGCATCGATCTGCTGGACCCCACGAAGATCGTCCCCGAGGAGCTCGCGCCGGTGCAGCCGATCGGTCTGATGACCCTCGACTCCAACCCGTCGAACTTCTTCGCCGAGACGGAACAGGTCGCCTTCCACGTCGGCAACATGGTGCCGGGCATCGACGTCACCAACGACCCGCTGCTCCAGGGCCGTCTGTTCAGTTACCTCGACACCCAGCTCACCCGGCTCGGCGGTCCCAACTTCCCGCAGCTGCCCATCAACCGGACGCACGCCCCGGTCAACGACATGCTGCGGGACGGCATGCACCAGACGGCCGTCCACCGCGGCGTCGCGCCGTACCGGCCCAACTCCCTGGACGGTGGCTGCCCGTTCCTGGCGGGAGCCGACAACAGCGCGTTCGTCGAGGTGCCCGCCGAGGTCGCCGCGAGCCGGAAGGTGCGTGAGGCCCCGGAGTCGTTCGACGACCACTTCAGCCAGCCCCGGCTCTTCTGGCTCAGCATGAGCCCGGTGGAGCGCGAGCACATCATCGCCGCGTACACCTTCGAGCTGGGCAAGTGTTACGAACAGGCGGTCAAGGAACGCGCACTCAAGGTGCTCGCCCGGATCGACCCCCAGTTGTGCGAGCAGGTCGCCACGGGACTGGGACTGCCCGCGCCCGAGCCGGACGGACCGCTCGCCGACCCGGAGCCGAGCCCGGCCCTTTCACAGGTCGGCCGTGTCTGGCCGCTGGACGGGCGCGTCATCGGCATCGTCGCGGACGAGAACGCGGATCTCGACGGCGTCCGGGCGGTGCGTGACGCGGTCCAGGGCGCCGGCATGGTGCCGTTGGTCATCGCCCCCGCCGGTGGTGTCCTCGACGCGGACGGCGACCCGGTCACCGTCCAGCGGACCTACGCGACCGCCCGCTCCATCGAGTTCGACGCCGTCCTGCTCGCCGGTGCCCCCGGCGCGGGCGCCGACGCCATCGGTGCGAGGGACGCGAAGGCGGGCGCGGCCGGCCCGGCGACCGACCCGAGGGTCGTCCTGCTGCTGAACGAGGCGTACCGGCACGCCAAGGCGATCGGCACATGGGCGGGCGGCGACCGCGTCCTCGCTGCTGCGGGCGTCCCGCAGGACGCGCCGGGCGTGGTGAACGGCGGCACGGGCAGCGAGGTACTCGAAGACGTCAAGCAGCTCCTCGGCGCACACCGGGTCTGGGCCCGCTTCCCCGCCACGGTCTGATACGGCGCACGCACCTACGACACGAAGCACCAGGACGAGGTCCGGAGGCGGCACCCGGGAACGGGCGCCGCCTTCGGCGTGTGCCGCCACCGGGTCCGCCGGCATCTCGTCCCGCCCGCACCGGTCGGCCGACGGCCCCTGCCTCGCAGCGGCCGCCGGGACGGCACGTACGAGCCGGGTGCCCGGCCCGCCGCGTGGAGCGGTGGGCCGGGCACCCGGCTGCGACGTGAGGGGGGAGGCCGAGCTGCGCACCCGGAGGCGGGCGGAGCTAGCGGGTCACGCGGAAACGGTGGATCTGGTCGGCGCCGCCGAGGCCGGCTCCGGACTTGTCGACCACGTACGCGGTGCCGTGGGTGATGGTGACGTGGTTGGGGTTGGTGCCGGTGGTCACCGTCCGGACGACGGTGCCCTTGCCCGGATCGACGACCGTCGCCGTGGCGGCGGTGCGGTTCACGACCACGACGTTGCCCGTGCGGTCGTCGCTGGCGACGGACAGCGCCCCCGCGCCCGTCGCGACGGACTTGGTGACGAGTCCCTTCCTGAGGTCGATGACGGAGAGGCCGCCACCGGTCTGGTCGGCGGTGTACGCCGTCCTGCCGTTCTTCGACAGTGCGATCGAGATCGGGCCGTCGCCGGTGGGGATGAGCCGCGGGGCGGCGGACCTGGCGGTGACCTCGATGACCTGGTCACCGTTGAGGTCGGCGGCGTAGGCCGTCCCGGTCCGCTCGTTCACGACCAGGCCGGTCGGGCCGGCGCCGGCGACGGTGATCCGCTTCTTCTCCTCGAAGGTCCTGGAGTCGAAGGCGACGAGGGTACCGTCGGTGAAGGCGCTCGCCCACACCGTGTCGCGGCGCTCGTCGACGACGATCTCCCGGGCGTGGCCCACGTCCGGCAGGGTGGCGAGGTGCTCGCCGGTGCGCTGGCTGTACACGGCGACCGTGTTGTTGCGGGTGTTCGTCGTCCAGACGGTGTTGTGCTCGTCGTCCACGGCCACGCCGTAGACGGCCTCCACAGCACCTGTGGCGGCATCCGTCACCGGCGGGGTGATGGTCTGCTTCACCTTGAGGGTCTTGGGGTCGACCTTGAGCAGGCTGGAGGTCACGACCGGGGGGCGGCCCACGGCGGAGGTGGTCCACAGGACGTTGTTCCGCTCGGAGTACGAGGACTGGTACAGGCCCTTGACGAGCGGGGCGACCGTGACGTCGCCGGCCGCGGTGTGCGCGGAGGCCGTACCCGTCAGCGCGGCGGTGCTCCCGGTGGCGATCACGAGGGCGATGGCGGCACGGGTGACGGTGCGACGGCTTCTGCGGTAGGACGTGGTCATGCTGAAGTCAACTCCCTGACAGGGGTTTCAGTAGAAAAGGCAACAGCCTGTAACTTAGCTTAGGCTTACCTAAGTAACTCGCACTCAGGTGTGTGACGTGCGCGACAACTCGCCTTCGGGGGAGCCGTGTCGGTGCCTGCGTCGTCAGCCGCGCGCCGCGTGCCCGCCCGAGCGGCGGCGCACGACGAGCAGGGTCGTGGCCCCGGCTCCGGCTGCGCCGCCCACCGCGGCGGCACCCGCCGACCAGGCGATCGTCGCGTAGGAGACGGACGCCGACGCCGCGACGGTGTCCGGTGCGGCCTGCTCGGACACGGCAACCGCCGGGGCGGCCCCCGGGACCGCCGCGCCCGGCTCGGTCACCGTGAAGTCGACCTTGAGGGTGGTGGCGGGGTCGGGTGCCAGGAAGCGCAGCCAGTGGGCGCCCACGGAAGTACCGGCCGGGATCGTGACCTCGCCCCTGTACGAGCCTGCGGCGTCGGCCTTCCACTGACCCAGGATCTCCTCGTCGTCCAGCTTGATGGTGACCGTCCGGCCGGCGGGGAACTTCGTCACCTCGAACGGGATCCTTCCGCCCGGCTGCACCTGGCTGGCCGTTATCGAGGCCTTGGCGCCCCGGGAGTTGGAGGCGGCGGCCGGCGCGCCGGTGGCCGCCGGCACGGTGGTGGCGCCGGCGGGTCCGCCCGCGCCGCCGGAGGGTCCGCCCGCCGCCGACTGCCCGGCCGGCGCGCCGGAGGTGACGGTGAAGCCGGCCTTGAGGCTCGTTGAGGGGTTCGGGGCGAGGAAGCGCAGCCAGTGGGCGCCCTTCGTGACATCCGCCGGAAGGGTGACCGACGCGGAGAGGGAGCCGTCCGCCCCGATACCGTTCGGCCACTGCCCGATGATCGTGGAGTCGTCGAGCTTGACGGTGAGTCGCTGTCCCGCCGGGAAGCCCGTCACCCGGAAGGACACCCTTCCTCCGGCGGCTGTGCGGGAACCCGCGGTGATGGTGGCCGAGGTGCCTGCGGTGCTGCCCGGACCGCCGCCGGACCCGGACGACCCGCCGTCACCGCCGGAGCCACCCGAGCCGCCGGATCCGCCCGAGCCGCCGCCGGTGTCCGCGCCGCCCCCCGTTCCCGAACCGCCGCCGCCCGAGCCGGTCGACGTCACCGAGATGCCGGCCTTGAGGCTGGTCGAGGGGTCCGGTGCCAGGAAGCGCAGCCAGTGAGCCCCGGCCGACGTCGTCTTGGGGACGGTGACCGCGGCGGTCAGGGTGCCGTCCGCCTTCACGGCCGAGGGCCACCGTCCGATGATTTCGACGTCGTCCAGCTTCACCGTGACGCTCTGGCCCCTGGCGAACCCGGAGAGGGTGAAGGTGACCCTGCCGCCCGCCGCGACCTCGGAGTCCGCCAGTCGCACGGTGGGCCCCGAGGCGGGCGGCGTGGTCGTCGGGGGTGCGGTGGGCGCCGGGGTGGGGCTGGGGGTGGGTGACGGTGTCGGTTCCGGCGCGCTGCCGGTCACGGTCAGGCCTTCGCTGCGGACACTCGTCTGCGGCGCCAGGAAACGCAGCCAGTGACCGCCGCCCGGTGCGGCGCCGGCCGGTACGGTCACCGTCCCCGAGGCGGTGCCGTCCTCGTCGACGGGGAACTGCCCGAGCAGGACCGAGTCGTCGAACTTGACGCTCAGGGTGGCTCCGGCCGGGAAGCCCGACGCCCGGAACGGCACCGTGCCGCCCGGCTTCACGGTGGTGGCGCCCAGGGTGACCGCGGGTGCCACGGTCTCGGCGGCGAGGGCGAAGGCTCCGGTCGCCTCCCCATCGGCGTGGCCGGCCGCGAGGGGCGCGACGGCCAGGGCGCCGATGCCCAGCGTGGCGCCTGCGGCGAGAGCGGCCATCCGGCCCAGCCGGGGCCGGGGGAGAGCGGGCGAGGACGTGCGTGTGCGGGGTCTGGCGGGGTTCATGGTGAGCTGCTCCAGGGCGGCGGAGAGAGGTGAAGGGGAGAGGAGGGCGCGGGTCGGCCGGCCGACGGCCTTCCGGGCGCGACCTGTCGAGCCCTCCGAATGAACTTAGGTTAGCCTAACCTGCATGGATCACGGCACTCCTGGCCGTCTCGCGCGAGTAAGGTAACCCTTAGTTTTTGGTCCTCGTTGTTCGGAGTCCCTCTCGTGATCACGTCACCGCCGCCGCCCGACATCCCGCGCCGGCCGCCGCGCACCGTGCGCCCGGACGCGGTACCGCGGATCGCGGAGCCGGCAGGCCTGCTCCCCGGCCCGGGTGCCACCGAGGAGTTCTGGACGGCGGTCGGAGGAAGTGGCACACCCCTCGTGTCCCCCGACCCCCAAGGTAGCCCCGACCACCGGGTGGTGACGTTCCTGTGGCGCGGCGCCCCCGCCACCCGCGCCGTGCAGGTACTGCCCAACAAGCTCGGAGACCCCCGCGCGCCCGAGGGCAACCTGATGGAGCGGGTGCCCGGCACGGACGTCTGGCACTGGTCGTTGCGCCTGCGGCACGACTGGCGTGGCACCTACGACTTCTACGTGGACGAGGGGGACGGCCCCGAGCCCGGTACCGCCGGCTACTGGCAGTGGCTGCGCACGCGGCGCCACCATGACCCGCTCAACAGCCGTACGCTGCCTCGCCGATGGAGCGGCGGCCCGGTCTCCTACGCCGAGCTCCCGGCGGCGCCCGGCGGGCAGGACTGGCAGCCGCGGCCGGGAGCAGCCCGTGGCCGGGTGGCCGCCCACGAGGTGCCGTCCGGCAGGCTGGGGGGCGGCAGCCGCCGCGTCTGGCTGTACGAACCGCCGACGCACCCGGCGCACCCGGCGGAGCTCCCCGTGGTCGTCCTCCTCGACGGCGAGCACTGGCAACCGCGCCTCGGGCTCGCGCATCTGCTGGACAACCTGATCGCCGACGGCCGTATCCCGCCGCTCGTCGCCCTGCTGCCGGATTCCGTGGACGCGGACACACGGTGGTCCGAACTGACCTGTCGCCCGGAGTTCGTCGCCTTCCTCGCCGACGAGCTGCTGCCCTGGGCGGCGGCACGGCTCCCGGTCACCGGCGACCCGGCCCGCACCGTCGTCGCGGGACAGAGCCTGGGCGGCCTCGCCGCCGCCCACGCGGCGCTGTCCGCCCCGGGCCGTTTCGGCAACGTCCTCGCCCAGTCGGGCTCCTTCTGGTGGCCCGACGGACCCCAGGCGCAGTGGCTCACCGACCGGATCGCCCGGACACCGCGCCTGCCTGTCCGCTTCTGGCTGTCCTTCGGAGAGCAGGAATGGGTCGCCCTGCCCGCCGCCAGGCGTCTGCGTGAGGTCCTGGCGGCGGCCGGCTACGACGACGCCGCGTACCGGGAGTTCAACGGCGGCCACGACTACCTGTGCTGGCGCACGGAGCTGGCAGACGGCCTCGTGGACCTGCTGGGCCCGGCCGCCCCCACGCCGTAGGGGCGGCCGGACGCCAGCCCTTCACCGGGCCGGCTCCAGCGTGGCGGCGCACGCCTCGTGCGGAGCCGGTCCGAACCGGACGGACCACCCCGCCGGCACCTCCCTCCAGACCGGCCAGAGCGACAGTCGGCCGGAGGTGTTCTCCAGCACCACGTGCGTGGCACGGTCCCCGGGGCCCGGGTCGAACGGCCCGCTCCTCGCACTCATGAGTCCAGCTCCTTCAGGCGGACCGCCAGGACGGCCGCGATCTCGTCGAGATGACGGTCCTGCATCAACTGCGGGTGGGTGCACTCCAGGTCGTGGTTGTCGACGGAACCCGACACATGGGCCCGCCACGCCTCGCGGGTCAGCCAGTCCTCAGCACGCGGGGCAGCGGCCGTGAAGAACAACAGGTCACCGTCGTAACCCCGGTGGTGGTGCTCCCTCATCATGCGGGCGTGGTTGGGCACGATGTCGACGATCCTCGACAGCGCGCGGTCACTGAGTCCGGCCAGCGGGCTCCCCGCCCGGCGCAGTGTCGACAGCACGTCGTCACGGTCCTTCTCGTGCGTGCGCTCGAAGCCCGCCATCCGCAGCACCGCGGTCAGCGCGTCACCCTCCTCGGGCGCCGGGCGTTCCCGCCACTGCTCGGCCGGGAAGGAGTCGAGCATCGCGAGCAGCTCGACCTCCTCGCCCGCCTCCTGGAGCAGTACGGCCACGGTGTGCGCGAGCACGCCGCCGACGGACCAGCCCAGCAGCCGGTACGGGCCGTGCTCCTGGACCGCGCGGATGTGCCGGAGGTAGTCGGCCGCTTCCTCCTCCAGGGTGAGCGGCAGCGGCTCGTCCCCGGCCAGCCCACGCGCCTGGATGCCGTACACCGGCTGTTCGGGGCCCAGGCGGGCCGACAGGCCGGCGTAGCACCACGCGATCCCGCCGGCCGGATGGATGGCGAACAGCGGGGGCCGGCCCTCCCCTCCGCGCAGCCGCAGCACGACGTCGAGCGCGTCCTCCGACGCCGGCCCGGTGGAGCCGAGCCGGGCCGCGAGCGCGGCAGGCGTCGGGGACTCGAACAGCGAGCCGATGGTCAGTTCCGCCCCGAAGTCCTCCCGTACGCGCGCCACGAGCCGCACGGCGAGCAACGAGGTACCCCCCATGTCGAAGAACGCGTCGTCCGGCCCGACTTCGTCCACGCCGAGCACCTGCGCGAACAGGCGTGTCAGCGCTTCCTCCCGCGCGTCCGACGGCCGCCGCGCGGCGGCGCCGCCGCTGAACACCGGTGCGGGCAGGGCGCGCCGGTCCAGCTTGCCGTTGGGACTGAGCGGGAAGGCGTCCAGTGCCACCACGGCGGCCGGCACCATGTGCTCCGGCAGCTCCCGCGCCAGCGAGGCGCGCACACCCACGGGATCGGCGTCTCCGGTGATGTAGCCGACGAGCCGCTGCTCGCCCGGCCGGTCCTCCCGCACGAGGGCGCAGGCGGCGTCCACCCCCTCCCGGGCCGTCAGCGCCGTCTCGATCTCGCCCAGTTCGACGCGCTGCCCGCGGAGCTTGACCTGGTCGTCCGTGCGGCCGAGGTAGAGGACCTCGCCCTGCGCCGTCCACCGCGCCAGGTCCCCCGTGCGGTACATGCGCTCCGCCGGACGGCCGAACGGGTCGGCGACGAAGCGGGACGCGGTCAGCTCCGGACGGTTCAGGTAGCCGTCGGCGAGCTGCCGCCCCGCCAGGTAGAGCTCGCCGGGGATCCCCGGCGGGCACGGGTGCAGCGCCGCGTCGAGCACGTACAGGCGGGTGTTCCAGACGGGCCGGCCGATGGGTACCGGGCCGCTCGCCTCCGCCGCGCACGCGTGGAAGGTGACGTCGACGGCCGCCTCGGTGGGGCCGTACAGATTGTGCAGTTCGACGCCCGGCAGTTCCCGTCCGAACGCGTCGGCGGTCTCGCGCGGCAGCGCCTCACCGCTGCAGAAGACCCTCCTGAGGCTTCCGCACCCGTCCGTCTCCGCCTCCGCGAGGAAGACCTGGAGCATCGACGGCACGAAGTGACAGGTGGTGACGCCCTGTTCGCGGATCAGCCGGGCCAGGTAGGCCGGGTCCTTGTGGCCGCCGGGTTCGGCGACCACAAGCGCGGCGCCCTGGCGCAGCGGCCAGAAGAACTCCCACACGGACACGTCGAACGACGAGGGGGTCTTCTGCAGCACCCGGTCGTCCGCGGTCAGCCCGTAGGCGCCCTGCATCCACCGCAGCCGGTTGTCGATCGCAGCGTGCGACACGACGACCCCCTTGGGGCGGCCCGTCGAGCCGGAGGTGTAGATGACGTACGCCGGGTGCGCCGGAGTGAGAGGACGCGCCGGGTTCACCCAGAGGTACTCCGAGACGTCGAGGCCCTCCAGCACGACCAGCGGGGTCCCCGTGTCCTCGGGGAGCCGCCCCGGCCGGTCGGTCACCGCGCACACCGGGGCCGCGTCCCGCAGCATGTACCCGAGCCGCTGCTGCGGATAGTCGGGGTCCAGCGGCAGGTACGCCGCCCCCGCCTTCAGGACGGCGAGCAGCGACACGACGAGCTCCACCGAGCGCGGCACCGACACCGCCACCACCGCGCCCGGCCGGGCGCCGAGCGTCCGCAGGTGCCGGGCCAGGCGGTTGGCCCGGATGTTCAGCTCCTCGTAGGTCAGCGAGGTGTCGCCGTACACCAGGGCGGTCGCCCCGGGGGTGCGCGCGGCACGCGACTCGATCGGGCCGATCAGCGTCGTGGGCGGCAGCGGACGGCCGGTGTCGTTGAACGTACCGACGACCAGCTCCAGTTCGGCCGCCGTGGCGATGCCGTGCACGGCCGTCGGGACGTGGGGGTCGGTCCGGCTCAGCCGCTCCACCAGATCCAGGAGGCGGTCCTGGTGCGCGGCCAGCTCCCCGTCGTCGTACAGCGCGGGATTGCCGTCGTGGTCGATGCGCAGACCACGGCCGTCGGCCCGGTCGTAGATGTTGACCGTCAGGTCGTCGACCGGCCCGGCGGACAGATTGCGGGCCCGGGCGGCGGCGCCCGCGAAGTCCACGTCGTAGTCGAAGGGCATGACGTTGACGAGGGGGCCGGCCAACCCCCGGTTCTCGCCGAGCAGGCGCAGGTCGCGGCGGATGTCCTCGTAGCGGTAGCGCTGGTGGCGCCGGACCTCGCGGATCCCGAGGACCACCTGGCGGACCAGTTCGGCGAAGGTGGCCTCCGGGGCGACGTCCAGCCGGAGCGGGAGCACGTTCATGACCATGCCGGGAACCCGCAGCGAGACGGACCCCATACGGCCCATCATCGGCAGGCCCAGTACGACCTCCTGGCGGCCGGTCGCCCGCGAGGTGTAGAGGGCCTGGGCGGCGATCAGGACGTCCGGCCAGGTGGCGCGGAGCCGGGCGGCCAGGTCCCGCACGCCCTCGGTGGCCTCGGGGCCGAGGTGCGCGGTGCGCCGGAGGAACGTCCGTGACGGCAGCGCCCCGCGGCCCGCGAGCCGAGGCACCTCCGGACGGTCGGCGAACGCCGCGGACCAGTGGGCGCGGTCGGCGGCGAAGGCCTCGGAGGACCGGTAGGCGGCGTCCTCGGTGACCAGGTCGGCCAGCCTCCCGAACGTCCGGGGCGCAGGCTCCTCACCCTTCACCAGCGCTGTGTAGACCTCGGCGGTCCGGCGTACGAGGAGCGAGTAGCCGAATCCGTCCATGACCAGGTGGTGGATGCGCTGGTACCACAGCCACCGGTCCTCGCCCACACGGAAGAGGGCGTGCCGGAAGAGGGGGCCGGCCGTCAGGTCGAAGGGCACGGCCAGGTCGGCGCGCATCCACTCATCGGCCCGCCGGCCGGCGTCCGGGGCGCCCCGCAGGTCGTGCGTCGTGAGCGGCAGCCCGACGGAGGGGAGGACACGCTGACGGGGACCCTCCGGGGAGTCCTCGACGGACACACGCAGGGCGTCGGCCTCGGCGGTCACGCGGCGCAGGGCCGCCGCGAACAGTTCCGGGTCGAGGGGCCCGTCGATCTCCAGGCACTCCGCCGTGTTCTGCGCCGGGCTGAGCGGATCGAGCGACTGCGCGAACCACATGCCCGACTGGGCCGCGGTCAGAGGGAGTACGACGGCCGGGGCGTCCGGTCCGGCCCCGTCGGCAGCGGTGAGCAGGACGGTCATGAGGCGCCCAGCAGGGGAGCCCAGGCGTCGATGGCCGGCTGCTCGGCCAGGTCGGCGAAGTCCGCCACGACACCGTGGTCCCGGCGCCAGCGGCCCAGCAGGGCCATGATGCGCACCGAGTCCAGGCCGTAGTCCAGGAGGTTCTCGTCGAGCGGGATGTCCGCGGGGTCCTCACCGAGGACTTCGGCGACATCCTGGCGGATCAGTTCAAGGGTGAGCGCCACGGCGTTCAGACCTCCTTCAGAAGCGCGTCGGCCGGGAGGACGACCGCGCAGCGGCCCGCCGCCCAGCGCAGTGCCATGTCATGGTCCTCGCGGGAGAAGTCCGCGACGGCGTCGGCGACCACGAAGGCCTGGATGTCACGCATCCACGCGTCGCAGGCACTCATGAGCACCCCGATGTGCGCGTACACGCCGGTGATCACCAGTTGGTCGCGGCCCGACTCACGCAACAGCGACTCCAGTTCGGTCCGCACGAACGCGCTGTACTTCCATTTGGTCAGTACGGTGTCGCCGTCCGCGGGTGCGACGGCGTCGGGAACGGCCAGCGCCTCGGGGTCGTCGGCGGCGCCGGGGCCCCAGAAGTCGAGCTGGAGGCCGCGTTCCTCCGCCGTCTGACCGCCGCGCTGGACCGAGTAGACGACCGGCACACCGAGGCGGCGGTACTCCGCGAGGAGGCGGGAGGTGTTGCGGAGCATGCCGGTGAGCGGCTGCTCCCCGGGCGGGAACGCGCCGAGGAAGTGGTTCTGCAGGTCGTGGACCAGCAGCACGGCCCGCGCGGGGTCGACGGTCCAGTCCACGCGGTTCGCGGGCAGTTCCGCTGCGGTCGGCAGGGCGTAGGACGGGATGGCGGGAAGAGCCATGGGTGGTGGAACCTTTCGGTGCCGCTCTGGGCGGAACTCGGTGCTGATCTCAGTGCCGGCCGGACACGGCGCGGCCGGGGGACGCGTCGGAACGCAGGCCCTTCTTGCTGACCTTGCCGATCCCTGTCTGCGGGAACGCCTCGACGAATTCGACGAGGTCGGGGATCTTGTACGCGGCGACACCGCGTTCACGCACGAGCCGTTTGACCGCCGGTGCCTTCAGAGGTTCGGCGCCCTCGCGCAGGACGACGTAGGCCAGGGTGCGCTCGCCCAGGTACTCGTCGGCCACCCCCACGACCGACACGTCGTGCACCGACGGGTGGCCGAGGATGATGTTCTCGATCTCCTCCGGGGCGACCTTCTCGCCGCCACGGTTGATCTGGTCCTTGGCACGCCCCTCGACGACGAGATGACCCGTCGGGGTGCGGCGCACGATGTCGCCGGTGCGGTAGAAGCCGTCCTCGGTGAAGGCCTTCCGGTTGTGCTCGGGAGCACGCCAGTAGCCGCGGATCGTGTACGGGCCACGGGTCAGCAGGTGGCCGAACCCTCCCTCGGGGACGTCCTCGTCCTCGTCGTCGACGACACGGATCTCGTCGTCCTCCGAGATCGGCAGGCCCTGGGTGGTGACCACGGTCTCGTGGTCGTCGTCCAGGCGCGTGTAGTTGACGAGCCCCTCCGCCATGCCGAAGACCTGCATGAGCCGGCAGCCCAGCGCGGGTTCCAGGCGGCGGGCCGCCGCCTCGCTGTACTTGGCTCCGCCGACGAGGACCAGGTCCAGGCTCGACAGGTCGTGCGCGGAGCCGGGCGCGGCCTCCGTCCACACCAGGGCGAGCGGCGGAACCATCCCGGTCATGGTGACGCGTTCGCGTTCGACGAGGGGGAACGCCGTCGCCGGGTCGGGGCTCGGGCACAGGACCACGGTCCCTCCGGCGTACAGCGTCCCCAGCCACCCCGGGGAGCTCATCGGGAAGTTGTGCGCGGCGGGGAGGAGGACGAGGAACCGGGTGGCGGCGTCGACACCGCAGATCTCGTTCGATCCGCGCAGCGAGTAGATGTAGTCGTCGTGCGTGCGCGGGATGAGCTTGGGCACACCGGTCGTGCCGCCCGACAGCTGGAGGAACGCCAGATCGTGCGGCCGGGGCTCGTGTCCGGTGTCCGTGGGCTCACACGGCACCTCCGAAAGCGCGGTGTGCTCGCCCGGTGAGCCGACGACGAACACGTGCCGCAGGCTCGGCGTGCGCTCCTTGACCTTCGACGCCAGCGCGAGATGGTCGAAGCCGGCGTGGCGGTCCGGAATCACGTAGGCCACGGCCTCGGTGAACGAGCAGAAGTACTCGATCTCCGTCTCGCGGTGCGCGGGGAGCGCGTAGACGGGCAGGGCGCCGATCCGGAAGAGCGCGAAGACGACTTCGATGAACTCGGCGACGTTCGGGAGCTGGACCACGACCCGGTCACCCGGGGCGATACCGCGCGCCGCGAGACCGGCGGCCAGCCGCGAGGCCCGCTCGTCCAGCTGCCCGTACGTCCACTCGCGGCGTCCGGGGGCCGGATCGACGACCGCCACGCGGTCCGGGTGGGCCGCGGCACGCTCGCGCAGCACCCCGCCGAAGGTCTCGCCGCGCCAGTGGCCCGCCGCGCGGTAGCGCTCGGCGAACTCGGCCGGCCAGGTGGGTGCGTCTACTGCCTGACGGGCGGTCACAGGGCGGCTCCCACGGCACTCAGGAAGGTCCGGAACTTGGCCCCGGTCTCCGCCGTCTCGGCGGCCGGGGAGGACTCCGCCACCACACCCGCGCCGGCGAACAGCCGCAGTGTGCGGCCCTCCGCCTCGGCGCAGCGGATGGTCACGACCCAGTCACCGTCGCCGTCCGCGTCCTGCCAGCCGACCATGCCGGTGTACGCGCCCCGGTCGAAGGGCTCGGACTCCGCGATGACCTGCCGGGCCGCCTCGGTCGGTGTGCCGCAGACCGCCGGAGTGGGATGCAGGGCCGACGCCAGGTCCAGGGCGGTGGACGACGGGTCGCGCAGCTCCCCGGTCAGGGTCGTCGACAGATGCCACATGGCGGCGGTCCGTACGAGGGTGGGGCGCTCGGGCACGTCCAGGCGCACGCAGAACGGCGCGAGTGCCTCGCGGATCGCGTCGACCACGACCGCGTGCTCGTGGAGGTCCTTCGGCGAGTCCAGCAGCGTGGCCGCCCTCCGCACGTCCTCCGCCAGATCACCGCTGCGCTGGGCGGACCCGGCGAGGGGGTTGGCGACGAGCCGGGCGCCCCTCCGTGCGACGAGGAGCTCGGGGCTCGCGCCCACGAGGGTGCGGCCGGGGCCGCTGGGGACGGCGAAGGTGTAACCGTCCGGGTCGCGGCGTGCCAGCCGGCCCAGCATGGCAGGCAGGTCCAGGTCACGCGTCGACGTCAGTTCCAGTGTGCGGGCGAGTACGACCTTGTCGAACTCCCCGGCACGCATGCGCCCCACGGCGGCGGCCACGGCCGCGGAGTACTCCTCGGCCGAGGGCACTTCTCTGATCCGCCACTCGTCGCCGTGTTCCACGGCCGGGCCGTGCAGGGCTATGAGCGGGTCCGCGCGCAGGGCGGGCGCCCGGCGGACCGTCTCCGGGACGGCGAGTGACGCCGCGTCACCGGGCGCGAACGGGATCGAGCCCATGACGACGGGGGCGGGGGCGCCGGTGCGTCGGGCGGCGTCAAGGACCTCCCTGACCCGCGAGGCCAGGGGCCGTGAGTCGTGGGGTACCGGCGCAGCGGTCCCGGAGCCCAGCAGGGTGTGCCGGGGGGTGGCGAGGAAGCGGTCGGTGCCGGGCCGGTAGGCCTCCAGCAGAGCGGTCGCCGCACCGGCGGAGTCGAGTGGGGGAGGAGCGGCAGGGACGCGCAGAGATGCAGACATGGGTGGTCTCCGGTGGGGAAGGCTCGAGCGTCGGCAGGAGGGCGGGGCGGAGGCGGGCTCAGGCGCGCAGGGTGGCTCCGCCGTCGACGTACAGGTCGTGCATGGTGATGTGGCGGGCGCGGTCGGACACCAGGAAGGCGACGGCGTCGGCGGTGTCGGAGGGGTCCGCGATCCGGCCCAGCGGTATGCCGGTGCGGTACGTCGCGGAGTCGCCCTCGATGACGCGGCGGGCCGCGGCCTCCTCGTCCCCCGCCGGCCACATGCCGCGCTGCATGTCGGTCAGGGTCGAACCCGGGGAGACGGTGTTGCACCGGACACCCCTGGACGCCACTTCGAGGCCGAGGCACTTGGTGAACATCACGGCCGCGGCCTTGGAGGCCGCGTAGGCCGCCATGTTCGTCCGGGGGATGCCCGCGGCGTTGGAGGCCACGGTCACGATGCTGCCGGAGCCCCGCTCGGTCATCCGGCGGGAGCAGGAGCGCGACACGTGGAACACACCGTGGGTGTTGACGGCGAAGGTGGCCGCCCAGTCCTCGTCCGACAGGTCCGCGACACGGGAACCGCGCAGGATCCCGGCCACGTTGACCGCGATGTCCAGGGGGCCGAGTGTGCTCTCGGCCTCCTCGACGAGGTCTTCGACGGCCGTGGGATCCGTGACGTCGAGTGTGCGGGCGGTCACCGGGCCGGCGTACGCCTCCTCCAGCGCGGCGATGCCGTCCATGGCCAGGTCGGTGGCGAGGACGCGGGCCCCCCGGGCGGTGAGCGCGCGCACGACCGCCTCGCCTATGCCGCGGCCCGCTCCCGTCACGAGGGCGAACCGGCCGGCGAGGTCCTGGTCGAGGCTCACTTGACCATGGCCTTCCGGATGTCGTCGAGCACGGAGACGGCTGCCTGCGCACCACCGAGGCTGGTCCACTTGGTCCCGTCGATGACCGTCGCGTGCTTCTCACGCACCGCGCCGAGCTGCTGGTAGGCGGGCTTCTCCGCGAGCTGGTCGAGCAGGGCGGCGTCGGTGCCCGCGTCCAGGGAGCCGATGAACAGCCAGTCGCCGTCGATCTCCCCGATGTTCTCGTCGCTCAGGGGTGTCGAGTGGCCCTCGCCCTTCTCGTTCTGGATACCGGGACGCTTGAAGCCGAGGTCCTTCAGGACGTCGCTGATGAAGACGCCCTGCTGCATGACGGCGGTGCCCTTGGCCGAGTAGCGGGCGACGGACACGCTCGCGCCGGCCCGCGCGCCGAGATCCTTCTTGAGGGCCGCGGCCTTCGTCCCGTAGTCGGTGAGGAACTTCTCGGCCTCGTTCGCCTTGCCGAGCGTCGTGCCGGTGAGCTGGAGGGCCTTCCTCCAGTCCTTGGTGCCGTCGATGGTGACCACTGTCGGCGCGATCTTCCGGAGCTGCGCGAGCACCTGCTCGTCGGCGAGTTGCCCGGCGAGGATCACGTCCGGCTTCGCCTGCACGACCTTCTCGATGTCCGGTCCGGTGACCGCGCCCACCACCGGGATGCCCTTCGCCTGGTCCGCCAGGTACTGAGGGGCGCCCTTCTGACCGCGTCCCGCCGTCAGGCCGACCGGTTCGACGCCCAGGGCGAGGGAGGCGTCCAGGTCCATCTCGCTGAGGGCGACCACGCGCTTCGGGTCGGCCGGTACCTTCACCTTCGTCCCGGTGGCGTCCGTGACCTGGGTCGTCACAGCGGCACCCGCGTCACCGGATCCGGCTTCGCCACCGGACGATCCGCAAGCGCCGAGGGTGAGCGCGCAGAGCGTGAGCAGGGTCGCAGAGACGACGGGACGTGCGATACCGCGGGACGAGGGGGACGAATACGGCGCCATGGCCTGGGATCTCCGTTTACTCAAGTGAATCCTGTTCCGGCAGGGCGCTCTCCGAAGCCTGCATCGGAGAGGAGCGGTGCGTGCGGCGCCACTTCAGGGCATAGGTGGGCCCATGACCCGCCGGAACCGGACGGGTTCAATTAGGTTAGGCTACCCTTATGTCGATAGCGCAAGGGGGTCGGCCGAGAACAGCCGGAATCCGCCCCTCCGAAGGTCCCCAGCCCCCGGGACGCCCAACCCTCCGGTACGCCACGGGACTTCTGATCCTTCTCGCGGTCCTCGTGCTGCTCTCCCTCGTCATCGGCACCGGAGGAAGTCCCGTCGCGCGCGCCTGGGACTTCCTCCTCGGCGACCCCGCGGCCCGCGCCGACGCCCAGATCCGGCTGGCCGTCATGGACGTACGCCTTCCGCGCACACTCGCCGCCCTCCTCGTGGGCACCTGCCTCGGCGTGGCCGGCTGTCTCCTCCAGGCCGCCACCCGCAACCCCCTCGCGGAGACGGGCCTGTTGGGCGTCAACTCCGGGGCCGCTTTCGCCGTCGTCCTCGGGCTCACCTTCTTCGGCGCCGACTCCCCGGGCGCGATGCTGGTCTGGGCCCTCGTCGGGGGCATGGCCGCGAGCGCGGTCGTCCTGCTCCTCGCCGGATCGGGGCGTACCGCCGGTTCGCCGCTGCGCCTCGTCCTGGCGGGATCCGCGCTCGCCGCCACCTTCCACGGCTGCACCTCCTACGTCCTGCTCGGCACCCGGTCGACCTTCGACACCTACCGGTACTGGACGATCGGCTCGCTCGCCGGAGTGCAGACGCACGACCTCGTACCGCTGCTGCCGCTGGTGGCGCTCGGCCTGCTCACCGCGTTCGGCTGCGCGCGCCCCCTGTCGGCGCTCGGCCTCGGGGACGACGGCGCCCGCTCGCTCGGCCACCACCCCGGCCGGATCCGGATGACCGTCGCCGCGGCCGTCTCGCTCCTGGCCGGCTGCGCGGTCGCCGTGGCCGGGCCCATCGCCTTCCTCGGGCTGCTCGCCCCCTACGCGGCCAGGGCGCTGGCGGGGCCCCGCACGGCGGCCCAACTCGTCCTGTCCGCACTGATCGCGGCCGACATCATGATCCTGGCCGACATCCTGGCCCGCATCGTCATCCGGCCCTGGGAGACCCCGGTCAGCGTGCTGCTCGCCTTCGTGGGCGGCCCCCTTCTCGTCTGGATCGCCCGCTCGTCCCGTCTGTCCACCGCCGGGGCCGAGGCATGACCGGCCTGAAGCGCACCGGGGGCCCGCTGCCGTACATCCCGCCGGCCGGCACCGCCGACGTGACACCTCCCGACAGCACCGTGCTGCGCACGGGGACGCTCTCGTGGCTCCTTCCGCGCCGAAGCGCGCTCGCCGCCGCGCTCCTGCTGCCGGTCATCACCGTGCTCACCGCCCTCGCGGTCATGGCGAGTTCGACCGGAATGAGCCTGACCGAAACCGTGTCCGGGCTCCTCGGCACGGGCGACCCCGGCACCGTCATGATCGTGCGGGACTTCAGGCTGCCCCGCATCTTCACCGGTCTCATGGTCGGCGCGGCACTGGGCGTCGCCGGCTGCCTCACCCAGACCCTCGCGGGCAACCGCCTCGCCACCCCCGACCTGGTCGGCGTCAACGACGGTGCCACGGCGGCAGTCGTGGCCGCCGCGGCGGGCTCCACCACCGGCATGGTCGGTGACTGGTGGCTCGGTCCCGTCGGCGCCGTCGCGGCCGCGGCGATCGTCGTCCTCTGCGCGGGCGGAGCGGGAGGCGCCGGCTACCGCGTCCTCGTCACGGGCATCGGCGTGTCCACCTTCATCGGCGCGGTGAGTGACCTCATCATGTCCCGCGAGAACGACAACACAGCGGGCGGCGTCTTCCTCTGGGCCGTCGGCAGTCTCAACGGACGGGACTGGAGCGTCGGTACGCCGATGGCGGTGGTCCTGCTCGTCCTGGTCCCGTTCGCCCTGGCCGTGGGCCACCGGCTGCAGCTCCTGCGCTTCGACGACGACGTCGCGGCCTCGCTCGGAGTCGACCTGCGCCGACTGCGCGCGGGAGCCCTCGCCCTCGCCGTCGCCCTCGCGGGCACGGCCGTCGGCGTCGGCGGTCCCATCGCCTTCGTCGCTCTCGCCGCACCGGTCCTCGCCCAGCGGCTGGCCGGACCCACCCGGGTCCCGGTCACCGGCTCCGCGCTGACCGGCGCGGCCCTGATCGCCGCCGCCGACGCCCTCGGACGCGTCGCCGCACCTGTCGAACTGCCCGTCGGAGTCGTCACCAGCGTCCTCGGCGGCCCCTTCCTCCTCTGGGTCCTGCTCCGTCCGGACCGCGCCACCGGAAAGGCCTGACCACCACCATGACCGACGCACCCCGCGGGACCGTCCCAGGTCTCGAAGTCAGCGCGCTCCACGCCGGATACCCCGGCCGCCCCGTCGTCGAGAACGTCGGGCTCACCGTCCCCGCCGGGCAGGTCGTCGCGATCGTCGGCCCCAACGGCTGCGGGAAGTCCACCCTGTTGCGAACCGTCGCGCGCCTGCACCGCCCCGATTCGGGCACCGTCCGGGTCGGCGGCGAGGACATCTGGGGGCTCAGCCGGCGCCGGGCCGCCCACCACGTCGCGCTGCTCCCCCAGTCACCGCGCGCACCCGAGGCCGTCACGGTGGCCGGACTCGTCCGCTACGGCCGCCATCCCCAGCAGGGACTGCTGCGCCAGTGGTCCAGGGAGGACGAGAGCGCCGTACGTGAGGCGCTCGACGCGACCGGGACGACGGAACTGGCCGCCGAGCGGCTGGACAGGCTCTCCGGCGGCCAGCGCCAGCGCTGCTGGCTCGCGATGGTCCTCGCCCAGCACACCCCGGTCGTCCTCCTCGACGAACCCACCAGCGCCCTCGACCTCGGTCACGCGGTGGAGGTCCTGGAGCTGGTGCGGGAGGTGGCCGCCACCGGACGCACCGTCGTCATGGTGCAGCACGACCTGGCGGCCGCGGCACGCTACGCCGACCTTCTCGTCGCCATGAAGGACGGGCGCGTCGTCGCCCGGGGCAAGCCGGACGAGACGGTCGACGAAGCCCTCGTGAAGGAGCTCTACGGAGTGGACGCCGACATACTCCGCGCGCCGGGCGACGCGTCACCGGTCGTGGTGCCGAGAAGCCGTCCGCTCACCGGGCAGCCGTGAGGTGCCCCGGTTCCCGCACCGACGGCCGGCGATGTCCCGAGGCCGTACAGAGGTCGAGGGACGGCGTCGGACCGTTCCGCCCGCCCGCGCGACCGGCCCCCTCGCCACACCGCGTTCCCGGCGGTTCAGCCGGCGAGCAGGTCCAGGAACGCCGTGAGCTTGTTCCTGGTCCGCTCGATCTGCTGCTCGACGGTCAGCGACTCCTCGAAGCGTCCGCCGGGGGCGGGGGTCTTCTTCCCGCGCACGTACAGGGAGCAGTCGAGGTCGGTGCAGATGTAGATGCCCACCGAATTGCCGTCCCGGCCCGCCTGTCCCCGCTTCCGGGCGGTCATCAGTGACACCCCGCCGCCAGGGTGCGTGGTCAGACAGACCGCGCACATGCTGCGGTGCAGGAATCCGCGCTGCTGGGAGGGGAAGCGGAGCGTGATGCCGGTGAGTTCGCCGCGCAGTTCGGTGACGACATAGCTCCGGTCCGGAGCCGAGAGGTCGCGCCAGCCCAGGAAGTCCAGATCTTCCCAGCGGCGCTCCTCGAGATCCCGGGGCACCGGCAGGCGCTTCGCCTCTCCCTTGGAACAGTTGACGAATGACGCCCGGATGTCCTGCTCGTTGACGGCTCTCATGGAGTCGACGCTAACTCTGCCTATGAGTCCTAGGCAAATAATTATTCTCCCTAGGTCAGGTCGTCGGGCGGAGCGATCCGCAGACGGCCTCGGCCATCCTCACCCGCGCGTCACGCCACCAGGTTGAGCGTGGTGTCCGAGACGCTCAGGCGAACGGACTGCCCCCAGGTCAGTTCCAGTGCGTCGGCCTCCATGCCGTCACCGAACACCACCATGCGGTCCGATTCGACGGTGAGCCTGAGGCCGTCCCGCGGTCCCAGTTCGCCCGCGACCAGCGACGTACCGGTGACCGGTGAGGGCCAGGCCTCACGCACGAACCAGACCAGCCGCGGGTCGGAGGGGGCGGGAAGTCGCAGCGGGCTGCCGCGCTCCAGCCACAGGGAGCGCAGCCAGCCGGTCGAGCCGGTCCCGGTGCCGACCAGTACGCCCGAGGACGCCTGGGACTCGCCGCCGTCACGGCCGCCGTCCGGGCCTATGCGGTAGCGGGCGGTCTGATGGCCCGGTGGCCCGAGGTAGATCTCGTTCAGGGCGAGCAGCCGCTGCGTGTCGTCGGCGACGGCCTCGGTCATCGTGAGGGCGTCCACCCGCGAGCCACGCGACACGGCGGCCCGGCACAGGGCCGCCGTGTCACCGGCCCGGTGGCGTACGAGGACCCCGGGGTTGCGGCCCGGGTCGGTGTCGATGCCCACCACGGGCTGTCCTGACAGGTACTTCGCGGCATTGGCGACCAGGCCGTCCTGTCCGGCCACGACGACCACGTCCTCGGGCCCGAACAGGAAACGGTCGAGGTCCGCCCGTTCCACCCGGGTCCGGCGCCACCGCAACGGCACGGAGGCCACCACCTCGGTGAGCGCCTGTTCGTTGCGCCGGTGGCGCTCGGCCACCTCCTCGATGGACCGGCCGCGTCCGGCGAGCACGAACGCGGCCTGCCCGTGCGTGCCGTGCCGGGCCAGCAGTTCCTCGTACTCGGTCCTGCGGTGCACCAGCACGGCACGCGGGGCCAGGCTCACGCCCGGGCCTCCGGCTCCGGCCTGCCGAGCCTGGCGAGCAGGCCCGTCAGGACGTCGGGGGAGAGGGTGAGGCTGTCGATGCGGGGCAGGTTCTCGGCCAGGCGCGTCGCGGCCAGGGCGTGCAGCGTGCCGGGGTCGACGTCCGCGTGGGCGCGCAGCCAGGCCGCCTGCGCCTCGGCGCGTGCCGCCCCGACCTCCCGCGCGGCTTCCGCCTCGGCGCGTGCCAGCCGCACGGTGCGGGCGGCCTCGGCGGCCGTGCGCACCTCGTCGGCCGCCGACTTCTCCTCGGCCTCCCGGCGGGCGTTGGTGCCCCGCTGGTCGACCAGCTGTTCCTCGCGGCGCGCGAGCTCGATCTTGCTGGCGAGCTCGTTCTCGGCGATGGTGCGCTCGCGCTCGACCGCGACGGCCCGGCGCTCGTACACCGACCGGTCGGCCTCCTGCTGGATCTGTTCCCTGGCGGGTGTGCGCAGGGCACGCTCGACCTCCGCCTCGGGGCGGATGGCGACGACACGTACGGCTACCACGTCGATGCCGGTGGCGGGCAGCCGCGGCTCGGCCGCGAGCCCGGTGGCGACCCGTTCCCGCACGGCGGCGACCCCGTCCACGAGCGCGGTGGCGAGAGGAGTCCTGGCCAGGACGTCCAGGGTGTGCTGCTGGGCGGTCTCGGTGAGCAGGGTGGCGATCTGTTCCAGGGGTGCGCCTCGCCAGACCCCGGTGTCGGGATCCACCGAGAAGTCGATGCGGGCGGCGGCCTCGGCGGGGTCGCTGATCCGGTAGGTGACCGTGGCCTGCACGGTGACGTCCTGGAAGTCGGCCGTGCGGGCGTGGAACGCCATCGCCAGCTCCCGGTCGTCGACCGGGATCTCGGAGAGCGCGGCGGACAGTGAGCGGTACCAGAAGCTCTGACCTGTCCCGTCGTGGGCGAGTTCCCCGCGCTTGTGGTGGCGGACGTGGGCGGTGGGCGCGGAGCGCAGGTGTCGCCATCCGAAGCGCCGGGTGATGTCGGCCATGTCAGGACCCCCTCTTTGTCGTCAGCAAGACGATAACGAGGGGACGCCCATATCGTCAATAGGACGAAAAAGGAGGTCGGGTCATCATGCGGCCGGCCGGTGGTCCGGGAACCACCGGCCGGCCGGGTGTGCGCCGTCCCCGTCCCCACGGTGCGGCGCGCGGGTGGACCGTCGTCATCCGCTGAGGCGACGGGCCACGTTCATCAGGTCCCGCTGTCCTGGGAGGCGGGCGGGGGTGAGGGGAGTCCGAGAGCCGGGAGCACGGCGCACTCGATGAAGCGGGTGAGGAAGGCGTCGTCCGCGTACCGCCCCTCCAGGAGCGGCCGGGCGCGCATGATGCCGAACACCTGGGCGGCCACGTACTCCGCCGCGGGGTTGCCGGCCTCGATCTCGCCTCGCCGGACCGCGCGCGCGACCATCGCGTCGATCGCCGCGACGGCCGGCTCGATCAGGGTGGAGCGCAGCGCGCGGAGAAGGTCGGGATTCTGGAGCGCGGCATGGGTCAGCGCGTGCATCAGCGCGGTGTCCTGGCCGGATGCCGCGTCCACGGCCTGGGCCGCCTCCCGCAGGTCGCCGCTCAGGCTGCCGGTGTCGATGTCCGAGAAGAGGGTCCGGCGCGTGCTGTGCAGTGCGGCGACGACCAGCTCCGGCTTGGAGCCCCACTGGCGGTAGAGCGTGGACTTCCCGCACCGGGTGCGTGAGGCGACGCCCTCCATGGTCAGCGAGTCGTAGCCGCTCTCCCGCACGAGGTCCAGCACGGCGGTGTAGAGCTCCTGCGCCCGCTCCGGTGTGATCTTGGAACGGCGTGACGCGAGTGCTGGCTCCTGCGCTGAAGCGGGCGACGGCATCTGCTTCCCTCTCTGCGGCTCTGCGGCTGGGGACCCTCGATACGCAGTATACCGATACGCCAGTGTACCGATACGCCTCCGTATCGGTACACTGGCGTATCGATACGGCGCGGACTGGCCATGCCGTACGTCGCGACAGCGCACCGTCAGCAAAGGGGCACGGGTGATGGACACCCGCAGTGAGCCTGTGGAGCGGGAGCCGGACGCCTCAGCCCGACCGCCCCTCGTCCGCGAGCTGCTTCTCGTAGCCGGACTCTTCCTCGTGTACAAACTCGGCCGGCAGGCCGCGAACGGCCACGTCGAGGAGGCCTTCCGCAACGCCGGACACGTCTGGAGCCTGGAGCGGGCCCTCGGTCTCCCCGGTGAAGGGGCCGTCCAGGGGGTCCTGCTGCACAGCCACACGCTCGTCCAGGCGGCGAACACCTACTACGCGGCCGTCCACTTCCCCGCCACGCTGGCGTTCCTGGTCTGGCTGTACCGGCGCCGCCCGCGCCACTACGTCCGCTCGCGCCGCGTACTGGCCGTGCTCACCGGCGCCGCGCTCGCCCTGCATCTGCTCTTCCCGCTCGCCCCGCCGCGGATGCTGCACGCCGCCGGTCTCGTCGACACCGCCCGGGCTTACGGCCCCACGGTGTACGGGGACACCCCGGCGACCGACTCGATGGCCAACCAGTTCGCGGCCATGCCCTCCCTGCACGTCGGCTGGGCCCTGGCCGTCGCCGTCGGCCTGATCGTCGCCACACGCTCCCGGTGGCGGATGCTGTGGCTCCTGCACCCGTTGCTCACCCTGCTCGTCGTCGTGGGCACCGCCAACCACTACTGGCTCGACGCCCTCGTGGTCTCAGCCCTGCTCGCCGTGGCCTACGCCGTGCTCCGGCTGCCCCGCGTGCCGGTCCGCGGGCACCGGCCCCGGCAGACGGTCGTCCCCACCCCCGGCTACGCGTCACCCGCCTACGCACGGCCTGGGGTACGGCGATGAACGCCACGCTCGTCGCCGTCGCCCTCTCCCTCGTCTCCGCCGGCGCCTACGCGGCCGCCGCGGTGGCGCAGGCCCGGCTCGCCGGCCGGGCCGGACGCTCCGGCGGAGCGCTGAGCCTGATGGGCCGGGGAGCCTGGTGGTCCGCGGTCGGCCTGAACGCCGGCGGGGCACTGCTGCACGTCGCCGCGCTGAAGTACGGGCCGCTCACCCTCGTCCAGCCGCTCGGCGCGCTCACGCTGGTCGCCGCGGTCCCGCTCGGGGCCCGTTCCGCGGGCCGCCGTGTCAGCCGCACCGAATGGCGCGGCACGCTCCTCACCCTCGTCGGCCTCGCCGCGCTGCTGCTCGCCGCGGGCGGTGCCGCGCCGCACGACACGCTGAGTCTTTCCGAGGCCCTGGGCGTCGGGGCCGCCACCATGGCGCTCGTCGCCGCTCTCAGCAGGCCGGGCACCCGGCCCGGTCTCCGCCACGCAGCGGCCTCGGGCATCACGTCGGGAGTGGCGTCAGCCCTCACCCAGACGCTGACGGTCGCAGCGACCGGCCACTCGGGTCCGCTGCTCAGCTGGCGCCTGGTGACCGTGGCGGTGCTCATCTCCCTCTTCGCGCTGGGCGGGCTGATGCTCTCCCAGACCGCCTACCGGGGAGGCCTCGGCGCCCCGCTCGCCGTCGTCACCCTAGCCAATCCGGTCGCCGCCGCCGCGATCGGCCTGATCCTGCTCGGCGAACGCCTGCAGGGCGGGGCGCTCGGCCTGGTCCCCGCGCTCGTCGGTGCCGCCGCCGCCGTGCGGGGCGTGATCCTGCTCAGCCGCGCACAAGGGCGCCCCGCCGCCGAGGCGCCTCCCGGCCCGCCCGGGGCCGTTTCCTCCCGGGTGGCCGCCCGGCAGCCGCCGAGGGTCGTCCTCGCGGGCCCGCCGCCGGCCGCGCCACGTGCCGGGGAGCCGTTCACCCTGCGTCCCGAGCCCGCCGGGACGGCGCGCGGGCCCGGTTAGGAACCCTCCTGGGGCCGGGGGGCGCTGCCGGCCCCGGGACCGGTCAGGTCGTCGATCGCCCGGGTCAGCCAGCCGGTCCAGAACGTCTCCAGGTCGATGCCCCCGCGCAGCACCAGGTGGCGCAGCCGGTCCTCGTCCGCGGTCCGTTCCGGCGGGAAGTCGCGGCGCTCGATCTCCAGGTACTCCGCCAGCTGCTCCTGATGCAGCACCAAGTGCCTGCGCAGCTCCCCGGCCAGCCCCGGGGCTCCGACCACGGCGGCTGCCCGCATCCGCAGCAGCAGCGGATCGCGGACGGGCCGGGGGTCCTCGGCGAGCGACACCCAGGCCGACAGCTCCTCGCGGCCCGCGGGCAGCACCTCGTACTCCTTCTTCTGCCCCCGGGCCGGCTGTGCGGCGGGCAGCACCCGGATGTGGCCGGCCTGCTCCAGCCGTCCCAGCTCGCGGTAGATCTGCTGATGGGTGGACGGCCAGAAGTAGCCGATCGACCGGTCGAACCTCCGTGTCAGTTCGAGACCCGACGACGGCTTCTCGAGCAGGGCGGTGAGGATCGCGTGCGGGAGTGACATGGAGTGCATCCTAGGCACCGTGGAACCGGGCGTTCACAGCTCCGCGGCGAGCTCCGTACCCTGGCGGATCGCCCGCTTGGCATCCAGTTCGGCGGCCACGTCGGCGCCGCCGATCAGGTGCACGGGCCGGCCGGCCGCGCGCAGCTCGTCGTACAGCTCGCGACGCGGTTCCTGCCCGGCGCACAGCACCACCGTGTCGACCGGCAGCAGGCGCTGCTCGCCGTCCACGGTGAGGTGCAGGCCCTCGTCGTCGATCCGGTCGTAGGACGCTCCCGCGATCATCGCCACGCCGCGGTGACGCAGTTCGGTGCGGTGGATCCACCCGGTGGTCTTCCCGAGCCCGGCCCCGACCTTGGTGGCCTTGCGCTGGATGAGATGCACCGTGCGCGGAGACTTCGGGCGTTCCGGTGTCCGCAGCCCGCCCCGGTCCGCGTACGCCGTGTCCACGCCCCACTGCCGGGAGAAGACCTCCGGGTCCAGGCTCGCCGAGTCGCCCCCGTCGGTCAGGAACTCCGCGACGTCGAAGCCGATTCCGCCCGCCCCCACGACCGCCACCCGGTCACCGACCTCCGCGCCGCCCTTCAGGACGTCCAGATAGCTCACCACGCTGGGGTGCCCCACGCCGGGGATCGCGGGAGTGCGGGGCTCGACCCCGGTGGCCAGGACGACCTCGTCGAAGCCGACGAGACCGGCGGCCGTGGCCCGGGTGCCGAGCCGGAGCTCGACACCCTCCTCTGCGAGGCGGGTACGGAAGTAGCGCAGCGTCTCGTCGAACTCCTCCTTGCCGGGGACCCGGCGCGCGACGTCGAGCTGGCCGCCGATCTCGTCGGCCGTGTCGAACAGCGTGACCGCGTGCCCGCGCTCGGAGGCCGTGACCGCGCAGGCCAGTCCGGCCGGCCCGGCGCCGACCACCGCGACGCGCTTGCGTACGCGGGTCGGTGAGAGCACCAGTTCGGTCTCGTGGCAGGCACGCGGATTGACCAGGCAGGAGGTGATCTGCAGGCTGAAGATGTGGTCGAGGCAGGCCTGGTTGCAGCCGATGCAGGTGTTGATCGCGTCGGCACGGCCCTCCGCCGCCTTCGCGACGAAGTCGGGGTCGGCGAGGAAGGGCCTCGCCATCGACACCATGTCCGCGCGGCCCGAGGCGAGGATCTCCTCGGCCAGTTCCGGGGTGTTGATGCGGTTGCTGGTCACCAGGGGCACGGAGACCGCGCCCCGCACCTTCTCCGTCACCCAGGTGAAGGCGCCGCGCGGCACGGACGTCGCGATGGTCGGGATGCGGGCCTCGTGCCAGCCGATGCCCGTGTTGATGATGGTCGCCCCGGCCGCCTCGATCTCCCGGGCGAGGTGGACGACCTCCTCCAGGGTGGAGCCCCCGGGCACCAGGTCCAGCATGGACAGGCGGTAGATCAGGATGAAGTCGGGGCCGACCCGCTCACGGACGCGGCGCACGATCTCGACGGGGAAGCGGATGCGGTTCTCGTACGAGCCGCCCCAGCGGTCCTCGCGGTGGTTCGTGGCCGCGACGACGAACTCGTTGATGAGGTAGCCCTCCGAGCCCATGATCTCCACACCGTCGTAGCCCGCCCGGCGTGCCAGCTCCGCCGCCCGGACGAAGTCCTCGACGGTCTCCTCGACCTCGTCGTCCGTGAGGGCGTGCGGGGTGAATCCGCTGATGGGGGCCTTGAGCGCGCTGGGCGCCACCAGGCCGGCGTGATGGGCGTAGCGCCCGAAGTGCAGGATCTGCATCGCGATCCTGCCGCCCGCGGCATGGACGGCCGCCGTGACCTCGGCGTGCTGCTCCGCCTCCGCCTCGGTGGTCATCTTGGCGCCACCGGGGAAGGAGCAGGCGCGCTCGCTGGGCGCGATCCCCCCGGTGACGATGAGCCCCACCCCGCCGCGTGCCCGGGCCGCGTAGAAGGCGGCCATACGTTCGAAGCCGCGCTCGACCTCTTCCAGGCCGACGTGCATCGAGCCCATCAGCACCCGGTTCGGGAGCGTGGTGAAGCCGAGGTCCAGCGGGCTCAGCAGGGTGGGGTACGGGCTCATCCGGGTCTCCTCGCAGGGGGCGTCGAGCCAGTTGTAGACCACCCGAGGGCCATTGTGCAACTAGTTGCACAATGGCGTTCGTCGCAGTCGCCCCAGGGCCGCTCCACGGATGGAGCAACACCACCGGCCTCGCGGCCCGGCCCGGACCAGAGTGGAGCCGTACGGCTCACCGCCGCTGCTCCTCCGTGTCGACGGGAGACACCCCATGACCTGCATCAACCGGCGTGACCTCGGACTTCTCGTCCTCAGGGTGGGCACGGGAGCCGTCCTGGCGGCCCACGGCAGCCAGAAACTGGGCGGGTGGTTCGGCGGTGGGGGCATCAAGGGGACCACGGCGGCGATGGAGGCCATGGGCTTCCACCCGCCCAAGCACAGCGCCCTGGCGGCCGGACTCGGCGAGGCGGGCGGCGGGGTGCTGCTGGCGCTCGGCCTCGCCACACCCGCGGCCGGCGCCGCCGCGGCGGGCACCATGGCGGGCGCCGTCGCCGTGCACGCGCCGGCCGGCTTCTTCGCCATGGGCGGCGGATACGAGTACCCGGCCTTCCTCGGCTTCACCGCCGCCGCGATCGGGCTGACGGGGGCCGGACGCTACTCCCTGGACCACGCCACCGGGCACGTCCTCGACCAGCCGTGGGTCGTCGCCCTCGCGTTCGCGGGCAGCGCCCTGGCCGCCGCTGCCGTCGTCGGCCGGCGGGCCAAGGGGCAGGCGGCGAACGAGCCGGGGGACGAGGGCGCGTAGCTCTCCGGCATTGATCGCCTTTTCAGGGGCATCCGGCAGTGCATGAATGCGAACGCGCTGTCGATGAGAGCACATGGCCAGGCCAGAAGAGCCGCCCGCAGCCGGGCCATGGACGTGGGAGCCCGTGCCGGCTTCGTGGCGCGGGGCGTGATCTACCTGCTCGTGGGCCTGCTGGCCCTGCGCATCGCCTTCTCCGACGGCGGCGGGAAGCAGGCCGACCGGGGTGGGGCCATCGCGGAGATCGCGGAGAAGCCCTTCGGGAACGTCCTGCTGTGGGCACTCGGTGTGGCACTGGCCGGTATGGCCCTCTGGCGCCTGTCCGAGGCGTTCTTCGGTACGGCGGGCCCGGACGGCAACAAGCCGAACAAGCGGGCCATGGCCGCCGGGCGCTTCCTCTTCTACGCCTTCGTGTCGTACTCCGTGCTCTCCTACGCCGCCGGGGACCAGGGCAGCGGCAGCGGATCGAGTGACCAGCAGACCGACGACGTCACGGCGCGCGCCCTGCAATGGACCGGCGGCCAGTGGATCGTGGGTATCGTCGGCGCCGGTGTGATCTGCGCCGGCCTCTGGATGGCGTACCGGGCCGTCACGCGTAAGTACCACAAGCACCTCAAGATGGGCGAGATGACGAAGAAGGTCCGTCAGGCCGTCGACGTCACGGGCGTGTTCGGCGGCACCGTGCGCGGCGCGGTCTTCGCCACGGCGGGCGGATTCGCGGTGGCCGCGGCCGTCCGGCACGAACCGGGCCGCGCCAAGGGCATGGACGACACTCTGCGTTCCTTCACCGAGACGCCCGCAGGGCCCTGGCTGCTCGTGCTCATAGCCCTGGGGCTCGCGGCGTTCGGCCTCTTCTCCTGGGCCAACGCCCGCTACCGCAAGATCTGAGGCGGAGCCCGGCCGCCGGGAGACGCCACCGGCGGCGCTCCCGGCCCCTCAAGTACCGGCCGCCCCTCAGTCGAGTCCTCGCGCCTCCTTGAACCGGGCCAGTCCCTCCGGCAGCCGGACCACCGGCTCCGGATAGGCGTAACGGGCCCGCTCCTGGTCCGGCAGTTTCCACGGCTCGTGCACGGCGGGTCCGGAGAGCCCCGCGAGTTCGGGCACCCAGCGACGCACGTACGCCCCGTCGGGGTCGTAGCGTCCGGCCTGCGTCACCGGATTGAGCACCCGGTTGGGCCGGCTGTCCGTGCCCGTCCCGGCGACCCACTGCCAGTTGAGCTGGTTGTTGGCGATGTCGCCGTCCACCAGCAGGTCCAGGAAGTGACGTGCCCCGGTCCGCCAGTCCACGTACAGCGTCTTGGTGAGGAAGCTCGCGGTCAGCAGCCGCCCCCGGTTGTGCATCCAGCCCTCGTGGAGCAGCTGCCGCATCGCCGCGTCGACCACCGGATAACCCGTGCGCCCCTCCTTCCAGGCAGTCGTCTCGTCCGCCGCCGCCCGGCCGGTGCGCCAGCGGTCCCCCCGTGTGCGGTAGTCGGAACGGGCCGCCGCCGGGCGGGCGGCGAGGACCTGGTGGTGGAAGTCCCGCCAGCACAGCTGGCGTACGAAGGCCTCGGCACCCGGTCCCCCCGCGGAGCGGGCGCGGCGGACCAGCTCCGTGGGGGAGAGCGTGCCGAAGTGCAGGTGGGGCGACAGCCGCGAGGTCGCGTCCCCCGCGAGGTCGTCGTGGCGCTCCTCGTAGTCCGCCAATCCGTGACCGCACCACGCGGTGAACAGTCCGCGCCCCTCGGCCTCCCCGCCCTGTGCCAGGCCGGGGGACAGCCCGCGCACACCGTCCCGCGACGGCAGAGGGGCGGATACCGGCCCCTCGGGCACAGGCACGGTGCGGGGCGCTCCGAACGGGGAACGGAGCCCTTCCTCGGACCACCGGCGGAAGTAGGGGGTGAAGACGGCGAAGTGGTCCCTGCCCGCCCCGGAGGGGACCACGGTGCCGGCCGGGACCACGGTGCTCACCGCGTCGTGCACGCTCAGCCGGCAGCGCACCGGCGCGAGCACCTCACGCAGCCGCTCCTCCCGGCGCTGCGCGTACGCGCTGACGCCCGCCGCCACATGGACCACCCCCGCCCCCGTCTCGGTGACGGCTCTGCCGACCTCGTCGGCCACGTCCCCCTGGCGGACGATCAGGCGCCCGCCGCGCTCCCGGAGCCCGGAGTCCAGGTCCCGGAGGCAGTCGGCCAGGAACGCCCGCCGGTTCGGGGCGCCGAAACCGGCGGCCTCCACGCCGTCGTCCAGGACGAACAGGGGCACCACCTCGTCGGCCGAGACGAGCGCCGCGTGCAGCGGGGGATGGTCGTGCAGCCGCAGGTCGGAGGTGAACAGGACGATCGCCACGGTCACAGCGGACCCCCCGCGGCGCCCCGGGCCGCCGCCCGGGCGATGTTGCGTGCCATCCCGCCGAAGACGACCGCGTGGAAGGGGGACACGCTCCACCAGTACGCGTGGCCGAGCAGCCCGGCCGGATGGAAGACGGCGCGCTGCCGGTAGCGCGACCGCCCGTCCTCTCCCTTCTCCGCGTACATCTCCAGCCAGGCCAGGCCGGGCAGCCGCATCTCCGCGCGCAGCCTGAGCAGCCGGCCGGGCTGGAGTTCCTCGACCCGCCAGAAATCGAGCGAGTCCCCGACCCTGAGCCGCTGGGCGTCCCGCCTGCCCCGGCGCAGGCCCACGCCGCCGATCAGCCGGTCCAGCCAGCCCCTGACCGCCCAGGCCAGCGGGAACGAGTACCAGCCGTTGTCACCGCCGATCCCCTCGACGACCCGCCACAGGGCCTCGGGGGAGGCGTTCACATCGAGCTCACGCACGTCCGTGTACAGACTCCCGCCCGCCCACTCCGGGTCCGTGGGAAGCGGGTCACTGGGAATGCCCGGAGTGGACGCGGACGACCACCGTGTCGTCACCCGTGCCTCACGCACCCTCTGCAGCGCGAGCGACAGAGCCGTGGCGAAGGAGAAGGGCTGCCCGGGGCCGTCCGGGACGTGCTCGGCGATGTCGTGCTCGTGGCACACGACCTCGTAGCGCAAGGACTCCGCGAGCGGCCGGGCGATCGAGGCGGGCACGGGGGTCACCAGGCCGACCCAGTGACTGGACAGGCCCGGTGAGAGCATCGGCACCGGCAGGATCAGCCGGTGGCGCAGCCCGGCGACCTGCGCGTACTTCTGCATCATGTCGCGGTACGTCATGACGTCGGGACCGCCGATGTCGAAGGTGCGGTTCACGTCGGCGGGCATGTGCGCACTGCCCACGAGGTAGCGCAGCACGTCCCGCACGGCGATCGGCTGGATCCGTGTCGACACCCAGCTGGGAGTGACCATCACCGGCAGCCGCTCGGTGAGATAGCGCAGCATCTCGAAGGACGCCGAGCCCGAGCCGATGATGACCGCGGCGCGCAGCGCGGTCGTCGGGACGCCCGAACCGAGCAGGATGCGCCCGACCTCGGCGCGCGAACGCAGGTGCGGGGACAGCTCTCCCACGGGGACGCCGGCGGGGGTGAGCCCGCCCAGATAGACGATGCGCCGGACACCGGCCGCCTTCGCCTGCTCGCCGAAGATCCGGGCCGCCTCACTGTCGGTCTTCTCGAAGCCGGGTCCGGCGGTCAGCGCGTGGACCAGGTAGTAGGCGATGTCGATGCCCCGCATCGCCGCGCCCACGGACTCCGCGTCGGTCACGTCCCCCTTGACCACGTCCACCTCACCCGCCCACGGGTGGTCCCGCAGCTTCTCCGGGCTCCGCGCCAGGCATCGCACCCGGTGGCCCGCCTCCAGGAGCCCGGGGACGAGGCGGCCCCCGATGTAGCCCGTCGCGCCCGTCACCAGACACCGCGGTCCTGCGCTGTCGTCGTTGCTCTCCATGACCCCTCGCTCCGGCTCGTGTCCTTCTCCCACGGTGTCCCCGTGCGGGCGGTTCCGCTTGCCGGCAGGCCCTGACGCGCCGAAGCCCACCCCACCGGGTGGCGGGGCAAGGCCGCGCGTCCCCACGAGCGTTCACGACTTCCCCCGTACGCGGAGGACCCGTACCCGTCGAGCCGATCCCGGGCCCGTGCGGAGACACCGAGGGCGGTACGCACAGCCGCCGCGTTCTCCGGGGCTGACGGGGGAGGGAGCCGGCATGCTTGCCGCGGGCGCCCCGCGCGGCGGTACGCGCCCTAGTATGAGGCGGTGAACAGTGCAGACGACCCTCGCGACGGATCCGGCACGGAGGCGGCGGGGGTGTCGGAGCTCCAGGCCCTGGCCGTGGAGCTGCGCCGGATGAACGGTGAGATCAACCGGCTGGTTCACTCGTTCGCGCAAGCCCAGGGCCTGCACGCGACCGACGTCCAGGCGCTGGGCGCGATCCTCGACGCCGACGTGCCGCTGACTCCCGGGCGTCTGCGTCAGCACCTCGGTCTGACGTCGGGCGCGGTCACCGCGTGCCTGGACAGGCTCGAGCGTTCCGGGCACATCAGGCGCGCGCGGGAGAGCTCCGACCGTCGTGTCGTGCACCTGTACTACGAGCCCGGGGCCAGGGCGGCGGCACGGTCCTTCTTCATGCCCCTCGCGGAGGCGGCGGCCGGCGCGCGCCGGCACGCGGAGCCCCAGGAGCTGGAAGCCGCCCTCCGGTTCCTCGGCCGGATGAACGGTGAACTCGGCCGGATGCAGGCTCCACGGCGCTGAACGGCCGCGCCGGTGCGGGATCACACCTCGGGGCATGTAATCTCAATCATTGAGATACATCATGATTGAGAGATCGCGGCCGACCCAGGAGTGCCATGTCCACCGCATCGAAGCCGGTTCGCCGGCTGATGTTCGTCCCCGTGTTCCTCGTGCTGGCCTGGCTCGTCGTCGGCGGTGCCTTCGGCTCGTACGCCGGGAAGCTCGGGGAGGTAGCAACCAACGACCAGGCCTCGTTCCTGCCCCGAAGTGCCGAGTCCACTCAGGTCGTCGAAGCCCAGAAGGAGTTCAGCCGGCAGGAGACCATGCCCGCCATCGTGGTCTGGACGTCGGACGAGGACGGCGGGAAGCTCGGTCCGGAGCAGCAGAAGGAGGCGACTGCCGCCCTCGCCTCGGTCGAAGGCGGGCCGGGGGTGGCCGGCGGGGTGAGCCCGGCGCTGCTGTCCGAGGACCGCGAGGCCCTGGAAGGCGTCGTCCAGCTGAGGCCGGACCTGGAGGACGAACTCCCTGACGTGCTCGCGGACATCAGGACCGCCGCGGAGGGCGTACCGGGAACGGTGGTCGGGCTGGCGGGCCCCGCGGCCTCCCAGGCCGACCTGTCGGACGCGTTCGCGGGTATCGACGGACTGCTCCTCGGGGTCGCGCTGGTGACCGTGCTCGTCATCCTGCTCCTCGTCTACCGGAGCGTCCTGCTTCCCCTGATCATCATCGTCGGCGCGGTCTTCGCGCTCGGCGTGTCCTGCGCGATCGTCTACGTACTGGCCGACCACGACGTCCTGCGGGTCGACGGCCAGGTCCAGGGCATCCTGTCGATCCTGGTCATCGGCGCCGCCACCGACTACGCGCTGCTGCTCACCGCCCGCTTCCGTGAGGAGCTCGGGCGGCAGCCGGACCGGTGGGCGGCGATGCGCGCCGCCCTCCGGGAGTCCGTCGGTCCGATCACGGCCAGCGCCGCCACCGTGGCCCTGGGGCTGCTGGCCCTCCTGCTCAGTGACCTGACCAACAACCGTGCGCTCGGACCCGTGGGTGCCATCGGCATCGTGTGCTCGGTCCTGAGTGCTCTCACCTTCCTGCCCGCCGTCCTGGTGCTGCTCGGCAGGGCCGCGTACTGGCCGTCCGGCCCGAAGAAGGGGCAGACCGAGGCCGAAACCGGTTCCACGGGCATCTGGGCGCGGATCGCGGGGCTCGTCGACCGCTCCCCGCGCAAGGTGTGGGCCGTCACACTGGTCGGCCTCGTGGCCTGTGCGGCCTTCATGCCCACGCTCAACTCCAAGGGTGTGCCCCTCGAGGAGATCTTCGTCAACGACGCCCCGTCCGTCACCGCGCAGGAGACCCTGGGCCGGCACTTCCCCGGCGGATCGGGCAACCCCGCCGTCGTGATCGCCGACGCCGACCGGTCGAAGCAGGTCGCCGCCGCCGCCGGCGAGGTCCCCGGTGTGGCGAGCGTGTCCGTGATGACCGCCTCCGGGCGCCCGGGTGCCGGGGAGCCGCTCGTCGTGGACGGACGGGTCCGCGTCGACGCCACCCTGGAGGACGCCGCGGACAGCGACGCGGCCAAGGAGACCGTCACGCGGTTGCGCGAAGCGGTCCATGCCGTTCCCGGCGCGCAGGCGCTCGTGGGGGGCTACACCGCTCAGCAGTACGACACCCAGAGGACCGCCGAGCACGACCGCAACATCATCGTGCCTGTGGTGCTGGTCATCATTCTCGTCATCCTGATCGGCCTGCTCCGCTCGCTCCTGATGCCGCTGCTCCTCGTGGCCACGGTGGCGCTCAACTTCCTCGCCACCCTCGGTGTCTCGTCGCTGGTCTTCGAGCATGTCTTCGGCTTCAGCGGCACCGACTCCTCCGTGCCGCTGTACGGATTCGTCTTCCTGGTCGCCCTCGGTGTCGACTACAACATCTTCCTGATGTCGAGGGTCCGCGAGGAGTCCCTGATCCACGGCACCCGTGAGGGCGTCCTGCGCGGACTGACCACCACGGGCGGGGTCATCACGTCGGCGGGTGTGGTCCTGGCGGCCACCTTCGCCGCCCTGGGGGTCATCCCGCTCGCCTTCCTGGTGCAGATCGCGTTCATCGTCGCGTTCGGCGTCCTCCTGGACACCCTCGTCGTGCGCTCCCTCCTGGTGCCGGCGCTGGTCAGGGACATCGGACCCACCGCCTGGTGGCCGGGCGCGCTGAGCAAGGGGCGCGAGAAGGCTGTCGAGGGTCAGGGGTCCTTGCCCTAGCGGGGGCCTCCTGCCCCGGGTGAGCCGGGGGCAGGCGAAGGCCGGGGGAGGGCCCGGGGCGACCGCGAGGTGCTGCCCCGGGCCCTCCGCCGTGTGCGCCGGGCCGGGTGGAGGTACCCGGTGGGAGCCGACTCATCATGTCCCCATGCGACAGAAGTCCCACCGGGACATTTCTGGGTGTAGCATGCAACTATGAGCGAAGCAGGGAACTCCCCGGACAGGCGCGGCCGCAAGGCGCGCAGGACCCGGGAGGCGCTGGCGCGGAGCGCGTTCGATCTGGTACTCGAACGCGGTCTGCGGAGCGTGACGGTCGAGGAGATCGCGCAGACGGCCGACGTCGACCGGCGCACCTTCAGCCGGTACTTCCCGAGCAAGGAGGCCGCCGTCCTCGACACAGTGCGGGGCGACGGCGACAGGATCAACCGAGCGCTCCGTGAGCGTCCCCCGGCCGAGGCGCCGCTCACCGCCTACCGGGGGGCCGTCCTCGACTGGCTCGACGACACGGAGTCTGAACCCTGGCACCGGAGGCCACGCGTCTTCGACCTGCTGGTCATGGCCGACGAGGAACCCACTCTCTACGCGGCGTACCACCACATCCGTGTGGACGCCCAGGCCGAGTCGGTGGCGATTCTCGCGGAACGGCTCGGTGTCGACCCACGGGAGGACCTGCGTCCCGCCGTGGCCGTCGCCGCGGGGGCCGGAGCGCTCCTCGCGGCCCAGGCGGCATGGGTGAGGGGCGGCCGGCCGGCCGCCCTGCCCGAGTTCGTCGTACAAGCCTTCGACGCCCTCTCCGTGAACCTGCTGGAACCCCGGCAGGACGGGCCGGCGCCCCACAGCACCACATAAGGAAGCACATCATGAGCACCACCCTCCCCACCGCCTACGAAGCGGAGTTCGCCGGCAAGGTCGCCCTCGTCACCGGCGGCGCGTCCGGCATCGGCCTCGCCCTCTCCCGGCGCCTCGCCGCGAGCGGCGCGAGCGTCGTCGTGGCCGACTACGACGAGCGGAGCGCCCGCGAGGCCGCCGAGGAGATCCAGGCCACCGGCGCCCGCGCCGCAGCGGTCCTCCTCGACGTCACCGACCCCGCCTCCGTCGAGAACGGTGTGCGGTTCGCCGTCGACACCTTCGGCGCGCTGCACCTCGCCGTCAACAACGCCGGCATCGGCGGACCCGCGCGGACCACCGGCGAGTACGGCATCGAGGACTGGAACAGGGTCGTCGCCACCAACCTCAGCGGAGTCTTCTACTCGATGCGCTACGAGCTCCCGGCCATCCTGGCCGCGGGCGGCGGCGCCGTCGTCAACATGTCGTCGATACTCGGCACCAACGGCTTCGCCGGTTCCCCGGCCTACGTCGCCGCCAAGCACGGTGTCGTCGGGCTCACCAAGACCGCCGCACTCGAGTACGCGGCACAGAACGTCCGCATCAACGCGGTCGGTCCGGGCTTCATCGACACCCCGCTGCTCCGCGACACCGACAGCCCGGCCCGCGACCACCTCGTCTCCCTGCACCCGGCCGGCCGCCTCGGCACGTCGGAGGAGGTCGCCGAGCTCGCCGCGTTCCTGCTCTCCGACCGCGCCTCCTTCATCCACGGCAGCTACCACCTGGTCGACGGCGGCTACTCCGCACCCTGACCCCGAGTGGCGCACAACCGCCTCGAGGGTCACAAAGGACGTACGGAGAACGAAGGAGTGTCATGAAAGCCGTCCAGTACCGCACCATCGGCGCCGCGCCCGAGGTCGTCGAGATACCCGAACCGGTGGCGGGACCCGGCCAGATCCTGCTGAAGGTCAGCGCCGCGGGAGTCTGCCACTCGGACATCGCGGTCATGAGCTGGCCCGCCGAGGGGTTCCCCTACGCACTGCCGCTCACCCTCGGACATGAGGGTGTCGGTACGGTCGCCGCGCTCGGCGAGGGCGCCGAAGGCGTCTCGGTGGGGGACGCGGTCGCCGTCTACGGCCCGTGGGGCTGCGGCACCTGCCCGAACTGTGCGGAGGGCCGGGAGAACTACTGCCTGCGCGCCGCCGACCTCGGCATCAACCCGCCCGGGCTGGGCAACCCCGGGGCCATGGCCGAGTACATGATCGTCGACGACGCCCGTCACCTGACCCCCATCGGCGACCTGGACCCGGTCAAGACGGTCTCGCTGACCGACGCGGGCCTCACTCCCTACCACGCGATCAAGCGCTCGCTGCCCAAGCTGCTGCCCGGGGCCACCGCCGTGGTCATCGGCACCGGCGGCCTCGGCCACGTCGCCATCCAGCTCCTCCGCGCCATGACCGCGGCACGCGTCATCGCGCTCGACGTCACCGAGGAGAAGCTGGCGCTCGCACGGGCCGTCGGCGCCCACGAGACCGTGCTGTCCGACGAGAACGCCGCAGCCAAGGTCCGCGAACTCACCGGTGGCCTCGGCGCCGGAGTGGTTCTCGACTTCGTGGGCGCCGAACCGACCGTGAGGACGGCCGGCGCAGCCGCCTCCGTCGACAGCGACATCGCCATCGTGGGCATCGGCGGCGGGCTGCTGCCCGTGGGCTTCGGTGTCCTGCCGTTCGCCACGTCGGTGTCCGCGCCGTACTGGGGCACACGCAGGGAACTCGCCGAAGTCATCGAGCTCGCCCACGCCGGAGCCGTCGACGTCCACGTCGAGACGTACTCGATCGACGAGGCCCCGCTGGCCTACGAACGGCTCCACGCGGGCCGCGTCAACGGACGGGCGGTCATCCTCCCCCACGGCTGACCGCCCGGGACGGCTCGCCGGTCGCGCCACCGGGCGACCGGCGAGCCGTCCCGCCTTCAGGGCGCAGCCGTCATCGTGTCCGTGCGGGTCAGCCGCACGGGCTCGGTGCCGGCGGAGCTGTGCCGCTCCGCCCAGTTCTCCAGCGCGGTACGGCAGGCGTGGTCGAGATGGCTGAGGCCGGAGAGATCCAGCGCGACGGGCCGGTCCTTGGGCAGGGCCTCCAGGCTGTCCAGTATCTTCGGCAGCCTCAGGAACGTCGCGTTGCCCGACAGACGGGCCCGCACGCCGTCGGCACCGCTGTCGACGACCTCCAGCCTGATGTGGGACGCGTCCCAGGCCGCCTTGGCCACCGACAGGGCCAGACCCGTCAGCACACCCTCGAACATGTTCACCGTGACGATCGCCACCGCCGTGACGACCAGGATCAGCGCCTCGCCACGGTGTCCCCGCCACAGTGCCATCAGCTGACGCACCGGAATGAGCTTCCATCCCGCGTGGATGAGGATGCCGGCGAGAGCGGGCAGCGGAATGAGAGCCAGCGTGGACGGGAGCAGCGCCGCGAACAGCAGCAGCCACACGCCGTGCATCACCCGGGAGGCCCGGGTCCGGGCGCCCGCCCGCACGTTGGCGGAGCTGCGCACGATGACCGCGGTCATCGGCAGCGCGCCGAGGAGTCCGCAGACGGTGTTGCCCGTACCCTGCGCCATCAGCTCCTTGTCGTACTCGGTACGCGGCCCGTCGTGCAGCCGGTCCACGGCGGCGGCGCTGAACAGGCTCTCCGCCGACGCGATCAGGGTGAAGGCCGCCACCGTCCCGAGCAGACCGAGGCCGGCGAGGCCGCCGAACTCGGAGAGCGCGGGGGTCTGTACGGCGTCGAGCAGGCCTTGGACCTGAACGGTCTCGACGGGCAGGCCGAACGCCGTCGATGCAAAGGTGGCCAGCACGACCGCCGCCAGGGCGCCCGGCACGGCCCGTACCCGCTTCGGCATCCTGTTCCACCCCACCACGAGGGCGATGGTCGCGGTGCCGACCGCGAGTGAGGCGAGAGCCGCCGGGCTGGACACGGCGTCGGCCAGCAGCCCGGGGATGCCGGCCATCTTCCCCGTACCGGTGGCCGGTGCCTCGAGCCCCGCGGCGGCGTACAACTGACCCGCGATGAGGACGAGGCCGATGCCCGCGAGCATGCCCTCGACGACCGAGACCGAGATGGCGCGGAACCAGCGGCCCAGCTTCAGCGCGCCCATGGCCAGTTGCAGCAGACCCGCCGCCAGCACGATCACGCCGAGCGCGGGCAGGCCGAAGCTCTGTACCGCTTCGAAGACGAGCACGGTGAGACCGGCGGCCGGCCCCGACACCTGCAGACTGCTGCCGCGCATGACTCCGGTGACGAGCCCGCCCACGATGCCGGTGATCAGACCCAGCTCGGCCGGGACGCCCGACGCGACGGCGACGCCCACGCAGAGGGGGAGAGCGACCAGGAAGACGACGAGTGACGCGGCGAAGTCCTGCCGCAGGTGCGGGAACTTGGCGGCACGGTCCATGGCGGCCCTCATCCCGTGCGGAAGGGGGCCGATCGGACGTCGCCGGGCGGGGGTGCCCAGGCGGCGCTGTCGCTGACGTGCGGGATCTCGACCACGGGGTGATCGACACGGAATGGCATGAGTGTGGTTCCTCCTGGCGCGCCGGAGCATGGCGCGTAGGCATAGGTATGAGAAGTGAGGGCCTGGGGGGCAGGGCGACGCGACCCTGGTCCGTGCGTCCCGGAGGAGCGGGGGCAAGGGCAGCCGGCCGAGCGCGCGGATCAGCTCAGCAGCGGAAGACCTGGAGCACGGGGGAGGAATGTGCGGCCGATGATCTGGGGGCGCCGTGCGCGCCGCTCATCGCGACGGCGGCAGCCGGTGCGGGCGCTCCGCCGGTGTCACCCGTCACCGCGGAACGTGACGGCGCCTCGGGCGCGGGAACGGTCGCGGAGCGATGCCGGTCACGGTGGCGCAGGAGGCCGTTCGGCTCACCCCCGCGGTCAGCTGTGCCGCAGGTGCCGTACGCGCCGTGCGTCTCTCCCGTGGCCGCCTCCGGGAAGCTTTGCGCCAGGATCTCCGGGGCGCGCGAGGGCGCGTCCGCCGAGGGTGCGCCGGAGTACGGGGCCAACAGGAGGCCCATGAGGAACGCGAGCACGAATCGGGCCGCCGCCACTCGCACGCTTCACCTCCTCCTGGACTTCATCGTCCTTCGGGACGCTAACAGGCCGGAAGACTTATGGAGTTAACCCTTTGGGAAGAGTCCGAAATTCGATCCCAATGAGCCGAATGGCTTTGCGCAACGCCGTGGCCTGGGAATGTGCCGGACCTTCGGTTCTCAGTATTCGAGACCGTCCGCGATTGTATGGCTCCTGCATATGCCGGTCGGGTAGCAATCGCGCTTTCGTACTGAGGTTCGGCGATCGGATAACTGCGACACGCCGGAATGGGCACAGGTAAAAGCGGGAACGCCGTCGGTCCGCTTTCTCGCCACGTGACCGGTCCGACGCCTCCTACGGCGACGTGGACCCGCGCGGTGGGGCGAAGTCCGCCGCGAGCTGTTCCGGGGTACGGGGCCCGGGGGCCTCGGCGTCCAGCAAGCCGTGCGCGCGCAGCAACTGAGCGGCCGCGATGCCCCAGGGCAGGCGAAGACCCGCTTCCCGCAGGAGGTCCGTACGCGCCAGCATCGTGGACGCGTCGCCGGCACGCACGCCGGCCGGCGTGAGGATCGCGGCGTCATCGGCCCAGCGCAGCGCGAGGTCGACGTCGTGCGTGGCCATCATCACCGTGGTGCCGCTGTCCCGGAGCGTGCCGAGGGTGGCGAGCAGGCGCTCCTGGCCGTCCGGATCGAGCCCGGCGGTCGGCTCGTCGAGGATCAGCACCCGGGGCCGCATCGCGACCGCACCCGCGATGGCGGTCCGTTTGCGCTGGCCGTAGGAGAGCAGGTGGGTGGGGCGGTCCGCCAGGGCGCTGATGTCGAGGGCGGTGAGTGCCTCGTCCACCCGGGCCCGGACCTCGGTGTGGGGCAGACCCAGGTTCAACGGTCCGAACGACACGTCCTGGGAGACGGACGCCGCGAACAACTGGTCGTCCGGGTCCTGCACCACCAGCTGGACCGTCGTGCGTAGCCGGGTCAGCCCCTTGCGGTCGTACGTGACCGGCCTGCCCAGCACCGCCAACTGCCCCTCGCGTGGGCGGAGTCCTCCGCTGAGCAGCCGCATCAGCGTGGTCTTACCGCTGCCGTTGCGGCCGAGCAGGGCGAGCGCACGTCCTTCGCGCGCCTCGAAGTCGAGTCCGGTGAGGACGGCGGGCCCGTCCTCGTACGCGAAGGACGCACCGCGCAGGGCCAGCAGCACCGGTTCGCTCATGACAGCGGCCTCTCCAGGACGAGGGTCAGGGCGGTGAGAGCCCCGAGCAGAGCGATGCTCAGGGTGACGAACCGGGCGGAGACGCGAGCCTCGGGTACCAGGACACGCAGGGTCCCGTCGTAGCCACGCCCCGCGAGCCCCGACTGCAGGCGCGCGGCGCGGTCGAAAGCCCTGATGAACGCGGTCGCTCCGAGCCCCGCCATGGACCGCCAGGCGGCGGCCCGGGTGGTGTGCCCGAGCCGCGCCGCCTGGGCCTCCCTGATCCGGCGCATCGAGTCGAGGAGCAGGAAGCTCATGCGGTAGGTCACCAGGGCCACGTCCACCACCGGCGCGGGCACCCCCGCTTTGACCAGGCGGGGAAGCAGGTCGGACATCGGTGTGGTGAAGGCGAACAGCAGGACTCCGAGTGACGCTGCGGAGGTGCGCAGCAGCAGCTCCCCGGCACGGGCAGGCCCCCCGTCGGCCAGGGCGACGAGCCCTTCGGGCCCGCCGACCTGCACGAGGAGTGTGGCCGCCCCGGTGGCGCAGAAACCCAGGGGGACCCGGTACGCCCGCCACAGGTGGCGGCCCCTCACACCCGCCGGCCCCAGCAGCAGGGCCAGAGCGGTGACGAGGACGAGTGCCGCGCCGGGCCAGGACGGCAGTGAGATCGCCAGGACGGTGAGTCCCGGACCGAGCACGGCCTTGTCCACGGGGTGACGGCGGCGCCAGCGACTGCTGTGCGCCGCCGCGTCGATCGGCAGCACGTGGCTCAGTTCCTCCGGGCCGCGGACTCCCCGGCACCGGCACCGGCACCGGCACCGGCACCGGCACCGGCACCGGCACCGGCACCGGCACCGGCACCGGCACCGGCACCGGCACCGGCACCGGCTTCGGCGGCGGTGCCGGCCTGCTGTGCGAGCGCGCGCAGCTCGCCCTGACGGCGTCCGCGCCGTACGCCGAAGTAGTAGGCCAGGACGCCTGCGCCGAGCGCTGCCTGAAGCGCGAACAGCGCCGACTCGATCTCACCGGACGGCGGTTCGTACAGGGGGGAGAACCAGGGCTCGTAGTCGGGATCGATCTCCGTGATCGCTGTCTCCGCCTGGGCGTCGGCGCCCGCGAACGGCTCCTTCTCGTCGTCGCCGAGGCCGAGGGCCAGCGGCATGACGGCCAGCGCCGCCACGACGAGCAGCAGGAGCAGGTTGATCTTCGTGTTCCTGGTCATCGCGCCGCCGCCTCCGTCCCGGCCGCCCCGGCCCGGGGCCGCTTGCCGGCGAGGAAGACGCCGAGCCTGGTCAGATCTCCCTTGCTGGACTGCACGAGGAGCCGCATGACCAGCACGGTCAGAAGCCCTTCGCTCACCGCGAGCGGAATCTGGGTGACCGCGAAGATGGAGCCGAACTTGCCGAGCGCACCGACGAACCCGCTGCCCGGGTCCGGGAAGGCGAGCGCCAGCTGCACACTGGTGACGCAGTAGGTGGAGAGGTCGGCGACGAACGCCCCGAAGAAGACCGCCACCATCAGCGGTACCTCGTACCGGCGCAGCAACCGGTAGACCGCGTATCCCGCCCACGGGCCGACGACCGCCATCGAGAAGACGTTGGCGCCGAGCGTCGTCAGGCCGCCGTGGGCCAACAGCAGTGCTTGGAACAGCAGGGTGATGGTGCCCAGGACCGCCATGACCGGCGGGCGGAACAGGATGGCTCCCAGCCCCGTGCCGGTGGGATGCGAACAACTCCCCGTGACCGAGGGGATCTTCAGTGCCGAGAGGACGAACGTGAAGGCCCCGGAAGCTCCCAGGAGCAGCGTGCTCTCAGGATTCTCCCTCACCTCACGCGTCAGTGACCGGACTCCGTGGACGACGAACGGCGCGGACGCGACACCCCAGGCGATCGCGTGCGCCGGGGGCAGGAAACCCTCGGCTATGTGCATGACGCAGCAGACCCTCTCCAGCACCTCGTGGATGGTTGAAGTGCCTTGGCCGGTCTCCTGGCTTACGGGTACCACCGCCCGAACTCCGCCTTCCCGGGTCACAAGGACCCAGTGGCTGCCCGCGAGGGCCGGAGCCGGACTTCCCGATCACAGTGGCGAGGGCCGCACCGGCATCACACCGATTTCCCGTTCACCAAGGCGTGGTGACAGTAGTGCCAGGTGGGGGCGGATGACAAGCGGGAACCCGCCGGGAGCGGCATGCGCCGAGCGGCCGGAGGCCGGGCCCCGGCAGGGCGGTGCCGGGGCAGGGCGCGACGGCCCGGTGAGGAGGGGCCGGAGCCGGTACACGGGGAAAAGGCCGGCGGCGGCGTGTACGCCGGTGAGGTCCCCGGCCGAGCGGAGGCTGCCGCACAGGACGCCCGACGAGTACGGCCCACCGGGCGGGAGGCCTGGTGTGCAGCCGCCCGGCGAGCCGCGAGCCGCCCGCCGGCACCCGGGCCGCCTCGCCGTCCGGCACGCCCGGCGGGTTCGTCCCGTGACGGCCAGTCGGATCGTTTTGGCGCGGCGGATGGCGGACACCGGCCGGTATTTCCCGTCCGCAGCGTTATTCGGGGGAACAGTCGGTCGACACAACCCCCACGGAGAAGGAGCGCAGGCCATGACCGACACCGAGAGCGGCCGGCCCGATGAGGACGCGGAGCGTCCCGTACTGACCAACCGGCAGGGGCATCCGGTCTACGACAACCAGAACCAGCGCACGGTCGGCGCCCGCGGCCCCGCGACCCTGGAGAACTACCAGTTCCTGGAGAAGATCAGCCACTTCGACCGCGAGCGCATCCCGGAGCGCGTCGTGCACGCCCGCGGAGTGACCACGTACGGCTACTTCGAGGCGTACGGCAAGTGGGGTGACGAACCCATCAGCCGGTACACCCGCGCCAAGCTGTTCCAGGAAGCCGGCAAGCGCACGGACGTGGCCGTTCGCTTCTCCACCGTGATCGGTGGCCGGGACTCCTCCGAGGCGGCCCGTGACCCGCGGGGGTTCGCCGTGAAGTTCTACACGGAGGACGGCAACTGGGACATGGTCGGCAACAATCTGGGCGTCTTCTTCATCCGGGACGCCATCAAGTTCCCCGACGTCATCCACGCGCTCAAGCCCGACCCCGTCAGCCACGAGCAGAAGCCCGCCCGGATCTTCGACTTCATGTCGCAGACGCCGGAGAGCATGCACATGCTGGTCAACCTGTTCAGCCCGCGCGGCATCCCGGCCGACTACCGGCACATGCAGGGATTCGGGGTCAACACCTACAAGTGGGTGAACGACGAAGGCCACACCGTGCTGGTCAAGTACCACTGGATGCCCAAGCAGGGCGTCGCCAGCATGACGGAGGAGGACGCGGCGAACGTCCAGGCCACCGAACTGGGGCACGCGACGAAGGACCTCTACGAGGCGATCGGGCGCGGTGACTTCCCCGAATGGGAACTCGTCGTCCAGATGATGTCCGACGACGAGCACCCCGAGCTGGACTTCGACCCGCTGGACGACACGAAGACCTGGCCCGAGCAGGACTTCCCCCCGCGTCCGGTGGGACGCATGGTCCTCAACCGGGTCCCGGACAACTACTTCGCCGAGAACGAGCAGGTCTCGTTCGGAACCGGTGTGCTGGTCGACGGGCTCGACTTCTCGGACGACAAGATGCTGGTCGGCCGTACGTTCTCGTACAGCGACACCCAGCGCTACCGAGTGGGCCCGAACTACCTGCAGCTCCCGGTCAACCGGGCCAAGAACGCACGCGTGGCCACCAACCAGCGGGACGGCCTGATGGCGTACGACAACGGCCATCAGGGTGAGAACCCCGAGGTCAACTACGAACCGTCGATCACCGGGGGCCTCCGGGAGGGCCGCTACCCGGCGCACGAGGAGCAGGGTCCGCAGATCCAGGGACGGCTCACCCGGGCCAGGATTCCGCGCACGAACGACTACCTGCAGGCCGGTCAGCGCTACCAGCTGATGGAGGAGTGGGAGCGTGACGACCTGGTCAAGAACTTCACGGACCTGTTCGCCCAGTGCACCCGCCCGGTCCAGGAGCGCATGGTCTGGCACTGCCTGATGACGGACAGCGAGCTCGGCCGACGCGTCGGCGAGGGTCTGGGCATCGCCCCGGGTGATGTCGCGCACCTGCCGCCCCTCGCCACCCAGAAGCTCGACGACGACGAACGCAAGCGGCTCGCCCGCCTCGGCGACAACCCGCCGCGGGACGTCACCGGTCTGACGATGACCCACTGCGTACCGAACAAGCGCCACACGGTCACCCGCTGAGTCCCGGCCCCGCCTCCAGCACCCCCCGGCACCTCCCGTGAGGCGACCCGACCGCGTCGGAGACGGGGCAGCGGACGCCGGACGGGCGGTCCGTCGGATCGCGGCCCGCCCGCCCGGGTGAGGAGTGGCGGGCCGACGAGCCGGGCTCGTTCGCCCGGCCCCCAGGGGGACCCGGCCACAGCGCCACCACCGGGCGGGCGGTGCATTTTCGCGCCCGGGTGCCGGCTGCGCTGCCCGCCGCCGCGCCACCACAAGGGCGCGTACGGATCTCGCCGCGGATGACGAGCCCGGCCGGACCGGCCGTCCGGACCAGGCGGGCTCGCCTGGTCCGGACGGGAGGACGTGGCCGTCGACCGCCGCCGGCGCAGGGCGGCGGGGCCTCCCCGCCACAGCGGCGTGGTCCCGACGGGGGAGTGCCGCACCGCACTCGGAGACCGGCCCCCCGATCAGCCGCGTGAACAACCCTGCGGGTCGACGCCTAGGTCACCGGACGCGCTTGCCCGTGGTGGCCTTCTTGGCCGTGCGCTTGGTGCCGGCCGTCTTCTTCGCCGGGGTGGCGCGCGAGGGGCCGGCCGCCTCGGCGGCCTGCTTCTCGCTGCCGGCGTCCGCGGTGCTGAGGGCCCCGGCGCTGTTCTCGAGGTGGGCGCGGACGAACCACTGGAACTGCTCGAGGGAGCGGAGGTGCTCGATGAGCAGGTCCTCGGTGACCGGATCGACGGAGGATGCCTTCGCCGCGGCCTTCCGGTGGTCCTCGATGATGCCCGCGTAGACGAGGTCGAGGGCTCCGAGGTGGGCGATCGCGTCAGCTCTGCCGACGCTGTAGTCGTCCCACGTCCGCTCGGCGACCAGAGCCCCGGCGGTACCACGGGGTTCGCCGCCCAGGGCCGAGATGCGTTCGGCGGCGGAGTCCGCCATGTCCCGCACAGCCACGGTCTGGGGGTCCAGCATCTCGTGCACGGCGATGAAGTGGGGGCCGGTCACGTTCCAGTGGATGTGCTTGAGGGTGAGCGCCAGATCGTTGAGTGAGTGCAGACGCATACTCAACAAGTCGATCATCCGCCCCCCTTCCCTGGTGCTGAGGCCGGGAACCGTGTAGCGCGGGGTGGAACTCTGAGGCGACATGATGCTCCTGCAACGATGGGACGGTCTGCCGCTACTCATCTCCCACGGGGACTGCACGCGTCACGCGCGCCGGCGCCGGAAACCACTTGACCGGCCCTGCGGAAAGCGGCCCGGCGCGGCGTGCTCGCGGCATCCGGATCCGCCGTTACCGGGCGCCACGCGGCCCGGTGTCACAGCGGCGTCCGCACCTGCCGTCGGCCCCACGGTCCCCTCGGGACCGGTTGCCTCCCGCGCGCCGGGGTCAGGCCCCCGCCCGCTGGTCGTTGCTGTCCTGGCGCAGCTGATCGGTGTGCCGGGTGATGGTGTCGACACGGGCCGCGAGATCGGGGTGGTCGGCCGTCAGGTGTGTGCGGCTGTCGGCCAGGGGAGCGATGAGGTTCGCGGCGTCGTTGTCGGCCAAGGCGGCGGTGAGCCGGCTGACCGGGGTTGTGGGGAGGTCGGTGAGAGCGGTGATCTGGCCCGCGAGCTGGCGCAGGTCGGCCGCGTTGTCGCGGGCCCAGGTACCGACGCTGCGGTCGGCGGCGCGATGGCTGCGGGTGGCCTCCACACGCTGCTCGCCGGTGGTTCCGGGGGAGCCGGGGCGTACACGCAGATAGCGGCGCTCGGCGGCCTGACGGCTGGCGACGCCCAGAGGCTGGGCCAGGTCGGCCCAGCTGGTGCCCGCCGCGCGGGCCGCCTCGATCAGCCCCGGCTCCCACCCGGCCAGTCGGTCGCGCAGTTGGCGCAGCAGGAGCAGCGCCTCGAGTGCCTGCTCGGAGTCCGTCTGCCCCTCGTCGGGGCGCGCACCGTCCGGCGCCGTCTGAGCTGCACGGACGGCCTCGTCGATCGCTTTCAGCGCTGCTGCCGCAGCGGCGAAGGACGTGGGATCGCCGGTCCGGCGAGATGCGTTCATGGACGCCCCCTTCTTTGTGTCACCCTCTTGACGACATGATGTTTGTCATCGCTTGGACGACATGTTACAACGGTGTCGGACGCAGCGCATCGACAGTCACCGCCTGGCCGGTGGAGAGGACGTCGCGCTGTCGCCGCGAACCGGACCATCTTCCGCGACCCGACCGGATCCCCCAGCCGTCATGGGTGCCCCTGGGCCCCGAGCGCACCAGGGCCGGGGATGCTGACCTTGCGGATCCCGGTCGTCGAGTGCTGGGAACCCGCACGATCGCCTCCGCGCAGAGCCCGGCCGCAAGCAGACCGGCACCTTCGGCTCTCCGGGAGGCGTGGCGTCCGCGCCCGTTCAGCGCGACGGCCGGCCCGGTGGAGACGGGCCGGCCGTCGCGCCGAACGAGGTGTCGTCAGGGTGCCGCCCGTGAAGGATCCAGGGCGCGGGGTCAGAGGGCTCGCTCGTCCCGCTGCCGCACGGGACCGCGCAGCGAAAACCCAGGCCGGCTGGGTGAGCCGGCCTGGGTTCCGGGTGGGGAAGGTGGTGCTGATCAGTGGTGGCCGTGGGCGGTGTCGGACGCTCCGCCGAAGAGCCGTGCGACAGCGCGGAAAGGCAGGGTCACGACGGTGGCGACGGCCCCGCCGATAGAGCGAAATACGTCTGCGATCGCCTTCAGCATGTGAGTTCCTCCCTTTCGGTGGCATCACGGCGTTCGTAAGGCCGCGATGCGGTGTTCATCCCGCTGGTACCCGGCTCGGATGCGAGGAAACGCATGCCTTTCGGTCCACGGCGAATGAGAAGGCCCCCGCGACCGGAGTAATTGCCGCAGGGCTCGGGAATTTCCGGGCGGACGGGCAGGCCGGCCGGGACACGTCAGCGGCGGACCGTGGCCGGACCGTCACGGATGCCCCGGCCGACACGCGCGAGCGCAGGTCGCGCGGTGCCCCACCGTCCCTGCCGCGCGGCGTCAGCGACGGCAGCGGTGTCCCGGTCCCGTAAGGCGGACGGGGCACGCCGGAACCGGCGGGGATGTCGCTCATCGGGCGCCCGAGTCCCGCACGCACGCAAACACCGCCGAATGCGCGGAGTTTCCCACTGCTCTCCCGGGAGTGGCGTGCGAGGCTTTGTCAGCGGCGATATCCCGCAGGCGGCGAATGCTCCGGAAGCCCGGGAGTGACATGCGAGTGGGACATGAAGGACCGGGTACTCGTGGCGTGTGTTTCACGAGGGCTGGAGGGCCGATGGCTGCACGGAACCGATTGATCGCACGTCCTGTGGAAGACGTCTGGGCGGTCCTCGCGGACAGCACTCTGTACGGCGACTGGGTGGTCGGCACGTCCGGGACGAGGCCTGGCAAGGGCACATGGCCGCAACTCGGATCGAGCATCACGTACACGGTGCGCCTCGGACGGTGGTCGGTCACCGGAAGCACGGTCGTGCGGCGCTGCGAGGCGCCCCGGACGCTGGAACTCGAGGCGGACAGCGGGCGGCTCGGCACGGCACGGATCGCCGTCGAGGTGCGGCCGTGGGGCGAGGACTCCTTGGTGATCATCGACGAACACCCCCTGCGGGGACCGGCCGGCGCGCTGCACAACTCGGTGGCGGAAGCACTCATACAGGTGCGCCACCGCAGCATGCTGGCCCGCCTGGCGCACGTCGTGGAGAGCGCTGCTCGCCAGCGCGAGTCCGCCGGTCCCAGGGATGACCGAGCGGCTGTCTGAGGGCCCGCGTCACTGACCGTCACGAGAACGCAGGAGGTAACGATGCCGGACGCGGTGATCATCGGTGCTGGGCCCAACGGCCTCGTAGCGGCCAATCTGCTCGCCGACGCCGGATGGAGCGTCGAGGTCCTCGAGGCGCAGCCCGAACCGGGTGGTGCCGTCCGCAGCGACAGGGGCGTCCACCCCGACTTCGTGAGCGACGTCTTCAGCGCCTTCTACCCGCTGGCCGCGGCCTCCCCGATCCTCGCCGACCTGCGCCTGGGGGAGGACGGGCTCAGCTGGAGCCGCGCCCCGCGTGTGCTGGCACACCCGTTGGCGGACGGCCGGTGCGCCGTCCTCGACAGTGGGTCCACGCGCACCGCCGAAGGCCTGGACGCCTTCGCGCCCGGCGACGGAGCCGCCTGGCTCGATCTGTGCGCCACATGGGAACGCCTCGGCCCTGACATCATCCGTGCCCTCTTCACCCCGTTCCCCCCGGTGCGTCCGGCGGTCCGTCTCGCCGCAGGGCTCCGGGCTGCCGGGGGCCTGCGGCTGGCACGGTCCCTGCTGTTGCCCGTACGCCGCCTGGGGGAGGAGCAGTTCCGGGGAGAAGCCGCGAGGCTGCTGCTCGCGGGCAACGCGCTGCACGCGGACCTCGGTCCCGAGGCAGCGGGCAGTGGAGGCTTCGGGTGGCTGATGTCCATGCTCGGACAGACGTACGGCTTCCCGGTGCCCGTGGGCGGGGCGGGAGCGCTCACGGACGCCTTGGTGCGGCGGCTCGAGCGGCACGGCGGCGCGGTCCGCTGCGGGGAGCGCGTCAACGAGGTCGTGGTACGCGGCGGACGTGCCGTAGGCGTGCGCACGGCGAGCGGCGAGGCGGTGCCGGCTTCCCGGGCCGTGCTCGCCGACGTGTCCGCACCCGCGCTCTTCGGTGAGCTGCTCGACGCACGGCATCTGCCCGGCAGCCTGCTGAACGACCTGCGCCGGTTCCAGTGGGACTTCGCCACCTTCAAGGTCGACTGGGCGCTGGACGGTCCGGTGCCCTGGACGGCGGGGGAGGCGTCCACGGCGGGAACGGTCCACCTGGCCGACGGCGTGGACGGCCTCACCCGGTTCGCCGCGCAGATCGCGACGGGGCAGGTGCCGGACCGTCCCTTCCTCCTGTTCGGGCAGATGACGACGGCTGACGCGACGCGCTCCCCGGCGGGGACCGAATCCGCCTGGGCCTACACCCACGTACCGCACCGGATCAAGGGTGACGCGGGCGGGGACTCGCTGACCGGGCTCTGGGACCGGCGGGAGCAGGAGGCCATGGCGGATCGCGTGGAGAACGAGATCGAACGCTGGGCCCCCGGTTTTCGCTCGCGGGTCAGGTCCCGCCGGGTCCTCGCGCCGCCCACGCTGGAGGCCATGGACGCGAACCTGCACGGTGGAGCGATCAACGGAGGCACCGCGGCGGCGCACCAGCAGCTGGTGTTCCGGCCCATGCCCGGTACAGGCCGGCCCGAGACACCGGTGAAGGGTCTCTTCCTCGCCTCGGCGTCCGCGCACCCCGGCGGCGGTGTGCACGGTGCGCCCGGCGCCAACGCGGCCCGCGCGGCGCTGCGCGGTCGCCGCTCCCCAGTGGTCCGGGTCCCCTGGCGGGTCCGGGCCGGGCAGACCGCCGAGGACTGACCGGCGCCGGCCCCGGTGACGCGACTGCCCGGTAGCCAGGACCTGGGTCCGGCCGGCCCTCGTGAGCGGCGCACCACCGATCGGTGTCAGGTGGACCACACCACCCTGCCGTCGTGCACGATGACCACCTTGGCGTCGGCCCGGAGGACCAGCCGGGCGCCCGCGTGGTCATGGGTCCGGGAGGCCCAGATCGCGCGGTCGTCACCGTTGTGGATGACGAGGTTGCCGTCGGGCTGGAAGATCGCCCGGTGGTTCTCGCCGAAGGTCATGGACGCCCAGATGGGCTTGCCCTGCTCGTTGAGGACGACGAGGTTGCCGTCGGTCTGCATCACCATGCGGATGCGATTGGTGGTCCAGGCCTGATTGACCTGCAGGACACTGGGCGCGGAGAACGTCACCGTGGACCAGTCCGGCTCGGGGGCCGCCTTCGGCTTCGGCTTGGACTTGGGCTCGGCCTTGGGCGTGGCCTTGGGCGTGGCCTTGGGCTTCTCCGCGGCCGGGCTGCCCGTGCCGGGCTCCGGCGCGGGCGCGGGAGCGGCGGCCTGCGGTGTTCTGGTCTTCCCGGGCTTCTCCTTGCCCGGGGACGCGCTCGCTGTGCCGGCCACGTAGTCCTCGATGGCCGCGGGGGCGGAATCCGGGTCGAGGACGGTGCCGGCACCCTCCGCCGCCGGCCGCACGGCGGTGCTCTCCTGCTCCCTGTCGTTCGCACTTCCGACCAGCAGCAGGGGTATGGCGACCAGCGCGGCGCCGAGGAAGGCGGCGCCCGCCAGGATCGGCGTGCGGGGGCGCCCTCCGTCGACGCCGGTGCCGGTCCTCGCGCCCGGTGCCGTCCCGGCGGCCGTCGCCAGGCCGATGCCCTCCTCGGGCGCCCCGGCCGATGAGGGCGGGGGTGCGGTGGTGGTGGCGGAATCACCGGCGGGGGCGGCGACGGCCTCCGTCTCGGGGCCGGCGGCCGGACGTGGCGCCTCCTCGGGCGGTGGGACGGGCACGGGCGGTGAGCCGGCCGCCTCTTCGCCGGATGCGGCCTGCGCCGCGGTGTTCGCGCCGGGGGAAGGAGGCTGGGGGGACATGTGGTTGCTTCTCCTCGGTGGCAGACCTGCCGGCAGGCAGGAGGCGGGGCGGAAGAACGAACGCCGGGGCGCCTCGCGGGCGTCGGCGACCGACGCGTCGAGGCGGGCCGGACCGGCCCGGTCCTCGTCGTCGCGACCCACCCGACCCGGCGGGTCGGGCGGCGGCCGCCCCGCGCCCTTTGCTGCGAGGTGCTCCCGTACGGCCTCGGCCCGGACGGCCGGGCCGGGAAGGCGCCGTACGTCGAAGGGCCCGAGGACGTACCCAACGTAGTCCGTCGCGGAGAAGACGCACGGTCCCCGGCCCCGGGCGCCTCCGTCGCTTTGTCCTCCCACGCCTCACTGATCCCGGAAAGTTCTCACTTCGGGCACGAAACGGGCACGGAGGAGGCCGATACGGATCTTCCGCACATGCCTACGGGTGGTGCTCATGTGACATCCTGTTGACTCCCCGATCTGATCAGCGTCGGCGCGCGCGTCGCCATGCGCGAACTGAGACACCGTCACATCCAAGAGCCCAGGTGGAGATGTACCCCGGAGAACGGCAAGAGGGCCAGGACGCCGCCTCGTTCGCCATGCCGGAGGCCTCCGGGCCGGCCCTCGGCTCCGCGGCACCTGGCCCCGACAGCAACGGGGGTGCTCCCCCCTCCGGCATCCCTGAGGCCGTCAAGGCTGCCGGCCGCCGTGCGCCGGGGCACTGGATCGGAGTGGTGGACCCCGAGTGGACCGAGGAGCGCACGCCGCCGGAGTGGGCGGTGCTGGGGGAGTGGCGGTCCGAGGAGAGCGGGGACCTGGGGGAGTACCGCGCCAATCCCGCGTACCGCCCCTCGGCGCGCGTCCTCGGCTGGCCGGAGCCCACCGACCCGGTGGACGCGGCGGCACAGCGAGCCGCCACCGGCTACGGCTCGGTGGAAGCGGCGCTCGCGGCGCTGGCGGAGGCGGAGGTGTCCGTGGTACGCGCGCCGGACGGCGGGCCGCTCACGGCCGCCGGACGGGACGGGGCCCCGGTGATCCTGGTGTTCACCTCACCCGCACACGAGTTCATGTCCGCGGCACTTCGGCATGACACCGTGGCGGGACGGGAACTGGCCCGTTCACCGGGAGGGCCCGGAACCATGCTGATGGTCAACGCCGGGGCCGCGGCCCCCCTGTTCGTCCCGGCGGACAGTCTGCGCGGCCCCGAGCGCGCCGCAGGCGGCGCGGCGGAGCCGGCAGCCGGCGCCTCGGTGTCCGCAGCCGGCGCCACGGCGGAGGAGGGCCCCCTCGCCCCCGTCGGTGCGGTCCGGCCCACCGGCCTCGATGCGGCGGAACCCTCCGCCCGCCGGACCGACAGCCCATCCGGCCCCTGGCCGCCCCACACCACAGGGAGGACCCCGTGACGCGTTCGCCCCAGCACCCCTCCACCACTCCGCGGACCCGCGCCGTGTCCGCTTCCGAAGGCGGGGAGACGACCGCGGGCGGTACCACCGCCACGACCGCCGCCCCCGCCGCGCCCCCGTCCGAGCCGGCAGAGCCGAAGACCGGGGCGGAGGCCGGGGCGTCCGCTACGACGGCGCCGGAGTCCGGGGAGACCGGGAGCGGAGAGGCGACGGACGGAGGAACCGGGAAGGAGACGGCGGAAGGCGAGAAGGCCCCCGGCCGCCGAGGCGTGACGGAGCCGGAGCCCGGGCCCGGGGCCTCCCCCGACGCGCGGTCCGTGCCGGAAGCCGAGCCCGATGCCGCCGCCCAGAGCAGGCTGCCCGCGCTCGTACGCACCATGACCGCGACCGCGATCGGCCGGCCGCAGCAGCAGACGGGGCCCGTGGGCAGGCCGGGCAAGGCGGTGCTGGCAGGGGCGGCGGTCGCGGGGGCGCTGCTCGTGTCGGTGCCGTTCCTGGTGTTCGCCGGGAACGACGACAAGGACCCTGAACAGCCGTCGGTGGCGGCGGCGGGGACCGTGCTCGACGGCAGCGCGCAGGAGACCCCGGGCGACTTCGCGGTGACCGATCCCGCAACCGGTTCCCCGGAAGCCACCGAGAAGGACACCGACAAGCCGGATACACCCGGGAAGCCGGTGAAGCAGGCCCCCGCCCCCGCCGCGGAGCGTGACACGGCCGAGGACGCACCGAAGAAGGCCGCCGGTACGAAGGACGAGCCGAAGAAGGACAGCGGGGAGAAGGCGACGGGCGGGGCGAAGAACCAGCCCGCGAAGGCCGGCGGTACCGCCGTCACCTTCAGCGCCCCCGTCTCCTTCCGCAGCCATCTCTCCGGCCGCTGCATCGACGTACCGGACCACGACTTCAGCGACGGCAAGGCACTGCACGTGTGGGACTGCAACAACGCCCCCGCACAGCAATGGCAGTTCGCCTCCGACGGGACCGTCCGCATCAAGGGCATGTGCCTGGACGTGGCCAATGCCGACTTCAGCAACGGCACGCCCCTCCAGATCGTCTGGTGCAACGGCAACGCCGCCCAGAAGTTCGCCCTGAACGGCAGTCACGACCTGGTCAACACGGTCGTCGGCATGTGTGTCGACATCAAGGACGGCAACCGGAGCAGCGGGGCGGCGCTGCAACTGTGGAGCTGCACGGGTTCCGACAGTCAGAAGTGGAGCGTCTGACCGGGCGCCCCGAGTCCGGGAGCACGGCTCCCGGGGACCGCGTGCCCCGATGACGGGGCATGATGGCACCGTCGGCTCGTCGACGCGCCCCCGGCGATGAGGGGTGCTTGCGGAAGACGCCGTCGTAGCAAGGAGGTTGGTGCGTGTCGCGCCAGGTACTGTCGGTCGGTCCCACGGACCGGTATCGGACGATCGGTGAGGCGCTCGCCGCAGCCCGTACCGGTGCGCTCATCAGCGTCCGGCCCGGGACGTACGCCGAGAACCTGGTGATCCACACCAGGGTCACCCTCACGGCGGCCGAGGGGCGGGGGACGGTGGAGATCCGGCCGCGTTCGGGCAGCGTGGTCGCGCTGCGCGCGGACGCCGTGATGTTCTCGGAGCTGACCCTGCGCGGCGGCGACGCCGAACTGCCGGCCGTGGACGTGCGGCGCGGGCAGGCCGCGTTCGACGGCTGTGAGATCGTCGGCGCGGCCTGGACGGCGATGCTGGCCGGGGGGACGGGTTCCCTCGCGCTGCGCGACTGCCGGGTGAGCAACCCGCAGGGCGCGGGCATCGTCGTCACGTCGACCACACCCACCACCGTGGAGTCCTGCACGCTCGAACATCTGGGCACCAGTGGCCTGGTCCTCGCGGAGCAGGGCGAGGCACGCGTCCGTGACTGCACGGTGCGTGACGCCCGCGGCAACGGCCTCCTCGCCAACGGCGAGACCCGCGGCAGCGTCGAGGACTGCGACATCTCCTCGACCGACAAGCCCTCCATCGCCCTGGAGCAGGACTGTGCCGTCTCGGTGATCCGCACCGTGGTCCACGACACCAGCACCGGCGTGCACCTGAGCAGCGCCGGCCGCACGACACTGGAGGACGTGCGCGTCACCGGCGCCTCCGGAAACGGGATCACCCTGGCCGGGGGCACCGACCCGGTACTGCGGCGCTGCCGCGTCTCACGCGTCCGCGGCCACGGCGTGCTCGTCACCGACCGCGCGCGCGGCACCTTCGAGGACTGCTGGGTGGACGGCGCGCAGGGCGCTGCGCTGCGCGTCGCCGGAGCCGCCTCGCCGGCGCTGACCGGGCTGACGGTGCGCGACTGCGAAGGCACGGGACTGCTCCTGGAGGAGGACTCGGCAGCCGAACTGGACCGCCTCGAAGTGATCGGCGGCTCGCCCGCGGTCGCGGTCCTGGGCGGCGCCAACCCGCTGCTGCGCCGGGCCCGGCTGGTGGAGCCCTCCGGCGACGGCATCGCGGCCACCAGGGACGCCCGGGGCCGGGCCGAGGACTGCGAGATCGTCCGGCCGAAGGGCGCGGGCGTCCGCGTGGCCTCGGGCAGCACCCTCTACCTGGCCGGAGGCGGGGTGTCCGACACGGCCACCAGCGGCCTGGTCGTGGAGGACGGTGGGAACGTCACCGTCCGCGACTTCCGCGTCGAGATGTCCGGCGAGGAGGGCGTGGTGGTCGCCGCCGGCGGCGAGCTGACCGCCAACCGCACCGCGGTGCACGCCGCCAAGGGGCACGGCTTCCTGTTGCGTGAGGGCGCGCTGGCCTCACTCAGCGGCTGCGAGTCCACCGGCGGCGCCCAGGACGGCTTCCGGGTGGAGTCCACCGCGCCGGTCTCGCTGGTCAACTGCCTCGCCCGGGAGAACGAGGGCGGGGGCCTGGTGCAGACGGCGCCCGGTGAACGTCTCGCGGTGGACGGCCTCAACAGCACGGGCAACGGCAAGCGTGACGCCTGGGGCACCGGCAGCGCGGAGAACACCGACCCGGCCGGGTCCGGCGCCGCTGACGGCCCGTCTCCGGACCGCGCGGACGGCCCGCTCGGCGCCCTCAACGCGCTGATCGGACTGGAGAACGTCAAGCAGCAGGTGCGCACCCTGGTCAACCTGACGCAGCTCGCCCAGCGCCGCGAACAACTCGGCATGCCCGCCCCGCCCATGAGCAGGCACCTGGTGTTCGCCGGCCCGCCCGGCACCGGCAAGACCACGGTCGCCCGCCTCTACGGCGCGATCCTGGCCGAGCTGGGGTCGCTGCGCAGCGGGCACCTGGTGGAGGTCTCACGCGCCGATCTGGTCGCCCAGGTCGTCGGCGGCACGGCGATCAAGACCACCGACACGTTCCAACGGGCGCTCGGCGGAGTGCTGTTCATCGACGAGGCGTACACGCTCACCGCGGACAGCGGCAACGGTGGCGCGGACTTCGGCCGCGAGGCCGTGGACACCCTGCTGAAGCTGATGGAGGACCACCGCGACGACGTGGTGGTGGTGGCGGCCGGTTACTCCCGCGAGATGGAGTCCTTCCTCGGCTCCAACCCGGGACTGGCCTCACGCTTCTCACGGACCGTCGAGTTCGAGAACTACTCGGTGCCCGACCTGGTCGCGATCATGGACAGCATGTGCGCCCAGCACCAGTACGAGCTGGGAGAGGGCACCGCCGAGGCACTCGCCGCGCACTTCGGGGCGATGCCGAGGGACGCCGGATTCGGCAACGGGCGCGCCGCACGAGGGGTGTTCGAGGAGATGGTGGACAGGCAGGCGGTACGGCTCTCCGCGCAGCCCCAGGTCAGCGAGCGCGACCTGCGGCTCCTGCTGCCGGACGACGTCTCCGCCACCGCCGCCGCGACGGCGGGCTCCGCCGTACCGGACGACGACCCGCTGACGCGCCTGGGCGACATGATCGGTCTGGCCGAGGTGAAGCGCGAGGTCGCGGACCTGGTCAACCTCATCACGACGGCCCGCCACCGTGCCGCCGCCGGGTTGCCGGTTCCCTCGCTCAGCAACCATCTGGTCTTCACGGGCCCGCCCGGCACCGGCAAGACCACCGTCGCGCGCCTCTACGGCGAGGTGCTGACGCAGCTCGGTGTCCTCGACCGGGGCCAGCTGATCGAGGCCGCCCGCGCCGACCTGGTCGGCCGGTACATAGGCCACACCGCCCAGCTCACCCGTGAGGTCTTCGAACGGGCCCGCGGCGGCGTGCTGTTCATCGACGAGGCGTACACCCTCACCCCACGCGGCGGCGGCGCCGACTTCGGCCAGGAGGCGGTGGACACCCTGCTGAAGCTGATGGAGGACCACCGCGACGAGGTGGTCGTCATCGTCGCCGGCTACACCGACGAGATGGAGCGCTTCCTCGCCTCCAACCCCGGTCTGTCCTCCCGGTTCCCCCGGCGGATCACCTTCGCCGACTACTCGTCGGAGGAACTGGTCACGATCGTCCGCGCCCAGGCCGCGCACATGGGGTACGAGTGCGGGCCCGGCACAGGGCCCCTCCTCAAGGAGTACTTCGACTCCCTGCCCCGGGACCGCTCCTTCGGCAACGCCCGGCTGGCCCGCCAGGTGGTCGAGTCGATGGTCACCCGCCAGGCGGGACGGCTCAGTTCGCTGGCCGCACCCACCCTTGACGACCTGCGGGTCCTCCTCCCCGCCGACGTCACGGCCGCGTCACCGGAGGTGGCGCCCCGATGAGCCGTTCCGTCCGCGATGCCGCCCGCCTGCTGTCCGGCGCCGGCCTCGCGGCCGCACTGCTGCTGCCCACAGCCGTCCAGGCACAGGCGGCGCCCCCCTCACGCGCCCCCGCGGCCGACGGGAAGAAGGGCCAGGAACTCCCGGGTATGCCCTCGGCTCTCGACCCCGGGGCCGACGAGGTGGCCTGCACGCCCGCCTCCCGCGAGAAGGCCAGGAAGCAGGACTGGTCGCGCCAGCGCCTCGACGTGGACCGGCTGCACCGGCACAGCACCGGTGCGGGCGTCACCGTCGCACTGATCGGCACCGGTGTCGATCCCGGGGCGGAGGGGCTGAAGGGCAGGGTCGACGCCGTGGGTACGGCCGGTGACGACTGCGTGGGGCTCGGTACGTTCCTGGCCGGGCTGATCGCCGGAACCGGCGGTGACAGCCCTCGTCTGGCCGGACTCGCCCCGGGCGCGGAGATCCTGGCGCTGCGCGGCACCGACCGGCGCGGGCGGGCGAGCGCCGGCCTCGTCGTGGAGGCGCTGCGCGAGGCGACAGCTGCCCGGGCCGACGTGATCGCCGTGGCGGTGGCGCTGCCGGGCCAGGACGCGGCGCTGAGCGGTGCCGTGGCCGAGGCGCGCCGCGCGGGCGCGGTGGTGGTGGCAGCGGCGGCACCGGAACCGCCCTCCCGGGGCGGCACCGAGGAGATCCGGTCCCGCACCTACTGGCCGGCCGGGGATCCCGGCGTCCTCTCGGTCGCCGACATGCTTCCCGGCGGCGCCCGCCCGGACGGCTCCGTCCCCACCGGCGGCATCGACCTGGCCGCCCCCGGCGCCGGGGTGGTCTCCGGCGGTCCGAGGGGCGACGGCCACTACCTCGGCGGCGGCGTCGCGGTGGCCACGGCCTACGCCGCCGGGGCCGCCGCACTGGTCCGAGCCGCCCACCCCGACGAGTCACCGGACGATGTCGTCCGCCGTCTGACCGCGACCGCCTATCCCGCCGACATCCCGCAACTGGACGCCTACGCCGCTGTCACCACGGTCCTCGGAGCCCCGGCGGGCGCCCCCGGCGCGGAGCGGGCCACGGATCCCGTGACCGTCCGCGACACCTCCGCGGCCGACCGCGCCACCGGCCGCGCCACCCTCTTCGTCCTGCTCGGCTCCGCCGCCGTGCTCTCCGTCCTCTGGGCCGGGTTCGCGTTCTCCCGCGCCCGTGCCCGGGGATGGCGCCCGGCGGACGCGGGCGGGGCACGTACGGAGTGAGCAGCGGGTCCTGACGGAGCGAGACCCTCCTGAGGTACGCCTCAGGAGGGTCTCGTCGTCCGGTGTCAGTCCAGCTGGCCCGGGCTCTCCTCGACCAGAGCCGTCTGCATCAGCCGCGGCCGGCGACGCGCGATGTGGAGGGCGCGGCCCGGCGGGAGGTTGAGGGGCTTGGCGTCGCCGAAGAGGCGGCCTTCCGTGGGCGGGCAGGAGAGCAGGACCGCGGGGTTGTTGGCCTCGTCGAGTCGCCGGATGAGACCGTCGCTGAGGCCGCGGCCGGCCCCCATGGCACTACGGGCGACGACCAGGTGCAGACCCATCTCGAAGCCGAGCGTCAGGTTCTCGAAGAGCGGCTCGAAAGGACTCTGGAAGGAGTTGCCGGAGACCATGTCGTAGTCGTCGACCAGGACGAACAGACGCGGGCCTGTCCACCAGTCGCACCGGCGCATGCGGGCGGGGGCGATGTCGGCACCGGGAACGCGGGTCTTCATCGCGCGGGCCGCGCCCTCGATGGTCTCCTTGAGGTTGTCCAGGGAGATCACGTGCCCGATGCGGTACTCCTCCGGGACGGCGTCCACCAGGGTGCGGCGGTAGTCCACCGCGATGATCTTCGCCTCCTGGGGGGTGTAGCGGGCGGTGATGCCCTGGGTGATGCCCCGCAGGAGATTGGTCTTGCCGCTCTCCGTGTCACCGACCACGATCAGGTGCGGCGTACGGCTGAAGTCGTGCCACACCGGTTCCAGGGCGTCCTGGTCGATGCCGAGTGCGAGACGCATACCGCCGCCCTCGGTGGCCTCGGGCGCGGGGAGCTCGGCCAGCGGGAGCCGGTGCGGCAGCATCCGAACCTGCGGGGCGGGTGCTCCCTTCCAGTGCCGGGAGATCTCGGCCACCAGATGCGTGACGCCGTCGCCGAGGTCGTCGAGGGATCCGCTGCCGTCCAGCCGGGGCAGGCCGGCCAGGAAGTGCATCTTGCTGTCGGCGGTGATGCCGCGACCGCCGCTGCGCGGCACCGCCCGGGCCTTCCGGGTGTCGATCTCGGAGTCCATCGGGTCACCCATCCGCAGTTCCAGGCGGGTGGCGGCCTGGTCACGGACCTGGGCGGACAGCTCCACCCAGCGGGTGGTGGTGATGATCAGATGGATCCCGTAGTTGAGCCCCCGGGCGGCGAGTTCGTTGAACTTGGGGATGAGGCCGTCGTAGTCCTGGCGGACCGTGGACCAGCCGTCGACCACCATGAACACGTCGCCGAAGGGCTCGTCGGGGAACTCCCCGGCCGCGCGGCGGCGGCGGTAGGACTGCATGGAGTCCAGGGTGTGGTCCACGAAGAACTGCTCACGGCGGGCGAGCAGCGTCATCACCTCGGCGACGGCCCTGTGCACCCGCTCCGGGTTGAGCCGCGCCGCGACACCGCCCACGTGGGGGAGGGCGGCGAGCTGGGAGAGGCCGCCACCGCCGAAGTCGAGGCAGTAGAACTGGATCTCGGCCGGAGTGTGGGTGAGCGCGAGGGCGGCGATCAGCGTGCGGGCGAGTGTGGACTTGCCGCTCTGCGAACCACCCGCGACGGCGACGTGGCCACCGGCACCGGAGAGGTCCACCACCAGGGGGTCACGGCGCTGCTCGAAGGGCTTGTCCACGAGCCCGACCGGTACCCGCAGCCTGCCGGTGCCGGACCAGCCGGCGGCGGTGAGGCCGCGCTCCGGGTCGGGAGAGATCCCCGGCAGGAGGGCGTCCAGCGGGGACGGCTCGTCCAGCGGCGGCAGCCACACCTGGTGGGCGGCGGGCCCGGAGCCACGCAGCCGGTCGAGGGCGACGTCCAGCAGAGCCTCCTCGTCACCCGCCTCCTCGGTCTCGGGCTCCGGCTCGGTGGCGGGATCCAGGGTGCGGGGCACCACCCAGCCGCTGGTCCACGGCACCACCTGGCTGGCCACCCGGGCCTGCACCACCGCGCCGGTGCGGCGCCGGTACGTTCCCGAGGAGTAGGCGGCACGGAAGCGGGTCAGGGCCTCCACGCCGGACTTGAGATAGCCGCTGCCCGGCTGGGCCGGCAACTCGTAGGCGTCGGGGACGCCGAGCACGCCACGGCTCTCCATCGCGGAGAAGGTGCGCAGGCCGATGCGGTACGACAAGTGGCTCTCGAGCTGGTGCATGCGGCCCTCGTCCAGTCGCTGCGACGCGAGCAGGAGGTGGACCCCCAGGGAGCGGCCGAGGCGGCCGATCATCACGAAGAGATCCATGAACTCCCGGTGTGCGGAGAGCAGCTCGCTGAACTCGTCGACCACCACGAACAGGCTGGGCAGCGGGGCGAGCCGCGCTCCTCCGGCGCGGGCGCGCTCGTACTCGAGGGCGGAGGTGTAGTTGCCGGCCGAACGCAACAGCTCCTGGCGGCGGATGAGTTCACCGTGCAGGGCGTCCTGCATGCGTTCCACCAGGGCGACCTCGTCGGCGAGGTTGGTGATGACGGCGGAGGTGTGAGGGAGCTCCTCCAGACCGAGGAAGGTCGCGCCGCCCTTGAAGTCGACCAGGATGAAATTGAGGGTCTCGGAGGAGTTGGTCAGGGCGAGCCCCAGGACGAGGGTGCGCAGGAGCTCGCTCTTCCCGGATCCGGTGGCGCCGATGAGCATGCCGTGCGGGCCCATGCCGCCCTGGGCGGACTCCTTGATGTCGAGGTCCACCGGACGGCCGTCCACGCCGACCGCGATCGGCACCCGCAGGCGGGCGGAACCGGTGTGCCGGTCGAAGAGGGTGTGCGGGTCGTGCCGGTGCAGGTCGGGGATGCCGAGCAGGGTGGTCAGCTCGACATCGGTGTCCATCGGCTGTGCGATGTCGGTGCCCAGACTCATCCGGCGGGGAGTGAGCAGCCGGGCCAGTGACTCCGCGCCCAGGGGGCCGAGCCGGTCGGGCCGGCCCAGCGGCACCGAACGCTCCTTGCGGCTGCGGTCGGTCCGCACCAGGCTCACCTGGCCGGGCCCGACGGTCAGCCGCAGCGTGTTGCGGCCGGGGCGCCAGCGCAGCGCCCCGGATATGTCGAGTGCCAGGGCGTTGCGGTAGCCGTGCCCCTCCCAGCGGTGGCCCTCAGGAACGGTGACACCGTCCAGGACGACGATCGTGTAGGGCTCGTCGCGGCCGGGGCGGGCCTCCGGATCGAAACCGGGGCGCTCGGCGAACTCGGCCCCCAGCAGGTCGTCGAGCTCCGTCAGGTCCGCGGTGATGCGGCGGGCCTGGCCGGCGCCGTCCTCCTCGTGCGGGTCCAGGGCGTGCGGCAGCCACTTAACCCACTCCCAGTCGGGCCGCCGTTCGTCGCTGACGCACAGGGCGATCCACAGCTCCTCGGGCGCGTGGAACACCGCGAGCTGCCCGAGCACGGCGCGGACCAGGGAGCGCACCGCTTCGGCGCCGGGGCCCTCGCCGTCCCCCGCCGGCGGCGGGGTGCCCGGCTCGGCGGGCTCCTGTCCGGGCGTCTCCTCGGGGCGCAGCAGGATGCGGGCCGAGGAGCGCAGGTAAAGGCCGAGGGGCTGTTCGGGGATGGTGGAGTAGGCACGGATGAATCGGCGCAGGGCGTGCGCGCAGAGGGGCTCGAGGTCCTCCACCGGGCGGGTGGAGACCGGGTTGAGGGTGAGGGCGAGCTGCTGCTCCCCGACCGCGAGCCGGACCTCGCCGAAGTCCTCGTCCGTCGGGCGGCGTTCCCACAGCCGTGAGGTGCGGGCCAGGGAGCGGAGCGATGCGGGCTCCGGGTGGCGCCAGGCGAGCGCCCGCTGCTGCTCCGTGATGGTGGCCCGGACCCGCTTGCGGGTCTGAGCCAGGTAGCGGAGGTAGTCGCGGCGCTCGCCCTTCAGGCGCTGCTTGCGCTCGCTGGAGCGGCGCATCAGCTGCCCGAGCAGCATGGCACCGGCGGAGAGCGCCATGACGCCCATCGCCAGATACATGAAGACGCTGTTCCCACCGCCGGGCCGCAGGAACATCAGCATCATCGACACCGACATCAGGGCCATCGGCAGGTAGGTCCAGATCGCCGAGGTGTCGGGCACCGTCTCGGCGAGGACCGGCGGCTCCTGCAGGGTCAGTTGCCCCTCGGGCATCTCCGGCCCGCGCCTGCGGGCGGGGCGGCGAAACAGCACGACACTCAAGGGAACAGATCCTCCGGTTCACTGACTTCCCGGCCCGCACCGCAATTCCGGCGCACCCGGTGGTGGAAAAGGCCGCACCGCGCGATTCACCCGGGCCCCGCATGACGGACGGTGAACGCCGGATGAATGTCTCGAGCGGATGGCAGGGAGCGGTCAACTTCCGTGATGCCCGACCACATTTCGGATAAATGGAGTCCGATCCGCAGCACGACCCGGTGGTCGTAGGCAGTAGTGTGCATTCACGGAACGCGACCTGTCCACGCGGGGCGGTCGTCACCGGGTCCGCGGACGCACATTCCGTGCCCGGGCCCCCGGTTCGGGGCCGCACAGGCCTTCCGTACTGTTCGCACATCCCCTCTCGCGGGGAAGTCCTCCTGTCAAAGCCTTCCGGAAGACGAGAGTTCAGCTGATGACCGACAGCGCGGTGGCCGAATCGTGCCGCCTGACCGTACGTGCACCGAGCGTCAGTATCGATCTGGCGGTGCCTGCCGACGTGCCGGTCGCCGATCTGCTCCCCACCCTGCTGCGGTACGTCGGCGAGGAGGCCGAGGAAGCCGGGCTCGACCACGCCGGCTGGGTGCTCCAGCGCCTGGGGGACGCCCCGCTCGACGAGGAGACCACCCTGGCACGCGCCGGGCTGGCCGACGGCACCGTGCTCCACCTGCGCCCCCACACCGAGGCGCTGCCCGAGGCACGGCTCGACGACCTGGTCGACGGGATAGCCGAGACCGTGGGCCGGCGTCTGCACACCTGGCACCCCGGGGCCGCACGCGGCCTGCTGGTCGGCACAGCCGTGGCCACCGTGGTGACCGCCCTCGTGCTGGTCTTCCGGCCGGGGGTGACGACGGGCTCCGGTGCCTCCAGGGCGGCCTGCGCGGCCGTCGTCGGACTGCTCCTGCTCGCGGGCGCGGGCTCTGCCAGCCGCGCCGTCGGCGACCGTCTCTCGGCGACCGCGCTCGGCCTGCTCGTCGCACCCTGCCTGGCGCTCGTCGGATGGGTACTGCCCGGTGGCGACCTCACCGGCCCCGACGCGGCACAGGTGGTGGGCGCACGACTGCTCGCGGCCGGCGCCGCCGGAGCGGGGGGCGCGGTCCTCGCGCTGGCCGCCACCGCCGTCGGAGCCCCGGCCCTGCTGGCCACCGCGACGGTCGCGGTGGCCACCGCGATCGCCGGGGCCCTGGTGGGGTACACCGGCCTCGACGCGCCGGCCGCGGTGGCGCTGGTGGCGACCGTGGCGGTGCTCGCCGCGGGGGCGGTCGCACCGTTCGCCTTCAAGCTGGCCGGGATGCGGATGCCGTCCCTGCCGTCCACCGCCGGTGAGCTGCAGGAAGGCATCGACCCGTACGCGGGCGACGAGGTCGCCGAGCGCACCGAACTGGCCGGGCGATGGGTCACCGCCCTCTTCGGCGCCACCGGCGCCGTCGTCGCGGCCGCCCTGGTGGTCCTCGCCGAGAACCCCGACCTGCCCGAGGTGCTCACCGCCCTCGCGCTCAGCCTCCTGCTGCTCCTCCACTGCCGGGGCCTGGTGCACATCGGCCAGCGACTTGCCCTCGCGCTGCCGGGGATCTGGGGGCTGCTGCTGATGGCGCGCGCCTGGGCGGTGGACAGCGACGCGGACGGCCGCGTCGTGGTCTTCGGAGTACTGCTCGCCGTGGCGGCCGGACTCGTGACCGCCTCCTGGACGGTGCCGGGGCGTCGGGTGCTGCCGTATTGGGGCCGTGCGGCGGAACTGGCGCACACCGGCCTCGCCGTCGCGTTGCTGCCGCTCTGCCTGTGGGTGGCCGGCCTCTTCGGCTGGCTGCGCGGCCTGTTCGGCTGAGCACACCCGTACGCCGGTACACGCAAAACGAGTTGAGGAGAGGCTGTGCAGTCCAAACGCGACCAGGTGCAGGCCCACGGTTTCATGATGGGCAGGCTGAGTTCGGGCCTGCTGACGGCTGACCCGGACGCCCCGGAGAGCCCGCTCGGGCGCACCACCCGGGGAGTGGTCTTCGGCGTACTGGTCACCCTCCTGGTCGGCGCGGGCGCCACCGTCTACGGGCTGCTGCGCCCCGGCGGCAACGACGGCTGGCGCGACGGCAGGAACCTGGTGGTCAACCGCGACACAGGGGCCCGGTACCTGTGGACCGGCACCGACGGCGTACTGCATCCGGTACGCAACTACGCCTCCGCGCGACTGATCGGCGGCTCGGACCTGGCGACCGTGGACGTCGCCACCGCCTCGCTGCGGGACGTTCCCGTGGGGTCCCCCGCCGGCATCCCCGGCGCACCGGACACCCTGCCAGGACCCGGCCAGCTCGACGGCGGAGCCTGGCACATGTGCGTCACCGGACCGGACGGGGCGGAGCCCAGCACGTCCGGAGCCGTGACGGGGACCGGGGTGGAGGAGCCGGGCGCCACCACCCTGGTCGCGGGGGCGCCGCTGGACTCACGCGGTGTCGCCGGGGACCGCGGGGTGCTCGTACGGGGTCCGGACCGCACCGAGTACCTGGTGTGGCGGGGCAGCCGGCTGGCGCTGGACCGCGCCTCGGACGCCCGCAACGCCCTCGGTTACGGTTCCGAGCGGCCGATGCCGGTCTCGGCGGCCTTCCTCGACGCCTTGGCTCCCGGACCCGCCCTGAAGCCGCCCGAGGTCCCGGGGCGGGGCGGGAAGGGCCCGGTGCTCGGTGGTGAAGCCAGCCGGATCGGCCAGCTCTTCGAGGTCAGCGTGCCCGGCGGAGGAACCAGCTACCACCTGCTGCGGCAGGACGGCCTGGTGCCGCTGACCCGGCTCGGCGCGGCGCTTGTACTGGGCGACCCGGCAACGCAGAAGGACGCCTACGCGGGGCAGTCACCGCAGGTGCGCGCGGTCGGCGCGGACGCCCTGCGCGAGCACCGGGCGGCGGACGCGGGCACCGCGGGGTCGGCGGAACTGCCGGAGACGCCTCCGGCCCCGCAGCCGGCGCCGCGCGGCACGGCGCTGTGCGCGCAGGTGGACGGCGACGACGGTGGAGCCCGGATCAAGTCGGTGCTGGTACCGCTGGCCGAGCTGGCACCGGTCGCGGTGTCGGAGGGAACCGCCCAGCCGCTGCGGGCGGCCTGTGTCCGGACGGACGCCACGGTGGTGCGGCCGGGGCACGGCGCCCTGGTCCGGGCCCTGAACGCGAGCGGCGCCGCGCACGCCGGGACCACCTACCTGGTGGCGGAGAACGGCGTGAAGTACCGGGTTTCGGCCAAGGACTCCCTGGCGGCGCTCGGTTACGCGGAAGGGGACATCGGCTCGGTCCCCGCACCACTGCTCGCAGCCCTCCCGACGGGTGCGGACCTGGACCCGGCCGCCGCCTCCGGCGCCGCGAAGCCCAAGGTCACAGCTCCGCGCTGCGGTTCCGGGACGGGGGAGGAGCAGGACGGGGAGAAGGTTGGTGCGGAGCGGGCGGAGGACACGTCCGGCGCGGTCGCCACCACGTCCTGAATTCCGGCATAAACCGCATACGGCGCCGGAGAAGTGAAAAGGGAGGGCCGGAGTGACTTCCTGCTGAACTCTTGTCACCTCCGGTCCCATTCGACGTACATGGAGCCCGCCGGTAAAGCTCAGGAATAGCTCAAATTTTTTTCACGGCCGCACCTGTGACGGCCCACTCGGGGACGCACACGCTCTGTGGGAAACGGACCGCCCGGATGACCGGTTCCGCTATTCGGCTGCCCGTTTCCCGACCGAATCGGGTCGAGGCGCCGAGTTGGCGCCCCACCGCCCCGGACGGTGGGCGGGCCGCGTTCATTTCCGGGAAACATTTGGCCAACTCCATTGCCGCGCCGGGATTCTCGCGAGCTGACCTATGCTCAAATCTTCCCTGCATACGTTGCGCCGGGCGGTGGATTCTCTTTAGCCTCAGCGGCAACGGTGCGAGGAGACTCGCCTGAACGAAGGGAGCGTGACATGGCGGACGGTTCCGGCAGGAAAGCGGACTATGCCAAGGGCTTGGGAGGTGTCTCCTCCCTGGAGTCGGCCCGGGCCGCGGTGGAGAAGATCCAGAACAACGTGGCCGAGGTCGCGGCGCGTTCGGGCGTCGGCGGTGACGAGGGCCAGGCTCTGCTGAAGCTCTTCCGCAGCTGGAACTCCGAGGCGCAGAAGGTCGTCGTCCAGATCAGCAAGATGATCGACGCGCTCCAGGAGAACGTGACCTCGGCCAACCGCCTGGCGAAGGAGAACCAGGACCTGACCGAGGTGCTCAACAGCAAGACCAGCCAGGGCGTCTTCGAAGCGCTGCGCTGACCCACCCCTGCGGCCCCGGCCCCTCCGAGGAGGCCGGAAACCGTGAGCTTCCCGGGCCACCGACGCCCGGCCACCCGAAGGAGACACCATGGCCGACGGCATCATCGATGTGCAGTACTCCACGGTCCGGAACGCGATCGAGGAACTGAAGGGCCAGACCCAGCAGATCATCACGACCCTCAACAACCTCGAGGACGAGCTGAAGCCGCTCGTGATGTCCTGGGAGGGCGACGACCAGCAGATGTACCGCGGAGTCCAGGCGGAGTGGGACCAGGCCACCAAGAACATGGCACTCCTTCTCGGCGACAGCGGCGACCTGGTCCAGAGCATCCACGACAACCACTCACGCGACGAGCGCAGGAGCGCCGACAACTGGGG